>JBFKFZ010000012.1:0-72708 GCA_041633555.1 Paracoccaceae bacterium | reverse complement strand
CTTTCCGGAGCTGGTGGTGCGATAGGCCGGATGTCCGCGTGCGGACAAAGAGGAAAACCGTTATTTATCAAATATATGATGCGTGGGCGTTAGGACTTTCTTGACGCTTTCCTTTCGCCGCGCGGTCGGAGTTGACACGAGGGGTTGGGGGCGGCCGATCGGAGAAGCCGAGACATGGGTGACCAATCTTGCTATCTGTGGCGAATGGGCGACAAGCCGCGGAACAGAACGGGCCCCAAGGAGGATGGACGAGAGCGGCGGCGAGCATCGCTGCCCGGACCTGCATTGCGCTTACGCTGCTGGCCGCCGATCCGGGCAGACTGGCGGCGGAAGTGGTGACCTGTCCGGCTCCGATGTTCTCGGTCGATGCAGGCGACGGTGACCTTGCGGAACGGATCTGCGTTCTGGCCTCCGAGGCCGCCGCGCGACTGGCGACTTGCCATCTGCCGCAGTTGGCCAAGGTCACGCTGCAGGTCGTCGATCGCTTCGTTCATGACGTCGGATCCTGCCTCGGGCGATACGAGCCAGCCGAAGCGACGCTGGAAGCAACCTCGCCAGATGTCTACCCGGATCTCATCGAACCCGATCACCCGTTTTCGCGAGTCCCGATTCAAGAGCTCTTCGACAGTGTGGTGGTCCACGAACTGACCCATGCTTTCCTGGATCAGCAATGCCGGGAGGACCCGCATTGCGTCGCCAGTCATGAATACAGGGCCTATGCGATGCAGATGCAGACACTATCGGAAACCTCCCGAAAAGTGATACTCGACAATAGTGGAACCTTTCAGGAAGTGCCCGTGGAACGGCCAAACGGCTTCATCGCGCGGGCCGCGCCGATGTAGTTCGCTGCCTGGACCTGGCAGCACTTTTCCGCGCCAGAGAATGGCTGTGGATTCATCGAGAAGCTGGTCTCGCGGGACAGCCTGAAATTGCCCCGGGCTCCAGCCTTTCTGACAGCCAAAAAGGGGGCGGATTGCTCCGCCCCCAGGTCAGTTGGAACTACTCAGGGTTTGTCGGCTTAGAAGCCATAGACGATGGCTGCACCGAGCTTGTTGTCGTATTTGTCCAGACCAGCGAGCGGGTCGCTGTTATACTCGGTCCGGTAGCTGAACCGGGTCGAGAGAGCGTCGGACAGCTTGTAGTTCAGCGCCAGGTCGTTCGTGGCAACGGTGTTGGCGTCCGAGTGGAGGACGTCGGTGTCGTTGGTCATGAATACCATTTCGTTGAACTTGTAGTAGAAGCGCGACGAAGCGATACCTGCGGTCTCGGTGTTGTCGTTGCCAGCCTGATCTTCGACATAGCGAACGCCGGGACCTGCCTGGACGCGCCAGCTGACATCATCCGAGTTGAGGATGCGGTAGCCCGGGCCAACGCCGAGGAACGCGTCGAACTTGTTCGAGGCGAACTTGTCGTACTGCAGGCTGCCCAGACCGAAGACGTAGAAGCTTTCGTTGATGTAACGGTTCACGTCATAGACCAGGAACGCGTTTTCTTCGTCGACGACGTCATTGGCCTGGCCGTATTCGTAGCCGAGGCCAAAGGTGTGGTTCCACGGGCCGTTGCCGTAACGGAAGCGGGCGCCAATTGCTGCATCACCGGTGTCGGTGTTGCCGTCGGTGGCCGAGAGGCTAGCGGACAGCGAGCCGGTCCAGCCTTGTGCGTACTGGTTCAGGCCACGACGCTGCGCGTCATCGCTTTCGGCGAAGTCGTCTGCAACATCTTCTTGAATGTCGTCGATACGGTCATCCAGAGCTTCGGTGCCAACCAGGGCACCTTGGGCGGAAACCACGGAGGCGGAGAGCAGCAGTGCAATCGCCGAGGCCGAAGCCAGTTTCGAAGTGAGTTTCATGGGTCTTTCCTTTCCCAGAATTTGTCCCGGTCTTGGTTTTTCAACCTGGGCTATAATTGTCGACCGGGGGCATCATTGCCTGAGGGGGATTTAGGAAAGAGAGTGTCATAAGAAAAATTAGAAATAATCATCCTTATCATGAGAAATGCTTACGTCAAATTAGGATTCTCGCAGGCCGGGGAAAACCCGTTTGTTTTCAATCGCTATCGAGTGCCGACAAACGCCTGAACACCGCGCCCTGCTCGGCATCGGCATATTCGGCCACCGTAATCATCGCTTCTTGTGCCTTTTTGGCAACGCTTTCATCGAGGTCATCGCGCCAGACCGACCAAATCGGGTAAGGGAATCGAGGAGCGTCACGGACAAGGTGCAGCTCTCCGGCGTCGAGATGGCGCCGGACATAGCGTGCGGGAAGGTAGGCAGCGTAGTTTCGGTTGAGGATGTATCGGGCTGTCAGCGCGCCGAGCGAGAAGGTCAGGCCGGGATTGGTCAGGTCGGGCAGTTCCAGCGAGTGGGCCTGCACGAATTCCGGGCCCCAGTCGACGAAGATGTAGCGCCCTTCGAGCTCCATCGTCGGTTTTGGCCAGGGCGCGACCAGGACCAGTTCCTCGTCCAACACCTTGGCGACGGACAGGCCGGGGCGCAGTTGCGGGGCGTAGAGGAAGGCGAACTGGACCACGCCCTCGATCAGGAAGCGGGTCAGCCGGTCGGGCATGCCCAGTTCGGCGCGCAGGTTCAGTTCCGGCATCGAGGCGCGCAGGGCGTCGATCATCCGGAATCCCAGCCGCGGCCAGAGCGAGTATTGTGCGCCGATGGTCAGGCTCTTGGTGAAGCCGGCGGGGATCGAGACCTGCTGGCGGGATTCCTCCCAGATCTTGATGATGGAGAGGGCATAGCGTTCGAATTCGCGGCCCGCGGAAGTGAGTTCGGCGCCCGCCTTCGAGCGGGTGAAGAGCGGCCGGCCGAGCTCGGCTTCGAGGCGCTTCACGCGCAGGGAAACGGCCGACTGGGTCACGAAGAGCCGCTCTGAGGCGGCGACGAAGGAGCCGGTGGCGGCGACCTCGAGGAAGGTCTTGATCAGAGTGATATCCATGGAGGGAGCATGGACAGGATTTCCCGGTTTCACAATTTGATTTCGGGGGCGCTCGGGAGCGGGGGCGGGGCTGGGGCCAGTCTCGCCTTTTTGCCCGCGCGCGGAAGAAGAAGAATATTATAATATATCAATGATTTAACCTGCGACCGCCAGAACTTTCTTAACCCTTTCCTTGCGCCGTGCGGGAGGGTTTGACGCAAGCGGGTGGGGCCGCCCCCCTCCCCCGATCCTCCCGGCCGTCGCCGCAGCAGCGGTGGGTGTGGGCGGCGTTGGTGCCGGGCCGGGATCTAAGGTGAGGTTGGGCGTGGTGGGTGCGAGAACCCGCCCTACGGCTTGCTTGCCAATCAGGCGAAACCGATCTGGGCGACGTCGGTCATTCATGCGAGCGCGCAACCATTCGCCAAGCCTGAAGGTGCCATAAAGTTATCTTGTAATTGATCCAATTGACTTTGCCACGTTAATGTTAGGTTCACTGTAAGCCTGCTATAAGGACAGGTGGGGGCGTTCTTGATGAGCAAAGAATGCTATGAGGCGGACTCCCCGAAAGACTATCGCCACCTTTCGCAAGCGGGAAGACGGGTCGTCGACCCTGGAATCGGTGCTCTGGATGCCGATCTTCATCGTGTTCCTGGTCCTGGCGGCCGATGCGTCTTTCGTGTTTTTTGGCCAGAACCGGGCCTATCGCATCGTGCAGGATGCCAACCGCAGCATGTCGGTCGGCCGGCTCAAGGATGAAGTCGAGGTCGCGGACCGCGTCAAGGCGGAACTCGCTGGCATTGCCCCGAACGCGGAAGTCACAACCTTTCTGGATACGCTCGAGGGCACGATCACTAGCGTCGCGAGGATCCCCGCCTCTGATCTGACCGCCACGCAGCTATTCACCGCCTTTGCCGATCTGGAACTGACGGTCGGCGCGCGTCATTTCGTGGAGTATTGAACCATGACACCCAAAATGCAGCCTACCTGGTGGCCCCGCGAGGGTTTCCTTGGCGAAGAAACCGGCGCAATGACCGTCTTCGGGATTTTCGTCTTCATGGTGATGGCGGTTCTAAGCGCCGTTGCAGTCGACGTGGCCAATCTGATGGCGGCGCGCAACCAGCTGCAGGTCGCCGCCGACGTTGCCGGGCATTCGGCCCTGTATTATCGCGACATCGAACCGGGTCTGACCACGACCGAAGTGAAGCTGAAGGCGATCGAGACAGCCCAGTATGGCATGCCCAGCGCGACTTTCGGCGAGGTTCTTGAGGAGACCGACATCACCTTCGGGGACTGGGATCACGAAGCGCAGACCTTCACCCAGGATGACGCGTCGCGCAATGCGGTGATGGTCACGACCAGCCGGCTTGCCGCAAAGTCGAACAGCGTCGGCAGCCTTTTGTTCAACTTCGTCGGGGTTTCAGACTTTGACATCGTGACGCCGGCAGTCTTCACGACCTATCGGCCGATGTGTTTCCGCGAGGGCTTCGTTGCCGATGGGGTCGTCGATCTGCAAAGCAACAACGGCTATGCGAACGGTTTCTGCATCCATTCCAATGATCATGTCGAGATGAACTCCAACAACACGTTCGAGGCCGGCACCGTGGTGTCGATGCCCGACGAGAACAGCATCGTGCTGCCGCAATCGGGGTTCGAGACGAATGCCGGTCTCGAGGCCGCACTGCGGTCGGGCTATTACCGGCTGCGGATCATCAACCGGATCGACGATATCATCGACGCGATGCGGGACGGCGATCTTGAATATCTTCCCGACTACATCAATTCCTACACCGCCGTGACGCTCAGCAAGAAGACATTGACAGAGGCCGACCTGCTGCCGGGCAAGCGTTATATCTGGAACTGCTCGGGGCTCGGCAATCCGACGATCAATTCGACGACCAAGATCGAGAACGTGGTCATCGTGGCGGATTGTGCGATCAAGTTCGGCGGCGGCACGGTGCTGGAGAATGTGCGGATCGCGACGACCAGCACCTCGAGCAAGTCGATCAACTCGCCGGCCAGCCTGCAGATCGGGCTGGACGATAACTGTGCCGAGGGCGGCGACGTGCAGATCGTGACCAAGGGCGGGATGGAATTCGCTGCCGACCTGATGCTGTATGGCAGCCAGCTGATCGCGGAGCGGGATATCGAGTTCACCGCCAATGCCGACGGGATCGAGGGCGCCTCGATGGTGGCGGGCGGCACGATCAGCGGCACCTCGAACATGACGATGGGGTTCTGCGGCACCGGCATGACGAACAATTTCGAAGCCGAATATTTCCGCCTGGCGTTCTGAGCCGGGCGACGCCCGGCCGGGCCGATCTGTCCGCCCGCTGACAGATGGGAAAATCATCTTTTCCCAATGAGATGACCTGAGGACGTCAGGACTATCTTAACACTCTCCTTGCGCCGCGCGGTGGGGGTTGACGCAAGCGGTTGCGGACCCCCTCCGCCCCGATCCGCCGTCAGGGGCGGATCGGCGGCGTGGGGCGGTTCGGTGGATTGTGGGGCTGTTGTGGGGGTGAAGCGGAAGTAGCGGGTTGGCACCCACCCTAGGGCTTGCTGGGCTCGAGTTTCGCAAAGACAAAGAAAGCGCCGGGCAGTGACTTGACGGCTGAGCCAAGCCTTCCCCCTCCATGCCCACTTTTCGCAGCATCGCGGAGGTGAAATACTTCCGTGCCTCAAATGTGCCCATATCGGACCGCTTGAAGGCGCCGGGAAGATCCATGGATGCCTTCGCTGCGCTGGTTTCAGTCCTGAAATTGCTGCGCCCGCAACCCCCAGGAAAAGTTTGCCATATCGGCTTCGCAAACGCTACAGGAGCTTACCATAGCAGAGAGCCAATTTGAGATTCCAATCTCGCTTTCAAAATGCATAGCGGGATGTAATAGCCGCTTCGATCCGCGGCCTATTCCTTTTTTCATCGACTGGACCATGTGCGCGTCGCGATGATTTGATGCAGCGTTTCCACCAGACTTCGAACAGCCGAGGCGCGATGATGCAATCAAGCGCCTCATCATAGAGGAGGTCAAGGCCGACCGAAACAAACTCAAGCGGCCATAGCAAGACCGGATCGGCGAATACGACCGCCAACTGAAATTCAATGCTGCGATGACGAAGCTGGTCGGCGCCATCGACAAAGGTGTAGGCACTGCGGATAGTCTCTTCGAAGTCGTGCAAGCCGTAAGTGCGACCGCAGGGGTGAAAACAAATGAAGGATCAGGTCGTCAAGATGGGTTCCTAAGAAAGGAGGGCAGTTGGCTCGATGCTGCGAAAGACAAGATCAAGGGCTGGATATCGGACGGGAGAGATTTTTGATAAGAAACGAGGATGACATATGTGCCGTGAGTGCTGCCATAGTCGGAACAGCGATGACTGGGTACCACATTCTGCAAGGCGATGGCCCGTTCGATGCTTCTGACAAAGGTGTTGAATATGCAGAAATAACAAAAAAACATGCACCGGAGCGGCCTTTTAGCCAACCGGAGACATGGGTCCAGTCGAACGCCTATAAGGCCGTTCCCGAAGTTGGGCGACTGGGAAGGGCGAAGGTGGCTGGGAAGGGCGAAGGTGGCAGGAAATAGCGGCGCTTTCTTCCGCATACCAGTCAGCTCGAAAACTGTCTGATTCAGCAAGGTATGATCTGTTTTAGATCGATCTTACGACCTAGGCAGGATGTGTGGCTTGTGTACACATTTTGTCCGCATTGCGGGTCGGGCGCTGCCCGGGCTGACACCCGGGCGGAACGGGTGGCGCGGGGTGCGCACTTATTCGGGCGGGTTTGGTTTGGCGGGCTGAAGCCCGCCCTGCGGGAAGGAAATGCAGAGGCCCCGGATCCGGGTTGGGGTTGCGGCGAGTGCGGGAAATGGCGGGCTGAAGCCCGTCCTACAGCATTGCCGGCACCACGAGGTCGGGCGGACGGTGGCCATCGGCAAAGGTCTTGATGTTGATGATCACCTTCTCGCCCATCTCGGTGCGGCCTTCCTCGGTCGCCGAGCCCATGTGGGGCAGCAGGACGACGTTGTCGAGTTCGCGCAGGCGCGGATTGAACTGGGCGCCATGCTCGAAGACGTCGAGGCCGGCGCCGGCAATCTCTCGGGCGCGGAGCATGCGGGTCAGGGCGTTCTCGTCGATGACCTCTCCGCGCGACGTGTTGACGATCACGGCGGAGGGTTTCATCAGCTTCAGCCGCCGCGCATTCATCAGGTGGAAGGTCGAGGGCGTGTGCGGGCAGTTGATCGACAGGATGTCCATGCGGGCGACCATCTGGTCGAGGCTCTCCCACCAGGTCGCGTCGTACTGTTCCTCGATCTCGGGGCGCAGGCGGCGGCGGTTGTGGTAGTGCACCTGCATGCCGAAGGCGCGGGCGCGGCGGGCGACGGCCTGGCCGATGCGGCCCATGCCGAGGATGCCCAGACGCCGGCCGGCGATGCGGCCGCCCATCAGGGCCGTGGGCGACCAGCCTTTCCAGTTGCCCGACTGCATCAGCGCCAGCCCCTCGGGGATGCGGCGGGTGGTGGCGAGAATGAGCGCCATGGTCATGTCGGCGGTGTCGTCGGTGACGACGCCCGGCGTGTTGGAGACGAGGATGCCGCGCTGGCGGGCCGAGGCGACGTCGACATGGTCGATGCCGGCACCGTAATTGGCGATGAGTTTCAGCTTTTCGCCAGCGCGGGCCATGAGGCTGGCGTCGATATGGTCGGTCAGCGTCGGCACGAGCACGTCGGCGGACTGCATCGCCTCGGCCAGTTCGTCACGGGTCATCGGCGTGTCGTCGTCGCGGAGGCGCATGGTGAAGAGTTCGGACATCCGGGTTTCGACGATCTCTGGCAACCGTCGCGTGACGACAACAGTCAGGCGCTGTGCGGGCATTCAGTGGGCTCCCTGGCTTTTCATCCCTTGCGGTTGCTGGCAGAGTGTCAAGGAACGGCAAGAGGCACAAGGTGAAGCCGCGGAGAGGGCGCAAAATAGCGCTGGCGGCGGAGCGGAGCAGGTCATGAAACGGGCAGTTATCTGGGGTTTGCTGGCGATGGCGCCGTTAGCGGCATGGGCCGGGGAAGTGGCGCGCGGGCCAGTGACGAACCTGCCCTTGCCGCGCTACGTGTCGGCCAAGGCGCCGGAGGTCAACGTGCGGCGGGGCCCCAGCCTGACGCACCGGATCGACTGGGTGTTCAAGCGGCGCGATCTGCCTTTGGAGATCACCGCCGAGTTCGGCAACTGGCGGCGGGTGCGCGACAAGGAGGGTGCCGGCGGCTGGGTGCATTATTCGCTGCTGTCGGGGGTGCGGACGGTGATCGTGGAGCGGGACCTGCTGGCGCTGCGGATGAAGCCGGATACGGAAGCGCAGGTCAATGCCTATGCCGAGGCGGGGGTGATCGCGCGGCTCGGTGAATGCGGGCCGGAGATGTGCCGGATCAGCGCCGACGGGTTCCGCGGTTGGGCCGACAAGGCCGGGCTCTGGGGCGTGGCGCCGGGCGAATTGCGCGACTAGCGCCGCGTCAGGGCCGCCGCGGCGGCGACGGCCCCGACGGCTGGTGGTGGCAGGCCTAGTGGCGGTCGAGGATCAGCTTGATCTTGCTTTCGCTGCCCATGCCGTCTTCGGTCAGCAGCGATTTGATCTCGGCGACTTCGGCCAGCGACAATTCGTGGATCTTGTCGGTCGGCAGGCCCATGGCGACGAAGGAATTGTAGATCGCACCGGTCAGCATGTTGAACTCGTTCTCCATCGCCTGGGCCGACGGGGCTAGGGTGGCGAATGCGATGGCGGACGCGGTGGCGAGAGCCAGAATGTTGCGTGTCATTTGGTGGTCTCCTTGCAGTTCGAGGACTTTGTTCGCCGCGCTTTTCTGCGTGGCATCCAAACAGTAGCAACGGCCCGCCTGCCGGTTAAAACACGTCTCGATCACGGCGGGCTCACGCCGGGTTGGGCGCGAATTCACTTGACGGTCTGACCCGAGCTGTGGATCACGGTATCGGCGGTAAAATTCTGATTTTAAATGATAAAAATCTGAAACATACTTGACCGGCGCTCACCTTGGGATGACGGAGCGTGAGGTTTGGCGCCAAAGGCTCCAATGTTTCAGCCCTGCACCATTCCGTGCAGCACATTGCCGTGAAAAAGGCGGCCCGGCCGCGAGCAGGAGCGGGCCTCAAGGCTCCAGTACAGGCAGGATTGTTACAGCCGCCGTCAGGGATCCTTGCCGGGCGCGGTTTCGAGCGCGGTTTCGAACGCAGCAAGCAGGTCGCCGCGCCGGACGGGCTTGGTCAGGCGGATGTCATCCGGATGCAGGCTATTGCCGAAGACCGGCGCATCATTGGCATAGCCGGACATGAGAACCACCGGCAGGTCGGGCGCGATTGCGCGCAGCTCCCGGGCGAGGTCCGTGCCCTGCAGCTTACCTGGCATCACGATATCGGTCAACAACAGGTCGAAATCGGGGCTGGTCTGAAAGATGATCATGACCTCGTCGCCGGACCCTGCCGCGGTCACCTGGTAGCCCGACTTTTTCAGCGTCGCGACGATCACTTTCAGAACCTCGGACTCGTCCTCGGCCACCAGAATATGCCGTTCGAGCATCGCGTTCTCCCCAGTTGCGGCCGAGCCCCTTGCCGGGTCCATCTCAGAGTCTGGATTGGCCTTGAAATAAAGCCGGATGCTGGTGCCGTGACCGGGTTCCGAATGGACCTGAACGCTGCCGCCCGACTGTTTCATGAAGCCCAGTATCATCGACAGGCCGAGCCCGGACCCGGAGCCGGGCGGCTTGGTCGAGAAATAGGGCTCGAAGATCAGTTCGAGATTTTCGGGCTGGATGCCTTCGCCAGTGTCGGTCACCGACAGCATGACAAAGCTGCCCGGCTCGACTTCCTCGCCGAACTTCTGCGGGAAGCTCTCATCGACATTGACGTTGCAGGTCTCGATTGTCAGCCGGCCGCCTCGCGGCATCGCATCGCGCGCATTCAGGATCAGGTTCAAGAGCGCGCTCTGCGCCGAGGTTTCGTCGGCGCGGATGGTCCAGAGCGAGGCGAGAAGCGATGTCTCGAGACGGATGTTCGACGGCAGCGTGCGCCCGATCCAGCTGCGGGTCTGGCCGACGAGCTTGTTGAGGTTGAATTCGGTGGGCTGCAGCCGCGCGCGCCGCGCGAAGCTGAGCATGTTGCGGGTCAGATCCGCGCCCCGGACGGTCGCGTCGACGCTGGCGTCGATCAGCTGCAGGGCGTCTTCGATGTCCGTTCGCTCGTGGACGATATCCTCTCGCAAGGGTTCGAGATTGCCCATGATCACCTCCAGCAGGTTGTTGAAATCATGCGCGATGCCGCCGGTCAGGTTGCCGATCGCCTCCATCTTCCGCGATTGCGCCAGCTGGTGCTCGGTTGCGATCCGCCCCTGCAGTTACGACATGACGGTTGCGATGACGATGCAGCCCTCCCACTTTCCGTGCTCGTCCATCAGGTCTTCCCGCGAGGCCGTTAGGGGAAAGGCCGTTCCGTTCTTGCGCCGCGCGGTCATGGGGCCTTCCCGGCGGGCGAATTCGCCGACGGCCGCCCAGTCCTCGGGTCGGTCATGATCGGCAAAGAGCATCGAGATATGCCGGCCCAGAAGCTCGTCTTCGCGATAGCCGCTGGCGGTGGTCAGGGCGGGGTTCACGCTGGTGATGACGCAACCGGTATCGGCGATGATCACGCTGTCCTTGGTGGAGAAGAAGACCGCCGCCGCCCGGCGCAGCGCGATGCTGGCCTTCTTTTCCCGCGTCACTTCCGAGAAACAGATCGTCAGCCCTTCCGCCGAGGGGAAGACCCGGTTCTCGAACCACTTGTCCCAGGGGGCGTAATACTCCTCGAAAACGACAGGCTCTTGGGTCTCGACTACCTTCGCATAGGAGCGCTGAAACGGCTGGCCGACGCCTTCGGGATATTCGGTCCAGATATGCTTGCCGATCAGCTCGTCCGGGCTGTCGCGTTGCAGCATCCTGGCGGCGCGGTCATTGAGGTATGTGTATCGCCAGTCATTGTCGAGCGCAACGACGCCGTCGCTTATGCGGGCGAGGATTGAAAGCAGTTTCGTGGCGTCCGGACTAGCCTCCACCGCATCCTTCATGTCGCCACCGGAGATCGAAGCGCTCGGGTCATTCTAGGGTTTTCGCCTCTTGGCTTCCACGGTGTTCGGGGGCTTTCGGCCGAGTGAAACGCCCCGGGAATGAAAAAGTTTGACGTGGTGTTCCGATCGGTCTCAGTGTCCTGCCAGCATGCGACAAAGGCCATCGCGACACAAGAGCGGCAAATGGTGTGGTCGGCGGCGGAATGCCGGGCGGCATGGCAGCGCCCCGCCAAGTTGAGCGGCGCATTGGCCGGTGCCTTTTTCCGCGGGCGCGGGCGGTCGGGGGCGCTAGACGACCCCGCGGTCGCGGTTCCAGCCCTGCATTGCGGACCTTGCGTCTCGCAGGCGGTCGGCCTCGTACTCTTCGAAGGCCAAATCGAGGTCCCATTGCCGGATCTCCGCCGCCACGTTGTCTGCCTTGGCCTTGCCGGCCTGCTTGAGCTGGCGCCGGACCGCGCCGACGGTCATGCATTCTCGGGCGGGCGGGCCGTTCAGAAGCGATTCCAACAGGCAGCCATTGGCCACGACCACCTCGTGCCGTTTGCAGGCGAAATGGACCCAGCTTATGTTCCGCTTGCCGTTCATGTGCCGGATGCCGCGCAGCGAGGTCAGCGCTTTGGCGGGGGCAAAGGCCTCGGCCCCGAACTTGCCGGGCAGCTGCCCCCTGCCGACCAGGATCCGATGCTGCGGCGACACGACCAGGTCACGCTCGGGGATTCCGGGCGCCAGCGCGCCGGCACCGATCGGCACCGGGATTGTGTCGGCGTCGTCGTCCGGCGGCAAGGTCCCGCTGCGGGCCCAGCGGATCGGCTGCGGGCCGTTGTCGATCGTCATGACAAGATCGCCCACCTGCAGATCCTCGACCGCGCGCGAGCCGTCCGGCGTGTCGAAAAGGGTGCCGGGGGCGTAGCAGACGACGTCGATGGCTTCGATGTTTCTCGTGTGAAAGCCGGTTGTCTGGGTGTTGGAAGTGTCGATCTCGGACCCGCCGTCGATTCCAGAGAGTTTTGCATCTTTCCCCAGGTAGATCGTGTCATTTCCGGCACCGGTAGTGATGATGTGGGCAGTCGTGTTGTCGCCCAATCTCAGGCTGTCGGGACCGGCGCCCGCATTGAGAGAATGAAACGTCTCGTCATTGCCGATGGCGATGCTGTTGTTGCCGCCTGCGGTATACCAGTCCTTAGTCGTCGTGAAGTTGTTGCCGATATCGATCGTCTCGGATCCGGTCGCAGATCCAACATATTGGCCAAACTGAACGTTGTTGCCGACCGAGAAGTTGACCGCATCCGCGCGGGAGGCGGCGATCTTGAATTTTGACGCGTCGGCGTTGTCGGCGACGGAAATGCTTGGCGTCAAATGGCCCGAAAACGTAAGATCGAGGCTGTGGGTGTTCGTGCCATTGATGATGACGTCGAAATCGGCAGGAACGCCGCCCGCGGCAACGAAGCCGGTGCTCACGTCGACGGTGGAATCGATGATAAAGATGTCGCCGTCATTGACTTGTACTCTGGTCCCGGGCTTGATCTCTCCCGGTCCAGGCGTGGTCTTGGTGCTGGAACCAATTGTATATGTAGCCATCGCGGGGCGATCCCAAATTGATCCGGATTCGCGGAGGATCTTGCGAGAAACTGATCAAGAAAGCCTTACTGCAAGACCGCAAGCCCGGAAGCCGGATCGCGGGCTTGAGCAGCGCCGGGCGGGTGGTGGCCTAGGCCTCGACCGGCGTGAAGGTGAGGCTGGCGCCGTTGATGCAATGCAGCAGTTTGTTCTCGACATAGACGATGTGGCCGAGATGGCTGCCGCAGCGGCGGCAATGCGCCTCGATCATCGCGCCCGGTCCGGTCGTGCTCGGCTCCGAGCCGTAAGCCGGAACCGGGCCGTCGATGCCGGTCAGCACCGAATTCGGCACGCTGTGGTGGAAGAAGGCCCAGCCCTTGTCGAGCACGACCTTCCAGTTGGCGTCGTAATTGTGCAGGTCGCAGCCCTTGCAGGCATAGCTGCCGTTAGCGGTCTCGTTCCAGAGCTGGCTGGTCTTGGGCAGCTCAGTCGAGCCCTTGCGCAGGATGTCGTATTCGTCATCCGTCAGCCGGGCCTTCCAGTCTTCCTCGGTGCGGGTGACCTCGTAGGTGAAGGCGTCGCTCGCCGCATCGGTGGCCCCGGCAGCTGCTCCGGTCATCAGGGCGCCGGAGGCAAGGCCGGTGCGCATGAAGCCGCGTCTTGTGATCGGGAATTGGGTCATCGGGTGTCTCCTCTGTCCCCATAAGGTAAGACCAGAGGCCGCTCGCGAACAAAGCAAGCCCGCGTGAGGGATTTCCCGATTCATGTCACCAATGGGTGAGGCGCGGATTATTGCCTTGCAAGGGTGCGGGCTGACGCGGCGAGGGCGTTGCCAACGCGCGGAAAATGCCGCAGAAGGGCACGCCAAAGGGAGGCGGAATGGACGATCACGAAGCAGAGCATCCGGGCGGGACGAGCCCGACGGTTGTGCTGCATGCCGGTGGCCATTGGCATGGCGCGATCCGCGACGGGCAGGTTGATTTCTTCGCCATGCTTTCAGAGCGCCTGACCGACGCAGGGATCACTACGCGGCTTGTGTCACTGGGCAGCAGCTCCTCGGACGTGCTTCTGCAGCAGGGCCATGTGAACATAGTTGTCGGGAACGAACCGGCGGCGGGGCGCAACAGGCTGCATGCGACGCCGGCCTATGTCTGGGGCTTCTGGTATTTCGACCCGGAAGGGGTGCATTGGCGGTCATCGATCAGGCGGGCCCGGTTCGATCCCGACAGCGTTGATGGAGCGGCGGCGGAGTATTTCTTCAACGGGGTCGCGGGCTACATGCTGCGCGAGAATGTTTCAAGGATACCGCAGCCCGCGCTGGTCGAGGACTGGCTGGAGCCGGCCGATGCCGTGATCTTCTGCCAGGAGATCGAGGCGCTGGCCGATGCGCCGCACCATCTGACGACCGAGGAAATGATCCGCACCACGGCGGCCGCGGCCAAGGGTCTGGTCTATGTCAAACCGCATCCCGGCCAGAGCCGTGCGGCCGAGCGGCGGATCGGGGAGGTTGCCGAGGCCTGTCCGAATGTCCGGATCAGCGATGCCAGCGTGCATGATCTGAACCAGGCGGCACGGGTGGTTGTGACGCAGAACTCCGCCGCCGGGTTCGAGGCGCTGATGCAGCGCAAGCCGGTGATCACCTGCGCGCGCTCGGATTTCTGGCATGCGACGCTGACGCCGCGCAGCCCGCGCGACCTGGCCGAGGCGGTGCGGCACGGGCCGGAGGTGATGGCGCGCTTCGCCTACGAGAAATACCTTTGGTGGTTTCTGGAAGGCCATTGCCTGGAGCCGCAGCGCGAGGATTTCGGCGACCGGCTGCTGGCGCGGATCGCGGAGCGCGTGCGATGAAGGTCTTGGGCTCGGCCAGCGCCACGGGTGGCGGCGTCCTGGTGATCCATTCCTGGTGGGGCCTGACCCGGTCATTCGAGGCGTTCGGGCAGGCACTGGCAAAGGCGGGGTTCGTGATCGGGCTGGCGGATTTGTTTGAGGGCAAGACCGCCGATACCGAGACCGCCGCACGACAATTGCGGGCCGCGCCGCGCAAGTAACCGATCTACAAGACGCTTGGCCGAAATCTGGGCGAGCTGCGCGATATCGCCGGTGGGCCGGTCGGCGTCGTCGGGTTTTCGATGGGCGGACATTGGGCTGTCTGGCTGTCGCAGCGGCCGGAATACCGGATCGCCGCGACCGTGCTTTACTATGCGGCGCGCGGCGGCGGGTTCGGCGACAGCCGGTCAGCCTATCTGGCGCATTTCGCGGAGCAAGACAGTTGGGTCAGCCCGGCTTTGCGGCGCGGGATGGAGCGAGCGATCGCCGAGGCCGGGGCGGCCCTACGACGCGTTCGATTATCCGGGCACGTCACACTGGTTTGCCGAATGCGCGCGGCGGGATTCCTGGGACGCGGACGCGGCGCGGCTGGCCCTGGGCCGCACGGTCGCGCATCTGCGCGGCTGATCCCCGGTGTCTGGTGGTATCAGGCGAAGGAGGCGGTTTCCTCGAGCGGCTGCTTGGCGAGGGTCAGCGCTTCGGCAAAGTCGATCGAATGGTCGAAGAAGGCGCGTCCAACGATGGCGCCGGCGACATGCGGCACGTATTTCAGCCGCGACAGGTCGTCGATTTTGGTGCAGTAGCCGCGCGCGATCACCGGAGCCTTGGCGATGCCTGCGAGCCGGGTGATGAGCGAAAGTACATCCTCGGCATCGCCGACATGGGCGTCGATATCGGTGACGACGAAGCCCGCGATCGGGTCCTTTTCGTAGGTCTGGATGAAGTCTTCGGGCGTGATCGCGCTGGGTTTGCGCCAGCCATGGCTCATGACGTTGCCCTGCAAGATATCGACCGCGATCACGATCTGGTCGGGATAGAGCTTGGCGGCCTTCTTCACGAGGTCGGGCTGGAAGATCGCCAGCGTGCCGACCACGATCCGTGCCGCGCCCCGGTCGATCCATTCGGCGATGCGGTGGACCGATCTGAACCCACCGGCGAGCTGGATCGAGGCGCCGGAATGGTCGATGAGGTCCTGTACCAGTGCTGCGTTGTTTTCCTTGTCCTGAATGGCGTCGAAATCGGTGACGTGGATCCAGTCCGCCCCGGCCTTGGCGAAGCTGCGCGCCATCTCAGCCGGTTTGACTTGCCAGATCTCGGGCTCTTCGATGCGGCCGCGGTAGAGGCTGACGCATTGGCCGTTGTGCAGTTCGATAGCGGGAAACAGTAGCATGGCGGTTCTCCGGGGGATTCCTTGAAGAACCATAGCACAAAAGCCGCGCCCGCGCCGCCGGTTTCGCGCAATGGGGGTTTCGGGGGGCTTTAAGTCGACCGAACCGAGGGGAGGGCGGGGGGGTTAGCGGTAGGTCTGGGCGTCGGTCGGGAAACTGCGGTTGCGGACCTCTTCGGCATAGGTCCTGACGGAACCCTCGATCTCGGCGGCGAGCGCGCCATAGACCTTGACGAATTTTGGCGGTTTCGGGTTGAGGCCGAGCATGTCCTCGAGCACGAGGATCTGGCCGTCGCAATCGACCGATGCGCCGATGCCGATGGTGGGGATCCCGACGGCGTCGGTGATCTTGCGGGCCAAGGGTTCGACGACGCCTTCGACGACCATCGAGAAGGCGCCGGCGTCGGCGATGGCCCTGGCATCCTCGATATGGATCGGCCAGGTCTCTTCCTCGCGGCCCTGCGTCTTGAAGCCGCCCATCGTCAGGCTTGCCTGCGGGGTCAGGCCGACATGACCCATCACCGGCACGCCGCGTTGGACGAGGAAATGCACGGTCTCGGCCATGCGCTCGCCGCCTTCGAGCTTGACCGCACCGCAGCCGGTTTCCTTGAGGATCTTGGCGGCGTTGCGGAAGGCGGCTTTCGGCGATTCCTCGTAGGTGCCGAAGGGCATGTCGACGACGATCAGCGCCCGCTTGGTGCCGCGCACCACCGCCTTGCCATGCATGATCATCAGGTCGAGGGGCACGCCGACGGTGGTTTCCATGCCATGCATGACCATGCCGAGGCTGTCGCCGACGAGGATGAAATCGGCGTAGCGGTCGACGATGGCGGCGGTATGGGCGTGGTAGGAGGTGAGCGAGACGATCGGGTCGCCGCCCTTCATCGCGGTGATCTGCGGCGCGGTGATGCGGCGGACGGGCTTTTGCGCTTCGGTGCTCATCTCGGGCCTTTCTGTGGGGAAACAACGCGTTGGTCTATCAGTAGGACATCGCCGAACCGGACCGCAAGCAGCACGACCACGGGTGCGGTGATCTGGCCCGAGACCGTGGCCAGCGTCTCGGCGTCGCGCACATCGACCGATTGCACGTTGGCGCGCGGCTCTGCGTCGATCCGGTCGCGGACCTCGCGCTCGAGCTGTTTGGCAGTTATGCCCTCGGCGACGAGGCTGTCGGCCAGCGACAGCGCCTGGCTGAGCACCGGTGCGGCCCGCCGGTCCTCGGGCGTCAGACGGACATTGCGCGAGGACATGGCGAGCCCGTCGGCTTCGCGCACGGTCGGCACGCCGATGATCCGGACCGGCATATCGAGGTCGCGGACCATGGTCTTGATCACGCGCAGCTGCTGATAGTCCTTCTTGCCGAAGAAGGCGCGGTCGGGCTGGGTGATATTAAGGAGTTTCGTTACCACCGTCGCCACGCCGCGGAAATGGCCGGGGCGCAGCTTGCCGATCAGCATGCCCGAGAGCTCTGTCGTCTCGACGATGGTCTGTTTGTCGGGGTAATACATCTCTTCGGGGCTGGGCATGAAGACGAGGTCAACCCCGGCGGCATGCAGCATCTCGAGGTCGCGCTCGGTGTCGCTGGGATAGCTGGCCAGATCCTCTTTCGGGCCGAACTGGGTCGGGTTGACGAAAATCGACACCACGACCCGGTCGCAGTCGGCGGTCGCGGCGCGCACCAGCGACATGTGGCCGTCATGCAGATAGCCCATCGTCGGCACGAGGCCGATCGTATCGCCCGATTTACGGAAGGCTGCGAGGGCTGCGCGCAGATGTGCCTTGGACTTGCAGACTTTCATGGCACCCCCTGATGCAGTCACACGATCTATACGACCGCGTCTTTTGCGGGGCAAGCATTCGCCTGCTGTCGGTTTCGCGCCATGTTGGGTCGGCTCTTACTTTCCCTTTGCGGCCGGATTCGGCAATTTAGGCGCAGCAACGGAAATCCGGGGGAGTCGGCCAATGAAAACGCATGTCAAGGCACTGGTGGTCGGCGGCGGCGCCGTGGGGACGGGCATCGCCTATCATCTGGCCAAGGCTGGCTGGGACACGATGCTTCTGGAGCGCGACGAGCTGACCAGCGGTTCGACCTGGCACGCGGCCGGGCTGCTACCGCTCTTCAACATGGGTTACGCGACGAGCCACATCCACGACTATTCGGTGAAATTCTACAAAAGCCTCGAGGCCGAGACCGGGCTGAATGCCGGGTTCGCCGTGGTCGGCAACCTGCGCATGGCGCAGACCCATGCCCGGATGGATGAATACATGCTATACGCCTCGACAGCCGAGACGGTGGGCATTCCCTATGAATGGCTGAGCCCTTTGCAGATCAAGGAGCGCTGGCCACTGGTGCGGACCGAGGATCTGAAGGGCGCGATTTTTCACCCCACCGACGGCTACATCAACCCCGCCGATGTGACCCAGGCGATGGCCAAGGGCGCGCGCCAGCATGGCTGCACGATCGAGCGCAAGTGGCAGGTCGACGGCTATCGCTGGACCGGCTCGGAATGGGTCGTGTCGATCACCAGGATGGTCGAGAAGGGCGGCAACCTCGTCGCCTCGGACGAGAAGTCCGAGATCACCGCCGAACATGTCGTCACCGCCACCGGCAACCATGCGCAGCGCACCGCCAAGCTTCTGGGGATCAAGATCCCGGCGATCCCGGTCGAGCACCAGTATGTCGTGACCGAGCCCGATCCGGCGCTCGTGGAATGGCGCGCGGCGGGCAATCCCGAGCATCCGGTCCTGCGCGATGCCGATGCCAAGTGGTATGTCCGCGAGGAACGCAAGGGCTGGATCCTCGGGCCTTACGAATACGGGGCGCCTGCACGGTTCGAACATACCGTGCCTGCGAGTTTCCGGGCCGACCTCTTCCCGCTCGATCTGGAGCGGATCGAAGAGGAATACATGTCGATGATCCACCGCATCCCGACCTCGGAGGAGGTGGGGCTGAAGGACGATTTCAACGGCCCGATCTGCTACACGCCCGACGGCAACCCGCTGGTCGGCCCGGCGCCGGGCCTGCGCAACATGTGGCTGGCCGAGGGCTTTTCCTTTGGCATCACGGCGGCGGGCGGCACCGGCAAGTACCTGGCGCAGATGATGACCGAAGGCGAGGCCGAGATCGACATGGCCGCGCTTGACCCGAAGCGCTACGGCAACTGGATGACGACCGAGTACGCGGCGCGGAAGAACGAGGAATGCTATTCCCACGTCTTCATCCTGCATCACCCGGATGAGGAGCGCGAAGCCTGCCGCCCCCTGCGCACCGCCCCCGCCTATGACCGGCAGAGGGCGCTTGGCGCGCAGTTCGGAAGCGTGAACGGCTGGGAGCGGCCGAACTATTACGGCCCGCCGGATGCCGCCGAGGGGTACGACCATGACGCGCGCAGTTTCCGCCGTGGCGGCTGGTGGCAATATGCGGTGAACGAGGCGAAGGCCGTGCGCGAGGGTGTCGGCCTGATCGACGCCACCGCCTTTACCAAGCATCTCGTGCGCGGGCCGGGGGCGACCGCGTTCCTTGACTGGTTCACCTGCAACCGGCTGCCGAAAGTGGGCCGGATCAACCTGACCTATGCGCTGACCGAGACCGGCACGACGCGCACCGAATACACGATCGTGCGCTATGCCGAGAACGAATATGTGCTGATCTCGGCCGGGGCCTGGACCGCCTATGACGGCGATTACCTACGCAAATCGGCCGAGGACAAGGCGGGCGATTTCGGCCATATCGATATCCACGACATCACCACGCAATACGGGGTGTTCGCGATTGCCGGGCCGAAATCGCGCGATGTGCTGAAGGAACTGATCCGCGATGCCGATCCGGCGACGGCCCTGTCGAACAAGCGCTTCCCGTGGCTTTCGATGCGCAATATCGAGTTGGGGATGTGCCCGGTCCACGCCGTGCGGGTGGCCTATACCGGCGAGCTCGGCTGGGAATTGCATCACCCGATCGAGATGCAGAACTACCTTTGGGACCTGCTGATGGCAGCGGGCGCGAAGCACGGGCTGAAGCTGGTGGGCGCACGGGCGCAGAACTGGCTGCGGCAGGAAAAGAGCTATCGCGCCTTCGGCACCGAGCTTGGCCGCGACGCGACGCCGCTCGAGGCGGGGCTCGACCGGTTCGTCGATCTGGAAAAGGAGTTCCATGGCAAGGCGGCGATGCAGGAAACCGGCATCCGCTCGATGTGCGTGACGCTTTTGATCGACGGGCCGGAAGATGCCGATCCCTGGGGCCGCGAGGCGCTTTACGATGGTGGGACGAAGGTCGGGCGGCTGACCTCGGGAGGCTATTCGGTGCATTTCGGCAAGCAGATCGGCATGGGCTATGTGAAGCCGGAACTGGCGAAGACTGGGCAGAAGCTGAAGGTGCGGATGCTGAACCAGCTCTGGGATGCCGAGGTGGTCGAGGACAGCCCCTATGATCCGACCAATGCGGTGATCCGGGTCGACGGCTAGGCGGGCTTGCGGGCCGATAGGATCAGGTTGTTGGCGGGCATCTCGGTGGTGCCCAGGTCGCTGAGGCCGCTTTCGGCCTGCCAGTTCTGGACCGTCTGGAAGGATTTGTAACCGATCTCGGGATCCTGCCCGGAGAGGCTGGCATGGAACTGGCGGTCGCCCTGGCTGGCGAAATCCGCGCCGCGGCGGAAGGGGCCGTAGATCAGCAGCGTTCCTCCGGGGGCGAGCAGCCGGCAGGCCTCGGTGACAAGCGTGCGGGCCTCGCCTTCGCTGATCAGGTGCAAAAGGTTCGAGAGGTAAATCATCGCGGGCGGGTCGAGACCGGCGGACCAGCCGGGCGCGGTCGCGTCGAGGCGGAGCGGGGCGCGTACATTGGCCAGATCCGCGGTCCAGGCCGCGATGCTGGTCAGCCGGGCCGCGTCGATATCGGTGGGCTGCCAGGTGAGCGCGGACAGGGCGGCGGCGAAAAGGGCGGCATGTTCGCCGGTGCCGCTGGCGATTTCGAGGACCGTGCCGCCGGCGGGCGCGAATCGGCGCAGGACGGCGAGAATCGGCTCTGCATTGCGCGCGGCAGAAGGGGCATGGAGCCGCCCGCCGGGGCCCTCTTCGGCGAAGCTGGCAGTGTCGGGAAGGTTCAATCGTCTTGGCGTCATGTGTCAGCCTTCCGTCCAGTTTCTGCGCTAAGCGCTGATTTTAAAGGCAATTTCCAAGAATTACCCGCAAGTCGGGAAAGAATCCACTCATTGTCCCAATTTCGGACACAGTTTCTTAGAATTGTTGGGTTTGGATGGGGGCGCGCACTGATAGAGAAAAGGTGGGCGTATGAGCTACTTGAAGAAGATCGAGAGCGAGGCCGACGCAGCAACCGGTTTCGCCGGCGGCATTGTCGAAGGCGCCAATGTGCGCACGCCCTGCGGTCCGAGGCGGGTGGAGCTGGTTCGCCCCGGCGACCTGATCGTGACGCGCGATACCGGGCTGCAGCCGGTCAGGATGGTCTGGAAGCGCGAGGTCTCTGCCGCGCAGATCGCGGCCTGTCCCGACATGGCGCCGATCCGGCTGAAACCGCGGGCATTGGGGCCGATGATGCCGCAGCGCGACCTCTGCCTTGCGCCGGATCACCGGGTGCTGGTGCCGGGCTACCGGCTGGCCGGCCCGGACAGCAAGCGCGGCTGCCTGATCGAGGCGCGCGAATTGGCCGGGTCCAGCGATGCGGCCTATATCGACCGCTCGGCCGAAGTGGTGCGCTGCTTCACGCTGGTTTTCGACAGCCACCAGATCTTCTGCGTGAATGGATTGCCGGTTGAAAGCTTCCTGCCGACCGCGGGATCCGTCGCCAGCCTGTGCGAGGAATACCGGAACGCGCTGGTGCAGCGGTTCCCGCAGCTCCGCCGCGAACCTAATTCCTATCCGCCGGCGGAATACCGGGCGCTGAACGGGTCCGAATATCTGTCGGCGCTGGCCTAGGCGGCGCTGAAGCGTCCGGGCGAAAGGCCCGCGACGAGATCGGGCGGCAGGTCGGGCGGACGCCCGGCCACGAGATCGGCCACCAGCTGGCTTGCGGCGGGCGAGGTCTGAAATCCGTAGCCGCCTTGCCCCGCGACCCAGATGAAGCTGGGATCGGCGGCATCGGGCCCCAGAACCAGCGACCGGTCGGGCGCGAAGGTTCGAAGTCCCGCCCAACTGCTTTCCAGTCGCGTCACGGGTTCGGTCACGTAGGCCTCGTAGCGCGCGAGACCCTCGGCCAATACAATGTCTTCAGGCCAGGCGTTATGCGGATGGCTGGGATCCTCCTCGGCGGGCGAGACGATCAGCTTGCCGGCATCGGGCTTGCAATACCATGTCTCGCCGGTGCCGAAGGTCAGCGGCCATGCGGCGACATCCAGTCCGCCGGGGGCCGGAATGCGCGCCATCGAGCGGCGGTAGGGGGTGAAACCCAGCGGTGCGACCCCGGCCATTTTGGCGATCTCGTCGACCCAGGAGCCCGCCGCATTGACGAGGGTGCAGGAGGCCGGGTAGCTGTCGGTCGCAGTGCTGACGGTCCAGCCGTCGCGGCTTCGGGCGATGCCGGTGACGCGCTGGCCGGTCAGCACCTCGCCGCCATTCCCGCGCACTTCCCGCGCGAAATTCTGGATCAGAAGGTCGGTGTCGATATCCCAGGCCTCGGCTTGGTAGGCGGCCTGCGTCACCGCATCGGTGTCGAGGATCGGCAGCATGGCCTGTGCCTCGGCGACGCTGATCTGGTCGAGCGCCATGGCGGCGAGGTCGTCGGCGAAACTTGCGGCCTCTTCGGCGCGGGCCAGCAGCAGCAACCCGCGGGGCGAAAGAACACCGCCATTGGCGGTCTGCAGATAGTCCTTGCTGGCCTTGTTGAGCGCGATCGTCGAAGGCTTGCCGTAGCTTTCCTCATACATCGCCGCCGAGCGGCCCGACGTGTGGTAGCCAAGGCCCGTCTCGGCCTCGAGCAGGGTGACGCGGCCGAGATGCGACAGCCGGGCGGCGGCGGATATTCCGGCGATGCCGCCGCCGATCACAAGGAAATCGCTCATGCCTCTTCTAAGCGATCGGTGGCCGGGGCGGGGGTTGGCGCGAGGGCGCTGAGCCGGGCAAAAAGCGCATCATCCATCGTGAAGCTCTGCGCGTCGAGCGAGGGTTGCAGCTGCTCGGCGGAGCGAGCGCTGATGATCGGCGTGGTTACGTCTTTGTTGCGGGCGACCCAGGCGACGGCGAGGGTCGCGGGATGGGTCCCGAGTTCAGCGGCGATGCCTGCGAGCTCCGCTGCCGCCGCGCGCATCCAGGCCGGGGCATAGCGCGCCGCATACATCTGGTCGGTTTCGATCCGGCCGGTATCCCCGGCGGCATATTTGCCGGTCAGGAGCCCGCCGCCAAGCGGCGAGTAGGTGCAGACCGCGAAGCCTTCGGAGCGCGCCATCGGCAGGATCTCGACCTCTACCTGGCGCTTGACGAGGTTGTACATCGGCTGCAGCGCAGCGATCTGCAGGCCGAAGCTTTCGGCGACCTGCCGCGCCTTCATTACCTGCCAGGCGGCGAAGTTGGACAGGCCGACATGGCGGATCGCGCCGCCCTCAGCCATCTTCGCTAGCGCGCCGAAGGTTTCCTCGAGCGGGGTCGTGTCGTCCCAGCGGTGCAGGTAGAGAAGGTCGACGCAGTCCATGCCGAGCCGCTTGCGGCTTTCGTCGAACTGCCGGGTGATGGTGGCGGCCTTGCTGTCGCCGGGATGGGCGCATTTGGTGGCGATGAAGAGCCGCTCGCGCTCAGGGGCCGCGAGCTGGCCCAGCAGCGTCTCGGACTGCCCCTCAGTATAGCCATAGGCGGTGTCGAAGAAATTGATCCCCGCGGCGCGGCAGGCCTCGAACATGGCGCGGGACTGCGCGGCGTCGGCCTTGCCTCCGAATTGCATCGCGCCGAACGAGAAGCGCGAGATCGGTGTGCCGTCGGGGGTGGTCAGGGGGGAATGCGGGGCCATGGGCGGGTCTCCTTTGCTGAGAAAGGCGTACCCGCGCGCGGCGGTCACGGCAAGAGACCGGTCCGCGATCGGCGGGCCGGTCCGGGATTTATTCGGCGGCGGCGGGTTCGGGCAGCCGCACCACCAGATCGCAGACGCTGCAGGCCTCTGCCTTGCGCTGGGCATACCAGCGGCAGGTTGCGCGGATCGTGCATGGCGGCAGCGTGTCGGCGCGGACCTCTTCGAGCGTCGGCTCGAGATAGGCCATCACCTTGTCGATCAGGCCGCAGGCCTTGCCCGACCAGTGGCCGCAGCCGCCTTCCTGGCAGGGTGCCGTGAAGCGCATGCGCGCCTCGGGCTCGCCCTGGTCGCGGGCGCGGGCGATGAAGCCGGCATCTATCCGCATCGGCGTGCGCAGATGCTTGATCCGGCCATCCTCGCCCAGCACGCCCAGCAGCGTCGCACCGGGCGCGCATTCCGCGCTGGGGCAGGTCAGTCCGGTCATCGGACCGCCCTAACGCAGGGTTTCGAAGACCTCGACCAGCCGCTTCTCGGCGCTGAGCACGCCGTCGAAGTCCGGCCGGACGATGATGCCCCAGGGAAACGGGCGGGGGAATTTGATCGCCAGCGGCTTGTCGATGCGCAGATCGGCCACGTGGGCGAGGGCGGTTTTCTGCAGGTCTTCGTTGAGGCGCTCGGCGGCCTTGTCGCTCATCTTGATCTCGCCGAGGTCAATTACAAATCGGGCCATGGTCGGTAATCCTTATGTGAAAGGGTCGGTGCGCGCGCTAATCCTGCTCGCCCGATAATTGTACCTGAGTCGCGGCATAATTGATATCGGCTCGAAGGCCCTGCCGGCAGGTGAAGGCGGCCTTGGCGGGCATTAAAAAAGGCCCCGGGGAAACCCCCGGGGCCGTGCTGTTTGGCTGTCGCGGAGCCTTAGTTCGGGATGTCGCCGGTCAGGCCTTCGACATAGAAGTTCATGCCCGCGAGCGTGCCGTCATCGGCGACCTCGCCCTCGGCCAGCCATACCGATCCGTCCTGCTTGTTCAGCGGCCCGGTGAAGGGGTGATATTCACCCGAGGCGATCGAGTCGCGCAGCGCCTCGGCCTCGGCTTTCACATCCGCCGGGACCGCGTCAGTGATCTCGCCGATCTCGACCATGCCGGCGCCGATCCCGTCCCAGGTGTCCTTGCTTTCCCAGGTGCCGTCCATCACCGCCTGAACGCGCGCGATGTAGTAGGGGGCCCAGTTGTCGATGATCGAGGAGACGCGCGGGCGGGGCGCATATTCGGCCATGTCGGAGGCCTGTCCGAAGGCGATGACATTGCCGGCCTTCTCGGCGGCGGCATGGGGTGCGGTCGAGTCGGTATGCTGCAGGATCACGTCGGCGCCCTGTTCAATGAGCGCGGTGGCGGCATCCGCCTCTTTCGCGGGATCGAACCAGGTGTAGGCCCAGACGACCGAGAACTCGACATCCGGATTGACCTTCTTGGCGTGGATATAGGCGCTGTTAATGCCGCGGACCACTTCGGGGATCGGGAACGAGCCGATATAGCCGATCTTGTTCGACTTGGTCATCTTGCCGGCGATATGGCCCTGCACCGCACGGCCCTCGTAGAAACGGGCGGAATAGGTCGAGACGTTGTCGGCGCGCTTGAAGCCGGTCGCATGTTCGAATTTCACATTGGGGAACTTGGCCGCGACGTTGATCGTCGGGTCCATATAGCCGAACGAGGTGGTGAAGATGATGCTGGCCCCGCCGAGCGCCATCTGGGTCAGGGCGCGTTCGGCATCGGCGCCTTCCGGCACGTTTTCCTGGTAGACGGTTTCGACCTTGTCGCCGAAATGCGCTTCGACGGCCAGCCGGCCCTTGTCATGTTCATAGGTCCAGCCGCCATCGCCGATCGGGCCAACATAGATGAAGCCGACCTTGGTCTTGTCCTGGGCAAAGCCTGCCCCGGCGAGGCTGACGGCCAGTACGGCGCCGGCAAGAATTGATCTTCTGTTCATGAGTTGCTCCCCTTTGGTTTGGGCTTTTCGCCCGGATATTGTTGTGGTGCCCCTAGCTCGAGGCGTGGAAAACGCGGCCCAGTGCAGCCGGTGCGCCCAAGGCGGCGCGGCTGCGGCTTGCCGACATGATGACCAGCACGAGGATGGTTATCAGATATGGCGACATCGACAAGTACTCGACCGGGATGGTGGTCCCTGCTGCCTGCAGGTTAAGCTGCAGAACCGTCACGCCGCCAAAGAGATAGGCGCCAAGCAGAACCCGCCATGGCCGCCAGCTGGCGAAGACGACGATGGCCAGCGCGATCCAGCCCGCGCCCGAGGTCATGCCTTCGGTCCATTGCGGCACGCGGATCAGGCTGACATAGGCGCCGCCGAGTCCGGCGCAGGCGCCGCCGAACATGATCGCGAGCATGCGGATCAGCACAACCTGGTAGCCGAGCGCGTGGGCCGCGTCGTGGCTTTCCCCGACGGCGCGCAGGATCAGCCCGGCGCGGGTGAATTTGAGGAAGGCCCAGACTGCCGCGATCAGCGCGATCGAGAAATAGACCATCAGGTCGTGCTGGAAGACGATGCGCCCGATCACCGGGATGTCGGCCAGAAGCGGGATGTTCACGTCATTCGTGACCGGCGCCTTGATGCCGACATAGCCCTGCCCGATCAGCGCCGAGAGACCGAGACCGAAGAGCGTCAGGGCAAGGCCGGTCGCGACCTGGTTGGACAAAAGGTACTGGGTGAGAAAACCGAAGAGCAGCGACAGGACCGCGCCGCCGAAAGCCGCAGCGACAAAGCCGATGACCGGGCTGCCGGTCTCGACGGCGATGACGAAGCCACAGACGGCACCGGTGATCATCATCCCCTCGACGCCGAGGTTCAGGACGCCCGATTTCTCGACCACCATCTCGCCAATGGCGGCCAGAAGGATCGGGGTGGAGGCGACCATGATCGAGGCCAGAAGAATGAGCGGGTTGATCGAGGACAGGTCCATTACGCGGCCTCCGTCTTGCCAAAGCGAATGCGGAAATTGGTCAGCACATCGACTGCCAGGAGGAAGAATAGCAGCATCCCCTGCAGAAGCTGGATCGCCGCGGCGGGCAGGCCGAGAGTGGCTTGCGCCGCCTCGCCGCCGATATAGGTCAGCGCCATCAAGAGGCCCGCCAGCAGGATGCCTACCGGGTGGAGCCGCCCGAGGAAGGCCACGATGATCGCTGTGAAGCCGTAGCCCGAATTGAAGTCGATAGTGATCTGACCCGCGGGGCCGGCGACCTCGAACATCCCCGCCATGCCGGCCAGTGCGCCGGACGTGCCGAGGCAGAAGAGGATCAGCCGCGACGGGTTGACGCCAGCGAACCGGGCCGCCCGGGGCGATTGCCCGGTCACGCGGATCTGGAAGCCCAGCATGTGACGCGCGAGCAGGACGTAGGCGAAGATCACCGCAATGAAGGCCGCGACGACGCCCCAGTGGATACCGGCGCTTTCGATCAGGTAGTCGTTATGGGCGGCAGGATAGTCGCGGAAGTTGCGGCTGCCGGGGAAGCCCTGCCCGTCGGGGTTGCGCAAGAGGCTCGACGAGACCGAGGCCAGCATCGACTCGGCGACATAGACGAGCATCAGAGAAACCAGGATTTCATTAGTGCCGAACATCACCTTGAGCGTTGCCGGGATCATCGCCCAGGCCCAGCCGCCAAGCGCACCGGCAAGGATCATGACCGGGAAGATCGCCGGGTTTTCAGTGGGATAGAAGGCAAGGCCGATGCCCGCGCCGCAGATCGCGCCGACGATATATTGGCCCTCGGCCCCGATGTTCCAGATCCCGGCGCGGAAGCCGAGCGACAGGCCGATGGCGATCAGGATGAGCGGTGCCGCTTTGACCAGAAGTTGGCCGCGATAGTAGAAGGCGAATTCGCCGAAGACCGGATCCCAGAAGATCGTGCGGATCGCCTCGATCGGGTTTTTGCCGAGGAAGGCGAAGAGGATGCCGCCCGCGACCATGGTCAGGACCACCGCCAATGGTGGCGTCAGGAGCGTCCAGAGCCGTGACGGCGAGGGGCGTTTCTCAAGCGTCAGCATGGGCCACCTCCATATCGTGTGCGCCGCCCATCATCAGGCCGATCTCATCGACCGTCAGGCCCTTAGCGGGTCGTGGCGGACTGAGCCTGCCCTCGTTCAGGGCGGCGAAGCGGTCCGAGATTTCCATCAGTTCATCGAGATCCTGAGAGATGCAGATCACCGCAGCACCACGCGCCGCGATATCGAGCAGCGCCTGGCGGATCGACGCCGCGGCAGAGGCATCGACGCCCCAGGTCGGCTGGTTCACGACCAGAAGGTCGGGATTTTGCAGGACCTCGCGGCCGATGACGAATTTCTGCAGGTTGCCGCCCGAAAGCGAGCGCGCGGCATTATGCGGCCCCGGCGTGCGGACGTCGAAGGCCTTGATGATCTCGTTGGCGAAATCCTCGGTGGCGCGCCAGTTGACAAAGCCCCGGTTGGCAAGGCTGCGGCGGATGGTGCCGGTGAGCGCGGCGTTCTCGGTCAGGCTCATGTCGGGTGCAGCCGCATGGCCGAGCCGTTCCTCGGGCGCGGCCAGAAGGCCGAGCGCGCGCCGGGCATTCGGCCCGAGATGACTGATATCCTGCCCCTTCAGCTTGACCGCGCCATGTGGGGCAAGCGCCTCGCCCGAGAGGGCAGCGAGCAATTCGTCCTGGCCGTTGCCGGCGACGCCGCCGATGCCCAGAACCTCCCCGGCCTGGACGGCGAGCGAAACCTCTTTCAGCGAAGTGCCGAACGGGTTCGACGACTTGACCGACAGTTTGGTCAGTTCCACCACCACCTCGCCCAGATCGGCGCTTTCGCGGCTGGGCGTGTGCAGGGTCTGGCCGACCATCATCTCGGCCAGTTCCCGGGCCGAGCTTTCGCGCGGGTTGGTGGTGCCGACGACCTTGCCGAGCCTCAGGATCGTGGCGCTGTCGCAGAGCGAGCGAATCTCTTCGAGCTTGTGCGAGATATAGAGGATCGCGGTGCCCTCGGCGCTAAGCTGGCGAAGGGTTTCGAAAAGGATATCAACCTCTTGCGGGGTCAGGACCGAGGTCGGCTCGTCCATGATCAGCAGCTTTGGATCCTGCAAAAGGCACCGGATGATCTCGACCCGCTGGCGCTCGCCGGCGCTGAGCTCGCCGACCAGCCGGGTCGGGTCGAGCGGCAGGCCGTAGGTTTCCGAGACCTCGCGGATGCGGTCGGCAAGCTGGCGCATCGGCGGCGGGTCTTCCATGCCGAGGGCGACATTCTCTGCCACGTTCAGCGCCTCGAAGAGCGAGAAATGCTGGAACACCATCGCCACGCCGGTGGAGCGCGCGGCCTGCGGCGTCGCGGGTTCGTAGGCCGAACCGTTCCAGACCATGTGGCCGGAATCGGGGCGCACCAGCCCGTAGATCATCTTGACCAGCGTCGATTTGCCGGCGCCGTTTTCACCCAGAAGCGCGTGGACTTCTCCGGGCGCGACGCTGAACGACACCTTGTCATTCGCGACGACGCCGGGATAGGCCTTGGTCACGCCCTCCACCTTCAGCAGCGTTCCGTCAGTCTTCATTCAACTTACCCTGTCCCGTTTGGCCTCTCCGTGGGCCTTTTGTGAAAGCAGTTCCGCGGCAACGCCGATGGCGATGGCCTGCGGGCGTTTGCCCAGCTCCGGCTGACCGATCGGGCAGCGGATGCTGGCGATCTGTGCGTCGGTATGGCCAAGTTCCCGCAATCGTTTGCGGAACCGAGCCCATTTCGTGCGCGACCCGATCAGGCCCGCGGCGGCAAAGCCGTGGCCGAGCAGCCGGTGGCAGAGTTCCAGATCCAGCGCATGGGAATAGGTCAGGATCAGGTGCTCTGCCCCGGCGGGGGCGTAGGGTACGAGATCGGCGGGATCGGCGGCGATCAGCTGCGTCACACCGGCGGGAATCTCGTCCGGGAAGCGGTTAGGCGCGGTGTCGATCCATGTCAGGTCGAACTCGTCGAGTGGGGCGAGCACCCAAATGAGCGCTCGGCCGACATGACCGGCACCGAAGATCCAGAGCGGCTTGCGGGGCGGCGAGACGGTTTCGAGGATCCAGTTCTCGGCAAAGGCGAGTCCGGTCGGCTGCCCGGCATTGCGCGCGCGTTTCAGGAGGCGCTGGAGGGGCAGGGGAACCTTGGCCGAACCGCCGAGATTGCGCAGCGTGTAGGGTTCCGTCACGCCCGCGACCCGGTCGGCATCGTAGATTTCGGACACAAGCACGACCGCCCCGCCGCAGCACTGGCCGAGGCGGGGGCCGAGCGGCACCCGGTCGATACGGTCGGCGGCCATGTTGCGCGCGCGGTCGGCCGCTTCGAATTCGAGGGTTCCGCCGCCGATCGTGCCGCTTTGTCCGCCGGACCAGACCAGCATCGCCGCGCCGGGTTCGCGGGGCACCGAGCCCGCCACCTCGGCGATCACCACGCGCACGACGCGGCCATGTTTGGCGACGGCCTCGCGCAGGGCTTGCAGGTGGAAGCTCATGCCTGCACCCGGCCGAGCGTCGTCAAGATGCGTTCCGCGGTGGCGGGCGCGTCGAGCGAAGGATAGCTTTCGCCGCAGGCAGCGATGGCATCGGAAAGCGCCATCAGCGCCGAGATGCCGAGCATGAAAGGCGGCTCGCCCACTGCCTTGGAGCGGTAGATCGTATCCTCGCGGTTGCGGCCATCGTAGAGCGCGACGTTGAAGATGTCGGGCCGGTCGGAGCAGGCGGGGATCTTGTAGGTTGAGGGCGCATGGGTCGTCAGGCGGCCCTTGCCGTCCCAGACCAATTCCTCGGTGGTCAGCCAGCCCGCGCCCTGCACGTAACCGCCCTCGATCTGGCCGATGTCGATGGCCGGGTTCAACGAGGTGCCGCAATCATGCAGGATGTCGGTGCGCAGGATGCGGTTTTCGCCGGTCAGCGTGTCGATGACGCATTCGGTGACCGCCGCGCCATAGGCGAAATAGTAGAACGGGCGGCCCTTGCCCGCGATCCGGTTCCACTCGATCTTCGGGGTCTTGTAGAAGCCGGTCGAGGACAGGCTGACGCGGTTCTCGTAGGCGAGCTTGACGGCCTCGGTGAAGGTCAGGGTCTCGCCGCCGACCTGCACCTTGTTGTCGGCAAAGCGCACGTCGCGGGTCTGGTAGCGTTCGCCGAGGAAGTCGGCGATCCGGTCGCTGATCGTGTCGCAGGCGGCCTTGACCGCCATGCCGTTGAGATCCGAGCCAGAAGAGGCGGCGGTGGCCGAGGTGTTGGGCACCTTGGCGGTGTCGGTCGCGGTGATCTTGACCGAGGTGAGGTCGACGCCGAACGAGGTTGCCGCCACCTGCGCCACCTTCTGAAACAGGCCCTGGCCCATCTCGGTGCCGCCATGGTTCATGTGGATCGAGCCGTCCTGATAGACATGGACGAGCGCGCCGGCCTGGTTGAGATGGGTGAGCGTGAAGCTGATGCCGAACTTGACCGGGGTCAGGGCGATGCCCTTCTTCAGCACCGCGTTCCTGGCGTTCCACGCGGCGACGGCCTTACGGCGGGCGCGGTAGTCGGCGGTCTTTTCAAGCTTGTCGCAGAGGTCGTTGAGGATGAAATCCTCGACCGCCATGTGATAGGGCGTGGTCTGCGTGCCTTTTGGCGGCGGGGCCGCATGGCCGACAGCCTCGGGCGTGCCGAGGGACGTTAGATCGGCGCTGGCATTAGCGGGAACCCCGCGGCCCTCATCGAGCGCTTGGCTGACCGGCTCGGTCGCGGTTGCCGGGGCGGCATCGGCATAGAAATTCGCGCGCCGCACGTCATAGGGGTCGCGGCCCACGGCATGGGCGATGTGGTCGAGAACCCGCTCGATGCCCAACATGCCCTGTGGGCCGCCGAAGCCGCGATAGGCGGTGGCGGACTGGGTGTTGGTCTTCAGCCGGTGGCTCTCGATCCTTGCGGCAGGGAGGTTGTAGGCATTGTCGGAATGCAGCATCGCGCGGTCGGCAACCGGGATCGACAGGTCAAGCGCCCAGCCGCAGCGGGCAAATTGCCTGAACTCCACCCCGGCGATGCGGCCTTCGTCGTCATATCCGACATCGTAGTCGATGCGGAAATCGTGGCGCTTGCCAGTGATGACCATGTCGTCGTCGCGGTCATAGCGCATCTTGCAGGGACGGCCGGTGAGGCGCGCCGCAACGGCGCAGCCGACGGCCAGCGCGTTGCCCTGGCTTTCCTTGCCGCCGAAGCCGCCGCCCATCCGCCGGATCTCGACGCGGACCGCGTTCATCGGCGCGCCGATGGCCTCGGCCACCTTGTGCTGGATCTCGGTCGGGTGCTGGGTCGAGGAATGTACCAGCATGTCGCCGCCTTCCTGCGGCAGCGCCAGCGCGGCCTGTCCTTCGAGGTAGAAATGCTCTTGTCCGCCCATGGTGAGGCTGCCCTGCAGGCGGTTTTTCGCGGCTTTCAGCGCGGCGGCGGCATCGCCCTTGGACCAGACGATCGGGCCATCCTCGAACCGGCTGTTTGCCTTCAGTGCCTCCTCGATGGTCAGGAGCGGCGTCTTTTCGCTGTAGGCGATCTTGCCCAGCCGCGCGGCCTTGCGGGCGGCTAGGTGGGTTTCGGCGACGACCAGGAAGATCGGCTGGCCGACATAATGGACGGTGCCGATGGCGAGCAGCGGCTCGTCATGGATCGAGGGCGAGACGTCGTTGGCGAAGGGCAGGTCGTCGGCGGTCAGGACGGCGACGACGCCGGGGGCGGCGCGCACCGGGTCGAGATCGCAGGTGGTGATGTCGCCATGGGCGATGGTCGAGAGACCGAAGGCGAGGTGCAAGCAGTTGGCGGGCACCGGGATGTCGTCGACATAGCGGGCCTGGCCGGTGACATGCAGCGGTGCTGCATCATGCGGAAGCGGCTTTGCGACAGTCATGACGTCACCTCCAGCACGCGCGTGCTTTCGCCCTGATTTTCGAGGAAATAGCGCAGGAGCAGGTTGCGCGCCGAGGCCATCCGGTAATCGGCGGAGGCGCGCATGTCGGTCATCGGGGTGAAATCCCGGTTCATTGAGGTCATGGCCGCCTCGACGGTTTCGCGCGTCCAGGGCTGGCCTGTCAGGGCCGCTTCGGCGGCAGCGGCGCGTTTCGGAATGCCCGCCATGCCGCCAAAGGCGATGCGGGCCTCGGCGACCTTGCCGGCGTCTATGCGGATACTGAAGCAGCCGCAGAGGGCGGAAATGTCCTGATCGAAGCGCTTGGAAATCTTGTAGCATTTCAGCCGGTCGGGCTGCCGCGGGATGGTGACGGCCTCGACGAACTCGCCCTTGGCGCGGTCCTGCTTGCCGTAATCGATAAAGAAATCCTCGATCGGCAGCTCGCGGCGGGTGTCGCCCTTGCGCAGATGCAGGGTCGCGCCGAGTGCGATGAGGGCGGGCGGGCTGTCGCCGATTGGCGAGCCGTTGGCGATGTTGCCGCCGATGGTGGCGGCGTTGCGAACCTGCACCGAGCCGTAGCGGCGCAGCATCTCGGCGAAATCGGGATGCAGCGGGGCGAGGGCCTGCATCGCGTCGGTGACGCTAGCGCAGGCACCGATGCGGATGCTGTCGCCGGTGATCTCGATGTCCTTGAGGTCCTCGACACCGCTCAGAAACGCGACCTCTTTAAGATCGTCGAGCCGCTTGGTGACCCAGAGGCCGACATCCGTGGCCCCGCCGACAAGGACGGCGTCGGGATGCGCGGCGTACCATGTGGCTAGCGCGTCGGAGTTGCGCGGGATCGCGACGTCGCTCTCGGCGGCCTTCAGAGCGGCGAGATCTTCGGCCATCCAGTCGGGAACGGGAGCGTCGACAACAGCTTCAGCTGCACGGATGATCGGGGCGTAGCCGGTGCAGCGGCAGAGATTGCCGGCCAGTTGGTCATCGAAATCTGTGCGGCCATTCTTGTGCGCCACAGCCATCGACACGACGAAGCCCGGCGTGCAGAAGCCACATTGCGAGCCGTGATGTTCGACCATCGCCGTTTGCACCGGGTGCATCTGGCCGCCGGGGCCGGAAATGCCCTCGACCGTGCGCACCGCCTTGCCGTGTAACTGCGGCAGGAACAGGATGCAGGCATTCACCGCGCGGCTGCCCCGGGCGTCGGTGACCATGACCGTGCAGGCCCCGCAATCGCCTTCGTTGCATCCCTCTTTCGTGCCTTTCAACCCGCGCATGTCGCGCAGCCAGTCCAGCAATGTCCGGGTCGGGGCCTCCCCCTCGACGCGAACCGTCTCTCCGTTCAGAAGAAACTCCACTCCCATGTCGTTTATCCGCCGCTTTCTTTTTCAATCAGACCTGCGGCGCGACTACCCGATGCGGCGTAAAGCAGACGCGCGGCCCGTTGACTGACAGGTAGCAAAGCCTGAAAAAACCGTTCTGGCAAGCAAAGGATTCGTGCCAGGGGGCTGAAGGACTTTCAGGCAATGCCGAATGATAGCTGCGGGCTTTCGCATTTTATGTACTTGACATAACGTGGCGCCATGAGCAGTCAGCCCCGATTCATCCACCTTCGCCTGCATACCGAATATTCGCTTCTGGAAGGCGCTGTGCCAGTCAAGTCGCTGGCCGGGATCTGCGCCAAGAACGCGATGCCCGCCGTGGCGGTCACAGACAGCAACAACATGTTTGCGGCGCTGGAATTTTCCGTGGCGGCGAAAGGGGCAGGCATTCAGCCGATCATCGGCTGCCAGGTCGATCTGGACTATGACCCGGCCCCGGCGGGCGAACGCGCCCGCCCGCCCGCACCGGTGGTGCTGCTGGCACAGAACGGGGCCGGATATGGCAACCTGATGAAGCTGAATTCCCGCCTTTATCTCGACAAGGGCGGTGCGCTTCCGACGGTCCGGATCGAGGAACTGGCCGATCATGCCGAGGGTCTGATCTGCCTGACCGGCGGTCCCGATGGCCCGGTCGGGCGGCTCTTGCAGCAGGGGCAGCTTGCGCGGGCGCATGCGCTGATGAGCCGGCTGGCGGGGATCTGTCCCGGCAGGCTCTATGTCGAGCTGCAGCGCCATCCCGGCGAGGCCGGCCAGCCCGAGGCCGAGCGGCTGACCGAACGCGGTTTCGTCGAAATGGCCTATGCGATGGACCTGCCGCTGGTCGCGACCAACGATGTCTATTTCCCGAAGCCCGAAATTTACGAGGCGCATGACGCGCTTCTCTGCATCGCGCAAGGCGCCTATGTCGACCAGCAGGAACCCCGGCGGCGGCTGACCGCGCAGCACTATTTCAAGTCGCCCGAGGAGATGGTGACGCTGTTTGCCGATCTTCCGGAAGCCATCGAGAACACCGTTGAGATCGCGCGCCGCTGCGCCTTTGCTGCCGGGAAGCGCGAACCGATCCTGCCGAAATTCGCCGATGACGAGGTGCAGGAACTGCGCCGTCAGGCGGTCGAGGGGCTGAGGGATCGGCTGGCGATCATCGAACCCGCGGCACCCGTCGAGGATTACGAGAAGCGGCTGGAATTCGAGCTCGGGATCATCGAGGGGATGGGGTTTCCGGGATATTTCCTGATCGTCGCCGATTTCATCAAATGGGCCAAGGATCACGACATTCCGGTCGGGCCGGGGCGCGGGTCGGGCGCGGGTTCGCTGGTCGCCTATGCGCTGACCATCACCGATCTCGATCCCTTGCGCTACTCCTTGCTTTTCGAACGGTTCCTGAACCCCGAGCGGGTCTCGATGCCGGATTTCGACATCGACTTCTGCATGGATCGCCGCGAGGAGGTGATCCAGTACGTGCAGGAGAAATACGGCCGCGACCGGGTGGCCCAGATCATCACCTTCGGTGCGCTTCTGTCGAAGGCGGCGGTGCGCGATGTGGGCCGGGTTTTGCAGATGCCCTACGGCCAGGTCGACCGGCTGTCGAAGATGATCCCGGTCGAGGGCGTCAAGCCGGTTTCGATCGATAAGGCGCTGGCCGATGAGCCGCGCCTGCGCGAAGAGGCAAAGAACGAAGAGGTCGTCGACCGGCTGCTGAAATACGGCATGCAGTTGGAAGGGCTCTTGCGGAACGCCTCGACCCATGCTGCCGGCGTGGTGATCGGCGACCGGCCGCTCGACGAGCTGGTGCCGCTTTACCAGGATCCGCGCTCGGACATGCCCGCGACCCAGTTCAACATGAAATGGGTGGAAGCTGCCGGTCTGGTGAAGTTCGACTTTCTGGGGCTCAAGACGCTGACGGTGATCCAGAACGCGATCGACCTCTTGAAGCAGCGCGGCGTCGAGATCGACATCAACCTGATCCCGCTCGATGACGCGAAGACCTACGAGCTTTATGCCTCGGCGCGCACGGTCGCGGTGTTCCAGGTGGAAAGTTCGGGCATGATGGATGCGCTGAGGCGCATGAAGCCGACATGCATCGAGGATATCGTGGCCTTGGTGGCGCTCTACCGGCCCGGCCCGATGGAGAACATCCCGACCTATTGCGAGGTCAAGAACGGGCTGCGCGTGCTGGAGTCCATTCACCCGCTGATCGACCATATCCTCGAGGAGACCCAAGGCATCATCGTCTACCAGGAACAGGTGATGGAGATCGCCCAGGTGATGGCGGGCTACACGCTGGGTGGTGCGGACCTGTTGCGCCGGGCGATGGGCAAGAAGATCGCCGAGGAAATGGCCAAGGAGCGGCCGAAATTCGTCGAGGGCGCCAAGGCCAACGGCGTCGAGGCGAAGAAGGCCAGCGAGGTCTTCGACCTTCTGGAGAAATTCGCCAATTACGGCTTCAACAAGTCGCATGCCGCCGCTTACGCTGTGGTCAGCTACCAGACCGGCTGGCTGAAGGCGAACCATCCGGTCGAGTTCATGGCCGGGGTGATGAACTGCGATATCCACCTGACCGACAAGCTGGCGACCTATGCCGAGGAGGTCCGGCGCGGGCTGGAGATCGAGATCGTGCCGCCTTGCGTGAACCGTTCGGAAGCGATGTTCAGCGTCTCCGAAGGCCGCGTGGTCTATGCGCTCGGGGCGCTGAAGAATGTCGGCGGCGAGGCGATGAAGCTGATCACCGAGGCGCGGGGCGATAAGCCCTTCGTCACGCTCTTCGACTTCGCCCGGCGGGTGGATCTGAAGCGGGTCGGCAAGCGGCCGATGGAGATGTTGGCCCGGTCCGGCGCCTTCGATCAGCTCGATCCGAACCGGCGGCGGGTCTTCGACAGCCTCGATGCCTTGGTGAATTACTCGGCCGCGATCCATGACCAGCGCAATTCCAGCCAGGTGTCGCTGTTCGGCGAGGCCGGCGACGACCTGCCCGAGCCGCGGCTGTCGCCGGTTGAGGACTGGCTGCCGAACGAGCGCCTGGCCGAGGAGCACAAAGCGGTCGGTTTCTACCTTTCGGGCCATCCGTTGGATGACTACATGGCCCCCCTGAAGCGGCAGGGCGTAATGACGCTGGCCGAGGTGGCCGAGGCCGCGGAACGTGCCCCGCATGTCGCCAAGATGGCCGGGGCGATCAGCGGCCGGCAGGAGCGCAAGTCGGCGCGCGGCAACCGCTTTGCCTTCGTGCAGCTGTCGGACCCGACCGGGCTTTACGAGGTCACCGTCTTCTCGGACACGCTGGAGGCGGCGCGCGACCATCTGGAGACCGGTGCCAATGTCGTGCTGACGGTCGAGGCGACGATGGAATCGGAACAACTGAAACTGCTGGCCCGGGGCATCACCCCGATCGACGCCGTCGCGGCGGGCGGCGCGGGGATGGGGCTGAAGGTTTTCGTCGATGAGGAAGCGGCCATTTTCAGCGTCAAGTCGCTGCTCGACCGGATAGCCGATGGCAAGACGGTGCGGAGCCGCGGGCCGCTCACCTTCTGCGTCTTCGACCGGGCGAGCGGCGCTGAATATGACATCACGCCGGGGACGGAATTCGCCCTCAATCCGCAAATCAAGGGGGCGATCAAGTCGCTGGGCGGCGTGGTCGCGGTCGAAGATATGTGAGGCCCGGACGCGGCGGAGATTTCGTCAGTGCCGGCGCTAAGTTCAGAACTTCTTCGGATTTGGCACCATTAACCGCGGCTGCCCTTCCGTCGGGTCGGCACCGCGCGCGTCAGCACTGCGCTGCTCGTTACCAGTGCGGCGGGCGCTGGTCGGCGAGCGGCACGGAGCCGCCCTCCTGCAATTCGCGTTCCGCCTCGCGCTGCAGCAGCATCGACTGGCGCCGGGTCAGCCGGGCGATATCGGCCTCCTGGCGGGCGATGACGTCCGACAGATCCTCGGCCACCCGCGTCAGATGCGCCACCTGTTCTTCCAGCCGCGTGATCCGGTCTTCCATCGCCGTCCTCCGATCCCTGCCTGTCGGCTTGCTCCCCTCACGCCCTTCGGCTAGACCGCCCCGCGAACCGACCCCTCATGGAAAGACCGATGGCGAAGGACAAGAAGCAGCCGCGGCCCAAGGCCGAGACGCCCAAGGGCTTCCGCGACTATTTCGGCGCGGAAGTGGCCGAGCGCAAGGTCATGCTGGACCAGATTGCCGAGGTGTACCATCGCTACGGCTTTGACACGCTGGAAAGCTCTGCCGTCGAGACGGTCGAGGCTTTGGGCAAGTTCCTTCCGGACGTCGACCGCCCGAACGCGGGTGTCTTCGCCTGGCAGGAGGATGCCGAGGGGGAAAAGCCCGGCGACTGGCTGGCCTTGCGCTATGACTTGACGGCGCCGCTCGCGCGGGTCTATGCCCAGCACCGCAACGACCTGCCGACCCCCTATCGCCGCTACGCGATGGGCCCGGTCTGGCGCAACGAGAAACCGGGACCGGGGCGGTTCCGGCAGTTCTACCAGTGCGACGCGGATACCGTCGGCGCGGCGAGCGTGGCCGCCGATGCCGAGATCTGCGCGATGCTTTGCGACACGCTGGAGGCAGTGGGAATTCCGCGCGGCGATTACATCGTCCGGGTGAATAACCGGAAGGTGTTGAACGGCGTGCTAGATAATGTCATGCGCTTGGCAACCAGTTCTGAAGATGGACCGCCGGAGTATTGGGATCACGTAAGTGAGAACGAAGCCAACATCCTTCGAACCATTGATAAATTTGACAAAGTTGGCGAAGCCGGCGTTCGGAAACTGCTTGGCAAGGGACTTCTTGATGCCTCCGGTGCCTTTATTGAAGGTGTTGGATTGGAAGAATATCAAATCGAGCCGGTGATTGCGTTCTTGACGTCACAATCCTCGACTTCCGACGAGACTTTAGCGAAACTGGATCAAGCTATTGGGTCTTCTGAGATTGGTTTCCAAGGTATTGGGGAACTACGCCAGATCTCCCAATTTCTCGACGTTCAAGGCTACGGCCAAGACCGCATCGTCATCGATCCCTCGGTCGTGCGCGGTCTCGGCTATTATACCGGGCCGGTTTTCGAGGCCGAGCTGACCTTCGAGATCACCGACGAGAAGGGGCGGCCCCGGCAGTTCGGCAGCGTCGCGGGGGGCGGGCGGTATGACGATCTCGTCAAGCGCTTCACCGGGCAGGAAGTGCCGGCGACAGGCATCTCGATCGGTGTCGACCGGCTGCTGGCGGCTCTGCAGGCCAAGGGGCGGCTCGAGGGCACGTCGGCCGGGCCGGTGGTCGTCACCGTCATGGACCGCGACCGGATGGCGGATTACCTGGCGACGGCGGCGGAGTTGCGCAACGCGGGCATCCGGGCCGAGGTGTATCTGGGCAATCCGAAGAATTTCGGCAACCAGTTGAAATACGCCGACAAGCGCAACGCGCCCGTCGCGGTGATCGAGGGCGGCGACGAGAAGGCGCGTGGCGTCGTGCAGATTAAGGATCTGGTGCTGGGTGCGAAGATTGCCGCCAATGCCACGCACGAGGAATGGAAATCGCAGCCCGCGCAGTTCGAGGTCAACCGAGCCGATCTGGTCGCGGAAGTGCGCCGTATCCTGGCGGGCCGGAACGAATGACAACCAAGGCGGCGGTGCGGGCCGAGGCCGAACGGCTGCAGGCGGCGTTTCTGGCTGCCGGGGCGGTCGCGGTCGAGACCGACATTCTGCAGCCTGCCGATACGCTTCTGGACCTTTACGGCGAGGATATCCGCGCCCGCGCCTTCGTCACGCATGACCCCTTGAGCGGCGAGCAGATGCTGCGCCCCGACTTCACCGTGCCGGTGGTGCAGATGCATATGGAAAGCGGCGCGGAACCGGCGCGCTATACTTATCTCGGCGAGGTCTTTCGCCGCCAGGAAACGCCCGAGCGGAGCACCAGCGAATACCTGCAGGTCGGCTACGAGGTCTTCGACCGGGCCGATCCCGAAGCCGCCGATGCCGAGGTCTTCGCGCTATTCGCAGGGATCCTCGCGCCGCTTGGCCTGCGCGCCACCACCGGCGATATCGGCATCCTGATGGCCGCGGTCGAGGGTCTTTCGACGACCGACCGGCGCAAGGCGGCGCTGTCGCGCCACATCTGGCGGCCGCGGCGGTTTCGCGCGCTTTTGGACCGGTTCGGCAGCCGCAGCGCCGTTCCCGAAACCCGGACAGCCCTTTTGGCCGACGCCGATCCGCTGGCCCGAGCCGCGCCGTTGATCGGGCTGCGCAGCCTTGACGAAATCGAAGACCGGATTTTGGCCCTGCGCGAGGATGCGGCGGAACCGCCGATCAGTAGCACCGAGGCCGATTTGCTCGACGACATCTTGAAGCTGCGCGCCAGATCGCCCGACGCGCTGGAGCATCTGCGTGACCTTTCGGTCGACCTGCCCGCGATCGGCCATGCGGTCGCCCGCATGGCGCGGCGTTTGGAGGCGCTCGACCGGCTTGGGATGGATGTGGGCGAGCTGGATTTCGAGGCCAGCCACGGCCGGACCTCGATGGAATATTACGATGGCTTCGTGTTCGGTTTCTCCTCGGACAGCCGCCCCGATCTGCCGCCCGTCGCCACCGGCGGGCGCTATGACGCGCTGACCCGGGTGCTGGGGCAGGGCCGCTCGATCCCTGCTGTCGGCGGGGTGATCCGGCCCGGCCTGACGCTGCAATTGCAGGGGGCGTGGCAATGAGCGTCAGGCTCGCGGTGCCCTCGAAGGGCCGGCTGATGGAGAAGTGTTTTGACTGGTTCGGCGCGCGCGGCGTTGGCTTGCGCCTGACCGGATCGAACCGGGAATATGCCGCCGCGGTCGAGGGCGTCGAGGGTGTCGAACTGGTGCTGATGGCGGCGGGCGAGATCCCCAAGGAACTGGCGGCGGGCCGCATCCATCTGGGCGTGACCGGCGCGGATGTGGTGCAGGACAAGATCGCGGTCTGGGATCAGCAGGTCGAACCGCTGGCCGAGCTCGGTTTCGGAGCGGCCGACCTGGTGCTGGCGGTGCCGGTCGCCTGGGTCGATGTCGATACGCTCGATGACCTCGATGCCGCGGCGGCGCAGTTCCGCGCGCGGCACGGCTTCCGGCTGCGCATCGCGACAAAGTACCACCGGCTGGTCCGCGACTTTCTGCGCGACAATGGGGTTGCCGATTACCAGCTGGTCGACAGCCAGGGCGCGACGGAAGGCACGGTCAAGAACGAGGCCGCCGAAGCGATCGCCGACATCACCTCGACCGGCGAAACCCTGCGGGCCAATCACCTGAAGCTGCTGAGCGACGGGCTGATCCTGAAATCGCAGGCAGTTCTCTACCGGTCGCGCAATGCCGACTGGTCGGACGCGGATCGCGCGATATGTCAGGCCTTGAGGGAAAAGCTGCAACTGGCTTGAGGAAAGGGGCCACGCCATGCACCGTATCCGCTGCATCGCCTGGGATTTCGACGGCGTCCTGAACCGCGGGATCGAGAATGGCCGGTTCGTCTGGCAGGACCGGCTGGGCGAGGCTTTCGGCATCGACGCGGCCCTTTTTGCGCAGAAGGTTTTCGGAGATTTCTGGGCGGTGATGCGCGGCGAGAAGGACGTGCTCGACCATCTGCGCGACTGGCAGGCGCATGTCGGCTATGACGGCGATGTCGAGGAGATCCTGCGATTCTGGTTTCAAGCCGATGCCAAGCCCTGCGTCGACATGCTGGGGCTGCTCGGCAAGGTTCGGCGTGCCGGGCTGGTCCAGGTCATTGCTACCAACAACGAACATCGCCGCACCACCTTCATCGAGACCGAGATGGGGTTTTCCCGGCACGTCGATGCGATCTTCTCTTCGGGCCGGATGCGGGTGGCAAAGCCCGATCCGGGCTATTTCCGGCATATCGAGGCGGCGCTCGGGCTGGAGCCGCACGAGATCATGCTGGTCGATGATTATCCCGAAAATGTCGCGGCCGCCGAGGCCTGCGGCTGGCACGTGCATCACTTCCTCGAGAACGGCCATGCGGCACTTGCCGACCGGCTGGCGCCAATCCTCTAGCTGTCAGCGCACGCCGATATCCGCGAGCGCCTGGCTGAGTTCGGTCGGCAGCGTCGATTCGCTTTCGCGGGACTGGCGCAAGTCGCGCGGGGCATCATCGGGGGTCAGATAGCGCCAGCCCTGGAACGGGCGGCGGGGTGCGGCTTCGGTGCGGATGATCTCGGGGTCCATGACGATGCCGCAGCGCAGGATGCCGTCCTTGCCCTCGACCTTGTCGAGCCGGAAAATGCGCTGGCGGCAGAGGATCGCGCCCTTGATCACCCAGTAGAGCGAACCGCCCATCAGCAGTTCCTCTTCCCGTCGCGGCCACATCCGGGTGACATGGCGATGCGCGCCACCCGGCAGCGGCGAGGGATGCGTCCGCCGCCATTGCACCAGTTCCTCGACGCTGTCGATGCCGACGCAGAGCTTCAATAGGTTCACATGGTCCATCGGATGATCCTTACCAGACCTCGCTGCATTTACAGATGCACCCACAAGATGTAGAATACACCACCGCCCTAAGAATAGCCCGTTTGACGTGAGTCGCAAGTTGACCGGGGCACAAAGCCCACCTATCGTCGGGCGTTCCAACAATGCCAACACTCGAACTGGATAGACCTGCATGAGCCGATTCTCCGCCCCCATCGCCGAACAGATCTGGGACATGAAGTATCGCCTGAAGGAAGCGGATGGCACGGCTGTGGACCGGACTGTCGAGGACAGCTGGCGGCGGATCGCGCGGTCGCTGGCGACGGTCGAAAAGGATCCTGCGGCCTGGGAGGACAGGTTCTACGGCGCGCTTGAGGATTTCAAATATCTCCCGGCGGGCCGGATCACCGCGGGCGCGGGCACCAACCGGTCGGTGACCCTGTTCAACTGCTTCGTCATGGGCACGATCCCCGACAGCCTCGCCGGGATTTTCGACGCGCTGAAAGAGGCGGCGCTGACCATGCAGCAGGGCGGCGGCATCGGTTACGATTTCTCGACCATCCGGCCCAAGGGTGCGGATGTGAAGGGCGTGGCGGCGGATGCTTCGGGGCCGCTTTCCTTCATGGATGTCTGGGACGCGATGTGCCGCACGATCATGTCGGCGGGCTCGCGGCGGGGGGCGATGATGGCGACGATGCGCTGCGATCATCCCGACATCCAGGATTTCATCACCGCCAAGTCCGACGCGGCCCGCCTGAGGAACTTCAATGTCTCGGTTTTGGTCACCGATGCCTTCATGGAGGCGGTGAAGGCCGGCAAGTCCTGGGATCTGGTCTTTGACGGCAAGGTCTATCACACGGTCGAGGCGCGGGATCTGTGGAACCGGATCATGCGCTCGACCTACGACTATGCCGAGCCCGGCGTGATCTTCATCGACCGCATCAACCAGATGAACAACCTCGCCTATGCCGAAACCATCGCCGCGACCAATCCCTGCGGCGAGCAACCACTGCCGCCCTATGGGGCCTGCCTGCTGGGCTCGGTCAACCTCGCGCGGCTGGTTTCGGAGCCGTTCGAGCCGGGCGCGCATCTCGACGCCAAGGCGCTGGATGAGTTGGTGCGACTGGCGATCCGGATGATGGACAACGTCGTCGATGCGTCGCGCTTCCCGCTGCCGCAGCAGGCCGAAGAGGCGAAGAACAAGCGCCGCATCGGGCTGGGGGTCACGGGGTTGGCTGATGCGCTGCTGATGCTGGGCCTGCGCTACGGCTCTGCGGAAGCGGCGGCGCAGACCGAGGAATGGATGAAGGCGATCGCGCGGTCGTCCTATCTGGCGAGCGTCGATCTGGCGAAGGAAAAGGGCGCCTTCCCGCTTTTCGATGCCAAGGGGTATCTGGCTTCGGGCAACATGCGGCAGATGGACGAGGATGTGCGCGCGGCGGTGGAAAAGCACGGCATCCGCAACGCGCTGCTGACCTCGATCGCGCCGACGGGCACGATCAGTCTTTACGCAGGCAACGTGTCGTCGGGCATCGAGCCGGTCTTTGCCTATGCCTATACCCGGAAAGTGCTGCAGAAGGATGGCAGCCGGACCGAGGAGGAGGTCGTCGACTACGCCGTACAGATGTGGCGCGACAAGTTCGGCGATACAGCCTTGCCGGATTACTTCGTGAACGCCCAGACCCTGCCGCCCTTTGACCATGTGCGGATGCAGGCGGCGGCGCAGAAATGGGTGGACAGCTCGATCTCCAAGACCATCAACTGCCCCGAGGATATCAGCTTCGAGGCGTTCAAGAACGTCTACATGGAGGCCTGGGACACGGGCTGCAAGGGCTGCACGACCTACCGGCCGAATGACGTGACGGGGTCGGTGTTGAGCGTGGCAGCGGATGAGCAATCGTTGCCTACCCTCGAAACGGTTGCGGAGCGGTTGAGATGGGCTCAGGAGAGAGCAGGTTACAAGACTCAGAAAGAGGCTGCAGAAGCAATCGGCATTCAGCAAACTCGTTATTCAAACTGGCTGACTGGCGAGCGCAACTTGCCCGCTGAGCAAGCTGCAACTGTAGCCGAGAAGTTTGGTATTGAGCCCGGGTGGCTCCTTTTTGGGAACAAGGCTGCTGCCGAAATTGTCGCCAAGTCGGCCTCCGAACCCCAGCACCCCCACGGCGACGTTATCTACATTTCCGAGCCGCTCGACCGGCCGCAGGAGCTTGAGGGCAATACTTACAAGCTGAAATGGCCCGACAGCGAGCATGCGATCTACATCACCGTTAATGATATCATCATCGGCGGTCACAGGCGGCCCTTCGAGGTCTTCATCAACTCCAAGAACATGGAGCATTTCGCCTGGACAGTGGCGCTGACGCGGATGATCTCGGCGGTGTTCCGGCGCGGCGGCGATGTGTCCTTCGTGGTCGAGGAGTTGAAGGCCGTCTTCGATCCGCGCGGCGGGGCGTGGATGCAGGGCAAGTATGTGCCCTCGATCCTCGCCGCCATCGGCGGGGTGATCGAGCGGCATTTAATCACCATCGGTTTCATCGAGGGCGAGGGGCTGGGTCTGAAGACCGATCCCCGCTCCGAGGTAGGCGGTCTCGCCGCGCCGCGGGGCAAGGCCTGTTCCTCCTGCGGCAGTTACGAGATGCGGATGGTCGAGGGCTGCATGACCTGCGCCAATTGCGGCTATTCCAAATGCGGGTGAGTCCCGCCGGCCACAGACCGGCTTAAGCGTCGCCTACCAGGATTCCCTCTCCGGATCGTTCCTGTTAACTTTTCGTTAACCAATGAAAAACGACGGCAGGGTAACGGGAATGAATTCGGGAAATGCAGGCGCGTTCATGGTTTCATGGGCGCAGACGGAATGTGATGGCCGGGTCGGGGCGCCGGTTGACGCGATCAGGATCGGAGCGATCTGGCGCTGGAGCGGACGCCGCACGGGCCGATGCGCCTGACGATGTTCTGGTGCTGCGAAATCCGGTCGCAGGCGGCCGCGCAGTGGTTGCAACAAAGGCGGAACAGCCGGACTTTGACGCCCGCTTCGACCTCTCCGACGGGACGAGACGCTACCGGGCCACGCTGCTGAAGGCCGAAAGCCTTACCCAGCCCTTCGTGGTGTTTCACGGCGATGTGCCGCCAGCCGATACCGATCTTGTGGTGATCGACACTCTGTTTGCGCCCGACATTGCCGCGATCGGGGCAGAGCCGCCAGCGGGCACGATCTGTTTCACGCCCGGCACGCGGATCAGGACGGCTGAAGGTGCGCGTCTTGTCGAGGACCCGAAGGAAGGCGATCGGATTTCCACCAAGGACAACGGCGAGCAGCCGGTACTCTGGGTCGGCAGCAGGCGGATCACCGGCGCGCGGATGCATGCGATGCCGCATTTCAGGCCGATCCGGCTGCGCGCCGAGCTGCTGGGACAGGGCCGGCCCGACGCCGATCTGATCGTCTCTCCCGACCACCGCATTTTGTTGAAGGGCGGCCTGGCCAAGGTGATGTTCGGCACCGACGAGGTGCTGGTTGCGGCCAAGGACCTGGTCAATGACGCCTCGATCACCGTGGATCATTCGTGGCGCAGCCTCACTTACATCCATCTGATGCTGCCCGCGCACGAGATCGTCTGGGCCAACGGGACCGAGACCGAAAGCTTCAACCCCGCCTCGGCGGCGTTGCAGGAGGTTGATCCCGAGCAGCGCCAGCGCCTCTATGACTGCATGCAGGAACTGGAGCGGGATCCGTCCGCTTACGGCGGGGCTGCGCGGCGTGCGCTAAACCGGTCCGAAGCCGCCCTGATGCGCCACGAAATGGCGTGACAGCCTGTTGACTCTGCGCTTGCCCGGGGTATAAGCGCCCCCTGTTCCGGCCCGGCAACGCGGCCGGATCATTCATATTGGTGTTGGTGGCCCCCGCAAGGGGATGCCTGTCGGGCCGAAAGGCCAGAGGACAACGCCCTTCACATCCGCCCGTTTCGGGCAACAGAAGGAGATCAGCCGTGACCAAACGCACGTCTGCCAAGTACAAGATCGACCGCCGGATGGGCGAAAACATCTGGGGTCGTCCGAAATCCCCGGTCAACCGCCGCGAATACGGCCCCGGCCAGCACGGCCAGCGCCGCAAGGGCAAGCTGTCCGACTTCGGTCTGCAGCTGCGTGCCAAGCAGAAGCTGAAGGGCTATTACGGCGATGTCACCGAAAAGCAGTTCCGCAAGATCTATGCCGAGGCCGAGCGCGTGAAGGGCGATACCGGCGAGAACCTGATTGGTCTCTTGGAGCGCCGTCTGGACGCCGTGGTCTACCGCGCCAAGTTCGTGCCGACCGTCTTTGCCGCCCGCCAGTTCGTGAACCATGGCCACGTCAAGGTGAACGGCACCCGCGTCAACATCGCGTCCTACCGCGTCAAGGAAGGCGACGTGATCGAGGTGCGCGACAAATCCAAGCAGATGGCGATGGTTCTGGAATCCGCCGGCATGGCCGAGCGGGACGTGCCCGACTATCTCGATGTCGATCACTCGAAGATGACCGCCACTTTCGTGCGGACCCCCGGTCTGGGCGACGTGCCCTATCCGGTGATGATGGAACCGAACCTCGTGGTCGAATATTACGCCAAGAACTAAGGTCTCACCGACCATCTTACGGGGCCGCGCCGAACCGGCGCGGCCTTTTTCGTTTCAGGGGCGGAGGATCGCCCGAGCCGAAGAGGACCCGCAGCATGGCCGCCACACATCCCGTCTATCACGGCATCGATGGCACGATCGTGCTGATCGGCTTTGGTTCGATCGGACGCGGGACCTTGCCGCTGATCGAGCGGCATTTCGATTTCGACCGCTCCAAGTTGGTGGTGATCGAGCCGAACGAGGCGGTCGCGGATGATCTGGCGGCGCGCGGCGCGCGGCATTTGCAGATTGCGATCACCAAGGCGAATTACGGAGAGGTGCTGGGCGGCCTGCTGGAACCGGGAAAGGGGTTCTGTGTAAACCTGTCGGTCGATACGTCCTCGCTCGACCTGATGAGGTTCTGCCGCGAGATCGGCGTGCCCTATATCGACACGGTGGTCGAGCCCTGGGCGGGGTTTTATTTCGAGACCGAGGACAATTCCGAGCGCACGAATTATGCCCTGCGCCAGTCGGTACGCGACGAGGCGGCCGCGAATCCGGGCGGGACGACGGCAGTGTCCTGCTGCGGCGCGAATCCGGGCATGGTGAGCTGGTTCGTGAAGGAGGCGCTGCTGACGCTCGCCCGCGATCTCGGCGAGGACTCGGCGGAACCATCGTCCCGCGCGGAATGGGCGAAGCTGATGCAACAGCTGGGCGTCAAGGGCGTGCATATCGCCGAACGCGATACGCAGGTGCGGCTGGAGCCGCGCACACCGGGTCATTTCGTCAATACCTGGTCGGTCGAGGGGTTCATCGCCGAAGGCCATCAGCCTGCCGAGCTGGGCTGGGGCACGCATGAAAGATGGATGCCCGAGAATGCCAGCGGCTACACCAAGGGATGCCGTGCCGGGATCTGGCTGTCGCAGCCCGGCGCCAATACCAAGGTCCGTACATGGTGCCCGACACCGGGGCCGCAATTCGGCTTTCTTGTCACCCATAACGAGGCGATCTCGATTTCGGATTATTACACAGTCGGCGATCCGGCCAATCCGGAATTCCGCCCGACCTGCCACTATGCCTACCATCCCTGCGATGACGCGGTGCTGAGCCTTCACGAGATGTTCGGCTCGAACCAGATCCAGGACGTGCATCACATTCTCGAACCCGAGGAGATTGTCGAGGGTATCGACGAGCTGGGCGTGCTGCTCTATGGGCATGAGAAGAACGCGCTCTGGTACGGTTCGCGCCTGTCGAATGACGAGGCGCGGCAGCTGGCACCCGATCAGAACGCGACCGGGCTGCAGGTCAGTTCGGCGGTGCTGGCCGGGATGGTCTGGGCGCTGGACAACCCGAATACCGGTATCGTCGAGACCGACGAGATGGACCATGCAAGGTGTCTCGAGGTGCAGCGTCCTTATCTCGGTCCGGTCGAGGCCCATTACACCAACTGGACGCCCCTGACCGACCGCCAGACGCAATTCCCCGACGATGTCGACGAAAGCGATCCCTGGCAGTTCCGGAACGTGCTCGAGCGGTGAAATATCTGGCCTTGCCGTTTGGCTGCCGCTAGAAGGCTCCGGAACAGCAGGGCAGCACACATGAACCAGATCATTACCCCGCAGCCGGGCATCATGGAAATCACGCTCTATCAGGGCGGTGAGGCGCATGTGAAAGGTGTGGCCGAGGTCGTCAAGCTGTCCTCGAACGAGAACCCATTCGGCCCCGGCGAGAAGGCGCGCGAAGCCTATGCCAAGGCGGTTCACAGACTGCACCGCTACCCGAACAGCGACCATGCGTCCCTGCGCCGCGCCATTGCCGAGGTACACGGTCTGGATGCAGAGAGGATCATCTGCGGCGCGGGATCGGATGAGGTCATCACCTTCCTTTGTCAGGCCTATGCTGGTCCGGGTGACGAGGTGATCCACACCGAGCATGGCTTTTCGATGTACCGGATCTCTACGCTGGCTGCGGGCGCAACCCCGGTCGAGGTGCCGGAGCGCGAGCGGGTCGTCGACGTCGATGCGATCCTTGCCGCCTGCAATGACAGGACCCGGCTTGTCTTCATCGCCAACCCGGCCAATCCGACCGGCACGATGATCGGTGGCAATGAGGTTGCCCGGCTGGTTGCCGGATTGCCGGCGCAGGCCATACTCGTGCTCGACGGGGCCTATGCGGACTATGTGGAGGGGTTCGACGGCGGCGCCGCCCATGTCGACCAGCGCGACAATGTCGTGATGACCCGGACCTTTTCCAAGCTTTACGGGCTTGGCGGGCTGCGGATCGGCTGGGGCTACGGGCCGAAGGCGATCATCGATGTGCTCAATCGTGTCCGGGGGCCCTTCAACCTGTCTGTGGCGCAGCTTGAAACCGCAGAGGCGGCGGTTCGTGACCGCGTCCATGCCCAGAAATGCCGCACCGAGAATGCGCGCATGCGGGTCTGGCTGGCCGAGGCGCTGGCCGAAATCGGTGTGCCATCAGACACGTCCTGCGCGAACTTCATCCTCGCGCGCTTTCATGACCAGTCCGAGGCCGAGGCCTGCGACGATTACCTGAAGTCCCAAGGCCTGATCGTGCGACGGGTTTCGGGCTACAAGCTGCCGAACTGCCTGCGGATCACGATCGGCGACGAGTCGAGTTGCCGCCGTGTTGCACACGCCATCGCCGCCTTCAAAGAGGGCAGGGGATGAGCGTTCACTACGACCGCGTCGCCCTGATCGGTCTGGGTCTTATTGCTTCGTCGATGTACTGGGCGATCAGGCGCGGTGGGCTTGCAATGCATGTCGTGGGCTATGCCCGCTCTGCCGAAACCCGCGATACGGCCCGCGAAATCGGCTTGTGCGATGAGGTTGTCGACAGTCTCGCAGAGGCGGTCAAGGGTGCCGATCTGATCGTTCTCGCAACCCCTGTCGGGGCTATGGAAGAGGTCGCCAGAGAAATCGGACCCCACTTGAAGCCGGGGGCGACCGTAACCGATGTCGGTTCGGTCAAGCGCGCGGTGATCGAGGCGGTGGCGCCGCATCTTCCCGCGTCAGTTCAGTTCATCCCGGCCCATCCGCTCGCAGGTACGGAACATTCCGGTCCGCGCTCTGGCTTTGCCGAGCTTTTCGAGAACCGCTGGTGCCTGCTGGTGCCCTCCGACGGCACCGACCCTGAGGCGCAGGCGAGGCTGACGCGGCTATGGGAGGCGATGGGCGCGCATGTCGATGTCATGGATGCCGATCATCATGACTTGGTGCTGGCCGTAACCAGCCACGCGCCGCACCTGATCGCCTACACGATGGTCGGGGTCGCCGATGACCTGCGCCGGGTGACCGACAGCGAGGTGATCAAGTATTCTGCCGCGGGCTTTCGCGATTTCACCCGGATTGCAGCGTCGGACCCGATCATGTGGCGAGACGTGTTCCTGACCAACAGGGATGCCACGCTGGAGATCCTTGGCCGTTTCACCGAGGAGCTTTTTGCCCTGCAGCGCGCGATCCGTACCGGGGACGGCGAACAGCTGTTCGATTATTTCACCCGGACCCGCGCTATTCGGCGGGGCATCATCGAGGCGGGACAGGACACGGCGGCGCCGGACTTTGGCCGCGCTGGGCCCAAGGCATGATGCGTCACATCGCGATCGTCGCAGCATTTGTGACCGGAGTAGCGGTACAGGCAGGTTGGGCGAGCGCGCCCGAAAGATCGCCAAGACCCGTCGCGCGGCCCGATGCCGCCACCACCGAACCGCAGGTCGAGGTTGCGCGGATGGGGGGCGACGTCATCCAGCCGCGGGTCAGGCCAGGCAAGAGCATCATCAAGCCGCCCTCTCCCGAGAAGATCATTCTGGCTTCGAGCGGAGCGGCGGTCGGGCAGTCGATCCGTCCCGCGGTTCGGCCCGAGAACCTGAAACGCCGCAACGTGGTAGCCGCATCTGGCATGCGGACCCAGCCGAGCCCCATCATCACGCATGGCCGCAAGGGCGCGGTCTGCGGCATGAATGGCATCAAGGGCGTGGAGCTTTCGCCGATTGCCGGGCGGATCAAGGGCTGCGGTCTGGCCGAGCCGGTGCGTGTGACCTCGGTCGACGGCGTCCAGCTTTCGACCCCGTCGATCATGGATTGCACTACAGCAAAGGCGCTGAATGGCTGGGTCAGCGGGTCTGTAAAGCCATCGGTCGGCCGCCTTGGCGGCGGCGTGACCCGGCTGAAGGTCGCGGCGCATTATGCCTGCCGGACCCGGAACAACAAGAAGGGCGCGAAGATCTCGGAACATGGCCGGGGCCGGGCGATCGACATCTCGGCCATCGGGCTGAAGAACGGGGCCTCGATCAGCGTGCTCAAGGGCTGGCGCGACCCGCAGCACGGCAAGGTTCTGAAAGTCATGCACAAATCTGCCTGCGCCTTCTTCGGAACCGTGCTGGGTCCGTCCGCCAACAAGCATCACCAGGACCATTTTCACTTCGACACTGCCCGCTATCGCGGCGGCAGCTATTGCCGCTGATCGCGGCGCCATCCGTCCAGAAATTCCACCCGTTCCATCCCGGCAAGCCGGGCTGTGCGGTCCAGTGCTGCGCGCAGCTTCTGCATCCGGGTCGTGCCAAGCCTGACACCCGGTTCCGTCCAGAAGGCGGTGACGTTCAACGTGCCTTCGGCGCGGTCGCATTTCATGTCGATCCGCCCGATCAGGCTTTCGCCTTCGAGGACCGGAAAGACATAGTACCCATATTGCCGCTTCGGCGCCGGAACGAAGACCTCGATCCGGTAGAAGAACCCGAACAGCCGCTCGGCGCGGTTGCGGTCGCGAAGCGCAGGGTCAAACGGGCTGAGGATGCGGATCAGGCCCGGCGGCTCGGGCAGATCGGTGGTCTCCGGCAAATCTGGGCGTGAATAGGCGCGGCGCAACTTGCCGTCCGCGCCCGCGACGTCGATCTCGATGAGCGTCCCTTCCGCAATCCGGTCCGCGCACCAGTTCCGCGCCTCGGTCGTCGTAACCTTGCCCCAGAATGCCGCGATCTCGCCATGCGTCGCGAAGCCGAGCCGTTCCAGCGCAGCCTCGCAAGCCCAGTCGATGGTTTCCTCGGGCGTTGGCTGGTGCGCGAGGACGTTGGCGGGCATGACGTTCTCTGTCAGGTCATAGACCTTTCGGAAGGCTTCGCGGCGGGTCACGCAGAGCTGCCCGCTGCGCCAGAGATATTCCAGGGCGGTCTTGGAAGGGTGCCAGTCCCACCAACCGCCCGATCCGCGCGCCTCTCCGGCGCCGACATCGGCGGATCCTGCCGGGCCATGCTCTTCGATCTGGCCGAGCACCTCGGCAAATCTCTGTTCGAAACCGTCGCGGCGCCAGTTCTTCCAGCGCGCCCTCAGCTCTTCCGCGTCGCGCTCGAAGCGCAGGCGCCAATGCGGGTAGAAATCGGTCGGTATGATGGCGGCATCATGGGTCCAGTGCTCGAAGAGGCTGCGGTCACGCTCCAGCAGGGGCCGAAGATGGTTGGGTCGATAGCCGGTGCGGCGGGCATGCAGGATCATGTGATGCGCCCGTTCGACAGTGTTGATGCTGTCGACCTGAACAAAACCGAGGCGGCGGATGAGGCGCAGCAGATCGGCCCCGCGCGACGGTCCGCTGGGCGGTTCGGCAAGGCCGTGACGCTCCAGAAAGATCCGCCGCGCGGCGGAATTGGACAGGACCGGACGTATCGCCATCAGCGGATCACGAGGGTCGGGGCCGGGCCGAGCGGGATCGGCCCGAAGGACACCTTGCCGTTCTGAAACGACAGCGGCGCGTCAAGCGTCTCGGGGTTGCCGGACATTCCGGCAAGCAGTTCAAGCGCGCGTTCGATCGTCGGAGCGAACCCTTCCGCGATCGCGCCGCTGGCAACGGCCAGTTGCAGCATCTCGCGCCAGTTCTTCGCGCGAACGGTGATCCGACCGGACGGGATGCCGGTTGCATCCACCTCGAGGCCGCCCGCGGCGTGCAGGTCCATCTCTCCCCAGTTGGCCTGCAGGATATCGAGGTCGAGGCGCGTGATCTGTGGCCGCCGATCCTCGATCGCGAACCGGTCCCAGGGGGCATCGAACGCAACGGTCGTCTCGATGTGCAAACGCTCGAACACATCAGGCAGCGTGCCGCCGGGGTTGAGCGCCTCGAGCAGATCGCGTGACGGTCGCACGCCGGTGGCGTCAAACCCGATGTCATACGTGTCCGGTTTGCCCACCGTGGGACGGGTGCCCAGACTGCCCTTGTCGAGGCTGGCGGACCAGCCGAGCGAGGAGGTCATACGGAAATCTTCAAGCTCGAAGACCGACCGGTCAAGTTCCAGCGATGGCCCAGGGTAGAGCACCACGGAACCGCGCATCCTGTCATTGGTGACAGTGATATTCTGAAATGGCGAACTGAGGGTTTGTTCCGGGGGCCAGACCGCGATCACGTGGTTGGGCTTGTAGGACAAGGCGAGGATCTGAAAGAACGGCGCGCTCCAAGCCACCCCGGTTTGCGGGTCGGCCAGATGAAGTTCTCTGATCGTCGTGTCGAAGCGATTGGGGAAACCGCGCGTGTTCAGCGAGGCATAATCGGCAGCCCAGCCTTCGGCCCGGCGCTGGTCGATCCAGCCCGACAGACCGGATTCCACCGCCCGCGCCCCGACGAACCAGTAGCCCCCCCAGCCGAGAGCGGCGACCACCACAACAACCAGCAATCTGCGCATCAACGCCCCTTTCGCCCGGCCCTGTGCTGGTGTTTATAGGCCGGGCAACGCAAGGACCAGAGCGATGGCAGACACGCCTTTGTGGGTATTCGGGTATGGCTCGCTGATGTGGAATCCCGGTTTCGCGTTCGACGAGCGGGTGATCGCAAGGCTTGACGGCTTCGCGCGGTCATTCTGCATGCGCTCGATACACCATCGCGGCACGCCCGAGGACCCGGGCCTTGTGTTGGCGCTCGATCCCCATGACCATGCCAGTTGCGAAGGCCTGGTGCTGCGCGTCAAGGCCGGCGGCGAGGCCGAGACGTTGGCCTATCTGCGGGAGCGGGAGTTGATTTCCTCGGCCTATCTGGAACTCACCCATGAGGTTCACCTGAGCGACGGAAGGCGGGTAGAGGCGGTCACATTCGTTGTCGACACCGAACATGTGCAGTATTGCCGTGACCTGCCGCTGGAAGAACAGGCCGCGATCATCGCCCGCGCCGAGGGCGGGCGGGGCCCGAACACGGAATACCTTTACAATACGGCAGCACACCTGACCGAGTTGGGGATTCACGATCCCGATCTGGAATGGCTAACCCGCCGGGTTCAGGAACTGACGCAAAGCGCCTGACAATCGGCTGTTGGCAGCCGGAAGAATGGGCCCTATCCTGCGGCCAACAAAAAATAGCGTCAGGAAACGTCCAGATGGACCAGCCGGGTCGCGAGGCCGAGTCGTTCTTTAGCCAGCCAGTCCGCCAGATCACACTGATGTTGATTGTTCTGGCACTCATCGGGTTCGGAGCCTACGTCGCCTATCCGCGTGTCGCAGCGGTTTTTCTGGCCAACCCGTACCTCAACGGCTTCATCTTCCTGGTTTTCGTGGTCGGCGTTCTGGCCTGTTTCTGGCAGGTTTTTCAGCTGATTAGCTCGGTCAGCTGGATCGAGGGCCACGCGCTCAACCGTCCCGGACATGCGATGGTGAAACCGCCGCGCCTGCTGGCCCCGCTGGCGGCCCTGTTGCGCACGCGCGGCGCCAAGATGCAGATGAGCTCATCCTCGGCCCGTTCGATCCTAGACTCCGTGGCGACCAGGATCGACGAGGCCCGTGACATCACCCGCTATCTGACCGCGCTGCTAATCTTTCTCGGACTTCTGGGCACGTTTTACGGGCTGGCGATCACCGTTCCCGCCGTCGTCGAAACGATCCGGTCGCTGGCGCCGCAGGATGGCGAAGGCAGTATCGAGATCTTCACCCGTTTGATGACCGGGCTCGAGAAACAGCTTGGTGGCATGGGCGTGGCCTTCGGGTCGTCGCTGCTGGGGCTTGCCGGGTCGCTGGTGGTCGGACTGCTCGAACTTTTTGCAGGTCATGGCCAGAACCGGTTCTACCGCGAATTGGAAGAGTGGCTTTCGACGATCACCCGGCTGGGTTTTTCCAGCGGCGATGGCGAGGGTCATGTCGGCGAGGGTGGTGCCGGCGTCATGCTGGAACATCTAGCCGAACAGATGGAGGCGCTGCAGGAGCTGCACAGGGAGTCCGATATCAGCCGGATGGTACTGGACGAGAGGCTGGGCAAGCTGGTCGACGGGGTTGAAGGTCTGGTGGCGAAACTCGGCGGTGCCGACCAATCCGGCGCGGCTTTGTTGCGCGTGGCTGAAGGGCAGGAGCGGCTGATCGAGGTGCTGGAGGATCGCGTCCGGGCGGACACGTCCCATGTCGATGCCGAAAGCCGCATGCGTCTGCGTTCCATTGACGTCCAGCTGCTGCGGATCCTCGAGGAGATGTCGGCGGGGCGGCAGGAGACGCTGGCCGATCTGCGCGCCGATCTGGGCGCCCTGACCCGCGCGATGCGACAGGTTTCGCGCGATCCGACTACGCCGGAGCGAAAGGTCTGACCGATGGCCATGACCCGCCGCGCAGTCAACCGGATGTCCGGCAATATCTGGCCCGGTTTCGTCGATGCCATGACGGCGCTGCTTCTGGTGCTGATGTTCGTCCTTACGATCTTCATGATCGTTCAGTTCATGCTGCGCGAGACCATCACCGGACAGGAAAACGAACTCGATGCGCTCAGCGCCGAGATGAATGCGCTGGCGCAGGCGCTGGGTCTGGAACAGCAGCGCGGGTTTCAGCTGGAAGAGCAGGTCTCGACGCTCGAGGCGACGCTCGGCGAGGAACAGGCGCGGTCGGAGGAGCAACTGGCGCTGATCGCGACGCTGACTGCGCGGTCCGATGCGCAGGCCCGGGAACTGGAGGAAAGATCCGCCCAGATCACTTCGTTCGAGGCCCAGGTGGCAACGCTTCTGGCAGAGCGCGACGCAGCCCGCGCCGGCGAACAGCGGCTGTCCGAGAATATCGCCGAGCTAGATGCCCAGAATGCACGCCTGCTATCTGAACAGGAGGCCCTGCAACTGGCACTGGCCTCGGCACGGGACGAGGTTGATGCGCAGGCCGAGGTGGCGCGGCTGGCCGCGGCGCGGCGCGAGGCTCTGGACGCTCTGATCGCCGATCTGCGGGCGCAAGCCGCCGAAAGGGACGCGGCGCTGTCCGGCGTGCTCGACCGGCTGCAGGCCAGCGAGACGGAGGCATCCCATCTGGCTGGCAGGGTCGAAGAAATGGAAACCCGGCTGTCCGAGGAAGAGGCCGGTCGTCTGGTCGAAGCCGCCGCGGCCGCGGCGCTGCGGGTGAAATTGCAGAGCGCCGAGGACGAACTGACGGCGATGACGCTTGCGCTCGAGGAAAAGCGGCGGGAAGCGGAAGAGACGCTGACATTGCTTGCCGCCGCCCGGGCCGCGGAGGGCGGGCTGACGGAGCGTCTGGCCGCCGCCCTGACCGATCAGACGGCGCTGGAGGCGGCTCTGGTCACGGCGCAATCCGAAGCGGCAACTCTGCGTGAGAATGTTGGCGACGAGCAGGCCTTGCGCGGCCGGCTTGCCGCGGCGCTTGCCGCCAAGCTTGCGGCCGAACAGCAGGCCGAAGCGGCGATGACCGAGGTCGAACAACGTGCCGCCTTGTTGCGCGCGGCGAATGCCGAATTGGCCAACGAAGAAGCGCAGTCAGCCGAGAGCCTGCGCAAGATAGCGGTGCTGAATGAACAGCTTGCCAATCTGCGTACGCAGCTGGGGTCGTTGCAGGCGCTTCTGGACGATGCGCAGGCGCGCGATGCGGCGGCACGGGTGCGGATCCGGACTCTTGGAAGCGATCTGAACGTCGCGCTGGCGAGGGCGGCTGCCGAACAGAGGAAGCGCGCGGAACTGGAAGAGGCAGAGCGCAAACGGCTGGAAGCCGAGGCGAAGCAGCTGGAGCGCTACCGGTCGGAATTCTTTGGCGAAATGCGCGCCATTCTGGGCAACCGCGAAGGGATACGCGTCGTCGGCGACCGGTTCGTGTTTTCGTCCGAGGTCCTGTTCCGCTCGGCTTCGGCCGACCTGTCGCCCGAGGGCAGGGCGCAGATCGAAAGCGTGGCCGGGATCCTCGACGATGTGTCAGACAAGATCCCGCCCGAGATCGACTGGGTGATCCGCGTCGATGGCCATACGGACAAGACACCGCTGTCGGGCACCGGACGCTACCGCGACAACTGGGAATTGTCGCAGGCGCGAGCATTGGCGGTGGTGCGTTACATGACGGACGCGCTGGGGTTTCCACCGGAGCGCCTTGCCGCGACCGGGTTTGCCGAGTTCCAACCGGTGGCGTCGGGCGACTCACCAGAGGATCTGGCCCAGAACCGGCGGATCGAGTTGAAGCTGACCGAGCGGTAGTTGCGGAACCCATCGGATCAGGGCATCTGCTTGGCCGCGCCAATCCACAAATGGCGTTGCAATGTCTTCTGTCGGCGAGGCCCCGCGAGGCATTACATCGCGAGGGATTTGGACAGGATCGGGACCTGATCAAGACGGTCTGGCGCCTTGAAGGAGCAAGCGACGAAAAGTGGACATGAAGCAATCTTTTGGAACTGAAGTCCCCGGCTGGGTCTCGCCGCCCCGACCGAGACAGCTGGTGCTGGAAGGCCGATATGCACGGCTGGAGCCGTTGCGCGCTGGTGATCATGCGGAAGAGGTCTTTCGTGCCAACGCCGCCGATGACCGGATCTGGGACTATTTGCCGTACGGGCCGTTCACCGACGTGGCCAGCTATTCCGACTGGATACGATCTGTAGAAAGGTCCACGGATCCGCTGTTTCACGCGATCTGCAACCGCGAATCCGGGAACTGGGAAGGTGTCGCCAGTTATTTGAGGATCGCGCCCGAGGCCGGCAGCATCGAAGTCGGACATATCAATTTCTCACCGGCCTTGCAGCGCACGCGGGCCGCGACCGAGGCGATGTATCTTATGATGCGTTGGGCGTTCGAGGCGGGGTACCGGCGCTACGAGTGGAAATGCGACGCCCTGAACCGTGGCTCGCGGCGCGCAGCAGAGCGGCTGGGCTTGAGCTTTGAGGGCGTTTTTCGTCAGGCCACAATCGTCAAAGGGCGCAACCGGGACACGGCCTGGTTTGCCTGCATCGTCAGCGAATGGCCGAGGCTTAAGGCGGCCTTCGATACTTGGCTGGCACAGGAGAATTTCGACGCCGAGGGCCGTCAGTTGCAAAGCCTGACCGAACTGACGGCTCCGGTTCTGGTGACCGCGGACCCTACGAGGCTCTAGACGACCTTACGCTCCTGCAGTCGTTTTTGCACGAGGCAGGTGATCCGGGCGATGTCCTTGGTGCAGGGCTGTCCGCTGGCGCGATGGCTGGCCAGTTCCGCGGCCGCACGCTCCATTCCATCGTCATGCGCGATCCGCGCCACGCCCGAAATGAACTGCGCGACATAGTCGATCGAGTCCTGGTCGCCGCGGGCCGAGGCCAGCATTTCGACGATATGGGCCAGATCATCATGCAGCGCCAATTGATCCGGCGCGATGGTTTCATCCGTCAGCAGGCGCGACCCTTTGGGATGCGCATCTGATGGCAGGTGCTGCAGGATGAGTTGCTGGAAGGTCGAGAGGTTCTCGATCGGCTTGGCGATGAAACCGTCCGCGCCGGCCGCCACGGCGCGTTCAGCGCCGTCGTCATTGCCGCTGGTGCCTAGGATCACACCAACCCGTGGTCGGGCGCGCGCGAGTTCGCCGATCAGATCCTCGCCCGAGCCATCGGGCAGGCCGAGATCGACGATCACCACCGAAGGCCGATAAACGGCAAGATGCCGATGGGCCGACGCCAAATTGTCGGCCCGCCTGATCCGCGCACCGGATCGCAGACACAGGAGCCGCATCGCTTCGGACGCGTATCGGCTGTCCTCGACCATCAAGACGGTCAGTCCCAGAAGCGGCCGGTCTGCAGTAGGCGACTGGGCCAACGGAAAACTCGCGGGAAATTCGGGCATGGCAGGGCCTCTTTCTTCACATGAGTCGTATTAAGTGCAGCAAGTGGTGAACTGCTGGTTAAGATCGCGGGGCTGCGTCAGGCTGCCCCTTGCGCGCATGCCCGGCCGGGGGGATAACGGCGGCGCAATGAAGGAGCCAACCGCATGATCGGACGCCTGAACCATGTCGCCATCGCCGTGCCGGATCTGGAGGCGGCCTCGGCGCAGTATCGGGACACCCTTGGTGCCAATGTCGGCGCGCCGAAGGACGAACCGGATCACGGGGTCACGGTCGTCTTCATCGAGTTGCCGAATACCAAGATCGAGCTGCTGTATCCCCTGGGCGATGCCAGCCCGATCGCGGGCTTTCTGGAGAAGAACCCTTCGGGCGGGATCCATCACATGTGCTACGAAGTCGACGATATCCTCGCCGCGCGCGACCGGCTCAAGGCAGCGGGCGCCCGGGTCCTTGGCAACGGAGAACCCAAGATCGGCGCGCATGGCAAACCGGTTCTCTTCCTGCATCCGAAGGACTTCAACGGCTGCCTGATTGAGCTGGAGCAGAGCTGATGGGGATCACCTCGGCCCTCGTGCTTTATGCCGTCATCTGGTTTCTGGTGATGTTTATCGCCCTGCCGATCAGGCTGCGTACTCAGGGCGACGATGGTGAGGTCGTTCCGGGCACTCAGCCGGGCGCGCCGGTCAATTTCAATGTCAGACGGACGATGCTGATCGTCACGGGCATCGCGTTCGTGCTCTGGGCCGTGATCGCGAGCGTGATCCTGTTCGGCGGCATTACCATCCGCGATCTGGATTGGTTCGGCCGGATGGGCGCGCCCTGACCATCGCAGGTGCGCGCGCTTACGGGTTCAGCCGGTGAAAGAGGTGCGTGAACGTGGCCGCCCCGACGATGGGTACCAGCAGGTTCACCAGCGGCAACGATAGCGGCATCGTCATCAGCACGCCCGCCAGCCAGACCGTGCCGGAATGGCGGCGAAAGAGCGCCCTGGCGTCCTTGGGGGCCATCCGCCGCGCAGCGACGAGCTGAAAGTACTCTCGCCCCAGCAGGTAGCCGTTCAGCGACCAGAAGACCATGGGCGTGAACGGGGCCAGAACAATCGTCAGCGCCATGAAGGCGTAGACCAGCAGAGCCAGAAGATTGGCGGCGATGATCAGCCCCAGAAAGCGCAACGTATCGGTCAGACCGTCCAGCCAGTCGATCGGTTGAACCGGTGCAAGCGCTGGATAGTGCCGGTCCTCCACCGCCTGCGCGACGTCATCGAGAAACAAAGAGGTGAACGCCGAGGCGACCGGAACCATCAGGAAGACCGACAGGACCATCATCAGCAGAATCGATGCGCCCGAAATCAGGTCATTGACCCAGGTCACCTCGCCGATCCAGGGCAGCGAGACCGATTCGGGCGCAAACAGGCTGACTATCCATAGGACAGCGGCATATGCCCCGACCAGGAGCGCCAGGGTCAATCCGAGGCCGAGCCATAGGACGCGGCGAAAACGCGGATCGGTCAGCTGTCCGATCGCCTTGGCGAAGTCGGAGAGGATCATGTGGTGACCCAGGTCGTGATGGTCTCGATATCGGGGCGGGGGCGGTCGGGCGGCGGCGAGGTCTCTGTCCCGATGTGAATCATGCCGGCCACCGATTCGTGCTGCGCGAGATTGAGGCCGTTGGCGCGAAATCCGGCATCATGAACCGGCCAGCCGGTCAGCCAGTTCGCCCCCCAGCCCGAAGCCTGTGCGGCGTTCAGGAGCGACAGGCAGACGGCGCCGGCCGAATAGGATTGCTCGATGGCCGGGATCTTGTCTGACGGCTTCGGCGAGGCGATGACCGCCACCACGAGCCCGGAATCGGCATAGGCGCGGCGGGCCTTGTCGATATCCTCCGCCGATTTGCCGAGATCCGCGCCGCGGGTTTCGACGAGACTCGCCAGCCGGTCCAGCGCGGCGCGTTCCAGTACGATGAACCGCCAGGGTTCGAGCTTGCCGTGATCGGGACTGCGGGCCGCGGCCGTCAGGATCGGCATCAGGGCGGCACGGGCCGGCACGGGTGTCGTCAGGGTCTTGGCAGGTCGCGAACGACGGGTCAGCAGGAACTCCATCGCGGCGGCATTGAGGGTAGGCATGGGATACTCCGGCTCTTGTCAACGCTATGTCGGGTATCGCGGCTGGGGATTCAAGGCATTGCGCCGCCCACAGCTTTCGCCGGCGCGGTCTGATCGGGAACCAGGAAGATTACAGAACCGGATTCAGGCGCCCTTCCGGCGCAACCGGTAAACGCCCTCGGGCAGGTCGAGGGCGGCGGTTAGGTCGCGGACCTGCGATAGTGACAGAGTGATCTTTTCGACCCGGTCAGAGCGCGGATCGAACTGTTCGATCGTCACGCAATCCTCGAACGCATTGATGGTCACATCTTCCTGCAGATGCGAGGCGCCCTCATCGACAAGGGTGACAACGGTTGCGTCAAACTCATGCTCGATTGTAAACATGCCGTCAGCCTATGCGCTGAACCGCCCAATGCAAGGGTTGACGCAAACTTGTTTGGCCCTCCGCCGCGGCTTTGTTAGATTGCCGCGAAAATTCACGAGGAGCAATCGATGCGGTTCTTCATAGGTCTTGGTATGACCCTGCTGGCTGCAGGCTGCCACATGGTCACTGTCGATACAGGCGCTTCGACCGACACGCGTCGCACTACCGTGCAGCAGGCGCCGACAGGCAGCGTGTCGCCGAGGGCATTTGCAGGGGTCGTCAATCGCGTGGAGCCGGTCGCCGAGGACATTTGCCGCCTCCGGACCTCTGGCGCCAATTGCGATTTCCAGATCGTTGTGGATTCCCGGCGGGGCGAACCGCCGAACGCCTATCAGACTGTCGATAAAGCAGGCAGGCCGATTATCGCCTTCAATCTGGCGCTGATAGCCGAGGCACAGAATGTCGATGAACTGGCTTTCGTGATGGGCCATGAGGCGGCGCATCACATTTCGGGCCATCTCGGGCGCACCCGCGAGACGGCGCTGGCGGGTGCCGCGCTAGGCGGGTTGCTGGCAACGCTGGCAGGGGCCGACCCGAATACGGTCGGAACCGCGCAAAACGTAGGGGCGAATGTCGGGGCGAGGACATTCTCGAAGGATTTCGAGCTCGAGGCGGATTCTCTGGGCACCGTTATCGCCTATCGCGCAGGCTATGATCCCGAGGTCGGGGCGCGCTTCTTCACCCGCATCCCAGATCCCGGCAATCGGTTCCTCGGCACCCATCCGCCCAACAAGTCCCGCATCCAGACCGTGCGCAATACGCTGGCCGACTTGCGCTGATCCCATCGAGAACGCCGCACCTGGCCTGCTGCCGCGTCTTTCGGCAGTGATTGTTAAGTCATGGGTCACGTTCGGCCGTCGGATGCTCTGCAAGAGGCGTATTTTCAAATAATTCGAACTGATCCTTCGTTGTGATCGGCCGGCGAAAAAGGTTGGAAATGCGGCCCGGGCGCGGTTTGGTGAAATCAGGTGAACTGAAGAAGCCAGAGGCGATCCGATGTCGAAACGATCCTATTACGCACCCCAAGGCGGATTGCCGCCGCAAACCCAGCTCCTGACCGATCGCGCCATGTTCACCGAGGCCTATGCGGTGATCCCGAAAGGCACGATGAACGATATCGTGACCAGCTACCTGCCATTCTGGGAAGGCGCGCGGTTCTGGGTGCTCTCACGGCCGCTTTCCGGTTTTGCCGAGACCTTCTCGCAATATATCGCAGAACTTCGGCCGGGCGGCGGAAGCGACCGGCCAGAGACGGACAGCGCCGCGGAAGCGGTGATTTTCGTGGTCGAGGGCAGCGTCAACCTGACCATCGAGGGCACGCAGCAACAGATGGAGACCGGCGGTTATGCCTACCTGCCTCCGGGCTGCGACTGGACCATTCGGAACACCGGCAGCGCGCCGGCACGATTTCACTGGCTGCGCAAGGCCTATCAGGCGGTCGAAGGGCTTGCAGCCCCGGAAGCCTTCGTCACCAACGAGAATGACATCGAGCCGACGCCGATGCCCGGTACCGACGGAAAATGGGCGACCTCGCGCTTCGTGGCGACGGACGATATGCGCCACGACATGCATGTCACGATCGTGACATTTCAGCCCGGCGCGGTGATCCCGTTTGCGGAAACCCATGTCATGGAGCACGGGCTTTACGTGCTGGAGGGCAAGGCCGTTTACCGGCTCAATCAGGACTGGGTCGAGGTCGAAGCGGGCGACTTCATGTGGCTGCGCGCCTTCTGCCCGCAGGCCTGCTATGCGGGCGGGCCGGGCCCGTTCCGCTATCTGCTCTACAAGGATGTCAATCGGCATATGCCCTTGGCCCTTTGAGCCGCGGGCGCCCCCGGGACGGCACCATTGCCAGGTCAGTCCTTTTCTGAGCCTCCGAGCCCGCGCGAGACCTGTGCCGCGGCATCCCTGACCAGCTGCCCGATCTGGTCGATCCTGTCCCCGGTCATCCTGTTGGTCGGACCGGAAACCGAGATCCCGGCAACCGCATCGCCGTAGATATCGAAGATCGGGGCGGCGACGCAGCGCATGCCGACCGCCTTCTCCTCATCATCGAAGGCATAGCCTCGGTCTCTGATCATCGCCAGTTCCTGCCGCAAACTTTCCGGGTCGGAATAAGTTTTCTCGGTGAACTGCTGAAGTGCGGTGCGTCGAAGAAACCGAGCAATCCGGTCCTCGGAATACTGGCTGAGCAGGGCCTTTCCGATGCCAGACGCATGCATTGGCGAAAGCGTGCCGGGAGGAAAGAACGCGCGGATCGATTCCTGGGTCTCGATCTGGCTGATGAACATGACCTCGCCATTGCGCTCGATCCCGAGGTTTGATGTCTCTCCCGTCTTCTCCATCAGTTCCCGCATCACCTGGCGACTGCGCTCCGCGACGCTGCTGCGCCGCAGGAAGGCTGATCCCAGCCGGAATGCCATCGGGCCGATATGCCAGGTCTGGCTGAGCGGCTCGATCTCGACGATCGAGCGGGCGTCGAGGGTCATCAGAACCCGATACATCGTGGCAGGCGACTGATCGAGATGCTGGGCAAGTTCGGTCAGGGTCATGCCGGTGCTGTTGGCCAGCGCGTCGAGCACGTTCAGGGCGCGATCGAGCGACTGGATTGTGCTCTGACCGGGTTCGGAATCAAATCCCTTGGGCCGCCCCTTGCGCCGGGTCTTCAGGGCCATAAATTTGGTGCCTTTCGGAGTTCCATCAGGTTCTTATCGTTATTGTTGAAAACTGGTTCTGGCCAGTGAAAAACGTAACATACTGACCAATAACAATTAAAACAGAATATCAAATTCTGAAATCTTTTTTCAAAAAAATTGTGAGTTGGCGGAAAGACAGCTACATTCATCGCAATTCGCCACAGGAGGGCATGTCATGAGCTTTCAGAATCCCGTTTTCATTCCCGGTCCGACGAACATGCCGGAGGCGGTTCGCCAGGCGTGTTACATGCCGACGATCGACCACCGGTCGCCGGTATTCGGAAAGATCCTGAACCCTTGTCTGGAGAATGTCCGCAAGATCCTGAAATCGGACAAGGCGCATATCTTCATCTACCCGTCCACCGGCACTGGCGGCTGGGAAACGGCGCTGAGCAACACGCTTTCCTCCGGCGACAAGATACTGGCTGCCCGCAACGGCATGTTCAGCCATCGCTGGATCGACATGTGCCAGCGACATGATCTGGACGTTCAGATCATCGAGACCCCCTGGGGCGAGGGGCTGCCGGCCGACCGCTATGAAGAGATCCTGACGGCTGACAAGGCGCATGAGATCAAGGTGGTTCTGGCCACACACAACGAAACAGCCACAGGCGTCAAATCCGACATCGCCGCCGTCCGCCGTGCACTCGATGCCGCCAATCATCCCGCACTTCTCTTCGTCGATGGTGTTTCCTCGATCGCGTCGATGGATTTCCGGTTCGACGAGTGGGGCGTCGATATCGCCGTCGCCGGCAGCCAGAAAGGTTTCATGCTGCCTGCCGGTCTGGCAATTCTCGGATTCTCCGAGAAGGCGATGGAAGCCGCGAAGACCGCCAGGCTGCCGCGGACTTTCTTTGACATCAAGGACATGGCCAGCGGATATGCAAAGAACGCGTTTCCCTATACGCCGCCGGTTGGCCTGATGAACGGGTTGAAACTGTCCAGCCAGATGATCCTGGACGAGGGGCTCGACAATGTTATCGCCCGCCACGCGCATATCGCCGAGGGCGTGCGCCGTGCTGTTACGGCCTGGGGCCTGGAACTGTGTGCAAAGACCCCGGAGGTCTATTCAGATACGGTCAGCGCGATCCGCACGCCTGAAGGTTTCAACGCCACGGATATCGTCACCCGGGCGGCCAACGATTATGGTATGGCTTTCGGTGTCGGACTGGGCGAAGTTGCTGGTAAGGTGTTCCGCATTGGCCATCTGGGGATGCTCACCGATGCGCTGATGCTGTCGGGGCTGGCAACGGCCGAAATGGTCATGGTCGACCTCGGCTTGCCGATCAAGCTCGGGTCGGGGGTCGCGGCGGCGCAGGACTTCTATCGCCGTGGGGACAAGTCCAAGAAGGTGGCTGCATGATGGCGGAGACGGCAACGATGATCATACCGACCTATGAGGACATGCTAGCCGCGCATGAGCGTATCAAGCCGCATATCCGCAGGACTCCGATCCGAACGTCCAACTACCTCAACGAGTTGACCGGCGCCGAGTTGTTCTTCAAATGCGAGAACTTCCAGGAGCCGGGCGCCTTCAAGGTGCGTGGCGCCTCGAACGCGGTTTTCGGGTTGGATGACGAGCAGGCGGCTAAAGGGGTTGCCACCCATTCCTCGGGCAACCATGCCTCCTGTCTTTCCTACGCGGCCATGCTGCGCGGTATTCCTTGCAATGTGGTCATGCCGCGCACCGCCCCGCAGGCCAAGAAGGATACCGTGCGCCGCTATGGCGGCAGGATTACCGAATGCGAGCCGTCGACTTCGTCGCGTGAAGCGACCTTTGCAGAAGTTCAGGCCAAGACCGGGGGCGACTTCGTACACCCCTACAACGATCATCGGGTCATTTCGGGGCAGGGAACCTGCGCGAAGGAGCTTGTGGAACAGACCGATGGCCTCGATTTAGTGGTCGCCCCGATCGGCGGCGGCGGCATGATCTCTGGCACCTGCCTGACGCTGTCAACGCTGGCGCCCGAAACCAAGGTGATCGCCGCCGAGCCGGAGCAGGCCGATGATGCCTACCGCAGCTTCAAGGCGGGCCACATTATTGCCGATGACGCGCCTAAGACGGTTGCCGACGGGCTGCTTGTGCCGTTGAAGGACCTGACATGGCATTTCGTCTCGAACCATGTGAGCGACATCTTCACCGCCTCCGAACAGGAGATCATCGATGCGATGAAGCTGACCTGGAAGCATCTTCGCGTGGTCATGGAACCCAGCAGCGCCGTGCCGCTGGCCACGATCGTGAAGAACAAGAATGTCTTCGCGGGCAAGCGCGTCGGGGTCATCATCACCGGCGGCAACGTCGATTTGGACAAATTGCCCTGGATCTAAGGGCTGAGGAGAAAGAAAATGAACGCACCGGTTGATCTCAAGAATCTCGAAGTCGGCTTTGACGTGCCGGCGCTGCCCGGCATGGACGAGAAGGACATTCAGACCCCCTGTCTGATCCTCGACCTCGACGCGCTGGAGCGCAACATCAAGAAAATGGGCGACTATGCCAAGGCGCATGGGATGCGGCATCGTTCGCATGGCAAAATGCACAAATCGGTAGATGTGCAGAAACTCCAGGAAGAACTTGGCGGCGCAATCGGTGTCTGCTGCCAGAAGGTCTCGGAGGCCGAGGTCTTCGTACGTGGCGGCATCAAGGATGTGCTGGTCTCGAATCAGGTTCGCGATCCGGCGAAGATCGACCGTCTGGCCAAGCTGCCGAAGCTTGGTTCGCGGATCATCGTCTGCGTCGATGATCTGGCCAACGTGGCCGACCTGTCGGCAGCGGCCCAGAAGCATGGAACAACGATCGAATGCTTCATCGAGATCGATTGCGGTGCCGGGCGCTGCGGTGTCACGACGACCGAGGCGGTGATTGCGATTGCCAAGGCCATAGACGCAGCACCGGGCCTGAAATTCACCGGCATCCAGGCCTATCAGGGCGCGATGCAGCACATGGACAAATATGAGGACCGCAAGGCGAAGCTCGATGCGGCGATTGCGCAGGTGAAGGATGCGGTCGCGGGGCTGAAGAAGGCGGGTCTGGAGCCGGAGCTGGTTTCGGGCGGCGGCACCGGCAGCTACTATTTCGAAAGCAATTCGGGCGTCTATAACGAGCTGCAATGCGGGTCCTATGCCTTCATGGATGCCGACTACGGGCGTATCCATGACAAGGATGGAAAAAGGATCGATCAAGGGGAATGGGAAAACGCGCTCTTTATCCTGACCTCGGTGATGAGCCATGCCAAGGCCGACAAGGCAATCGTCGATGCCGGGCTGAAGGCACAGTCGGTCGATAGCGGGCTGCCGTTCATCTATGGCCGCGATGATGTGAAATATATCAAATGCTCGGACGAACATGGTGTGGTCGAGGATGCGAATGGGGTCCTCAAGGTCAATGACAAGCTGCGGCTGGTTCCGGGTCATTGCGATCCGACCTGCAATGTCCATGACTGGTATGTGGGGGTCCGGAACGGCAAGGTGGAGACCGTCTGGCCGGTCTCGGCACGCGGCAAGGCCTACTGAAAAGGGGCAGTTTGTCCGCGCGCGGACTAACCGTCAACCCATTGAAAATCAACGATAACCACCTCTGACGTTAAGGAAATATTCATGATTATCGTGCCCGAACGCGCCATCGCGAACCTCATTTCGGCCGAAGCCGCCTTTGGGGCGGTCGAGGCCGTCTTTGCCTCGATGGCGCGGGGCGACGCCTATAACTTTCCGGTGGTCCGCGAGGCTTTGGGCGAGGGCCGGCAATATGGCTTCAAGTCCGGCCTCGACCGCGCCGGCGCGATGATGGGCGTCAAGGCGGGCGGATATTTCCCCGGCAATGCCGCGAAGGGGATCGTCAACCACCAGTCGACGGTTTTCCTCTTCGATCCCGAGACCGGGCGGCCGACGGCAATGGTCGGGGGCAACCTGCTGACGGCCTTGCGCACGGCGGCGGCCTCGGCGATTTCGGTCGACCGGCTGGCACGCAGCGATGCGAAGGTGCTGGGCATGGTGGGTGCGGGCCATCAGGCGGGGTTCCAGTTGCGCGCCGCCGCAAGGGTCCGCAAGTTCGAGAAGGTCGTGGCCTGGAACCTGCATCCCGACATGCTGCCGACCCTCGGCAAGGTCGCCGAAGAGATCGGGCTGCCCTTCGAGGCGGTCAGCCTCGACGAGCTTGGCGCACAGGCTGACGTGATCATCACGATCACCTCTTCGCCCGCCGCCTCGCTGATGGATGCGCATGTGCGGCCCGGAACCCATCTGGCCTGCATGGGCACCGATACCAAGGGAAAGCAGGAGGTCGAGCCCGCACTGGTGGCGCGCGCCAAGGTCTTTACCGACGAGATCGCGCAGTCGATTTCCATCGGCGAATGCCAGCACGCTATCGCCAATGGCACGCTGGCCGAGGCGGACATCACCGAGATCGGCGCGGTCATCACCGGCGCCCAGCCGGGGCGGACCAGCGACGATGAGATCACCCTGTTCGATGGCACCGGCGTCGGGCTGCAGGATCTGGCTGTTGCCGGGGCCGTGGTCGAGATTGCGGTGCAAAAGGGCATCGCGACCGAAGTCGATTTCTGAACCGCCAAAGGCGCTTGAATGCAGGGGAATGACGTGTCGAGACTTGTTCTGATTCTGGCTGTTCTGGGCCTGGCGGGTCCGGCCATGGCGCAGGATGCACCCTCATCGCAGCAGATCGCGGCCTATGACGGGCTGCACCGCGTCGTGCATGACGGCGATCTTGACGCGCTTGGCAAACTGCTGGCGGAAGGGGCCGATGTGAATGTGCGCGACCCGGCGGGGCGGACCCCGGCCCATGTCGCCGCCTTCGCCTCTCACGATGCGGCTTTGCGGCTGCTTGCCGAGGCGGGCGCGGACCTGAACGCGCTGGAAGACGACGCCTATGATGTCGTCACCATTGCTGCCGTCGCGGACGATCCCGAACTGGTTTCGCTGGCCATCGAGCTTGGCAACCGGCCTGACCTCGTGACCAGCCGCTATGATGGCACGGCGCTCATTGCCGCCGCGCATCTTGGCCATGCCGAAGTGGTGCGCCGCCTGATCGTGGCGGGTGCGCCGCTGGACCATGTCAACAATCTGGGCTGGACGGCGCTGATCGAAGCGGTGGTGCTGGGCGATGGCGGGCCCGCCCATATCGCGACGGCGCGAGCGCTGCTGGAGGCCGGGGCGGATACCGAGATTGCCGATCGTCAGGGCGCGACGCCTTTGCAGCTTGCGCAGCAAAGGGGATTTGCCGAGATGGCGGCGCTGATCGAGGCCGCAGCTGTGCAGTAGGGGAGTGCGCCCGGCGGGGTGCCGGGCGCTGTCGTTTGCCTAGTGCTTTTTCCGCTTCGGTGGGATCAGGTCGGTGATCGTGCCCTCGAACATCTCCGCCGCGAAGTTCACGGTTTCGCTGAGCGTCGGGTGCGGGTGGATCGTGTGGCCAAGATCAACCGCATCGGCGCCCATCTCGATGGCCAGCGCCACCTCGGCGACGAGATCACCGGCATTCGGGCCGACGATGCCCGCGCCGATGACACGGTCATCCTCTTCGTTGAAGAGCACCTTGGTGACGCCTTCCGAACGGCCGAGCGACAGCGAGCGGCCCGATGCGGCCCAGGGGAACACGCCCTTGCCGACCTTGAGGCCCTGAGCCTTGGCTTGGTTTTCGGTCAGGCCGACCCAGGCGACCTCTGGGTCGGTATAGGCGACCGAGGGGATCACGCTGGCGTCGAAATGGCGGTTCTCGCCCGCGCAGACCTCTGCCGCGACCTTGCCCTCATGCACCGCCTTGTGTGCGAGCATCGGCTGCCCGACCACATCGCCGATGGCGTAGATATGCGCCTGGCCGGTGCGCTGCTGGCTGTCGACGGCGATGAAGCCGCGGTCGTCGACGGCGACACCGGCGGCCTCGGCATTGATCAGCTTGCCATTGGGCTTGCGCCCCACGGCGACCAGAACCTTGTCGAACGTGTCGGTCGAGGTTTCGCCCTTCTCGTCCTCGAAGGTGACTTTCAGGCCGGATTTCTGCGCCTCGACCGCCGTGACTTTGGTCTTCAGCAGGATCTTCTCGTAGCGGCCCTCGATCCGCTTGTGCAGCGGCTTGACGATGTCCTTGTCCGCACCCGGGATGATCTGGTCCATCAGCTCGACGACGGTGATCTTCGAGCCGAGCGCATCATAGACGCAGGCCATTTCCAGCCCGATGATGCCGCCGCCGAGTACCAGCAGGCGCTTCGGGATGCCGTCGAGTTCCAAGGCACCCGTGGAGTCGATGACGCGCTTGTCGTCATGCGGGATGAACGGCAGCGTGACGGGTTCCGAACCGGCTGCGATGATGCACTGGTCGAAACTTACGGTCTTCTTGCCGTCCTTGCCATCGACCTCGATCATGTTGGGGCCGGTGAACTTGCCGTAGCCGGTCACGACCTCGACCTTGCGCCCCTTGGCTAGGCCCGCGAGCCCGCCGGTCAGCTGCTTGACGACCGAGGCTTTCCAGCCCTCAAGCGCCCTGATGTCGACCTTGGGCTTGGCGAACTTGATGCCGTGGCCTTCCATCTCCTCGGCCTCGGTGATCACTTTGGCCGCGTGCAGCAGCGCCTTGGACGGGATACAGCCGACGTTGAGGCAGACGCCGCCGAGATAGGGATCCTTCTCGATCAGCACGACCTTCTTGCCAAGGTCGGCGGCGCGGAAGGCGGCAGTGTAGCCGCCGGGGCCGGAGCCGAGAACGACGACCTCGCCGTGGATGTCGCCCGGGCCGCTCGCCGTGCCGGTCGCGGCGACCGATTTCGGCGCTTCGGCGGGGGCGGCGGCGGGGGCACCTTGTTTCGGCGCGTCGCCGGCATCGGCGCCTTCCAGCACCAGGATGACCGAGCCTTCCGAGACCTTGTCGCCTTCCTTCACTTTCAGTTCCTTGACGACGCCGGCGGCGGGCGAGGGAACCTCCATCGTCGCCTTGTCGCTTTCAAGTTCGATCAGCGGGTCTTCGGCGGCGACCTTGTCGCCGGGGGCGACGAGGATGGTGATGACCGGAACGTTGGTGAAATCGCCGATATCAGGGACTTTGACTTCCATGGTTCCGCCCCTTTACAGCATCAGCCGGCGCACATCGCCGAGCAGGTGTTTCAGCGTCGCGCAGAAGCGCGCGGCGAGCGCCCCGTCGATGGCGCGGTGGTCGTAGGACAGCGACAGCGGCTGCATGTTGCGCGGCTGGAAGGCCTCGCCGTCCCAGACCGGGGCCATCTTCGACCGGGTAAGGCCGAGGATCGCGACCTCGGGCGCGTTGACGATCGGGGTGAAGGAGGTGCCGCCGATGCCGCCGAGCGACGAGATCGTGAAGGTGGCGCCGGACATGTCGTCGCCCTTCAGCTTGCCGTCGCGGGCCTTGGCGGAGAGTTCGCCGAGCTCCTTGGAGATCTCGATGATGCCCTTGCGGTCGGCATCCTTGATCACCGGAACCGTCAGCCCGTTCGGTGTGTCGGCGGCGAAACCGATATTGTAGAAGCTCTTCCTGATCAGCTTGTCGGCGTCGGGGTGGATCGAGGAATTGACCTCCCAGTGGGTTTTCAGGGCCGAGACGCTGGCCTTGATGACGAAGGAAAGCAGCGTGACCCGGTAGCCGTCGGCCTTGGCGGCGGTGTCGAGTTCCTTGCGGTACTTGTCGAGGTCGGTGATGTCGGCCTCTTCGTTATGGGTGACATGCGGGATGTTCAGCCAGCTGCGGTGCAGGGCCGGGCCGGAGAGCTTCTTGATGCGGGGCATCTCGACATCTTCGACCGGGCCGAACTTGCTGAAATCGACCGCCGGGATCGGCGGAATGCCCATGCCGCCCTGAACCGCGCCGCCAGCCGCTGCCGGGGCGGCGCTGGTCTTGAGCGCCTTCATTACGTCTTCGCGCAGGATCCGGCCCTTGCGTCCGGACCCGTTGACCTTGGCGAGATCGACGCCGACGGTCCGGGCAAAAGCGCGCACCGAGGGCGAGGCATGGGTCTTGCCAAAGCCGCTGTCGGTAACGACGGGGGCCGGGGCAGCGGGTGCCGGGGCTGCTGCCGGAGCAGGGGCCGCGGCGGGGGCCGATGCTGCGGCCGGAGCCGGAGCGGGTGCCGCACCCGCGCCATCCGCCTGGAGCACGAGGATGAGGCTGCCTTCGGAGACCTTGTCCCCGACCTTGACCTTCAGTTCAGTGATCTTGCCGGCGGCGCTGGAGGGAACCTCGAGCGTCGCCTTGTCGCTTTCCAATTCGATCAGCGGATCTTCCAGCGCCACGACGTCGCCGACGCTGACGAGGACATTGATTACCGGCACATCCGAAAAATCGCCGATATCTGGAACTTTGACTTCTGTTGTCATCTTTTCTGTCTCCTCAGTGCCGTCGGTCAGACCAGACGCGGGTTCGGCTTGCCGCCGTCGATTTCGTATTTTTTCAGCGCGTCGCGCATGTCTTTTTCGGTGACCG
>JBFKFZ010000011.1:0-75648 GCA_041633555.1 Paracoccaceae bacterium | reverse complement strand
GTCACCGATCACGTCTATGTCTCAGAGGATCTACCGACCGACCGCTACATGGCCGTCGAGGGCGGCAACGGCCTTGTCGCCGCGATCGCCGACGCGCATTCGCTCGAAGCCGCGGGCGACAAGATCCTGCGCGCGCTCGCAGATGGCCGGATCGGCCACACGGACGCGCCCTATCCGGGCCTCATCGCACTCGACGGTAACCTGACCGAGGCGCTTCTGTCCGAGATCGCGCAAAGCCCGCTTTTCGCGCGCGCCGACCTGCGCGTCGCCCCGGCCAGCCCCGGCAAGGCCGAGCGGCTTCTGCCCTTGCTGCGCCATCCCGGCGCGACCTTCTATGTCAATCTCGAAGAGGCCGGGCTGCTCTGCCATCACCGCTTCGACAATTCCGCCAAGGCCGCCGCAGAACTGCGCAAGCGCGGCGCGCACCGGGCGCTCGTCACCGATGGTAGCCTTCCGGCGGCCGAGGCTAGCGCCGGGGGGCTGATCTCGGCAGAGCCGCCGGAAGTGCTTGTGACCCGGGTGACCGGCGCGGGGGATACGTTCATGGCTGCCCATATCGCGGCGGAAACGGGTGGCGCAACGCCCGAGGCTGCGCTGCGTGACGCCCTGCAGGCCGCCGCCGATTACGTCTCCGGAGATACCCACTTATGATCCCTCTCGCCTTCTCTCCCGGCGTCACAGAAGCCCACGCGAACGGGCAGCCGATCGTCGCGCTCGAATCGACGATCATCACCCACGGCATGCCCTTCCCGCAGAACGTGGAAACGGCGCGCCGGGTCGAGGCCGAGATCCGCGCCGCGGGCGCCACGCCCGCAACCATCGCTATCCTCGACGGCCGGCTCTGCGTCGGGCTGACCGACGCGCAGCTTGACGGTCTGGGCCAAAGGCGCGACGCCGCGAAACTTTCGCGCGCCGATCTCGCCGCCTGCATCGCCGCCAAGGGGACCGGGTCGACGACCGTCGCGGCGACGATGATCGTGGCGCATCTGGCCGGCATCGACACCTTCGCCACCGGCGGCATCGGCGGGGTCCATCGCGGGGCCGAGCTGACCTTCGACATCTCGGCCGACCTGCAGGAACTGGCGCTGACCCCGGTCACGGTCGTGGCCGCCGGTCCGAAAGCGATCCTCGACATCCCGAAAACGCTGGAAGTGCTGGAAACGCTGGGGGTTCCGGTCATCGCCATCGGACAGGACGAGGTGCCCGCCTTCTGGTCGCGCAGCTCGGGCCTGAAGGCGCCGCTGCGCCTCGACAGCGTCGCCGGGATCGCCGCCGCGGCGCTGGTCCGGGCGCGGCTGGGCCTTCCCGGCGGGCAGCTCGTCGCCAACCCGATCCCGGCGAATGCCGAGATCCCGCGTGAAACACTCGCCCCCCTCATCGACCGGGCGCTGGCAGAGGCCGCCGCCCGCGGCATCGCCGCCAAGGACGTGACGCCCTTCCTGCTGCAGCACATCTTTAAGTTGACCGAAGGCCGGTCGCTGACCGCGAATATTGAATTGGTCCTGAATAATGCCCGGCTAGCGGCCGGTATCGCCCGCGAATTCGCCCGGCAACGCAAGAAATAGCATTCCTGCGGCAGGTTGGTCATTGTCGTGGCGCGCCGGACCTCTTAAATTCGCTTGGTATCTGGAAGAACGGCCGACATGACCAACCCATTCGATGACAAGTCCCAGCCGCACAAGCGCGGCCTCCTAGGCAGCCTGCGGGCGAGCTTCCTGACCGGTCTTGTCGTGGTGGCGCCGGTCGCGCTGACCATGTACCTGATCTGGACGGTGATCGGCTGGATCGACAGCTGGGTGCTGCCCTTCGTTCCCCACAAATACCGCCCCGACCAGTATATCGGCATCAACCTTCGCGGACTCGGCGTCATCCTGTTCCTTGTCTTCACGATCTTCGTGGGCTGGGTCGCAAAGGGCTTCATCGGACGTTCGCTGATCCACTGGGGCGAGAACCTCGTGGCGCGGATGCCGGTGGTCCGCTCGATCTATAACGGCCTGAAACAGATCGCCGAAACCGTCTTCGCCCAGACCGAGACCTCGTTCGACACCGCCTGCCTGATCGAATATCCGCGCAAGGGCATCTGGGCCATCGCCTTCATCTCGACCAATGCCAAGGGCGAGATCAACAAGCGGATCCCGAGGGATGAGCAGATGGTGACGGTGTTCCTGCCGACCACGCCGAACCCGACCTCGGGCTTCCTGCTGTTCCTGCCCGAATCCGAGGTCACCCGACTCGAGATGACGGTCGAGGATGCCGCCAAGCTGGTGATCTCGGCGGGTCTTGTCTATCCGAACCCGAAGGATCCTACCCAGCCCGCCATCGCCGCGCGCTAAGCCTTGCTTGGCGCCGCCGTCACCGGGTTCGCGAGTGCCTTCGCGCTGATCCTCGCGATCGGCGCACAGAACGCACTTGTGCTGCGACAGGGGCTGATGCGCGCGCATGTCTTCTGGCTTTGCCTCTTCTGCGCGATGTCCGACGCGGTTCTGATCGCCGCCGGGGTCATGGGGTTCGGCGCGCTGGTCCAGCTCTATCCCGGTTTTCCGCGCCTCATGGCGCTGGCCGGGGCGGCCTTCCTGCTGGGCTACGGCGCGATGCGTTTCCGAGCCGCTTTCCGGGGCGACGACGCTATCAGCCTGTCGGGCCGCTCGGCGCCGCTCTGGCCGGCGCTGGCGACGGCCGCCGCCTTCACCTGGCTCAACCCGCATGTCTATCTCGACACACTCGGCCTGATCGGCGCGATATCGACACAGTTCACCGGTGCCGCGAAATTGGCCTTCGGGATCGGCGCCGCGACCTCCAGCTTCGTGTTCTTCTTCGGGCTTGGCTACGGCGCACGGCTGCTTGCGCCGCTGATGCAGTCGGCCCGGGCCTGGCGCATCCTCGACGTGGGCATCGGCCTTACCATGTGGATGCTGGCTGCCGGGCTGATCCTGTCGGACTAGCCCGGTCGGCCATCCGCGCAGTAGGCAAGTCCCGACCTAGCGCACGATCTCCTCGAGGTTCAGAGTCGGGCGCTTGTTCAGATCATCCTTGTGCTTCGACAGGAACGCCTCCGCCGCTTGCCTGCCCGCCTGCCGCAACCGCCACAGAAGGTCCGGCGTCGGCACCATCTTTGTGGCCACGCTCAGATCGTTCATAAGATCGTCATCCGCGATCATGTGTACCCGGATAGCCTTCATCTGGCCCTTCTCCATGCGCCCGTCCTCAATCAGGTCTCGGACGAACTGGATCGCGCGCAGCTCCTGCAACAGAGAGGCGTTGAAGCTGATCTCGTTCACCCGGTTCTCGATCTCGTGCGGCGTCCTTGGCATCGCGTCGCGGACCAACGGGTTGATGTTGACGATCACGATGTCGTCGGGAAGGTCCTTACGGTAGAGCGGCCAGAGCGCGGGGTTGCCGGTATAGCCGCCATCCCAGAACGCCTCGACCTTGCCGGTGCGGCGATCCTCGAACTCCAACGCCTTGAACAGCGTCGGAAGGCAAGCCGAGGCGAGGATCACGTCGGTATGGATCTCCTCGCCAGTGAAGACCCGGATCTTGCCAGTGCGCACGTTGGTGGTCGAAATGTATAGCCGCGGCCCTTCCTGCGCGCAGACCTCGTCATAGTGGAACCGCCGGACGATCCGCTCCAGCGGGTTGCGGTAGAAGGGGCCGTAATCGTAGGGGCTGACGAAACGCGACACCGTATCGGCGGCCAGAAAGGCCGGCGACATCGCGACGCCCTGTGCCAGCATCGCGGTCGAGGGCGCGAACCCCGCCATCCAGTAAGGCAATCTCAGGTCATTGAGCGCGCCGAACTGCTTCCAGAGCCAGTCGAGATTCTCCTGCGCCGTCTGCCGGTCGCCCTTGATCAGCCCGGCCTTCAGCGCCGCGCCATTCAGGGCCCCCGCCGACGTGCCGGAGATCGCGGCGATCTCGATATCGGCGTCGTCCAGTAGCCGGTCGAGCACGCCCCATGTGAAGGCGCCATGCGCCCCCCCGCCCTGCAGCGCTATATTGATCCGCTTTGTCGCCATGGTGTCACATCGCCGTCCAGCCGCCATCGACGCTAATCGACGTGCCGGTGATCTGGTTCGCTGCCGCTGAACACAGGAACACCACGGTACCGCCGATCTCGTTCGTGGTGGCGAATTGTCGCGACGGCTGACGCTCCAGCATGACCTCGCGGATTACGGTTTCGCGGTCCATCTTGTGGGTCTTCATCTGGTCGGGGATCTGCGCCTCGACCAGCGGCGTCAGCACGTAGCCCGGGCAAACCGCGTTGCAGGTAATGCCCTGCCCCGCGGTTTCCAGCGCCACCGTCTTCGAGAGGCCGACGACGCCATGCTTGGCCGCGATATAGGCCGACTTGAAGGGCGAGGCGGTCAGCCCGTGCGCCGAGGCGATGTTGACCACCCTGCCCCAGCCGATTTCTTTCATGTGCGGTAAGGCCGCCGCCGTGGTGTGAAAGGCCGAGGACAGGTTGATCGCGATAATCGCGTTCCACTTGTCGATCGGGAATTCCTCGACCGGAGCGACATGCTGGATGCCGGCATTGTTGACGAGGATGTCGCAGGTGCCGACCTCTTCGATCAGCGCGCGGCACTCGTCGGGCTTGGACATGTCGGCCTTCATGTACCACGCCTTGACGCCATGTTGCTTGCCGATCTTGTCGGCCAGCGCATGGTCCTCGTCGCGCTCGGTGAAGGAATTCAACACCACGTTGGCCCCGGCCCGCGCCAGTTCCTCGACGACGCCCAGACCGATCCCCGAATTCGAACCCGTTACGACAGCGGTTTTTCCTGCAAGTGTCATGTATCACCCCGTTCTCTGCTTTCGCGCCAAGCATAGGCGGGCTGCACCCGAAGCGCGAGGGCGAACTGACCTATTCGGCCTCCCTAAGGGCGCGGGCGATCCGCTTCCGGACGTCTTCGGGTTCGGCCTCGACGGCCTCAACGACCCGGCGCAGCTCCAGCCGCAAAGTGTGCAGCTGGTCGATCAGCGAGATCACCATCGAAAGCGCTTCCTCGTCGAGGCTGAAGGCTTCGCCGAGTTCGCACAAAAGCTCCAGCCGCGCGATGTCGACCTGGCGAAAGGCCGGCCCCGCCGCGGTATGCAAGGGCATCACGATCTCGGCCTCTATGAATGCCGACAACTGCCGCCGCGTCAGTCGCGCAACGGCGGCGATGGCCTCGTCTTCGGAATAGCGGTCTGTCATGCCTTCATCCCCTTCCGCGGATCATATCCATGGGTCTTGCGCCACCTCTCCATAAATTCGGCAAGTTCGCCGTCGATCTTCGGCGGCGCGACGATGCGCAGCTCGACCCGCTGATCGCCGCGGTTCTCTCCGCCCCGGCGCTTCACCCCGCGCCCGCGCAACCGCAGCACCTGGCCGCTGCTCGCACCCTTCGGCACCGTCAGGCTGACCGGCCCGTCGATCGTCGGGGCCTCGACCTTGCCGCCCAGCACCGCCTCGTCGAGCGTGATCGGCAGGCTCACCACGATATCGTCGCCGTCGCGGCGAAAGACCGGATGCTCGCGCACCGTCAGCGTCACCAGCGCATCGCCGGCCGGCGCGTCGCCATGGCCCGCGCTGCCCTTGCCGCGCAGCCGGATCGTCTGGCCATCCGCCGTGCCTTCGGGGATCTTGACATCGAGCGTGCCGCCTTTGGGCAGGGTGATCCGCGTCGTCCCGCCCTTGACCGCATCCATGAACGACACTTCAAGCGCATAGCGCAGGTCCGACCCCCGCGCGCTGAACCCCTGCGAGGACCAGTCGCCGCCGCCGCCCCGCCCGCGCTGGCGCAAGAACTCGGCGAAAATGTCCGAGGCATCGCCGTAATCCTCGAATCCCCGGCCGCTGCGATAGGGATTGTCGGCGGACCCGGCATAGTCGCGGTAGAACTGCCGTTCAGCCCGCTCGGCCCCGCTCGCATCGATCTCGCCCCGGTCGAACCGCGCCCGCGTCTCGGGATCCTTCAACAGATCGTAGGCCGCCGAGGCCGCCTTGAACCGCGCCTCCGCTGCCCGGTCATCGGGGTTGAGGTCGGGATGGCTGGTGCGCGCGATCCGGCGATAGGCCTTGCGGATCTCTTCATCCGTCGCCGTCTTCTTCAGACCAAGGGCTGCATAGGGATCATCACTCATCGGAACCTCGCCACGCATTGCCATTCGCACTCCTCAACATGAGGCGCGCGGCGGGCGGCAACAAGCCCCCGCGACAATGCGCCCACCCCGGGTTCGGCTCAGATCCCGGCGCGGTGGCAACCCTTTCTTGTACGTTTTCTAATCTCGCTGCGATATGAAGTCCTGGTGGATGTCACTGAGCTTTCGGCAGTCTATTCCCGATCGCCCTCATCCAGTTCGTCGGCTGGGCGACGTCGGGCCCAAATCACCTGGCGATCATCTCCGCTTCGGTCACTGCCGGTCGGTCAGGCGGAGTCAGGGCCGCCATGGGCATCGCAGCAGGGGCCTTGACATGGTCCCTGATTGCCGTTTCCGGGATCGCTTGTGCCTTCGCTCTATGTCGCCCTGCGACTGATCGGGGCGGCGTATCTCGTCCATTTGGGGATCAATGCACTTCGCGCCGCAGGATCGGGTGGCATGATCAACCTCGAGGCGACAGGCGCCTCTCCTGCCGGTCATGCGCCGTTTCGGACCGCCTATCTGGTAATGATGACCAATCCGAAGGCCGTGCTGTTCTTCGGTTCCATCCTGACGGCGTTCATCCCGCCGGACGGATCGCGGTGGTTGATGATCATCATTGCCCTGCAGATCGGATTGGTGGCCTCATTCCTGAACACGTTCGCGGCCCTCTTCTTCTCCTCACCCGCGGTCATGGAAGCCTTTCGGGCGGCAGGCTTCTGGATGTCGATCCTGTTCGGCATCCTGTTCACCGGGCTCGGAGTAATCGTCGCCTGGGACGTCCTTCGCGGATTTTTCTAGGAGTCCGTTGCCAATAGCACCCCGCGCGCGCCGGGATCAGTGCCAGCGATCGAGCGCCTCCAGGTAGGGCTGAACGTCGCCGATGGAGCGCGCGACCCAGTCGGGATCGTAATAGGTCTCCAGATAGCGCTCGCCGCCGTCGCACATCAGGGTGACGATCGAGCCTTCCTGCCCGTTTTTCATCATCTGCTCGGCGATATGGAGCGCGCCCCAGAGGTTGGTGCCGGTCGAGCCGCCCGCCTTGCGGCCGATCAGCTTTTCCAGCCAAAGGATCGTGGCGACACTGGCCGCATCGGGCACCTGCATCATGGCGTCGATGACGCCGGGCTGGAACGATTTCTCGACCTTCGGCCGCCCGATCCCTTCGATGCGGCTGGAACAGGCCGCCTTCAGGCTGCGGTCCTGCCGTACATAGCTGTCATAGAAAACCGAATTCTCCGGATCGACGACGGTCAGTGTCGTGTCATAGCCCTTGTAGCGGATATAGCGCCCCAAAGTTGCCGAGGAGCCGCCGGTCCCCGCACTCATCACGATCGCATGGGGGATCGGAAACGGTTCCTGATCCATCTGCGAGAAGATGCTCTCGGCGATGTTGTTGTTGCCCCGCCAGTCGGTGGCGCGCTCGGCGAACTTGAACTGGTCGATGAAATAGCCGCCGGTCTCGCGCGCAAGCTCCAGTGCAGCGCCATGCATGTCCGGGGCGCTCTCGACGAAATGACACTTGCCGCCGTAAAGTTCGATCATGTCGATCTTCCGCTGCGCCGTCCGGCGCGGCATCACCGCAACGAAGGGAAGGCCCAGCATCTGGGCGAAATAAGCCTCGGACACGGCCGTGCTGCCCGACGAGGCCTCGATGACCGTGCTGTCCCTGTCCAGCTTGCCGTTGCACAGCGCATAGAGAAACAGCGACCGGGCAAGGCGGTGTTTGAGGCTGCCGGTGGGATGGGTGCTTTCGTCCTTGAGATAGATGTCGATGGATTTCAGCCGGGGAATCGTCAGTTTGAACAGATGCGTGTCGGCAGAGCGTTGATAATCCGTGCCGATTATCCGAACCGCCTCAGATGCCCATCGATTCATGCCACCGTCCCGATCTTTATTCGCGATGCAGCCAGCCATAGCCGCAATGCCGCCGGCTTGTCCAACGATCGGGACCCTGCCCCCGGACCGACACGCTCCGATCAGAGGCGGTCCGACAGGCCCCAGGCGACCGCACCAAAAAAAACGCCCGCACGAAGCGGGCGTTAAGTTATTGAGGCAGGTTTCATACAGGCAAGAAACCTATCGAGCAGTAATCCCTTTATACGCGGTCCCTCGCCGGGGGCCAAGCTAAAAGTTTGAAAAGGTTGAAAGACACGCTTAGTCTCAGCGGCAATAAAACAAGGGAGCAGAGGGAAAACCGGCAAAATGACCGCAAATTTCTATGAAAACATCCGTCGTGTTAGCGCAACCTTGGCGGTGGTTCTTGCCGCCTCGGCTTCCCTGGCGGAACCTCAGCACGCAATCGCTATGTATGGTGACCCTGCCCTGCCACCCGATTTTGTGTCTCTTCCTTACGTTAACCCCGATGCACCCAAGGGCGGGCGGATGGTCTTCGCAGAGCCCGGCGGCTTCGACAGTCTCAACCCGCACATCCTCAAGGGCAACGCCCCCTACATCCTCGGCGCGCAGGTCTTCGAGAGCTTGATGGGCCGATCTTGGGACGAACCCTTCACTCTGTACGGTCTTCTGGCCGAATCAATCGAGGTCGGACCGAATCGCGAATGGGCGGAGTTCACGCTCAACCCTGCCGCGAAGTTTTCTGATGGCAGCCCCGTCACGGTTGAAGACGTGATGTGGAGCTACGAGACCCTGGGCACCCAGGGCCATCCGCGCTACGCCTCCGCTTGGACCCAGGTCGCGGCGATGGAAGCCACCGGCGTGCGGTCGGTGCGCTTCACCTTCAATTCCGACAACCGGGAACTGGCGCTACTGATGGGCCTGCGCCCGATCCTTAAGAAGGCGCAGTGGGAGGGGCGGGATTTCTCCGCCAGCGGCATCGACATGGTACCGATCGGCTCCTCGCCCTACATCGTCGACAGTTTCGAACCGGGCCGCTTCCTTAGCCTCAAGCGCAATCCCGATTACTGGGGCAAGGACCTGCCTTTCATGCGCGGTCAGGCCAATCTCGACGAGTTGCGCACCGAGTTCTACGGCGACGGTGACGTCGTGTTCGAGGCCTTCAAGTCCGGCAATGCCAACACCTACCGCGAGGGCAACGCCGCCAAGTGGGACCAGCAGTATGATTTTCCGGCAGTGCAGTCGGGCGAGATCGTCAAGTCGGTCATCCCGCACCAGCGCCCTTCGGGCATCATTGGCTACGTGATGAACACCCGCCGCCCCATCTTCCAGGACTGGCGCGTGCGCGAGGCAATGATCCACGCCTTCAACTTCGAATATATCAATGAAACCATAACCGGCGGCGACCAGCCGCGGATCACCAGCTATTTTTCGAACTCGGTCCTCGGCATGGACAGCGGCCCCGCGACCGGCCTCGTCCTCGACTATCTCGAACCTTTCGCGTCCGAGCTTCCGCCCGGCGCCATCGAGGGCTACAGCCTGCCCGTCAGCGATGGCAGCGAGCGCAACCGCGCGGGTATCTCCCGAGCGCTCGAGCTGATGGAAGAGGCCGGCTGGACCGTGCAGGAGGGCGCCATGCAGAACGCCGCCGGCGAGGCCTTCAGCTTCGAGATCCTGCTCAACCAGGGCGCCGGCGAGACCATTCAGACGATGGACATCTTCGCCGCCGCGCTGAACCGGATGGGCGTCACGCCGCGGATAACCGCCATTGACAGCGCGCAATATACCGAGCGCACCAACGCCTATGATTTCGACATGGCCTATTACCTGCGCGGCCTGTCGCTGTCGCCCGGCACCGAACAGAAACTCTACTGGGGATCGGCGGGCGTGACCGAGCCGGGCACGCGCAACTGGATGGGCATGAATAGCCCGCCGGCCGAGGCGATGATCGACAGGATCCTCAACGCCCAGAGCCAGGAGGAATTCCGCGCCGCCGTAAAGGCGCTTGACCGGATCCTGACCAGCGGGCGATACGTGATCCCGATCTGGTTCTCGGTCGATAGCCGGATCGCGCATGCTCGGCAGCTTCACTATCCCGAACGCCTGCCGATGTACGGAGACTGGATCGGGTTCCAGCCCGACGTTTGGTGGTGGGAAGACTGATGCGGATTGCACTCATAGCCCTGATGCTGGCCCTGGCGGGCTGCGGAACCGTGGCCGGCGTGGGCGAGGACATATCCTCTGGCGCGCGCACCGTGCAGCGGATGTTCTAAAGCACGACGTCGAGCGATCCGGCCCGTTCACGGGCCCAGTTCATTGCGCGAAGCAAGGGCGAGCTTTCTGACCAGGTCGTCAGGGATGGTCTTGCGCGGCGAGAAGGTCACGCCAGTCTTGGTCGCCTTGAGCCCGGCGGCGGAAATTTCATTGGCAAGCGCCGAGGTGGCGCCGTTGCTGACGTAAAGACCGCATTGCTTGCGGAAGGCGGCATAGCCCGCGATGATCGACTTTCCGAACCTGAATCCGGGCATTTTGTGAGAGATGATCTCCTCTGGGTCGGGAAGCGCCACGACAAGCTGCGCGCGTAACTGCGCCAGTAGCGTCCGGAGCGGTTCAGCCGCCGCCGCGATATAGGCTTCATGGTCGGAAAAAGGTCGCCATGCCGCATTATTGGCAATAGGACTTCTTTTCGTAACCGCGACCGGTCCGGGCCAAGAGACCGGACTCTCCCCTGCGCGATACAAAGGGATCGCCGCCCGACCGACTCGGAGCGCCAGCGCCTTGGCCAGCCCCTCGGCCTTACGACGCGAACGAGGCTGCAAACTGCCGATAGGTTTGCCGCAATGGTTTCTAACGAAAAACCGCCGCTTGATAATTTCGCTTGTAGCGAATCGTTTTCGGCCCTAGACGGCGCCTGTCGCGAATGGCTTTGCGCAGGAGAGACCAGGCCAGACCTGGCGCCGAAGGAGCAACCCCCCGGAAACTCTCAGGCAAACGGACTGCACGAAAGCCGACGATCTGGAAAGCGGTCCGGAAAGTTACCCGGGCCCACCGAAGGAGCAAGCGGAAGCCCCGGCTTTTGCGTAACTCTCAGGTTCTCCGACAGAGGGGGTCGCCGGTGCGGATCATCCCGCATCTGATCTTGATCTGTCGGGGAGGTTCAATCCGAATGAAAAAAATTGCCGTCATCGGCGCCGGTGTGACCGGCGTGACAACCGCCTATTCGCTGCTCAACCGGGGCTACGAGGTCACGGTTTTCGACCAGAACCGCTATGCGGCGATGGATACCTCCTTTGCCAATGGCGGTCAGCTATCGGCCTCCAATGCCGAGGTCTGGAACCGCTGGTCGACCGTGTTCAAGGGCATGAAATGGATGTTCGAGCGGGGCGCGCCGCTGCTCGTCAATCCCAAGCCGAGCTGGCACAAATATTCCTGGATGGCGGAATTCGTGGGCAATATCCCGTATTACCGCAAGAACACCGTCGACACGGTGCGGCTGGCGATCGCGGCCCGCGAGCAGCTGAAATCGACGGCGAAGAGAGAAGGCTTCAACTTCGATATCGAGGAACGCGGTATCCTGCACATCTACAACAACAAGAAGGAATATGATCACGCCACCGAGGTGAACGCGCTTCTGGCCGAAGGCGGGCTGACGCGCGAGGCGGTGACACCGGCCGACATCAAGAAGCTGGAACCCGCGATCACCGGGGAATTCTATGGCGGCTACTACACCGCCTCGGATGCGACCGGCGACATCCACCTTTACAGCCGCGGCCTGTCCGAGGCCTGCAAGAAGAAGGGGGTCGTCTTTTACTTCAACGCGACGGTGACGGAGATCGTCCACAAGGCGTGCGGCCCCGTCGTCAGCTGGAAGGACGACAAGGGTGGCAAGGGCGAGGACCAGTTCGATGCCCTTGTCGTTTGCGCCGGTGTCGCCAGCCGCAAGTTCGGCCGGATGCTGGGCGACCGGGTGAATGTCTATCCCGTCAAGGGCTACTCGATCACCGTCAAGCTCGATGACGAAGCCAGCCAGAAGGCCGCGCCTTGGATGAGCCTTCTCGATGACGAGGCCAAGGTCGTGACCAGCCGTCTCGGCAAGGACCGTTTCCGGGTGGCCGGAACGGCCGAGTTCAACGGTTACAACTGGGACATCCGCGACGACCGCGTCAAGCCGCTGGTGAAATGGGTCGAGCGGTTCTTTCCCGACGTGGTCACCGAACATGCGATCCCGTGGGCGGGTCTGCGGCCGATGATGCCGAACATGGTTCCGATGGTCAAAGGCGGCAAGCGTCCGGGCGTCTATTATAATACCGGTCACGGCCATCTGGGCTGGACGCTTTCGGCGGCAACTGCAGAGCTCATTGCCGAGAAGATCAGGACCGAAATCGCGGCCTGAACCGGGCAGTTGCAGAGGGGGGCGGCAGGAAGACTGCTCGCCACAAGATCACCAGGTCTTGTGTCCACCCCCTCCGCGCGGCCCTGTCGCGGGGGTAAAGAAAGTCTGAATGCTCACAGCACATTCTGTGAGATTTCAAGAGGTTGGGCATTTGTCCGCGCGCGGACAACGCCAGCTCTTCCCCTGACTTCGGAAAAGCCTTCCTGTCATGAAACCGTTACGATTTCGTCGTAGGAGGCGAGCATGAATATTCTCGTCCTCTGCACCGGCAATTCGGCCCGCTCGATCCTTCTGGAATCGATCCTCAACCATGACGGCGCGGGCCGCATCCGCGCCTTCTCTGCCGGGTCGAACCCGACCGGCCGCGTCCATCCCCAGTCGCTGCGCCTGCTCCAGGACCTCGGCCACGAGACCTCCACTGCCCGCTCGAAAAGCTGGGATGAGTTCGGGCTTCCCGATGCGCCGAAAATGGATGCCGTCATCACCGTCTGCGGCTCGGCCGCTGGAGAAACTTGCCCGATCTGGCCCGGTACGCCGGTTCGCGCCCATTGGGGCGTCGAAGACCCCGCCGCCGCGCCGAAAAAGGACCAGCCCGCCGCCTTCAATGAGGCCTACGAAATCCTCGGCCGCCGCGCCAGGGCCCTGCTTGCGCTGCCGCTGGAAAGACTGGCAGGTCCCGATCTGAAGGCAGAGCTGGACCGGATCGGAAAAGTGCATGAATGATCGCCTGTTGGCCGAGGGTCTCGGCACAGCCTTTCTTCTGATCGGCGTCGTCGGGTCCGGGATCATGGCCGAAAGCCTGTCGCCTGAAAATATCGGGGTTGCGCTGCTCGCCAATGCCATCGCTACGGGCTGCATCCTCTACGTCCTGATCACCATCCTCGGCCCGATCTCGGGCGCGCATTTCAATCCGGCCGTGACGCTCGCCTTTGCCCTCCGCCGAGAAATCGCACCGGCCGAGGCGGCCATCTTCGTCGCGGTCCAAATCGCGGGCGGCGTGCTGGGCGTCTGGGCCACGCATCTGATGTTCGATCAGTCGCTGTTCCAGCTCTCCGCTACCCTGCGCACCGGACCCGCGCAATGGTGGGCCGAAGTCGTCGCGACCTTTGGCCTCGTTTTCACCATCCTCGGCGGTCTCCGTCACCGTCCCGATGCGGTCCCCGCACTGGTCGCGCTCTACATCACCGGCGCCTACTGGTTCACCGCCTCGACGAGTTTCGCCAACCCCGCTGTCACCATCGCGCGCAGCTTCACCGACACGTTCTCGGGCATCCTGCCCAGCCACATGCCGGTCTTCATCGCGATGCAAATGCTCGGCGCGGCACTGGCGGTGCTCGTCGTGGCGCGGCTGTTCCGGTCGTAGCAATCGGCGGAGATTAAGCGCCTAGCAATGATCACCGAGCCGCTCTTGCAATCATCGGAGTCGGCCCGTAGCGCTTGACGCATGAGTTCCGTCTACGATCAAGGTCCGCCGCCGCCCTGCCCCGCACCGTTCAATATGGCCGCGCATGTCCTGGCCCGCGCCTCCGAGATGCCCGACAAGACCGCGCTGGCCGTCCTTCGGCCCTCGGGCGCGGATCGCTGGAGCTACGCGCGGCTCGAAGCCGCCATTCGCGGGACCGCGGCCGGGTTTCTGTCGCACGGTCTGAGCGAGGGCGACCGGGTCCTGATGCGGCTTGGCAATACGGTCGATTTCCCGATCACCTATCTCGCCGCGATCGCGGCTGGGCTGATCCCGGTGCCCACCTCGTTCCAACTGACGGTCGGCGAGACGGAAAAGATCGCAGCCGAAATCGCCCCGGCCCTTGTGGTCGCGGCGAACGGGGTCGCGCTGCCCGAGGCACAGCCTTGCTCGGTCCTGACGCTGCGCGAGTTGCAGGCCCTTCGCGACCTGCCGCCTGCTGGCTATTCGCTTGGAGATCCCGAGCGGCCCGCCTATCTCATCTATACGTCCGGTACATCCGGCCAGCCGCGCGCCGTATCCCACGCCCACCGCGCAATCTGGGCCCGGCGGATGATGTGGCAGGGTTGGTACGGTCTGGCCGCGACCGACCGCCTGCTGCATGCGGGTGCGTTCAACTGGACCTACACGCTCGGCACCGGGCTGATGGATCCCTGGTCTGTCGGGGCGACCGCGCTGATCCCCGGACCTGGCGTCACGCCTGACATGCTGCCGCTTCTTCTCAAGCGCCATGACGCTACGATTTTCGCCGCCGCCCCGGGTGTCTATCGGCAGATGCTGAAAGCACCCATGCCCGCTCTGACCAAGCTCCGGCATGGCCTGTCGGCTGGCGAGAAACTGCCCGACACGACCCGCGCAGCCTGGGAGGAGGCGACCGGCACCGCGATCCATGAGGCCTTCGGAATGTCGGAATGTTCGACCTTCATCTCTTCGTCGCCGGGCCGTCCGGCGCCAGCGCAGAGCCTCGGCTTTCCCCAACCCGGACGCCGTGTCGCGATCCTTGGCGCAGATGGTCCGGTGCCACGAGGTGAGCCGGGGATCATCGCGGTCCATGCCAGCGATCCGGGGCTGATGCTGGGCTATCTGGGGGCGGGGGTGGAAACAAAGGCGCGATACCAGGGCGACTGGTTCCTGACTGGCGACACCGGTGCGATGGATGCCGAAGGGGCCATTACCTATCTCGGGCGTGCCGACGACATGATGAATGCGGGCGGGTACCGGGTTTCACCGATCGAGGTCGAAACTGCAATGCGGCGGCATCCCGGCATCACTGATTGCGCCGCCGTCGAAGTCGAGATCAAACCGGATGTGACCGTCATCGCCGCTTTCTACACTGCCGACGTCGAGTTGCCAGGGCCGGAACTGAAAGCCCATGCCGAGGCGCATCTCGCCCGTTACAAGCAGCCGCGCCTCTATCTTCACCGCGCCGACCTGCCGCGCGGCGCCAACAACAAGCTGTTGCGCGGGGCGCTGCGCGACGGCTTCGACCCAAGCAGATCCGCACACTGACTCCGCGCTGGCGCGGGGTGGTCATTCCGTCCCTGCGAACCTAAATACCCCCTATCCCCGCGCGCGAAGATACCGGAGGCCGCAATGGTCAAGCTTGACATCATATCCGACCCGATCTGCCCCTGGTGCTATATCGGCAAGGCCAATCTCGACCGCGCGCTCGAGGCGCACCCGGAACATCCCTTCACCATCGAATGGCATCCCTTCCAGCTCAATCCCGACATGCCCGAGGGCGGGATGGACCGGCGCAACTATCTTGAGTCGAAGTTCGGCGGTAAGGAGAACGCGGCCAGGGTTTATTCACGCATCGACGAGGCCGCAAAGACTGCCGGTCTGTCGATCAACTGGGAAGGCATCACCCGCACGCCGAACACACTGAACGCACATAGGCTGATCCACTGGGCCGGGATCGAGGGTGCGCAGACCTTTGTTGTCGCCTCGCTCTTCAGGGCCTATTTCGTCGAAGGGCGCGACATCGGGGATATCGAGGTTCTGGCCGACATCGCCGACGGCTGCGGGCTTGACGCCGCTATGATGCGCCAGCTTCTGCAGGGCGATGCCGATCTCGACGATATTCGCGCGCGTGACGAACATTCGCGCAAGATGGGCGTCACAGGTGTGCCGACCTTCGTCGTGGCAAGCAAGCATGCTGTGCCGGGTGCGCAGCCGCCCGAACTCTGGGGCCAGGTGATCGAGGATATCTCGGCGCAACTGAAGGCTGCCGAGGAATGACTCCCACGAAACCCCTGGGCCTGCCTGAATTCGTCGCGATGATGGCTGTCCTCTTCGCGACCCTGGCCTTCTCGATCGACGCGATGCTGCCTGCCTTCCCCGAGATCGCGGCGGAACTCAGCCCTGATGCGCCGAACCGGGCCCAGTTGATCATCCTGTCATTCGTCCTCGGCATGGGATTGGGCACGATCATCACCGGACCGCTCTCCGATGCCCTGGGGCGCAAGACCGTGATCACCGGCGGGATAGCGTTTTACGTCTTTGGGGCGGCTCTGGCCTTCTATGGGGAAACGCTGGAGATGGTGCTGGCCGCGCGGGCCATTCAGGGGCTGGGGGCTGCGGGGCCCCGGATCGTGCCGATGGCGATGATCCGCGATCTCTACGAAGGGCGCCGGATGGCGCAAATCACTTCTTTCGTCATGACCGTCTTCATGCTGGTCCCGGCGGTCGCGCCCTATCTTGGTGCGCTGATCATCGACATGACCGGCTGGCGCTTCATCTTCATCGCCTTCATCGGCTTTGCGCTGGTCGGCGGTCTCTGGCTGAACCTGCGCCAGCCCGAGACGCTGCCCGTTGAGGCACGTCGCCCGCTCAATCTCGAGAAGCTGCGGCTGGCCGTGGCCGAGATCACCGGCAACCGCCTGGTGATGCTCTACACTGCCGTCCTGACGCTCGGATTCACGCAAATGATGGCGCTGCTCACGTCGACCCAACCGGTCTACGAAGCGGTCTATGGCAGGGGCGACGAATTTCCGCTCTGGTTCGCGATTTCTGCCTTGCTGGCCGCGACTGGCACGGTGCTGAACGCAGCCCTCGTCATGCAGGTCGGGATGCGCAGGCTGGCGCTCCTCAGCTACCTAGTTCAGACCGTCTTTGCCGGCAGCTTCCTGCTGGCATGGCTCTTCAACCTGATCCCCGAGGCGCTGGCCTTTCCGTTCTGGTTCATCTGGTCGGTCACGATCTTCTTCATGGCCGGGCTGACCTTCGGCAACCTCAACGCGCTCGCGCTGCAGCCGATGGGCCATATCGCGGGCACGGCCTCCTCCGTGATCGCGGCGATCTCCTCGATCCTCTCGGTCTTTCTGGCGATCCCGATCGGTCAGGCTTTTAACGGAACGCCGGTACCGCTGCTGATGGGAACACTGGTCTGTTCGGGGCTAGCCTACGCTTTGATGCGCCGCACGACGGAATATGAGGACAGCCCCACGGGCCGTGTGACCGCCGCGGAATAGGCCGCGGCGCATCCGTCATTGGCTGCAGACATAGACTGCGCCGCCAACCGCAACCACGGACACTGCCGCTGCTGCCAGGGTCGCCGGAGCCGTTGCAACCGACATCGCGGTGGCCCCGAGGCTGCTCAGAGAACTGGCAACCGAACTGCCACTGCCGCTCAGGATCACCGCGCCTGAACTGTGCTTGGTGATATTCCCGACGACATCTGCCGCGCCCTCGGCCTTTTCCGCCGCCAGACCGGTAATCGCCAACGCAGTGTCCTTGGAGGCATTCACACGGCTGCAAAAAGCTTTCGAGGGATCCTTGCAGGCCAGGTAAGCGTCGCGCCTGCCTTCGGCATAGCCCAGATAGGTCCGGGCGTCCTTGTCATAATGCAGGCAGAACGGTGCACGTTCCTCGTCGGTAAGGTCGGGCGTCAGATGCCGAAGCGTAACATAGGCGGGGCAGGTAATCTCTCCCCTGCCCCCGAACATCCTTTCCCTCAGCGTCGTGTTGTCCCTGACGGTATCATTGTCATCGTAGAAGAGTCCGATCTGTTCCCCTCCGACCGAGGTCCAGCAGGATTCGGCCTCTGCCTTGGCTGGCAATGGAGCCGCAAGAACCGTCAAAAGGCAAAGTGCGGGAGCGATCTTCAAAAGAGCCATGGCCGTTCATTACACCATTCAGAGTATTCTGGCGGCTTCCTGATCGCGTAAGCAGAAAGGCGCAAGACACAATCGCGGCATTGGCTTGGTCCTGCAAATGGCTGCCGGTATGCCAAATCCGGATCAATCAGGTTCCGTCTATCGGACTTTGCTCAAATCATGAAAAGAACGTAACCCAGTTCTGCGCGTTGGAGAGCAAGAACGGATGCCAGATGCCCGTTTGTGCGAACCTCTCAGTCGGCTCGATCAGGATACTGGTCTGTTCACCGGCAACAAAAGGCGCGGCGCAAGGGGTGTCTGTCTGTTTCAACTGCGATCATGTGAAAACAGCCCATTTCAGCGATGGGGGATCCCCAGATTTCCGACAGCAACGGCCCGCCGCAGGTCGCGAAGATAGTGCCGGACCTCACGGCCGGAGCGCAGATGATGCCGGTCCTTCTCGGCCGGCGCACGCTCGAACAGGCGCTGCATCGAGGCGCGGCCGGTCCGGCGCGTGCGCCAGACCCACTGGGTAAATTCCAGATCGAACCGCTCCGGGCATCCCTTGGGCAGGTCGGGGCGACTTCGGCCGGTATATCTGACTGAGCGCCAGAAAATCCGCCAGGCCCGTTGCGGCAGCGGTAGGTCGAGCCAGATCAGCGTATCCGCGCGCGCCAGCCTTTCAGACCAGGTCACCGACCAGCCACCCTCGAAGATCCAACTCCCCTTCGCATGCACCTCGGCGCACATCCTGTCCTTTTCAGGTGCCGGGCGAACCTCCCAGCCCGGTTTCCACAGGATCTCGTCGATATGATAGACCGGCAGGAACGTGATCCTGCCAAGCTCACGCGCCAGCGTGGATTTGCCGGACCCCGGCTGCCCGATGATCATGACGCGACGCATGCCCGCATCTTCCTGCAGGCACAACCGTCGATCAAGCCATCAGGCCTTTGCCTTCTTGGCCAGATCCTGCGCGATGGAAAAGGCGCCGCGGATCTTGTCCTTGTCCTTCTTCCAGTCGCGCCGCACGATGATCTTGTTGTCCTTGACCTTGGCCAGACCGCGCTCTGCCTGGATGAAATCCACCAGCCCCGCTGGATTGGCGTATTTGTCGTTGTGGAACTGCACCGTCGCGCCCTTCGGCCCGGCATCGAGCCGCGCGATCCCGGCCTTCTTGCATTCCGACTTGATCCGCACCACCAGAAGCAGGGTGTTGACCTCTTTCGGCAGCTTGCCGAACCGGTCGATCAGTTCCGCCGCGAACCCTTCCAGCTCGACCTTTTCATGCAAGGCCGACAGCCGCCGATAGAGCCCGAGCCGAACATCAAGATCGGGCACGTAACTATCGGGGATCAATACCGGAACGCCCAGATTTATCATTGGCGCCCATTGGTCGTCGGCCTCGCTCAGTCCCTCCAATTCGCCCGCCTTGATCTTGGCAATCGCCTCTTCCAGCATCGACTGGTAAAGCTCGTAGCCGACCTCGCGGACATGGCCCGACTGTTCCTCGCCGACAAGGTTGCCGGCGCCTCGGATATCGAGATCCTGGCTGGCCAGTGTGAACCCGGCCCCGAGCGTGTCAAGGGAGCCCAGCACCCGCAGCCGCTTTTCGGCGGTCGGGGTCAGTTTTGCGCGCGGCTTCGTAGTGAGATAGGCATAGGCGCGGGTTTTCGAGCGCCCCACCCTGCCCCGGATCTGGTAGAGCTGCGCCAGGCCGAACATGTCGGCGCGGTGTACAACCATGGTGTTGGCCGCCGGAATATCCAGCCCGGATTCGACGATCGAGGTCGCCAGCAACACATCATATTTGCCGTCGTAGAAGGCGTTCATCCGGTCATCAAGTTTCCCCGCCGCCATCTGACCATGCGCCACGACATATGTGACCTCGGGCACCTGGTCCTTTAGGAAATTCTCGATCTCCTGCAGGTCGGTGATTCGAGGTGTGACGTAAAAGGACTGCCCGCCCCGGTAATGTTCGCGCAGGAAGGCTTCGCGCACGGTGATCGCATCGAACTCGCTGACATAGGTGCGGATCGACAGCCGGTCGACCGGAGGCGTACCGATGATCGAAAGATCGCGAACTCCTGTCAGCGACATTTGCAGCGTCCGCGGGATGGGTGTCGCCGTCAGGGTCAACACGTGCACATCCGAGCGCAGTTGTTTCAGTCGCTCCTTGTGGTTGACCCCGAAATGCTGTTCCTCATCGACGATCAAGAGCCCGAGATTGCTGAACCTGATCCCCTTGGCGAGCAGTGCATGGGTGCCGATGACAATATCGACCGTGCCATCGGCAAGCCCCTCTCGGGTCTTCGCGGCATCCTTTGCGCTGACGAACCGCGAGAGCTGCCGCACCTTCACCGGAAAACCACGAAACCGCTCGGCGAAACTGCCGTAATGCTGGCGTGACAGCAGCGTCGTCGGCGCGACAACGGCGACTTGCACGCCTGACATCGCCGCGACGAAGGCCGCGCGCATCGCGACCTCGGTCTTGCCAAAGCCGACATCGCCGCAAATGAGCCGATCCATCGGGCGGCCTGCCGCAAGGTCTTCCAGAACCTCCTCGATGGCCTTCTGCTGGTCGTCGGTCTCCTGATAAGGGAACCGCGCCGAGAACGCCTCCCACATGCCGCGCGGCGGTTCCAGAATCGGGGCGCGGCGCAACAGGCGTTCGGCGGCCACCCGGATCAGCCGGTCGGCAACCTCGCGGATCCGTTCCTTGAGTTTCGCCTTCTTCGCCTGCCAAGCGCCGCCACCAAGCCGATCCAGAAGGCCCTCTTCCTGTCCGTAGCGCGACAGCAGCTCGATATTCTCGACAGGAAGGTACAGCCGGTCGCCGCCGGCATATTCGATCAGGATACATTCATGCGCCGCCCCGAGGGCCGTCACCACTTCCAGCCCTTGATAGCGCCCGACGCCGTGATCGACATGCACGACCAGATCGCCGGGGCTCAAGCTCTGCGTCTCGGTCAGGAAATTGTCGGCGCGCCGCTTCTTCGGCGCGCGGCGGATCAGCCGGTCGCCCAGAACATCCTGTTCCGAGATCACCGTGACGCCCTTGCCCTCGAATCCGTGCTCCAGCGCCCAGACCGCCAGATAAACGCCGCCCTTGCCCTCCGGCACGTCGCGGAAGTCCGCGATCTCGCGGGCCCCGACCAGTCCCTGATCCTCCATCAGCCCGGCCAGCCGTTCGCGCGCTCCCTCTGAATAGCTGGCGACGACGACCTGCCCCACCTTGCGCTTTGCCTCAACATGATCTTCCAAGGCCCCGAAAAGGCTTACCGATTCAAGTTGGCGTTCCGGCGAGAAGTTGCGACCGATCCGACCGCCTCCGTCTATGACATTGGGACCGGAGGCCTGGGCAAGCGGATGGAATTGCAGCACCCGGTGACCCGCAACCGACTTGTTCCAGGCATCGTCGTCGAGGTAGAGCAATCCCGGCGGCGCCGGCTTGTAGACCGTGTCGATCCGGTTCTTCTGGCCCATCGCCAGCCGCCGGGTCTCGTACTGGTCCTCGATGCCTTCCCAGCGCGCAAGCCGCGACGGGGTGATCTGATCGTCAAGGCAAATCGTGGCTTCTGGAAGGTAATCGAGAATGGTTTCCAGCCGCTCGTGGAAGAACGGCAGCCAATGTTCCAGCCCCTGATGCTTGCGCCCGGCGCTCACCGCTTCATAGAGCGGATCATCGGTGCCGGCCGCGCCGAACTCGATCCGGTAGTTCTGCCGGAACCTTGTGATCGCGGCCTCGTCCATGATCACTTCCGAGACCGGCGCAAGTTCTATGACCGAAAGGTTTTCAACGGTTCGCTGCGAGACGGGATCGAACCGCCGCGCCCCGTCCAGAACGTCGCCAAAGAGATCGAGCCGCACGGGCCCCTCCTGACCCGGCGGATAAATGTCGATGATACCGCCGCGCACCGCGAAGTCGCCGTGCTCCATGACCGTAGGGGCCTGGCTGAATCCCATCCGCACGAGGAAGGACCTGAGCGCCGCCTCGTCGATCTGCCGTCCGACCGTGGCAGAGAATGCCGCCTCGCGCAGAACCTCGCGGGCGGGGACGCGCTGGGTTGCCGCCGAAAGCGTCGTCAGCAGGATGAACCCTTTCGGCATGCCGTGCACAAGCCCGGCAAGCGTCGCCATACGCGCGGCGGAAATGTCGGCATGCGGAGAAACCCGGTCATATGGCAGGCAATCCCAGGCCGGAAAGGTCACAACCGGCACATGCGGCGCGAAGAATTCCAGCGCCGCTTGCATTGCCGCAAGCCGCTTGTCGTCGCGCGCGACGTGCATGACCGGCCGCCCGGACTTCTCCAGCTCGTTCAGCACCAGCCGGGCGTCAAAGCCCTCTGGCGCACCGCCAACGGTAATATGTCGGGTTTCAGGCATGAGGCGTTCAGGTAAGCGACCGGGAGGCGGTGTCAACCGCCAAGCGGACCCACGACGAGATTTTGGTACATGCCCCACATGGCCGTGACGAAGACCGAGAACATGCCGATGAATTGCGTCGCCACCCGGTGCCGGACCAGCCGCCGCCGCAGCACCTCGCCAGACTCTCCCTCGCGGCGGATGCGGTCCGCCGTCCGCAGGCTGAGAAGGCCGACGATTGACAGAGGAAAAGCCAGCAGAAACAGTGCTTGCGCGAACTCGACGTCATAAAGAAAACCGAGCAATGCCAGCATGGTCAGGCAGCCGCAAACCAGCGCCAGCAACCAGAGGCCGGAAACCCGGACGATATGCAAGATCCGGTTGGTGTTGATCCGCACCATGTCCTCGAGGTCCGTCTCGGCCTCGCCGCCCTTGCGCCGCGCACGCAGGACCATGTCATAGGGCACGCCCAGCACCCAGTGACTGGTCGTTGACCAGACAACCGCAAGGCCGATCCAGTACCACAGATTAGAGAAGGACCGCATGTCGATCACTTCAAAAACGGGCGCGTACCAGTCCACAGAGTTTCCTTGCCGTTCATCAGGTTGCGCGCGACCCTAAGGCTGCCCGCCGGTGATTCCTACCCTTGAGATACGGCGAAATCCATGCCAAGCGAATGATCAGTGACCCAAGGATGTCCGCTATGCCACAATCCGTCGCCCAGTTTCCCGCCGCCCGGTTTCGCCGCTTGCGCAAGACCGCCGCGCTCCGCGGTCTGCAACGCGAGTATTCGCTGCGGACCGAGGACCTGATCTGGCCGGTCTTCATTCAAGACGGCAAGGACACGGAAACGCCCATCGCCTCGATGCCCGAGGTCGCGCGGTTGACGATCGACCGGCTGATCCGGGCCGCCGCCGAGGCGCATGAACTCGGTGTAAACGCGATTTGCCTGTTTCCCTATATCGAGCCTGACCTAAAGACCGAGGATTGCGCCAATGCCTGGAACCCCGAGAACCTTGCCAACCGCGCGATCAGGGCCCTGAAGGCGGAACTGCCCGAGCTTGCGGTCATGACCGATGTGGCGCTCGACCCCTACAACATCAATGGTCATGACGGCTTTGTCGTGGAGGGCGAGATCGTAAATGACGAGACGGTTTCGGCGCTCATCAAGATGGCGCTGGCACAGGCCGATGCCGGGGCCGATATCCTTGGCCCCTCCGACATGATGGATGGCCGCATCGGCGCGATCCGCACGGCACTGGAAGCGGACGGGCATCAAAGGACCTGCATCATGTCCTATGCGGCCAAGTATTCCAGCGCGTTTTACGGCCCGTTTCGGGACGCGGTTGGCGCCTCGGGCGCGCTCACGGGCGACAAGAACACCTACCAGATGGACCCTGCCAATTCCAACGAGGCTCTGAGGCTGGTGGAACGCGACCTTTCGGAAGGCGCCGACATGGTCATGGTAAAGCCCGGCCTGCCCTATCTCGACATATGCCGAAAGGTAAAGGACCGCTTCGGCGCACCGACCTTCGCCTACCAGGTCTCGGGCGAATATGCGATGATCCGGGCCGCCGCCGATCAGGGCTGGCTGGACCGTGATCGGGTGATCATGGAAAGCCTTTTGGCTTTCAAAAGAGCGGGTTGCGACGGAATTCTCACCTATTTCGCGCCGCAGGCCGCCCGCCTACTGAACGGGGGAAGCTGACAGACCGGCCACGATCCGGTGCGGGGCAACCCTCCTGTTTGGCCGGGGTGAGAATTTGCGCTATGATGGGCCTTGATCCTTCAGCAGACGCACTGACCAACCGCGATGACTGATGACACCGATCAACCGAAGCCAAGCGACGCGCAAAGTAGCGCCCGCCGCAAAGAATGGGAGCGCAGGCTGGGCTTCGGCCGATTGTGGCCGGACTCGCCGGGACCTGCCAGACATCAACCGCACCTACCGCCGGGCCGCGGCGATGACGGACGCGATGACGTGGATGACCTGGGCGGTGACACCTCGGAAGAGACCCTCAGGGAGTTCCTGCGCCGCGCCGATGAAGAGGATCGTGTTCGCAGGGCCCGGATCATGCGGGAGCGAGCCTCGCTTGCGGCGATGCAGGCACTTTCCGGCGGCGAACCGGCCTCCGCGAGTCGGACCCGCGGCGATCCGGATCCCGACTGCCGCCACTGCAAGGGCACGGGCACCGAGAAATGCAGGCCCTGTGATGGCCGCGGCTGGTACATGGGGCGTGACGGTGAGCGCCGGGGCTGCATCGACTGCCGCCAGACGGGCGGCCGGACCTGCCGCTGCACCCACTACTGAGGCTGCGATATTCGGCCGGACTCTACCATTGACGGTGACAGGCGCGTGGTGATGCCCTATAACTTTGTGCACAAACGGCCCTAGAAAGGGTCGGGATATCGAGGCAACCGGCAAGCAAGGGCAAATCCCATGAACACTATCTCACGTCGTCTTCTTATCGCGGGCGCGGCCTGCGGCGCGCTTTTGGCAACCGCCTGCAATAATGGCATCGGCAGTTCAGGCGGCGCGCAGATCGACGCCCGCGTCGATCGGTCGCTGAACTATCTTTTCACCAACTATCCCGGCACCGTCGAGCTGCGCGAGAAATCCGCCGGCATGCTCGTGATGCCATTGGTTACGGAGGCGGGCTTCGGTGTCGGAGGGTCCTATGGCCGCGGCGCGTTGCGCGTCGGCGGCACTACAGTTGATTACTATTCCGCCACGCAAGCCAGCTTTGGCCTGCAGATCGGCGCGCAGCAATATGCGCATGTGCTCTTTTTCATGACCGAAGAGGCACTGTCGGAATTCCGCCGCTCCTTTGGCTGGGTTGCAGGTGCGGACGTGAAATACGCGGTCTCGAACAATGCCGAGACCCTGATGGCCGACACCACGACCACATTGTCGCCGGTGATCGCCGTCGTCTTCGGCCAAGCCGGTCTGATCGTCGGCGCGACCGTTGAAGGCACCAAGTACAACCGCATCATTCCATAGGGAAAGGGAAACGCGAGGTCACGCAGGTTTCTCTGGTCTTTTCTGCACATGCAGTATAGGGGGCGGCAAACCCCCTTGAAGGCTATAACATGGACCTGCGCAATATTGCGATCATCGCTCACGTCGACCACGGCAAGACCACGCTGGTCGACGAACTTCTGAAACAGTCCGGCGCTTTCCGCGAGAACCAGGCGGTGGCGGAACGCGCGATGGATTCGAACGATCTGGAGCGCGAGCGCGGCATCACCATCCTTGCCAAGGCGACGAGCGTGGAATGGAAGGGCACCCGAATCAACATAGTCGACACGCCGGGCCACGCCGATTTTGGCGGCGAGGTCGAGCGCATTCTCTCTATGGTCGATGGCGTGGTGCTATTGGTCGATGCCGCCGAGGGGCCGATGCCCCAGACCAAGTTCGTAACCTCCAAAGCGCTGGCTCTGGGCCTGCGTCCGATCGTCGTGCTGAACAAGGTTGACAAACCGGATGCCGAATCCGATCGCGCGCTGAACGAGGTCTTCGACCTTTTCGCCAATCTCGATGCCGACAATGATCAGCTCGATTTCCCGCATCTCTATGCCAGCGGCCGCGCCGGCTGGGCGGATGCCGCGCTTGACGGCCCGCGCAAGGACCTCTCGGCTCTCTTCGACCTGATCGTGAAACATGTGCCCGCGCCGTCGCAGATCGCGCGTGTCGACGAGCCGTTCCAGATGCTGGCGACAACACTGGGCGCCGACCCTTTCATCGGCCGCATCCTGACCGGCCGGGTCGAGGCTGGCCGGCTGAAGACCGGTGAAACCATCAAGGCATTGTCGCGCTCCGGCGAGCGGCTGGAGCAGTTCCGGGTGACCCGGATCATGGCCTTCCGGGGCCTCTCGCAGCAGCCGATCGACGAGGCGATGTCAGGTGATATCGTGACCATAGCGGGCATGTCCAAGGCAAACGTCGCCGATACGCTCTGTGCGACCAGCGTCGACACCGCCCTGCCCGCCCAACCCATTGACCCGCCAACGATTTCCGTGACTTTCGGGATCAATGACAGCCCGCTGGCGGGCCGCGACGGATCCAAGGTGCAGAGCCGCGTGATCCGCGAACGTCTGATGAAAGAGGCCGAACACAACGTCGCGATTCATGTCTCGGACACGCCGGACGGCGATGCCTTCGAGGTGCATGGCCGCGGCGAATTGCAGATGGGGGTCCTAATCGAGAACATGCGCCGCGAAGGGTTCGAGCTGTCGATTTCGCGACCCCAGGTGCTATTCCGCGAGGTCGACGGCCAACGCATGGAGCCGGTCGAGGAGGTCACGATCGATGTCGATGACGACTATTCTGGTGCGGTGATCGAAAAGCTGACCGGCCCCCGCAAGGGCGAGTTGCTCGAGATGAAGCCGGCTGGCCACGGCAAGACCCGGATTATCGCGCATGTGCCCTCGCGCGGTCTGATCGGTTATCATGGCGAGTTTCTGACCGATACGCGCGGCAACGGCGTCTTGAACCGTGTTTTCCATGCCTGGGCGCCGCACAAGGGCGAAATCCCCGGTCGCCGTCAGGGCGTGCTGATCTCGATAGAGGCAGGCACTTCGGTCGCATATGCGCTCTGGAACCTCGAGGGCCGGGGAAAGATGTTCATCGGCGCGCAGGAACCGGTCTATCAGGGCATGATCATCGGCGAGCATTCCCGCGACAACGACTTGGAAGTGAACCCGCTGAAGGGCAAGAAGCTGACTAACGTCCGGGCAAGTGGTACCGATGAAGCGGTCCGGCTGACGACGCCTGTCAGAATGTCGCTGGAAGAGTCGATCGCTTATATCGACACTGACGAGCTGGTTGAGGTCACGCCGAAATCGATCCGGATGCGCAAGCGCCACCTCGATCCGCACGAACGCAAACGTGCGTCGCGCGCTGCCGGGTGATGTGACTGAGAGGTTTTGCGCCGCGGACTACACCCGCGTCGCGGTGACTATGACCGCGATGCTAGCGTACAGGTAATCAGTGCGGCTGATCCTGGGTTTCTTGTGCCCGAGCGCCCTTATCAGTTGCCGAAGACCGGGTTCATCTTGTTTCCGGTCCGTGCCTCGCTTGGTTTCAGGCTGCCCTGGCTCTGATCAGGCTGGTGAAGATTGCGGCGAGCGGTGAAACCTCCGTCAAGTGTCGGAGCTACTCGTTCCCCAGATTAGAACCGATGCGGAGATCGGATACAGGCTTGACGGGTATCATGATCGAGACAGACAGTCCGCCGAGTTTGCCGGACTTCAGCAACTCCATCCTTCCGCCATAGGCCTGCAGAAGGTCGTCGGCAATCGCCAGTCCCAGTCCGGTTCCTGGCACGGACGTGTCCAGCCGGCCACCCGATCTCAGCGCTTCGCTTCGGTCGCTCTCGGAAATTCCCGGGCCGTCATCCTCGATCTCGATCTCGACATTGTCACCTTTTCTGCGACTGCTGACGCTGATCTGCGCCCGCGCCCACCGAGAGGCGTTTTCAAGGATGTTCCCCAGCACTTCTTCAAGATCCTGGCTGTCGATCGGCACCGAAAGATCTGTCGGCACGAGAACATCCAGTTTCTTGGAACCGAAATCCGGCATGGTGCGGAACAGCTTTGCGAGGCGATGGACCGAATGCGCCAGATTGGCCTGCCGCTGCTGGAGGCCATGACCGCTGTTGGCCGCACGAATGCGCGCCAGTGACCGCTGCAACTGGGCATCGATCCTGTCCAAGGCATCTTGTGCCTGAGACACATCGACCTTTCGAAGCTCAAGAGATTCCAGTTCGTTGCGGAGAATTGCCGACGGGGTTTTCAGCGCATGCGCCATATCGGCTGCCTGCCGCCGGCCCCGCGCGACAATCTCGCGGTTTCGCTCCAGGAGCGTGTTGATGTCCTCGACCAATGGCGCGACCTCCTCGGGATAGTCGGTCGGATCGATATCCGTCTTCATGTCCCACCGATGGGAGACATCCTCGCGCAGTGTCTTTAGCGGTCGCACGACGACAAGCGTCTGCAGCATGGCCCCGGCGATCCCTAGCGCACCGACCAGGCCGAAGGTCAGAAACAGGCTCTTGCGGATCTCCTTGCGCTCTTCGATGAGCGAGTCGAGAGAATCTGCGACGGTGACAAGCCAAGCCGTGCTGTCCTCCAACTCGATTGTCTGACGAACGCCCCGAACCGGACCGTTTGGACCGTGGCCGGTCCAGAATTCCCTTTGGAGGGAAACCGGCGCGCTCTGATCCAAGACGGCATCGAACAGCGAGCGCGATGCAATAATTTCGCCATCGGGGCCCTGCGCCTGCCAGTAGCGCCCCGAATAGGGACGCTCATAGGATGGATCGTTGATGAACTGGGGCATCAGTTCAGGATCCGCGCCGCTGTTGCTCAGGGCGATCAGGACCTGCAGATGACGCTCTGCCAGGGACTGGTCGAACCGCCGCTCGGTAAGCGCGTCGAAAAAGGAATAGAGCGCGACCGCACCGATGGCGACACAGAGGAGAGCCCAGATGCTGCCACCGATGATCGCTCTTCGCCGCAGCGAGCGCATCAGGTTTCTTCGATCACGTAGCCCCGCCCGCGCACTGTCTGGATTAGCTCGGAGCCCAGCTTCTTGCGCAAGCGGGCGACGAACACGGCGATCGTGTTTGAATCGCGGTCGCCATCATATTCGTAGATGTGTTCTGACAGCTCCGTGCGCGAGATGAGCCGTCCGGTATTGTGAATCAGGTAGGACAGAACTGCGACCTCTTGCGATGTCAGGACGACCGGAAACCCACCTTCCATCGCCCGACCGGACTGGAGGTCGAACTCGAACGTTCCTTTCTGAAATATGCGATTGGACCGCCCCGACTTTCGCCGGAGCATCGCACGGACACGCGCCGAAAGTTCCGGCATGTGAAAGGGTTTGCTCATGTAGTCGTCTGCGCCTGCGTCAAGGCCGTCCACACGCTCGGACCAGCCGTCGCGGGCGGTCAGAATCAGAACCGGAGTGTCAATATTCTGGCTGCGCCATTCCTTGAGTACCGAAATCCCGTCGCGTTTCGGCAATCCGATATCGAGGATGATCATGTCATAGGGTTCGGTCGCCCCGAGGAATGCGGCTTCCTCGCCATCATGCACAAGGTCGACGACCCTGCCCTCGGATGCAAGGGCGCGCTTTATCTGGTCGCACAGTACGGTTTCGTCTTCAGCAACTAGTATCCGCATGTTGAAAAGCGCCACCTCTAAGTAGGGTCGGTTCCTGACTACCTACTTATTGCCGTTTCCGCCACCGTTTCCGCCGCCGTTTCCACCGCCATTGTCGCCACCGTTACCGCCGCCGTTACCGTTGCCGCCCTTGCCAGCAGACTTGCCGTTCTTGCTACCCGAATTCCTTGCGGTCTTGCCGCTGCCGAGCGAGCCCTTGCCACGGGATTGCTTTGCGGCTTCCCTTACTTGTTTTCCCCGCACGGAGTCGCCGGACAGGAACTTCCCGGTAACCGCATCGACGATGACGCTGACCATTTGACCGGACGGCCGCATGATCAACATCCGGTAACAAATGCCGTCGGCGTCGAATGCGCGAACATCGACGGTATCGCCTTCAACGGAGCGGCTGACGATATCGAGGGCGGAAGCAAGACTCTTGCTGCGACCGGTCTCGACGTTCTTGCGTAGCTCTTCGGGACTCAATTCACGCACTACAAACGCATGCGCTCCATGCGAGGCGACTGTGGCGAGAAGGCCGGCGAGGATGAAGCTGCGCAACATGCCGCTGACATATCAGAAACCCTGTGAACCGAGAATTAACAGCTGGTTGTCAGTCGGTTAAACTTCGTTGTGGTTGTTTGGCCCGAGAACGAAACGAGCTGCCAGATTCGCTATTCGGTCTAATCGCCATGAAGATAGGGCGACTCTGATCGGGCTTCGGATGTGCCAGCGCACCTGAACCGGAGATCACATTGACCAATCCTCGAGCATACTTCCTGCGCGCCGCATGCCTGTCCGTTGCCGCGCTTGGCGCAACTTCAATTGTTACGACACTTGCCCTGCCAACCCCGATCCACGCCAAGAATGGCGGTGGCAATGGCGGTGGTAACGGTGGCGGAAACGGGGGCAATGGCGGCGGAAACGGCGGCAAAGGGGGTGACAAGGGCGCCAGCAAGTCGGAGGAACGGGGCGGCGGACGCTCTTCGCATGAGGGCGGATCCTCTAGGGTCAAGGGCAACAGCTCCAATGGCAAGCAGGCGAATAGCAAGCGTGTTGTCACGAAGACCAAAGTTGTCACGAAGACTAAGACAGCTACCACTACTCCGGTCGCCGCCCCACGCAGGGGCAACAAACTTGCCAACGCCCTCGGCGTGCATCCGTCAGAGCTTGGTGCCCTGAATGCTCTCAACGCTTCTCCGAACGCATTTGCGAATGCATCGCCGAATTCCCGGGTGGGCAAGATCGCAACCTATCGCCAGGCCATCGAAGACGGGCTGGTCCTGGAGGAGGACTATCTTGCATCGAAGGCCGAGTTCGATGACCTGACGCCACCGGACCGGACGATTGAAGAGATCGAGGCTGACCTTGACGGCAAGTTCGCGGATCGCGACCGCGTCGCCTCCGAATTGGATGCACTCGCGGATTATCTTGAGACCGACGGGTTGACAGAGGAAGAAATCGCGGAAGCGAACGATCGGATCGATGCACTGGAAGACGAGCAAGTTTGGCTTGATACCGACATCTCCGATCTCATGGCAGAGCAGGGCGCCGCGGAAGACTACGCCGACGCCGAGACGGAACTTGCAGTTCTCGAAGCCTTGCTGGGTGCCCAGAAGACAGAGCAGCGATCCCTCTTGGAGGCGGCTGCGAACAAACCGGTCGACGATCGCATTGAAGCAGCCGTGAGATCATTGCTGGGCTTCTAGGAAGACCGCAACAACCGTCGAGTTGTAACTGCAATCACGAGGGGAATACCAGAATGGCAGATTTCATAGCAATCCTTGGCACGTCACTTTCGTTGCTTCTGCTTATCTTTGTAACGCTGCTGATTCTCGGAGCGAACTTTGCTCCGGACTGGGCGAAGTCGAGGGGCTTTCTGGTTGCCGTTGGTACGTTGGTCGTGATCGGCAGCAACAGCTTTCAATAAGGCGCGACCCGGCTTTCTGAAGCCGGGTCGAACCAAACCCTGGGAGGACATCTCGAATGATGAGGATCTATCAGGCTATCGCCAAATCAACGCTGGCACTTTCGACGGCCTTGTCCTGTTACTTCCTGGCGATGCAGGAATACCAGACGGCAATAGTCGTTTTCGCTCTCTGGCCGCTTAGCAGGTCCCTATTGGCGATCGCGGATGTCTTCTTCACCTTCTTTACGGAACGCCCCCTCTTTGCCGTCGAACAACCGCTTGGCGCTGAGAGTTCACGGCAAAACCTGTCGGGCCATTAGCGCCCCGCTGGCTGCATTGGCAACAGACGATGAGCATCCTCATCTGACTGGTCCAAGTTGATTGCTAGTGCATTATTGGCCATTCGATCGCGGATTTCTGCGCCAACGCTCACCTCCCTGTTTTTGTTTGCAAAGCTAGCACAACCGTGACTTAGCACAAAGCCAGAACATAGGGTGTGGGTGCAGCGGCACCCTGCCACCGTCTTATGTGAGGTTCGAATTCTGTTCCTTCTCGCGAACGCCACCAGCGTCGAAGTGCTCAGCCACAGCGGTTTAAAAGTCGTTAAATTACATAGGCTTGCCAAAAAACTGTACAAAAACGGCGCAGTCATGAGGTCCAGAGAAAATCGGCACAGAGAGACCGCTTCCGGGCCTCGAGACGCAGCAGTCGGTGCTCAGCCCCTCTCGCATAACCCTTGAACATAACGGAGAAATCCGGCCGATGCCGGATGGGGAGAAACGTTTCTCTAGGGCAAGTGGCGGAGAGACAGGGATTCGAACCCTGGAGACGGTCTCCCGCCTACACACTTTCCAGGCGTGCGCCTTCGACCACTCGGCCACCTCTCCGTGGGCCGGTCTTTAGCCTTTGTCGGACGGGGAATGCAAGTGGCAAAGGTCGGGGGTCGGGCTCAGGCAAAGAGCAGATTTACGCGGCGGCTTTTCTGGCCCTTGTTCTCGATCTTGCCGATCGCGATGCGGCCAATCTCGCCGGTGCGCGCGACATGGGTGCCGCCGCAGGGCTGCAGGTCGACCTGCTCGGCCGCACCGCCGATCCTGATCAGCCGGACCCGACCCTGGCCCGAGGGCGGCTGGACCGACAACGTCTTGACCAGTCCGGGATTCGCCTGCAATTCCTCATCCGTGATCCAGCTTTCGCTGACCACCAAATCGCGGTCGATCAGCGCGTTCAGGCTGGCCGCAAGCTCATCCTTGTCGATATCGGGGTCGGGCATCGCGAAATCCAGCCGCCCCTTGGCGCTGCCAGCCGCGCCGCCGGTCACAGGCAGGGGAATCACGACTGACAGGAGGTGCAGCGCGGTATGCATCCGCATATGCGCATAGCGCCGGTCCCAGTCGAGCTGCTGGGTCACGGTGGCGCCGACTGGAGGCAGAGCCGAGGGCTCGGCGGGGACAAGGGCGATGCCCTCGCCGTCGGCTTTCACGGTCGTTGCGATATCAATCCTGCCGCCAGACCACTCGATCCGGCCGCTATCGCCGGGCTGGCCGCCGCCTTGCGGATAGAAGATCGTACTGTCAAGGACGACCCCGCCTTCCCGCGTATGGGCCGTGACGGTTCCTGCCGCCTCGGCCAGATAAGCATCGTCGCGGAAGAGCATCCGGGTCATGCCTTTTCGCCCTCTTCCACTGGCTCCGGCGGATCGGCATTGGCCGTCGCCGGACCGGCCTGAAGAGCTTCGGGGTTGCGCAGCCAGATATCGCGCTGGGCGAACGGGATCTCGATGCCTTCCTCGGCAAACCGCCGGGCAATCTCGTGGTTCATGTCGCTATGGACCGACAAGACGAAATTCACGTCCCGCAGGATGGCCCGGATCTCGAATTCCATGCTGTCCGCGCCGAAACGCATGAACAAGACCGACGGTGCCGGTTTCAAGGTCACGAGCGGATGCTCTTCGGCGATTTCCTTGAGGATATTCTCGACTTTGCGGCTGTCGGTGCCATAGGCCACGCCGACCGGGACCTTCACCCGGCCGATCAGGTTGCCGCGAGTCCAGTTGGTCACGACGCCCGAGACAAGGTCGGCATTCGGCACGATCACATCGGTGCGGTCGAAGGTCTCGATTCGGGTCGATCGCACAGAGATGTCGCGCACATAGCCCGACTGGCCGGCGACCTCGATCCAGTCGCCCTCGGCAATCGGCCGCTCGATCAGCAGGATGATGCCCGAAACGAAGTTCGAAACGATGTTCTGCAGGCCGAATCCGATGCCAACAGACAGGGCACCGGCAACGATGGCCAAAGACGACAGGTCGATCCCGGCCGAGGTGATGGCGAGGATCGCGGACAGAAAGACACCGACATAGCCGATCCCCGACAGGATCGCCGTTCGCCCCCCTGCGTCGATCTTGGTCTTGGGCAGAACCGTTGTCCGCAGCGCGCTTTGCAGCAGTCGGGTCACCCCGTAACCGATGCCAAAAACGATCGCGAGTGTCAGGAACACGCTCGGCGAGATCGTGACACCCGCGACGCTGAAACCGGCGCGGAACTTGGTCCACATCTCTGTCAGGTCGGCGACGCGTGCGCCCCAAAAGAGCGCGAAAAGCGGCAGGGACACGACAACTAGCACGAAACCGATCAGTACCGGCGCGAGGGCGTCTCGAGCCTCTTCCGGGCTCTTGTCGGTGACGGCGCCATAGGCATCCAGAATGACGCCTTGCAGGACCAGCAAAAGTCCAATGAGCGCGATCGACAGAACCGCCGGATAGATGAAGAACATCGCCGCGGTGTTGTAGCCGATGGCACCGATCACCGGCCCGGCAAGGCCAAGAACCAGCAAGCCCCGCCCAAGCAAGATCGCCAGCCGCGCCCGAAGGCTGATCAGGCTTTCCTCTTCGGTGGCGTCCGGAAACGGCTGATTGTGTCGCAAGATCGCGCCAAGACGGTACAGGATCAGCCCTGTCAGGCAGAGGACGGGAAAGGTTAGAACTGCACTTGTGGTTTCTGAAAAATTGTCATGTTCGGAGAGCGCGACCAGCAGCGCCGAGACCCCAAATAACAGTCCCAGCAGGCTGCCATATAGCCGCAGCTCCGACCGTTTCGCGGCGTCCAGCCCCAGCAGGGATCCGCGTGTCTGATCGTCGGGGAAGAGCCGCAGCGACAGCCAGCGCGCAAAGAAGAACGACAGGCCCATGATCGGCAGCCGTTCGAGCACGATCTCGCCCCGAACCCCGAAGAGCTGCGTCGATAGCAGCGCCCGCGACAGCAGCACGATGCCGATCACCGGCAGCGCCACCTGCCCCAGCGACACGAAGAATCCCTGCAGACGGCGGTAGCGCGCGTCCGTGCGCTCGCTTTGTACATAGCCGGTCAGTCGCTCCATCCAGCTCCGGCCCTGCACCAGCAGGACCATTGCGACCACTAGGAAGAACAGGGTCAGTGGCAGGTTTTCCCGGAAAGTGGCCCGCTCCGTGGGCTTTGCCCAGGACTCGACGATCTCGTCCGCGATCCGTCCCAGCGATTGCCCGAGATCGCCAAAGGCGGTCCTCCAGCCTGTCGGGTTGAGCGGCGACGGTCCCAGGCTGAGCAACCGCTCGGTCTGCCGTTCACGGATGATGACGTCGATTTCCTTGACCAGCCCGTCCGCCCGCAGATGCGCCTCTTCGGCCTTCAGGCGCGGCGCTTCGGCCTGCTTCAGTTGGGCATCAAGCTCCTTGCGTCGGTCGGCGATCTCCCGCGGCTCTTCGACACCGTCGGCGGGCGGTTCGCCGAGCGCCGCTATCTGATCCCTGAGCGTCTTCGTGCGGCTGTCATTGGACGCCTGCGATTGCTGGAATGTCTGCCTCCAGGCGACGACTTCGGCGCGCAACTCCTCGAGCGCCTTGGTGGAGGCTTCGGGGTTCTCGACGACGCTCTCTGCCCGCTGTGCGACCTTTTCCCAGGCCTCGTAGACCGGGCCGGGCCGGGCTTCCTGCGCCCAGGCGCCGGTCCAGTTCCCACCCGTCGCCGCCGCGACAACGAGCAGCGCGATCAGGCAAAGGGTCAGAACAGAAACGAGGCGGCGCATCAGTCCTCGAAAACCGTCGGCAGGATACGTGGTGTCTGGTCGAGCCATTCGGGATAGGGCAGGCCCTTTTCCTTAAGGAAGGCAGGATTGAAGAGTTTCGACTGATAGCGGTTGCCGTAGTCGCAGAGGATCGTCACGATCACGTTCCCCCGGCCCATCTCGCGCGCCAGGCGGATCGCGCCAGCGATATTGATGCCGGTCGAACCACCAAGGCAGAGGCCCTCGTCCTCCAGAAGGTCAAAGACGATCGGCAAGGCCTCCTCGTCGGGGATCTGGTAGACGAAATCAGGCGTGAACCCTTTGAGATTGGCGGTGATCCGCCCCTGTCCGATGCCTTCGGTGATCGACGTGCCCTCGGCTTTGAACTCACCGGTCTTGTAATAGCTGAAAAGTGCCGCCCCCATCGGGTCGGCAAGCGCCATCTTCACGCCCTTGGGCTGCAGCGCCGCCGCGACACCCGCCAGCGTTCCGCCCGAGCCGACGGCGCTGACGAACCCCGTCACCTTGCCATCGGTCTGATCCCAGATCTCGGGGCCCGTGGTTTCCACATGCGCCTGCCGGTTCGCGACATTGTCGAACTGGTTGGCCCAGATCGCGCCATTTGGCTCGCTCTGCGCCAGTCTTTGCGCAAGCCGTTCGGAATAGCGCACGTAGTTGTTCGGGTTCTTGTAGGGCACGGCCGGGACCTGGACCAGTTCGGCGCCACAAAGTCGGATCATGTCCTTCTTTTCCTGGCTCTGGGTCTCGGGGATCACGATCACGGTGCGGAACCCCAGCGAAGCGCCGACCAGCGCGAGGCCGATGCCGGTATTGCCGGCAGTCCCTTCGACGATCGTGCCGCCCGGCCGCAGCCGGCCTGCCGCTACAGCGTCACGGATGATGTAAAGCGCGGCGCGGTCCTTGACAGACTGGCCGGGATTGAGGAACTCGGCCTTGCCCAGGATCTCGCAACCCGTCGCCTCGCTGACAGCGTTGAGGCGGATCAGGGGCGTGTTTCCGATGCTGTCGGAAAGATCCTGCTTTACCTGCATGTCATGCATCCCTTGCCCAGTTTCGGGTTCTGTGTAGGCCGCTGGGGACTGGAACTCAAGCGCCCTGCCGGATCGCATCCCGGTGCCGGTCGAGCCAGAGAGCGGTCAGGATCAGCGGCCCGTTTTTGGCCTCGCCGCTGCTGACCAGATCCATCAGTTCGTCGAAGGACAGAAGGTGGCTCTTGATGTCCTCGGCCTCGGCGACGACCCCACCGACCCCGGACACCTCGTCGGGCAGGTCCGAGAGCCCGACATAGGAAAAGAGATACTCGGTCATCGCACCTGGTGTTGGGTAATAGCGCGACACCGGCAGCAGATTCCTGACGGCAATCCCCGTCTCTTCCAGCGTTTCGCGGCGGGCGGCTGCGTCCGGGCTTTCGCCGGCATCGATCCTTCCGGCGACTGGCTCCAGCGACCAGGGATGCGGGTCGCCCCGAAGATAGGGGCCGAAGCGGAACTGCTCGACCACCATCACCCTGTCGCGGACCGGATCGTAGGGCAAAACCGTGACGGCATCGCCGGAAACGAATGCGGCGAGCGTGACCTCGACACTCCGGCTGCCGTCGAAATGGGGGAAGGTCAGGTCCATTTCCTGCAGGGCGAAGAATTCGGAATAGGGTTGACGTTCGGCGATCACGTCGATCGTTTCGCGTCCCGGACCGACGCCGACGGCCTGCGGTGCCGGCTCGGCCGCGGCCCGGCGCCTCGAAGCGGCCCGCTGCAGAAACTGCGGATAGCGCCTGACGACATGCTCCGGTCCACGCTTGCCGAAATCCCGCATGATCTCGGCGGCTGCAATCAGCACGACCTCGGACCAGTCGCGCTCCCAATCCGACAGGACCCATGGCACACCAATGGGCCAGCGGTCCTGTCCGGTCACATAGACCCGCGCCGGGCGCGTATCTTCACGTGTCCGGACCTCGACCGGCTTGAGCATATAGTCGTACCCGCCCTCGTAGAAATCGAGCCGCGCCACATCGTCCGGCGTAAGCCCTTCTGCCAGCAGACCTTTCGCAGACTGACCAGTGGCTTCGATGAGAATCGGAAAATTCTGACCTGCCACCCAATGCGATGCGTGATCCGACAGCGCTGCATCAGAAATTCTTACGTGACTGAGGCCGCCCAGAACCATCCGCAGCAGCGGCAGGTGACAGAGCGTTCCGTAGAAGAAGAGTGACGACTGCACGCAGATCAAGACCAGCGCTTGGCGGCCCATTCCGCCAGCCAACCGCCGAACAGACCGCCGACGACAAGGCTGCCAATGATTTCCGGCGTATTGATGAGCTTGAGATAGTCGACCGCGATACCAACCATCGATTTCAACGCATGCATCGGACCGTTGAAGCGGCTTTTCAGCGACAGGTCGAGCATCTCGTAGCCCGACCAAATCAGCACACCCCAGAACACGATCAGGGCCGAGGACGTCAGGCCATAGCCAAGTGCCGCGCGCACCCCGTCACCGGCCCGGGCCCCGGCCATCATCCATCCCGACAGCCAGCCCACCAGCGCCATGACCTCATTGAACCAGCCGGTCTGCGTGCCCTCGGGCAACAGCGGCTTGACCAGATCGGCGGCAAACCATCCAAGGGCAGCAAAAAAGGCGGCGGCAAACAATCTGGCAGCGGTTGGCATAAGGTTTCAGGCCGATCTCGTCACGGTTATCTGCGTTACATCGCAATTACCGCTTTGAAAGGTCGCCGCGCAAGAGGTCAGATAGAAATTCCACATTCTGCGGAACCGCTCGTCGAAGCCCAACGGCTGGATCTGCTCCCATTTCGCGTTAAACGTATCGTGCCACCAGCGCAGAGTTCGGCTGTAACTTTCGCCGAACTCGATCGACCGGGCGACACGCAGACCGGCACGTTCGATCTCGGCCCTGAGGGTAGAGGGGCTTGGCAGCATACCGCCGGGAAAGATGTATTTCTGAATGAAGTCGACGCCCCGCTTGTAGACCTGAACCCGCTTGTCATGGACCGTGATGATCTGCAGCGTCGCCGCACGTCCAGGTTTAAGACATTCCCGCAAGGCATTGAAATACAGAGGCCAATACTTCTCTCCGACGGCCTCGAACATCTCGATGCTGGCGATACCGTCATAGATGCCCCGTTCGTCGCGATAATCCTGAAGCTTGATCTCGACCCGGTCGGACAGCCCTGCCCGTGCGATCCGCGCAACTGCATAGTCGCGCTGTTGACGCGAGATCGTCAAACCCGTGACCTTCAATCCGCGCCGGCCCGCGGCATATTCCGCAAATCCGCCCCAGCCGCAGCCAATCTCCAGCACATGATCGCCGGGTTGTGCACCCATCTGATCGACCATACTGGCGTATTTTTGCATCTGTGCGTTTTCCAGACTTTCCTGCCCGTTCTCGAACTTCGCCGAGGAATAAGTCATCGTCTCATCCAGCCATGCGCTGTAGAAGTCGTTCCCCAGATCATAGTGGTAAGAGATGTTCTTTTTCGCCTGCCGCTTGCTGTTGGACTGCAACCAGAACCGAAGCTTCTCATAGGTGCGCAGCAATCCCATGCCGGGGAAGCCGTCATACATGTCCTCGTTGCCCGCATGGACGAGATCCATGAAGGCCTGCAGATCGGGGGTCGACCAGCCGCCTTCGAGATAGGCATCGCAGAAGCCAAGGTCGCCCTCGCGGATCAGCCGGGCGAAAAGCTCGGGATCGTGGATCACCAGTTCAGCGGTATGGCCCGGATTCCTGCCTTCGGCCCGGAAACGGCGGCCATCGGGCAGCACGAGGTCGAGCCGGCCATTGTTCATTGACTTGGCCACGCCAAAGGCCTGCGCGAAATAGCGCGGCAGGCTGTTTTGGCCTTCCGTCGACGTCAGTGCCCGCATTGCTTCTCCTCGGAAATCGGCTCAGACTAGACGGAATTTCGGCCTTCAAGCAACTGTTTTCGCTTACTTCCGCGCAGCCTCATAGGCAGCCAGAGCGCGCTTTCTGCCCTCGGCCAAACCAACAACCGGATCCGGATAGTCATCCTCTGGCGACAATCCCCAACTCTTGGGCACCGCCTCGAAGTAGCTCAGCGCATCCTCGTGCGGCATCTCGCGCTCCTCGGCGATCCAGCGGTTTCGATAATCGCCATCGGAATCGAACTTCTCGGCCTGGGTCACCGGGTTGAACACACGGAAGTAGGGCGCCGCATCCGGTCCAGACCCCGCAACCCATTGCCAGCCCATCGCGTTCGAGGCCGGATCCCAATCGATCAGGCAGTCCTCGAACCATTTCTGGCCCACGCGCCAGTCGGTCAGAAGGTGCTTGGTCAAGTAAGAGGCCACGATCATCCGGGCGCGGTTGTGCATCGTGCCGGTCACATACATCTCGCGCATCGCCGCATCGACGAAGGGCACGCCAGTACGCCCGCGCCGCCAGGTCTCAGCCAGATCGCCATCGCCGCGCCATGGAAAGTCATGCCATTCCTCGCGCCAGCTTTCGCGGGCGATATGCGGCGTGTGGTAGATCAAGTGATAGGCGAATTCGCGCCAGACCAACTCTTTCAGGAAATGCTCTGCGCCCCTCCTGCCCTCCTGCAACGCCCTTTGCCCAGCATGCCAGACCGTCCGGGGAGATATCTCGCCATAGGTCAGGTTCTCGGAGAGCCGGCTTGTCGCCTCTATCGCCGGACAGTCGCGACTTTCCTTGTAGTAATCGATGCGGTTCTCGATGAAGCTGGCCAGACGGTCGTCGGCGGCCTTCTCGCCGATGCAGACATGCCGCCTGACGATCCGTGTCCCGCGCCGCATCGCTGCGCCCATCTGCCAGTCGGCCAGATCATCGGACGCAGGCCATAGGTCCGGTTTGACCAATCCCGTGACCCGCTTCAGAGGGGCCGCGACATAACGGTCTGTCACCACCCGCCAGAACGGCGAATAGACCTTGTAGTGCTCGCCCTGCCGCGTCTCGACCTGCCAAGGCTCGAAGAGAAGATGCGCATTGAAGCTCTCGGCCTCGGTCCCCTCCTCCTTGAGCGCCGATTTGACCGCCTTGTCGCGGATGATGGCCTGCGGGTCGTAGAGCCGCGACCAAAAGACCGCCCTCGCCCCGGTTTCTCCGATCAGGCCGCGCAGAACCTCCAGCGCCTTACCGCGCCGCAGGATCAGTCGCGATCCAATCCCGTCGAGCGCCTTGCCAAATTCCTCCACCCCCAGACCAAGCCGCCATTTCGGAGCCGCGCCAAGTGCCTCAACCGCTTCGTCGTGAATGAACACCGGGATGACCGGACGCCCGGTGCCCTGAGCCGCCGACAGCGCGGGATGATCCGCCAGCCGCAGATCGCGACGGAGCCAGAGAAGGATTGGGCTGTCTGCCACGCACTGCCTCTTTCCAAGCTGGGCCTGACGCCCGGTTACAGCACGTGATCTAGCGCACGGATCAGTTGGTCAACCTCGGCCTTCGAGGTGTAATGTACGAAACTCAGACGCAATACGCCTTTCTTCAGATCCACACCCAACGCCTTGAGCGGCCGAACAGCATAGAAATCGCCGCCATCTGCGTTGATGTCATGCGGAGCAAGCGCATCCGCCGCCTCCGCACCCGGTACCGCCAGCTCTATCGCCACGGTCGGCGCCCTGTGCGCCGCATTCGTCGGGCCCAGAAGGCGGACCGAGTTCTTCGCGACAAGGTAATCCAAGAGCGGCTGCAGGAGCTTGACCTCGTGGGTCCGGATCATGTCATGCACCGCCTCGGCCCGGGCCGCGGGATCGCGGTGATCCTTGTGATGCCGGGAATAGAGCGATTCCCAATAGTCCGAGATGCCGGCACAGGCGGCGATCTGGGCATGATCCGGTCCGGCGGGCGTGAAGCGGTTGTAGAGCAGATCGGCGTTGAAGAAATGCCCCTGATTGGGCAGCTTTTCCCCAAGCGCACGGCGGATCACCATGATGCCCTGGTGCGGGCCATAGGTCTTGTAGGCCGAGAACAGGTAGATATCTGCGCCAAGCTTGCCGATATTCGGGAAACCGTGCGGCGCATAGCTGACGCCGTCGACACAGGTGACCGCCCCCGCCGCATGCGCTCTGGCGCTGATTTCGGCGACATCGTTGATCTCGCCGATGACATTGGAACAATGCGGAAAACACACGAGCTTCACCTTGTCGTCGATCAAGGTGTCGAGGCGCGCAGGATCGAGATGCCCGGACTCTGGGTCGATCCGCCATTCCCGCAGTTCGAAACCGTCGGCTTCAAGCCGCCGCCATTGCCCGGAATTCGCCTCGTGATCCTGATCGGTGACGATGATCGCATCGCCCGCTTTCAGATGCTGCCGGAAAGCTTGAGCCAGCACATAGGTGTTCTGCGAGGTTGACGGGCCGAAGCTGACCTCATCCGCATCGACCCCCAGCATTGCCGCCATCCGCAGACGCGCTTCGTCCATCTCCTCGCCCGCCACCCTGCTGGCGTCATACGGCGCGTAGGGCTGGACCTTGTGCTCGCGGTAGAACCGGGTCAGTCGCTCGACCACTGGGGCGCAGGGATAGGAGCCGCCGGCGCAGTCGAAAAACGCCTGTTTGGCCAGTGATGGTTCGGAAAAGGCCGGGAACTGGTTCCGGACGAAATCGACATCCAACTGCATGCGCGCACCTCCGAGGGTCAGATGTGCCGGGGAATGGTGCGGCGGTCAAGCAATGCTCTCTAGCAACGCCGGGGCCTGCCTCAGCCGCTCAGATCGACAACCACGCGCCCCTTGACCTGACCTTTCAGGATGTCGCCCCCCAGCTTCGGTAGATCGGCCAGAGTCGCCGGCTGCACCATCGCCTCGAGCTTGTCCATGGGCAGATCCTTGGCGATCCGTTCCCAGGCCCGCGCGCGGTTAGCATAGGGCTGCATGACGCTGTCGATGCCCAGAAGGTTGACCCCCCGCAGAATAAAGGGCGTGATCAGCGCGCCCTCGATCGCGGTTCCCCCGGCGAGGCCAACTGCGGCAACCGAGGTACCGTACTTCATCTGTTTCAGCACCCGGCCCAGCATCGCGCCAGCAACCGCATCGATGCAGCCTGCCCATGTCTCGCCCTCCAGCGGTTTGCGCGTCACCTCCGTCAGTTCGTCGCGCGGCACGATCCGCGTCGCTCCAAGCGAAGTCAGGTAGTCCGCGGTATCCGGACGGCCGGTCACGGCGGCCACTTCAAAGCCCAGATTGGCCAGAATCGCGGTGGCGACGGACCCGACGCCGCCCGCTGCACCCGTCACCAGAACCGGGCCGTGACCGGGTTCCAGCCCGTGATCCTCGAGCGACATGACCGACAGCATCGCCGTAAGGCCTGCAGTGCCGACTGCCATCGCCCGCCGCGTCGTCAGGCCCTCAGGCAGCGGCACCAGCCAATTCGCCATGACGCGCGCCTTTTGCGAATAGCCGCCCCAATGCGCCTCACCTACGCGCCAGCCGGTCAGCACGACCTTGTCGCCTGGCTTGTAGCGGTCATCCGAGGACGTCTCGATCGTGCCGGCCAAATCGATGCCGGGAATATGTGGGTAGTTCCGGACCAGACCGCCACCCGGTCCGATGCAAAGCCCGTCCTTGTAATTCACGGTGGAATATTCGACAGCCACCGTCACGTCGGCATTAGGCAGATCGGACAATTCCAGCTCCTTGACCGAGGCGCTCGTCTTGCCCTCGTCGTTCCTGTCCACAACCAATGCCTTGAACATGCTCATTCTCCCTAGATCCAGAATTTATTCCGCACTAACGCAGTTCGTTCCCCCTGCTGCGTCTCGACCACCAGCTCGGTGCCGGGGTACCAGTGCGTCAGTGCTACCATGCCGATCGCCACATTTGTCTCAAAGTCTGGCGAGGTGGCGGCCGAGGTCACCTGCCCGACCACGCTGTTGCCGACGCTGAGCGGCCAGGCCCGATCACAAGGCGGAACCGGCGCGCCGAGGATGTCGATGGCGCGGATCTGCTGCATCGGCCCCTCGCGCGCGACCCGCAGCAAGGCGTCGCGCCCGATACAGCCGATCGCCGCCTCGGTGTTGCAGAACCGGCCAAGCCCGCATTCATGCGGCGTGTTCGCGCGCGTCATGTCGTTGCCGTAGCTCAGCAGCCCCCCTTCGATCCGCTCGATCAGGTTCGGGCAGCCCGCCCGCACCTGCAGATCGGCCCCGGCCTCGAACAGCGATTCCCAAAGCGGCATGCCCAGATCGGATCCCTCGACATAGATCTCGAAACCGCCTTGCTTGGAATAGCCCGACCGCGCGACCACCAGGTCGCGGCCCTGAAACTCGAGCTTCTGGAAACGGAAGAACCTGATCTGCCGTACCGCATCGCCAAAGACGCGGGCCATGAGATCGTCCGATTTCGGGCCCTGAACGGCCAGCGGAGAGACATCAGGCTCTTCCACCGACACGTCCAGCCGATAGCCAAGCGCGACCCCTTTGACCCAAAGCAACAGGTCGCTGTCGGCAATCGAAATCCAGTAACGATCCTCGTCGAGCTTCACCGCGACAGGGTCATTCAGCATCCCGCCGGTCTCATCGACGATGGGAACGTAGAGACACTGGCCGATCTGCATGTCGCTCAGATCCCTGGGCGTCAGTATCTGCATCAGCCGGGCCGAATCGGGACCGCGCAACTCGATCTGACGCTCGCAGGCCACGTCCCACACCTGCACATGGTCCTTAAGGTGCCGGTAATCGGCTTGAACGCTCTCGAACACGGTTGGCAACAGCATGTGGTTGTAGACAGTGTAGCCTTTGACCCCGGACGCCTCCACGCCATCACTGAACGGGGTCCGTCTGATTCGGCGTGACGGTGCGATAATCGCCATCAGCCTCTCCTTCGCGTCATCTTCCAGGTCCGCTCCAGTCGATCGCGCAAATCTCGGCCGACTTTCCATCGAGTTTCCAGACCCGGCCATAGTCGCGCACCCGGCTCTTCAGGCCTCGCGCGGCAATCACATCCGGCCCCATCCAGTATTTCGTGTTGGTCATCACGACTGGCTTGTCAGGGTCGCGACCGGGAACCATCTCGATCTCACCCTGGATCTTACGCCCGATCATGATTGAGCGTCGGTTGCCGTCTCGAACGATCTCGACCTTCTCGCGCTCGGCGCCGATGATCTCGCTGACCAACATCGTAAAGAGACCGGTCGTTCCCCCTGCAGCGCCAGAAAGAATCTGCAGCAACCCGTTATAGGCTTTTTGTGATGCCTTTTCATCGACATATACGGCTGCCTTCCAGTCGCCTTCGCCCATCTTGCCGGGGATTTCCACCATCAGCCCGACATTGACGCCGGACAGGCTTTCGCCTTCGTAATGTCCCTCGTCAATCGCGATCGCCATCCACGCCTTGCAATCGCCGTCGGTCGGAGGATGCTCACCAAGCGAGACGACACAGGGGCAAAAGACAGTGCAGGAGCAGTTCAGAAACAGCTCTCCCCTTATCGCCCAATTTGTCGGCTTCTGCTTGCGACGCAGGCTGTTTCCCATCTGCTGCACGATCCGGTCACGAACCCGTATCCGGTCGGAAGGTCTCTGTTCAGTCTCTGCCATTTCTCACCCCCAATCACGAATTCTCATGTGCCGCCAAAGGCCTGCAGCCCGACGTAAAGGCCTGATCCAAGCAGACCGATACCTGCGGGCATCCTGATATGTCGCCCGATCTCCGGCAGTTTCTCGGCCACCATGAACACCGTCGCCGCGCCCATCCAGAGCAGGCTGGTCATGCCGCCGACAAAACCGAGCGCCATGATCGCCCAGCAGCAGCCGACACACATCGCGCCGAGTCCCGCCCCCATCCGCACGCCGCCAGCCGCTCCGGGCCGCCAGCGTGAGATGTAGTACTGCATCGGCGTCATGCAGCCATTCTGGCAGGCCGATTTCAACCGTGAAAACTGATAGGCTCCTGCGAGCAGGAACAGACCCGCCGCCATCCAGGGAGAAGTCACGACGCCTGTCAGGTCCAACGCTCCGTTTTCCAGCGCCCAGACCTGTACAAGCGCAAATCCCGCGGATCCGAGCGCCCAGACGGCGCCGTACCCGGCGATGATCCCGAACCAGCCGGCATCGGTTGCCCCCGACCGGGCCGGCAGGTCGTCATAGGTGCGAAGTGCGGGCACGAGCGTCGGCAACATCATAGCCGCGGTCATCACCAGCCACATCGGGTATAGTGCCCAGAAGCCGCCGAACGGCAAAAGCCGCAGGTCGCGGGGGCCGCAGATCCAGCCTTCGCCGCGCGCCATCTGCCAGATCGCGAACCAGGCCAGAAGTACCAGGCCATAGAAGCCGAGCCAGTGCACGAGCCTTTGGGACGGCAGCGAAATTGCGCGACTGTTCACTGATCCTCCCGTTCGGTCTTCAGTCCTCTTATCCAAGCCTCGCATGCCCCCGCCCCGGAGGTCCAGCATGGATTGCACCCTGTCAGCACTCCGCGGTAGCAGGCCACCGCATTTTCCGCCACGACACTTGTATCCGGTCCCCCGACCGCCTATCTTCGGAATGTTGCCGCAAGGGAACTATGGCGATAAACGTGCTCGTAATAAGCGGATCGGACCCGGGGGCGGTACCCGGCGGCTCCACCAAACATCCTTCATTTGGGGATCATGGGGCCGAAACAGGATCGACGAACGTCTAAAGGGGATTTCTTTCGCTCGGTGAGGCACCACCGTTATCGGTCCGACAAAGCTAGTTGCAAATGACAACAAAGCTCCGGCAATGGCTCTGGCTGCGTAAGCAGTCCGTGTCGCCGACACTAAGCCCTTGCGCCTAGCCGCGTAAGGCGGGGTTCGCAGGCACCTGGCAACAGAAGCCTGCACCAACCTCCCTCGAATTTGCGTTGCGTGACAAGGCCCTGCCTCGTTAGGGTCGAGGCATGCTGAGATCGTTGCGGGCCATTTTCTGCGGATGCTCGTTTAGCACAGCCGCCCTGATGCAGTCCGCAACGGCCTGCGACACGGCCCTGCTGCTGGCGATCGACGTTTCGTCCTCGATCGATGCCGGGGAATACCGGCTGCAGGTCGACGGCCTCGCCGATGCGTTGCTTGACCCCGAGGTCATCGACACGCTGCTTCTTGGCCAGTCGGCGCTGGCCGTCGTGCAATGGTCCGGCGTCAACAAGCAGGGCGTAGTACTGGGTTGGGAGCAGATGACCAGTTTCGAGGTTATCGAGCGCTTTGCGGCCAATGTGCGGCGACTGCCGCGCGCCTATTTTGATTCCGACACCGCAATCGGCGACGCGCTGGCCTTTTCCGCACGCCAGTTCGGCGGGGTTCCGCGATGCAACCGCAAGATCATCGACGTCTCCGGCGACGGGCCGCAGAATGCGGGCGACTCTGCGTTGCAGGCCAGCCGAGCGGCCGAGGCGACCGGCATCATCATCAACGGAATCGCCATCGAATCGATCGGGCTGGCGATGACGAATTACTACCGGCGCACCATCGTGACCCACGATGGCTTCGTGATCACCGCCCGTGGCCACCTGGATTATCCTCGGGCGATCCGGGAGAAGATCCTGCGCGAATTGTCCAAGGTGACCGGATGATCGGCGCCGGCCGGGTTTGGCGTTGCAGAAGCTGGATTGCAGACGCTGTCTTTCTGCCAACCGTGTCACTCAGGGGACGTGTCGCCATGCCGAAACCCTTGATTGCGTTCATCTACCTGTTGCTGGTCCTGACGACGGGCGGCGCGGCAAGAGCCTAGAGCATCCGCAAGGCAGGCGACTTCTTGCGCTATTCGATCCCGCTCTACGCATTCGGCCTGATGGTTATCCAGGAAGACAATGCCTTTGGTGTATTGCAGTTCGGGGCCACTTACGGCTTGACCAAGGTCGCGACGCGCTATCTGACAGAAAAGGCCAACACGCCACGCCCGGACGGATCCGTCCGGCGGGCCTTTCCCTAGGGTCATACCAGCGAGGCCTTCGGAGGCGCCGGCTTCATCCACCGCCGCTACGGGATCGAGCAGGCTTGGCCCTTCTATGCCGCGGCGACCTTCGTCGCTACAGCCGCATCCGTGCAAACCGGCATGACGTGGCCGATGTGCTCGGCGGGACCGGCATGGGCATCGGCTCTGCTTTCCTCTTTGCCCGCCCATACGGAACGGTCGTCATGATGCCCTAAGTCACGCCCGACCATGTTGGTCTGAAGCTCTTCAGCAACTATTGACAGGACGGGTGTCGACAGCTTTGACAAAGCCCCATTTTCGCGCCATGATTTTCCCCATGGGGTCGATGCGAACACCCCGTGAGGCGACAAGCCCAAGCTTCGCATCCCAAACCTGACTTCAGGAAGGATGCGCAATGCCAGCCCCCAACGAGATTACCGCGCCCCAGCTTCTGCGGCTGATCGGCACACCGAATTGTCCCGTCATCGCCGATATCTCGATTGATGAGGATTTCGCCGCGGACCCCTTTCTCATCCCCGGTTCCTTCCGGCACCCCCATACCGACCTTGCCGGGCTGAAGGATCGGTTGGCGGGGCGGCCCTGCGTGGTGACCTGCCAGAAAGGCAAGAAGCTTTCACAGGGGATGGTCGCCCGGCTGCGTGCCGATGAATTGCAGGCGGAGTATCTGCAGGGCGGCATGTACGGCTGGCGCAAGACCGAGGGCGCTTTCCGCGTCCCTGCCGCCGCCCCGCCCGAACCCGTCGACGGCGCCACGCTCTGGGTCACACGCCACCGCCCCAAGATCGACCGCATCGCCTGCCCGTGGCTGATCCGGCGCTTCGTCGATCCCAATGCCCGTTTCCTTTTCGTCTCGCCCTCCGAGGTCGAAGCCGTCGCCGAGCGCTACAGCGCCACGCCTTTCGATATCGAGGGCGTCTTCTGGTCGCATCGCGGACCGCTTTGCAGTTTCGACACGATGCTCGATGAATTCGGCCTTCGGACCGAGGCGCTCGACCGCCTCTCGATGCTGGTCCGAGGGGCCGATACCGACAAACACGATCTTGCGCCTCAGGCCGCGGGGCTTCTGGCGATCTCGGTCGGCCTGTCGCGGCAATACCGCGACGACATCGAGCAACTCAAGGTGGGCATGCTGCTTTACGACGCGCTCTACCGTTGGGCACGGGACGGCCATGACGAGGGCCATGACTGGCCGGCGGAGCGGACATGACGATTCAATCCTGGCCCGAGATGATCCGGGTGTTCGGGCGCATCGGTCTGATGTCCTTCGGTGGCCCCGCGGCACAGATCGCAGTGATGCACCGCGAACTGGTCGAGGACCGCCCGCTTCTAACCGAAACCCAGTTCCTGCATGCCTTGTCCTTCTGCATGCTCCTGCCGGGCCCCGAGGCGATGCAGCTGGCCACCTATGCCGGCTGGAAACTGCGCGGCGTGCCCGGCGGGCTGCTGGCGGGCCTGCTTTTCGTCATTCCGGGTGCGCTCGTGATGCTGGCCCTTGCGCTGGCCTATGCCGCCTGGGGCAATGTCGGACTGGTGCAGGCGCTCTTTCTCGGGGTCAAGGCCGCCGTCGTGATGATCGTGATCGAGGCGCTTCTGCGGGTTGCGAAGAAATCGCTCAAGTCGACCGATCGCTGGGTCATTGCGGGCCTTGCCTTTGTCGCCATCTTCTTTTTCGCGGTTCCGTTCCCGCTAATCATTCTTGCTGCCGCCCTTTATGGTGCGGCGACCCAGAATGCCCCCGCAGGCGGCGCCGAGCTTGTCCCGACACGTGCCAACACCGCACGGACCATCACCCTTTGGGCCGCGATCTGGTGGGCACCCGTCGCGGTGGCATGGGCCCTTGGAGCCGAGCGCCTGACCGAGATCGGGCTATTCTTCTCGAAGCTCGCGGTCGTCACCTTCGGCGGCGCCTACGCGGTGCTTGCCTACATGACCCAGCAGGTCGTGGCCGAGAAAGGCTGGCTGACCACCGCTGAAATGGTTGACGGGCTGGGACTGGCCGAGACCACGCCCGGACCACTGATCCTCGTGACCGAGTTCGTCGGCTACCTTGCGGGCTATGGGGCAGGCGGCATTGTTCTTGGCGTTCTAGCGGCTTGCATGACGCTTTGGGTCACGTTCTGTCCCTGCTTTCTGTGGATCTTCGCCGGAGCACCGTACCTCGAATGGATTGCGTCGCGCCCGCGCCTGTCGGCGGCGCTGTCGGCCATTACGGCTGCGGTTGTCGGCGTCATCCTCAATCTCTCGGTCTGGTTCGCGTTGCATGTCTTCTTCGACCGGACATCGATTGAGCATGCCGGGCCGCTGACGCTGCTTCGCCCGGAACTCGCCTCTGTCAATCTCGGGTCCGTTGTGCTGGCCGCGCTTTCCGGCTTCCTGCTCTTCCGGTGGCATTTCGGCCTGCCCGCGGTCCTTGGCCTCGCGGCCCTGGGAGGCGCTGTAGTATCGCTTCTCGCGTGACTTGAGGACAGCGCGGCACCGCCCCTTTTCATCGGCATCGAATCCCTTATGGTGAGGTCAAGTGAAGCGAAGGGAACACTGATGTCCCGTGGCATCGACTATGGCAATCTGATGCACCGCGCGATGCGCGGCCTCATACAGGAAGTGCTGACGGACGTAGCCAGAGACGGGCTGCCGGGCCAGCATCATTTCTTCGTCACCTTCGACACGATGCATCCTGACGTTGAACTTGCCGACTGGCTGTCAGATCGCTACCCCGAGGAGATGACGGTCGTCATTCAGCACTGGTTCGCCGATCTCCTGGTCACCGACGAGGGCTTTTCGATCACCCTCAATTTCGGCGACAATCCCGAACCGCTCTACATTCCTTACGACGCGATCAAGACCTTCGTCGATCCGTCCGTCGAATTCGGCCTGAAGTTCGAGGCACAGGAAGGCGACGAAGACGAGGCGTCGCCGGCCGACCCGGAAGAGGACGAAGTCGCGGACAAGGACCGCGCCAAGAAGGATGCCGAAGTCGTTCGGTTGGACAGCTTTCGCAAGTAACTGATCAGGCTTCGTCCAAGTAACCTTCATATTTTCGCCATACTGCCCTCCTACCTCGTGGAGAGACACCGGAGGAGGATGACGCATGTTCGGACTACTGAAGATGGGGAATGAAGCCACGCCAAAGGGCATGCTGGTCATCGCGAGGCTGAATTCCCGTATCGAACCGCTGGATCGCGGCGAGGTTTTCGAGGATCCGCTGGCCGAGATCCTGGAAGAGACCGGCCTTGGCGAGGTGACCGGCGGCGGCTCGATGCTGGGACCGGACGGCGAGATCACCTTCATCGACATAGAGATAATGGTCCGCGACCGGTCGGACGAGGCCCTCGAAGGGATTGCCTTGGCGCTGGATACGCTCGGCGCGCCGAAGGGCTCTATCCTATTTGACGATGAAAACCGGACGCTACGGGAATTCGGACGGTATGAGGGTCTCGGCATCTATCTTGACGGCGTCAATCTGCCGGTCGAGGTCTACCAGGCTGTCAGCACCGAAGATGTAGTCGGCGCCTGCCACGCGGTCCTTGGAGATGCAGGCCGCTATCACGGCTCGCGGAGCATGGCCGGGCGCACCGCTCTCTATTTCTACGGGCCGAATTTCAAGCAGATGAAAGACAGTATCGCCAGCGCGATACCAGGCATCGCACTTTGCGAGAATGCGCTGGTCGAAAAGGTTGCCTGACCCTCTGCCTCGGGCGATTGCCAAGCGCTGACCGGCTGTTTATAGCCTTCCTCAACCCTATCCGAGGAGCCTGCCCGATGACCAAGACCCGTACCGAATCCGACAGCTTTGGCCCGTTGGAGGTTCCCGCCGACAGGTATTGGGGCGCGCAGACTCAGCGGTCGATCATGAATTTCCCGATCGGCTGGGAAAGACAACCCGTCGCCATCGTGCGCGCCCTCGGTGTGATCAAGCAGGCTTGCGCCACGGTGAACAAGTCGCAAGGAGCGCTCGATGCGGATAAGGCCGCTGCCATGATCCAGGCGGCCTCCGAGGTGGTGGCAGGCAAGTTCGACGACAACTTCCCGCTGGTCGTCTGGCAGACCGGGTCGGGCACACAGTCGAACATGAACGCGAACGAGGTGATCTCGAACCGGGCGATCGAGATCCTTGGCGGCAAGATCGGATCGAAGGACCCGGTTCACCCCAACGATCATGTGAATATGGGCCAGTCCTCAAACGATACCTTCCCGACCGCTATGCATATTGCCGTCGCGATGACAGCCCATGACGTGCTGCTGCCGGGCCTTGCGAAGCTGCATTTCGCGCTCGAGGCAAAGGTCAAGGAATTCAAGGGCATCATCAAGATCGGCCGCACCCACACGATGGATGCAACTCCGCTGACGCTCGCACAGGAGTTTTCCGGTTACGCGCACCAGGTCGCGATGGGGATCGAGCGGATCAAGGGCGCCCTGCCCCGGATCTACGAACTTGCACAGGGCGGCACCGCCGTTGGCACGGGCCTCAACACCCGCAAGGGTTGGAGCGGCGCCGTCGCCAAGGAAATGGCCGAGATCACCGGCCTGCCCTTCGTCACCGCCCCGAACAAGTTCGAGGCTCTCGCCGCGCATGACGCGCTGGTGGAGATGTCGGGCGCGACCAAGACCGTCGCCGCGAGCCTTTTCAAGATCGCCAACGATATCCGGCTTCTGGGTTCGGGTCCACGTTGCGGTCTGGGCGAGCTGATGCTGCCCGAAAACGAGCCCGGCTCCTCCATAATGCCGGGAAAGGTCAACCCGACCCAGTGCGAGGCGATGACCCAGGTCTGCGCCCATGTCTTCGGCAATGACGCCGCGGTCGGGTTCGCCGGATCGCAGGGCCATTTCGAGCTTAATGTCTACAAGCCAATGATGGCCTATAACGTTCTGCAATCAATGCAGCTTCTGGGCGATGCCTGCGGCGCCTTCACCGATAATTGCGTGGTTGGCATCCGCGCCGATACCGACCGGATCGAGAAGCTGATGCGCGAAAGCCTGATGCTGGTCACCGCCCTTGCGCCCACGATTGGTTATGACAATGCCACGACCGTCGCCAAGACGGCGCACAAGAACCGCACGACATTGAAGGAAGAGGCGATCAAGCTCGGCTTCGTCGACGACGAGACCTTCGAAAAGGTCGTGCGTCCGGAGGACATGATCGGGCCGAAGGGCTGACATCTGCCGCCTAATTGGTTTCCGCCTGAGACCAGAAAGCCTCCCCAGAAATGATGGTTCAGGCAAGCTGCTCTTGCCTGTTCCCCTTTCGAAACCTCCCGGTCCATCGTGCAGGATTGCACTTGCCGATACCGCCCTTTGAACGCAGTCTGCCACCCATGAATTCGCCCATCAACCTGAACAAGTTCCGCAAGACCGTCGCCCGCGAGGAAGCCCGCCGGCAAGCCGATTCGAATGCCGTGCTGTATGGTCAGACCAAGGCGGAACGGATACTCGCAGCGGCCAGAACAGAACATGCCGCGCGGATACTCGACCGGCACCGGATCGAAGACGAGGAATGAGCGGACGGCCCGTCAAACATTCGCTGACCCTTCGCGGGCATCGCACCAGCGTGTCCCTTGAGGATGAATTCTGGAAGGCGTTCCGCGACATCGCCCGGGCAGAAGGCCGAGCGATCAACGATCTCGCCGCTGAAATCGATGAAGCCAGAGGGTCAGAGTCCGGGCTCGCGACCGCGATCCGGCTGCACGTCCTGCGCCATTTTCAGCGGCGCACCGCCAAGGCTTCGCCTCAGTCGGAGTAAAGCGCGCGCCGGAGCCGGTCGAGGGTCTCCTGCTCGTTCCGCTCTGATTTGGTCAGGTGCAGCCGGGAAACCCGTCTGGAAACAAGATCAGTGCCGAAGATCGCGGCGACCTCGTCGCGGGTCAGCCCCCGCTGTTCCGCCGTCTGGTCCTGCCGCTTTCGCGGCATTCTCCAGACCGGCAATGCTATTCTGAAGAACGGACGCTTTTCAGATTGGTCCGAAATTACAGGCTGATTTTCGCTCGTTACATAGTCCACAGTGTCAAAAACCCCCCCGGATTCCTGAATATTTGCTACCCAACAATTTCGAATCAAAGAAGCAAAATCTCAGGGTAAAAGTTAACACGACACAACCGTGATTTTTTTGCCGATCTCTTAAAGTTATTTTTTGCAATGCCTTACGGTGTTTTGTTGACCAAATGTTCCAAAATCTTGACGTTGGGTCACTCGCGCGGCGTTAACACTTCCGGACGCGAAATTGTCATGTTCAAGCTCTTTTTTCGCACATGAGCCAAATCCCACGACTCGCACGGACCGTCAGATGCGCAGCGGGAACCGGGGTCGAACCATCGGCGGGCCGGAACGCGAACGCACCCACAAGGAGCGCGAGAAGTAACGGCCCTTCGAGCATGGCAAAGCCCGCCCCGGGACAGACCCGCGCACCGCTCGAAAACGGCAGGTAGGCGTCCCGCAGGCAGGTCTTGCCCGATTCCGTCTCGTAGCGATCCGGGTCGAATCCATCGGGATTGTCCCAGATCCGCTGATGCCGGTGAAGGTGCCAGGGGCTGATGACAATCTGCGCGCGGCGCGGGATATAGCGGTCTCGGAAGCATTCGGACCGGGCCGTTTCCCGGACCATCATCGGCACAGGCGGATAGAGCCGCAGCGCCTCGCGGAAAACGTTGCGCGTAAAGGAAAGACGCGAGAGGTCCGAGAATTGCGGATCGGCGCCAAGCGCGCGGCCCTCGGCGGCGACCCGTGCCTGGGCTTCAGGATGCGTCGCCAGAAGATAGAGCGCCCAGGCAAGTGCGGAGGCGCTGGTTTCGTGACCGGCAAGAAAGAAGATCGCCACCTGGTCGACCATCTCCTCGGTGTTGAACCGCTCCCCCGTCTCCGGATCGGCGGTGGTCATGATCTTGGTGGCAAGGTCATCCGGCGCGGAACCCGCCTCGATCGCGGCTATTCGGTTGCTGGTCAGCCGTCGGATCAGGTGCCGAATATCCCGCGCGGCGGCGCGGGCATGCTTGGCGTGAAACCGGGGCAGCCCTCGCGGCAGGCGCACGAAAGCCGCGAGGTTCAGGATCGGCTGACTGCGCTGATAGTCGCGAAAACGCTGAAAGACCTCCTGCGCGATCTCGTCGGATATCGGGATCGAGAACAGCGTGCGAAAGATGACGTCGGCGGCGGCATGGCTGGTCTCGGCCTCGAACTCGATCGCGCCGTCTGCCTGTTCAAGGCGCTTCACTGCCACCTGCCCCGCCGCCAGCATTGCGGGAAACGTGTCACGCAGCCGCCCGCCTTCAAAGGCCGGGTCGATGATCCGGCGCTGGCGATGCCAGACCTCTCCGTTGGTCAGAAAGACCGACTGGCCCAGAAGCGGCCGCAAGCCTTCGGCGATACGGGCGGATTTAGGGAAATCCATCGGCCGCGCGCGCAGCACTTCGCGGATGAGGTCGGGCTGGTTGACGAGGTAGGACCGAAAGAACGGTGTCCGGAATTCGGCCATCCAAGCACTGTAGAGCCGAGCGGGCTGTGCTGAGAGGATGTCTTGCCGGAAGAGGCGCAGATAGCGCCAGAGCGAAACCTTGTCGGCGCGCGCAGTGGGCTTTGGCGGGATCATGCCGCCATGGATCTGTAGGGAGAAGCCGGAACGTCGATCCTGCTCTTGGAGGGTGCCCGGCCTGCGAACCGGTCGACCAGTGTCCGCGGCCCGGCGGTTATTCGAAAATAGTCATAGTCGCCGGCATCATCGAAGGCGCAGAGATACTGGAAATGCAGCCGGAAGAAGCGCCAACGCAGTTCCTGCCAGCGGGCGTTGCTAAGCGTCTGGCTGTAGGCCGCCGAAATCACCAGCGGCCATTTGCGGTTCTCAGGCGCGACGCCGCTGACCGCGACCGGATCGCAAAGCGCGAAGGAACATCCGTCGCCCGGGGCCGAGACATCGACCCAGCTTAGCGCCGAGGATTGCGACAGAAGGTTCAGATCGGCACGCAGCTGCCGCGCCATTGGCAGGAACGAGACCATCGGGATCACCTGCCCGAGCGACAGGAACGACAGCGTCGGTCCCTTTGGAGGCAAATGCCCGTTGCGGATCAGATCGGCCAGAATGGAGACCACCAAATGCGCACCGGAGGAATGGCCGACGACCAGCACCTCGTCTGCATCACTGGCCAGGGCCGCGGCGATCTGTCGGCCGAATTGGTCCATTCGCTCTTCCAGCGCTGGTGGGGTGGCCCCGTTATGCTGCGCGGAAAAGGCGAAATCATGCATCAGGTAATAGGCGTAAAGCCTGCCATCGAGGCCCCGAAACCAGCGCAACCCGTAGATGATGACAGGTAACGCCACGATCCAGCCCACGCCGGGATGGATCAGGCGTGAGGCGATCTTGCCGATGATTGCGGCAGCGATCACCACCACGAGAGCCTGCAGCAGCAGCATCCCAACCGGATAGAGCGCTGCGATCACCGGCCCCTTGCGCAGCCACATCAGGCGCCGCAGGGCGCCGCTGGTGATGTATGTCCAAGAGGTGCGGACCATCTGCAGGTATGTGCCCGCGATTCCGGTCTCCATCGAGTCGCGCACGATGTCGGACCAGACAAGCACCTCGTACTGGGTCTTTACGTGGCCGCCCTCGATATCGGCCTCGACCGTCCAGCCATAGTTCTCGCCACCATGGCGCGCTGAAAGCTCCAATTCGTAACCGGACATTTCGGCCTGGTCTTCGCCCTCCTTCCGGTAGAGCTCCCGGTAGCGCCGGGGAGGAAACGGGTCGTAGCCGGGTATGTAGAATACCCGCCGCGAACTTACCGGTCTTGAGTCACTCATTCACCTGTTCCCGTGCGATGCCCGTTCGACGCAAAGTCTAGGGCAAGTTGATCTTCTGTTGTAACCGAATTCACCCAAAGATCGGGTTAATTCGATTGATGGCTTACGGGCTTGTTCGCCTCGATCTAGACCGGATTTCTGGCAAAGTTAGGCCTAGCCGATCAGGGCCAGTGACGGGAAGGTTTCCAGAAGCCACCACGAAAAGGCCGTGAAGGCGCCGGTTAGCAGGGCGAGGCCGACGAGGATCAGAAGCACCCCCATCGCCTTTTCGATGATGCCCATATAGGGTTTCAGCCGGTTCATCACCCTGATCGACCGCTGGACGAAGACAGCAACCATCAGGAACGGAACGCCAAGTCCCAGGGCATAGATGCCCAGCAACGTCGTGCCCCGGGCAACCGAGCCCTCGGACGCGGCCAACGACAGGATGGCGCCGAGTTGCGGGCCGATGCACGGGGTCCAGCCAAAGGCGAAGGCGAGGCCCAGTACATAAGCCCCAAAGGCCGAGCCTCCGCGGTCACCCGCATCGATCCGGGCGTCGCGGTCAAGAATCGCGATGCGGAAGACGCCAAGGAAGTGCAGCCCGAAGACGATCACAACGAGCCCCGCGACCCGGGCGAACAACACCTGGTTCTGCAGGAAAAACGCCCCGAACGCGGATGCCGTGAAGCCGAGAAACAGGAAGACCGTCGAGAGGCCCAGCACGAAGAAGAGGGCCGGCAGAACCGCGCCGTTGCCGCTGGTTCTGCGGTCAGACAGTTCTGTCATCGAAATGCCGCTCATATAGGCCAGATAGGGCGGAACGATGGGCAGCACGCAGGGGCTGAGGAACGACAGGATCCCGGCCAGAAGGGCGACGAACATCGCCGGCAGCAAGCTTGCATCGATGATTTCTATACCGAACATGAGCCTCCCATATCGCGCATCCGGTCCGACGTCACCTGCAGGTGACGTCACATCTTGGTGGACAATTCGAAACTTGCATCCTAGGGCTGCGAGAATGACATTCGATCACGATCTCGATGCACTCGGCCTGCTCTGTCCTCTGCCAGTTCTGAAGGCCCGAAAGCGGCTTGCAGGACTGGCTTCGGGCCAGGTATTGCGGCTACAGGCCGACGATCCAGCAGCAACGATCGACGTTCCGCATTTCTGCGCAGAATCGGGGCATGAGCTGGTGAATGTCGAGAACCATGGGGCATATCGGCACTACTTCATCCGCAAGAAGTGAACACCGGGCGCGTGGCCCGGTGCTTCCTCGCTGCAGCCGGATACCAGCACTAACGTCCGAGTGACCACCAGCCCTTGCGCTTGGGCTTGCTGTCTTCCTGCTCTGCCATTGCCGGTTCCATCTCGGGTTCAGCTTTCGGCTTTGCGGGGGTCGCAAGATTCGCCTTTTCAGGGGCGGCCTCGGTGGCAGCGGCTTGTGGCTCTACCGGAGCCTCCTCAGCCGGTGTGGCCTCGGCGTTCTCGGCCTTGGGCTTGGCGGTTGAGGTCTTGCGGGTCCGGGTGGACTTTTTTGGCTTTTCGGCCTTCTCTTTCCCGTCTTCCGATTCGCCCTCTGGTGCCGCTTCGGCCTTGTCCGCGGCGTCAGACTTCTTCGAGGAAGTGGACCGCTTGCGAACCGGCGGTTTCCGCTTCGGCTTGTCTTCTGACTTAATTTTTTCGGATGCCTCGACGGGCCTATCCGCTAGATCTGGTTCAGATTCGGCCTGCAGATCGGATTTGGTCTCGCGCTCGCCGCCTTGCTGATCACGAGCCTCGCCGTTCGGACCGTTGGAGGATTTCCGACGGCGACGTCGGCGGCGCTTCTTCTTCTGCGGCTGGCTGTCTTCGTCAGCCTGAACCGGTGTCTCGTCGGTCTCTTCCTCGACCGCGTCGTCGATATCCTGCATCAGCGAGGCATCGACTGAAACGACCTGCGCCGTCGCATCCGGCACGACGCGGGTTGCGGTCTTGAACTTTTCGATCGCGAAATCCGGCGATATCAGGAACGGATCCGCTTCGATCCGCACCGACATTCCGTAACGGGCCTCGATCTGGGCAATATGTTCGCGCTTATTGTTGACCAGGAAATTGCAGATGCCGACAGGCGCCTTGAGCAGGACTTCCCGCGATCGGCGCCGCACGCCCTCTTCTTCCAGCTGGCGAAGAATATTCAACGCCAGGTTGTCATCCGACCGCACCAGCCCGGTGCCGTGGCAATGGTGGCAAGGCGCCGTTGTCGCCTCGATCATACCGGGGCGCAGCCGCTGGCGGCTCATCTCCATCAGCCCGAAACCGGAGATCCGGCCCACCTGAATCCGCGCGCGGTCGGTCTTGAGCTTGTCTTTGAAGCGCTTTTCGACAGCGGCATTGTTGCGCCGCTCTTCCATGTCGATAAAATCGATCACGATCAGGCCCGCAAGGTCGCGCAGGCGCAGCTGCCGCGCTACCTCCTCGGCGGCCTCAAGATTGGTTTTCAGCGCCGTATCCTCGATCGAGCCCTCCTTGGTGGCCCGGCCGGAGTTCACGTCGATCGCCACCAGCGCCTCGGTCACGCCGATCACAATATAGCCGCCGGATTTCAGTTGCACCGTCGGGTTGAACATCGACGAGAGGTAGGATTCCACCTGATAGCGGGCGAAAAGCGGCATCTGATCGGCGTATTGCTTCACGTTCTTGGCGTGGGACGGCATGATCATCTTCATGAAGTCCTTGGCGGTCCGGTAACCGTCCTCGCCCTCGACGAAAACTTCGTCGATATCCTTGTTGTAAAGGTCGCGGATCGACCGCTTGATCAGGTTGCCCTCCTCGTAGATCTTCGCGGGCGCGATGCTTTTCAGTGTCAGTTCGCGGATCTGCTCCCACAGTCTCTGGAGATATTCGTAGTCGCGCTTGATCTCGGTCTTGGTGCGCTGTGAACCTGCCGTGCGGATAATCAGCCCGGCCCCTTCCGGCACTTCAATTTCGTTCGCTATCTCTTTGAGTTTCTTACGATCTTGCGCATTGGTTATCTTACGGGAGATGCCGCCGCCGCGCGCGGTGTTGGGCATCAGAACGCAATAACGCCCGGCCAGCGACAAATAAGTTGTCAGCGCCGCACCCTTGTTGCCGCGCTCTTCCTTGACGACCTGAACCAGCAGGATCTGGCGGACCTTGATGACTTCCTGGATCTTGTATTTCCGCGGCCGGGGCTTTCGCGGCTGGCGGATCTCCTCGGTCACATCTTCATCCGCGACCGATTCGATATCGTTTTTCGGATCGTCGGACGCGCTGTCGTCGCCGCTGGCTTCATCTGCCTCGGCATCGTCTGCTTCCGGTGAGGCTTCGGTCTCGTCCTCGTCGGACTCGGCGGTATCTTCGGCTGCGGTCGGTGTCTCCACCGGCGTTTCCTGCACGAAGAATGCTGGGGAAGTGCCTTCCTCGAAAGACCCTTCCTCATGCTCTTCGTTGTCGAGATCGACGACATCCATGCCCGAGATACCGGCCTCTTTCGAGGTCACGGCATCTTCAGCCCCGGTCTTCTCGGCCTTCGATCTGGACCGGCTGCGCCCGCGCGAGCGGGACGAGGGTTTCGAGCGTTTCTCTTCCTCTTCTTCCTGCTGCTGTTGCGCAAAGGCCCGTTCTTCGGCCATCAGCGCTTCGCGATCGGCGACCGGGATCTGGTAATAGTCCGGGTGGATTTCTGAAAAAGCGAGGAATCCGTGACGGTTGCCGCCGTAATCTATGAAGGCAGCCTGCAGCGAGGGTTCGACCCTCGTGACTTTTGCTAGATAGATATTGCCAGCGAGCTGGCGTTTGTTTTCGGATTCAAAGTCGAACTCCTCAACCTTGTTTCCATCGACCACCACAACGCGCGTTTCCTCGGCGTGGGTGGCATCGATAAGCATCTTCTTTGCCATATTGTCTTTCTGCACCCCAATAGAGGCCGCCGTCCAGGCGGACGCAGCCTCTGCGGGTGGTGTCTTGTTAAGGCGAATTCGGGCGCGTCTACAGGTGTCAGGTCGGCCATATCGGCCCCTGCCCGTCCTGTTGTAACTTCTGCGCGCCTCATCGCGGTTCTTCTCCGGGGCGGTGGTCCACCCCCATTCATGGCCCGGTGCGTCTAAGGCATCTCGGACAAACTGTCGGCCTTGTGGCCCTCTCTGCCTGATCCTGTCCCATCGCGGCGAATCGTGCCTGCAAAAAGCCAAGGATCAGCGAAACTCGTCCGGGTAGTGCAAAGCCGCAGTCACCCGTTCCGGCAACCATAGCGGTTATGCCGTGACGATTACAATGCTGAAATTTCAGGCCGATGGTCAGAGGTAATCCGACCTCTGAAGCCCGTATTTCGCCATCTTCTCGTTCAGCGTCCGTCGCGGCAGGCACAATTCATCCATGACCGCGGCGATCGACCCCTTGTGGCGCCGCATCGTATTATCGATCAGCATACGCTCGAATGCCTCGACGTATTCCTTGAGCGGTTTGCCCTCAGTGGTCATGTTGGCCTCGGCATCTTCGTCCTCGGCCATCAGGAGCGAGGCGATGGAACCTGAGCCGCGGCGGTTCTGCAGGACCGCGCGCTCGGCGATGTTGATCAGTTGGCGGATATTGCCCGGCCACGGTGCCTGCAGCAGTTGCGCTGCCTCCTGGGCAGAGACAACCGGCGCGTCACACCCGTACTCCTCGGCGAACTGCTCGGAAAACCGGGTGAAGAGGACAAGGATATCCTCGCCACGCTGGCGTAGCGGCGGGATGGTGATCTTCATGGCGGCGAGGCGGTAGAAGAGGTCGGGCCGCAGCACGTCCTCACTGGTCTTGCCCTGCTCCTGCAGGTTGGAGATCGCGACAAGCCGGGTTTCGGCCGGTGTGCCTTGCTCGTTGATCCACATCAGCAGCCTTGCCTGCAGGGGCTGACTCAGCGCCTCGACATCCTCGAGGACCAAGGTGCCGCCGCGGGCCTCTTCGACCAGTGGCAGCCCGGCGCCCTCTTCGACCGGGCCGAAGATCTTCTTGGAAAGCGACTCTTCGTCGAATGCCGCACAGGAGACCAGCACGAACTTCTTCCCCGCCTTTGCGCCCACGGCGTGCAGCGCGTGGGCAACGAGCGTCTTGCCGGTGCCGGTCTCGCCGTCGATCAGCACATGGCCGTCGGCCTGGCCGAGATCGAGGATATCCTCGCGTAGCCGCTCCATTACCGGCGAGGTGCCGATCAGCTTCTTCATCAAGGTCGATCCATCCGACAATTCGCGACGCAGTGCGCGGCTGTCGAGGGTCAGGCGCCGGTTAAGCGTGGCTTTTTTGGCCAGCTCGGTCATCTTGTCGGGGTTGAACGGCTTTTCGAGGAAGTTGAACGCCCCGATGCGCATCGCCTCGACGGCCATCGGCACATCGCCATGGCCGGTGATCATGATGACCGGCAGCGCGCTGTCGACGCTCATCAGTTTCTTCAGGAACTGCATCCCGTCCATGCCCGGCATCTTGATATCAGATACGACAACGCCCGGATAATCGGTTCCAACACTCTTCAGCGCATCTTCGGCGCTGGCGAAGGTCTCGGTCTCGAATCCCGAAAGCGCCAGCCACTGGCTGATCGACTGGCGCATGTCCTTTTCGTCATCGACGATTGCAATCTTCATAGCACTGGCCATCCGTTGTCCTACTCGGCTGCTTCCATCTCACGGTCCAATATGGGCAGGCGCACTTCAAATACCGCGCCCCCCGGCTGACCGTTTCTTGCGGTCAATCGACCGCCAAGGTCGTTCACAATCCCCGAGGAAATGGCAAGCCCTAACCCGACTCCATCCCCCGGTGCCTTAGTTGTGTAGAACGGTTCGAAGAGATTGTCCAAATCCTCTATGCCCGGCCCGTTGTCACGGACCGTAATGATCGCCGAACTGCCGGCCGACAGCAGGATTTCGATCGACGGCTCTGGCACCGACTTGGTGGCGTCCAGGGCGTTGCGCAAGAGGTTGATGATGACCTGTTCCAGACGCACCTTGTCGGCCCGGACATGGACCGGCCTGCGGGGTACGGAACGGCTGATCTTGATGTTGCGGCTCTTCAATTGCGGCTCCATCATCGACAAGGCCGAGGACAGGCTTTCCCTGATATCAATTGGTTCCACAGCGTCACCGCCCTTGCGGGCATAGCTTTTCAGCTGCCGGGTGATGGCACCCATCCGCTCGATCAGATCGTCGATTCGCTGGAACGAGGAGAGGGCCTCGTCCGGACGCTTGCGGTGCAGCAGCAGTTTGGCCCCGGCAAGGTAGGTCTTCATCGCCGCTAGCGGCTGGTTCAATTCGTGGCTGACGGCCGCCGACATTTCACCCAGGGCCGCGAGTTTCGAGGACTGTGCGAGGGTCTGTTCCGCAACTTCGAGGTTCTTCTCGGCCCGTTCACGCTCGGCGATTTCCCGCTGCAAGGCATCGTTCAGCTGGCGGAGTTCTGCCGACTCCTGCTGGAAGAACATCGACCGGGCCCGCGCCCGACGGCCCGCCAGGTAGAAGGCCCCGGCCAGGAGCAGTGCGAAACCCATTATCTCAAGCGCCAGCACGCCGTTCACCCGCTCCCGGATCGAAGTGTAGGTGGTGAAGGATGTCATCCGCCAGCCCCGAAACGGAATTCGGCTTTCGATCCGCATCACCGCCTCGCCCTGCAGGTAGGCGTCCGGCGGCAAGGCGGTCCAGTCGGTCGTGGCGCGAATCGCGCGCTCGATGGCGGAAGGTGCCGATTGAACCGACAGGGCTTCGGTTTCCAGAAGGCCGCGCCAACGCGGCTCCGTCGAGAGGATAATGATGCCTTCGCTGTCGGTAACGAAGACGGCGTCCGAGATCCCCGCCCAGCTCTGTTCGAACTTGCGCAGGTCGACCTCGACCACGATCACACCGATCAACAGGCCATTGCCAAGGATCTTGCGGCTGTAGTGAAAATTGTACCCGCCGCTCTCGGTCCGTGCGATCGAGAAAACCGTGTCAGATGAGCGCTGCGCCTCCACAAAAAAAGGATCCGAGCGATGATTTGCTCCGATCCTGTTGCGATCCGTCGCGCCAACGACCCTTCCGGTATCGTCCAAGAGCAAAAGCGCCGCAGCACCGATCTCCTGAACATACGAAATCAGGCGCTGTGAAGACTGGGTGAAGTCGTCGAAGGTCAACGCATTGATCAATTCAGGATCGCGTGACAGCAGCAGCGGCACGACCGAGTTCCGCTGCAACTCTGATAACAGGTTCCCCGAATAGAGTACCTGGCGCACCTCGGCGCGATTTCGCGTGGTTTCGGTGAAGCGTTCGGCCAGCCACTGATTGGTGAACCAGACGACCACCATGCCAACGATCATGATCGAAAGAACGGCCGCGCGTCCGCGCCAGGACATCGCCGTTCTCAGATTGGTTGCTGGCGTATCGGTTTCGCTGGCCATGTCAGCTAGACTACGCTTGCTGAAAGACCTACTCAAGCGGCCTGGTTCAGACTGGCTGCATGACGCTGGCGACCGCGTTGAACAGGGCCGTACCATCGGTGCCGCCATGGGCTGCGTCGACCGCCCGCTCGGGATGCGGCATCAGCCCGAGTACCCGGCGGTTCTGGCTAAGGAGCCCGGCAATGTCGTCGGTCGAACCGTTCGGATTGTCGGCATAGCGGAACGCAACGCGATCCTCGCCGTTCAGCCGTGCGACCAGATCGTCGTCGGCGCTGTAATTGCCATCGTGATGTGCCACGGGGTAATGAACCATCTGGCCGGCCTGGTAGCCCGAGGTAAAGGCGCTGTCGGCAGTGGCGACGCTCAGGCCGACGTTCCTGCAGATGAACTTAATGCCCGAATTCCGCATCAGCGCGCCGGGCAGCAGGCCGGTCTCCGTCAGAACCTGAAAGCCATTACATATGCCAAGCACGTACCCCCCGCAACGTGCGTGATCCACGACCGCGCGGCATATCGGCGAGCGCGCGGCAATGGCGCCGCAACGCAGGTAATCACCGAACGAAAATCCGCCCGGAATGCCGATGATGTCCAGCCCGTCTGGCAGGCTCGTATCCTTGTGCCAGATCATGCTGACCTTCGCACCTGCCCGGCTGAATGCCACCGCCAGATCGCGGTCGCAGTTCGATCCGGGAAACACGATGACCCCGGCACGCATCAGTGGATTTCCACCCGGTAGCTCTCGATCACCGTGTTGGCCAGCAGCTTTTCGCACATCTGCCTGACTTTCGCCTCGGCCCGTTCCTTGTCGGTCTCATCCAGATCAAGTTCGATCACCTTGCCCTGCCGCACGCCATTCACGCCCTCAAATCCCAGCGATCCGAGCGCATGGCGCACCGCCTCGCCCTGCGGGTCAAGGACGCCCTGTTTCAGCATGACATGGACATGTGCCTTCATCTCGTTCTTCCTCGAATTTCCCGATCCTGCGCCCGGCCGGCGCTCGGCCGTCAGTTGATCAGAGTCGGTTTTGTCGTGTGGGTCACGTTCGACGGCATCACGCCAAGCCGCCGGGCGACCTCGGTATAGGCATCCGTCAGGTTGCCGAGGTCGCGCCGGAACACGTCCTTGTCGAGCTTTTGCCCGGTTTCGATATCCCAGAGCCGGCAGCTGTCGGGGCTGATCTCGTCCGCCACCACGAGCCGCATGAATTCGCCGTCCCAGATCCGGCCGATCTCGATCTTGAAATCGACAAGCTTGATGCCGACGCCGAACATGACACCGGACATGAAGTCATTAACCCGCAGGGCCAGCGCAACAATATCGTCGAGGTCCTGCTGGCTGGCCCAGCCGAAGGCGATGATATATTCCTCGGGCACCAGCGGATCGCCCAAAGCATCATCCTTGTAGGAAAATTCGATGATCGGGCGCGGCAGCCCGGTGCCCTCTTCCATGCCAAGCCGTTTCGCCATCGAACCGGCGGCGAAATTGCGCACGATGACCTCCAGCGGAATGATCTCGACCTGGCGGATCAACTGCTCGCGCATGTTCAGCCGCTTGATGAAATGCGTCGGCACGCCGATTGCGTTCAGGCCGGTCATGAAGAACTCGCTGAGCCGGTTGTTCAGCACGCCCTTGCCCTCGATCGTGGCGCGTTTCTCGGCGTTGAAGGCGGTGGCGTCGTCCTTGAAATACTGCACGAGGGTCCCGGGCTCGGGACCTTCATACATGATCTTGGCTTTGCCCTCGTAGACCTTTTTCCGCCGTGCCATGAGATCTCCGATCAACCTTGGCGCCTGCCCGTCGCAGTCCGCCGTCGGCCGCCCGTATAAGCGATGATGTGACCTGCCGCAAGAACACGGCTGCCCCTTGCACGGGAGGGCCTCACGGGGCATATCTATGGCAACAGAAGTTCAGCCCGAAAGGACCGAGATGACCACTTTCGACGATCGCGAAAACGCGTTTGAGAACAAGTTCGCCCATGACGAGGAAATGAAGTTCAGGGCCGAGGCGCGACGCAATCGCCTGTTGGGGCTCTGGGCGGCAGACCTTCTGGGAAAGACCGGTGACGAGGCGACCGCCTATGCGACCGAGGTGGTCAAGTCGGATTTCCAGGAGGCCGGTGACGAGGATGTGTTCCGCAAGGTATCCGGCGATCTGGGATCCCGTGTCGATGAGGCCACGATCCGCAGGCAGATGGCGGAACTGATGATCAAGGCCAAGACCCAATTGATGGGCGAGATCTGATGCCAGCCTCCGACTTTGGGACCGATGAAGGCGCGTCTTCCGATGGAAGGCGCGTCTTTTCTTGTTTACGGCCTTGTCTGTCGAGAGAACGGGTGCATGCCCTTGAGGCAAGTAAGCCCTGACCCCTTGCGATGGAGTGGAAATGAGCAAATCAGCGCCACCCGCTTTCAGCGTCAGCGACTTCCTGTGGCAGCACTCTGACGACGATGCGTGCCTTGTGCATTTTTCCAACGTCCGATTTGGCACGCACCATAGATGCCGGGCCCGGGGGTATTGAATGAACGTTCCACCGCATGAGCGAGTAACCGGCCCAGGCCAGTGCCGTTTCAAGAGTGGTCTCGCACACGAGTGAATAGCGCTCTACGTCGTCGCGCCGACGGCATTCTCGCTGACCGTCGGACTGGCCGAGGTCGCCGGCTGCGTCACCGTTCCGAAGCGGCGCTGACCTGTTCCCGCTCAATACGTTATGACGCATATGCGTTTGCGTCCGCGGGCATTCCGTGGCATCAGCCGACAAGACGCGGGACATCGTTTGGATGCCCTTGCCGGATCAAGCGAAAGCCTGACTTATGCCCGATCTTCTGTCCGACCTTCTCGCCACGCGCGACTGGCTCTTGGCCGATGGTGCGACCGGAACCACGCTGTTCAACATGGGACTGTCCTCCGGCGACGCGCCGGAAATGTGGAATGTCGAGCACCCGGACCGCGTCGCCGCGCTCTATCAGGGCTCGGTCGATGCGGGCAGCGACATCTTTTTGACAAACACGTTTGGTGGCAATGCCTCTCGGCTCAAGCTGCACAATGCGCAAGACCGGGTGCAAGAGCTGAACCGCATTGCCACCGAAATCGCCCGCGACGTCGCCGACAAGGCCGGACGGAAGGTGGTAGTCGCAGGCTCTGTCGGTCCGACCGGAGAGATCATGGAGCCGATGGGCGCGCTGACCTATGCGAGCGCAGTCGAGATGTTCCACGAGCAGGCCGAGGGGCTCAAGGCCGGGGGCGCCGACGTGCTCTGGGTCGAGACCATTTCCGCCGCCGAAGAATACAAGGCCGCAGGCGAGGCCGCAGCCCTTGCCGGCATGCCATGGTGCGGCACGATGAGTTTTGACACGGCGGGCCGGACGATGATGGGCATCACCTCCGCCGATATGGCCGCATCGGTCGAGAAACTGAAGCATCCGCCGCTGGCTTACGGCGCGAATTGCGGCGTCGGCGCTTCGGACCTTCTGCGGACGGTGCTCGGCTTCGTTGCGCAGGGGTCAGAGCGCCCGATCATTGCCAAGGGCAATGCCGGGATCCCGAAATATGTCGATGGCCATATCCATTACGATGGCACCCCCGACCTGATGGCGGATTACGCGGTCTTGGCCCGCGAATGCGGGGCGAAGATCATCGGCGGCTGCTGTGGTACGACCTCGGAACATCTGCGCCACATGCGCAATGCGCTGGAAAGCCGCCCCCCCGGCCCGCAGCCGTCGCTGGAGCAGATCACAGCGGCACTTGGCGGCTTTTCGTCGGAAAGTGACGGCACTGGCGACGATACAGCACCCGACCGGCCACAGCGCGGACGCCGCCGGCGCGGCGCCTGATCAGAACAGCGACAACTGCCGCCCGCGCCCCGGCACCGCGAAGAGATCGGTGCGCAAAGGCGGCAAGTCCTTTGCCAGTCCAAGCCGCCTGACCGCAACCTCGAAACGCCGCGCAATCAGCGCCGCGTAGGTGCCCTCGCCCCGCATGCGCTTGCCCCATTCGGCGGAATAGTCCTCGCCACCATGCATCTCGCGGACACGCGCCATGATCCGGCCGGCACGTTCCGGAAAATGCGCCTCTAGCCAGTCGCGAAAGAGCGGCCCGACCTCCAGCGGCAGGCGCAGCATGATCCAGCTCGCCGCCGCCGCACCGTGATCGCGCGCGGCCGACAGGATCGCTTCGAGTTCGGAATCGGTGAGCGCCGGGACAACCGGTGCCACCATGACCCGCACGGGGCAGCCCGCATCGGTCAGGCGGCGGATTGCCATGAGCCGCCTTGCAGGCGCGGGTGCGCGCGGTTCCATGAGCCGCGCCAGACCGGCGTCGAGCGTCGTGACGGACATGCCGATGCGCGCCAGACCCGCCCGCCCCATCGGCCCGAGGATATCCAGATCACGCTCGATCAGGGTGCCCTTGGTGATGATGGTGAGGGGGTGGTTGAACTCGGCCAGCACTTCGAGCACCTGCCGCATGACCCGATGGCGCAGCTCGATCGGCTGATAGGGATCGGTATTGGTGCCTATAGCGATGGGCCTCGGCTGATAGCGTGTGGCGGACAGTTCCCGGCGCAGGACTTTCGCCGCGTCTGGCCGGGCGATCAGTCGGGTCTCAAAATCAAGACCCGGCGACAAGCCAAGGAAGGCATGGGTCGGGCGCGCGAAGCAGTAGATGCAGCCATGCTCGCAGCCCCGGTAGGGATTGATCGAGCGGTCGAAACCGATATCAGGCGAAGTGTTATGGGTGATCACGCTGCGCGGCCTCTCGATGGAGACCTCGGTCCTGACAAGCGTCTCGTCCTCTTCGATGTCCCAGCCATCATGCGCAGCGACCCTGTGCAGGGTCTCGAACCGGCCCGACCTGTTGGCGCCGGCGGCGCGGGCGCGGATGCGCTGGTGGGGATGAATGGTCGATTCGTCTTCGGGCATTTCTGCAGCATAGAACAAACCACGAACATATGAAATGGTCGGGCGCTGCCCGGGCGTGATGGCGGTCGCTGGCAAGTCGGTTGCAGAACGGCTCATGTCGCAATCCGCCAAGTCAAATCCTTGCTTTGCCCGCATTTAGAGACGATACCTTAGGGGTCCCGCATCCGGTTCGGAGAAGATGAATGGCAGATGAAGACGACGAAATCATCCTGAGCGAACTGGATGACGATGAACTGGTGCTTCAGATGCACGACGACCTTTACGACGGTCTCAGGGAAGAGATCGAGGAAGGCGTCCGCATCCTGCTGGAGCGTGGCTGGCAGCCCTATGACGTGCTGACCAAGGCGCTGGTCGCCGGGATGACCATCGTCGGCGCCGATTTCCGCGACGGGATCCTGTTCGTGCCCGAGGTTCTTCTGGCCGCGAATGCAATGAAGGGCGGCATGGCGATCCTGAAGCCGCTTCTGGCCGAAACCGGTGCACCTCGGGTTGGCAAGATGGTGATCGGCACCGTCAAGGGCGACATCCATGACATCGGCAAGAACCTTGTCGGCATGATGATGGAGGGCGCAGGCTTCGAAGTAGTCGATCTGGGCATCAACAATGCCGTCGATAAGTATATCGACGCGCTGAAGACGGAAGAGGCGGACATCCTCGGTATGTCGGCCCTGTTGACCACGACCATGCCCTATATGAAGGTTGTGATCGACACGATGGTTCAGATGGGCATCCGCGACGACTATATCGTGCTGGTCGGCGGCGCGCCGCTGAACGAGGAATTCGGCAAAGCGATCGGCGCTGACGCCTATTGCCGCGATGCCGCAGTCGCCGTGGAAACCGCCAAGAGCTTCATGGCGCGCAAGCATAACGAGCTGGCTGCGCACTGACACCACCGGGTGGCGCGAAGAATGCAATTGGGCCCGGCGCATGTCCGGGCCTTTTCTTTTGCCGCAACGCCGCCCACATTGGGGGAAACGGAGGAAGCCATGCCGCTCGACAAGTTCGTTCTGATCGTGATCTGCGTCATCGTCGCTGCCGGTCTGACCGTCTGGATCGGCGCGATGGCTGCGGCCGCCTTGCAGATGCCCGCCTTCGCCTGGATGTTCGTCCTGCCCGCCGTCCTGGTCGGATATGTCGTCTGGCGGGTCATCGCCGAACGCTGGAAAAACGCCGAGGATGATCACTATGACAAGATCGAGAAGTGACATCATCATCACCACGACGGACGGTGTGCCGGGACGCGAAGTCGCCGAGGTCCTTGGGTTGGTAAGAGGCTCGACCGTGCGCGCCAAGCATATCGGCAGCGATATCGTGGCCGCCTTGCGCAATCTCGTCGGCGGTGAGGTCAAGGAATATGCGGCACTTCTGGCTGGCGCCCGCGATCAGGCATACGACCGGATGGTTCAGGATGCGACCCGTCTTGGCGCCGACGCCGTGGTGGCGGTGCGGATGGAGACCTCGACCATCCAGCAGTCTGCCTCCGAGGTCGTCTTCTACGGAACCGCGGTGCGGCTGCAATGAAGTTGAACGATGATCAACTGACTGAAAAGGGCGCCGAACTGACCTCGGGGGGGCGCATCCTGCTTCTGGCCTGTGGCGCGCTGGCACACGAGATCCTGGCACTGAAAAGGGCCAATAGCTGGGACCATATGGATCTGACCTGCCTGCCCGCCAAGCTGCATCTTTATCCAGAGCGGATTCCCGACGCGGTTTCCGAGGCGGTCGAGAAACACCGCGGCGACTATGATCAGATCTTCGTCGTCTATGCCGACTGCGGCACCGGCGGGCTGCTGCAGGTCCGCTGTGCCGAGCTTGGTGTCAGCATGGTCGAGGGGCCGCATTGCTATTCGTTCTTCGAAGGCAACGTGAACTTCGCCGCGCATGACGACGAGATCACTGCCTTCTACCTGACCGATTTTCTGGTCAAGCAGTTCGACGCCTTCGTCTGGAGGCCGATGGGTCTCGACCGGCATCCCGAATTGCGGGACATGTATTTCGGCAATTACACCAAGCTGGTCTACCAGGCACAGACCGACAATCGGGCGCTTGATGCAAAGGCCGAGGAATGCGCGCGGCGCCTCGGGCTCGACTATGAGCGCCGCTTCACCGGCTACGGCGACCTTGAGGTCGCGATGGCCGCCCTGACCTAGGCCGCGACGGCGCGGCTGGCCAAATCGCGAATCCGCTCCACCATGGCCCGCAACCCGTTCGAGCGCTGCGACGAAAGGTGCTCGTGCAGACCGAGCCGCGCCAGTTCGCCGCCGGCATCGACCCGCACGACTTCCTCGACCGTCAGCCCGGAATAGAGCGCGTGCAGGATCGCGATCAGGCCGCGCACGATCATCGCATCGCTGTCGCCATGGAAAGTGAAGCGCGCGCCCGACCCGTCGCCATCGATCACCGGCGCGATCCAGACCTGGCTGGCGCAGCCATGCACCTTGGTCGCGGGCAGGCGAAGCGCCTCGTCGAGCGGCGGCATCGCCTTGCCCAGTTCGATGACATGCCGGTAGCGGTCTTCCCAATCGTCGAGGAAGTCGAAAGTTTCGGCAATCTCTTCAAACGCGTCGGTGGCCATCTGTTGCTCCGAAATTACCTCATTGACCTATGCGCAGCCCCGCGAAAGGTCCAGAGCTTTGGCTTTTCAAGTGAACCAGTTTCGGATACCCAACTGTCAGGGAACAAGAAAAAAGGGACTTGGACGTGCGGAATCTCCTGATGATGGCCCTTGTGCTGGCGCTTGCCAGCTGCTCGGGCGGCAGTTCCGGCTGGGGAGGCCGACTGAACCCGCTCAACTGGTTTGACGGCGGATCTTTCAGCGTCGACGAGCGCCAATCTGCCCTGGCCCCGCGCGGCGGCTATCGCACCGAGACCGAGTACCGCCAGCTGGCCGACCAGCTCACCGCATTGTCGGTCGAACGCGGATCGGTGGGAACTATCGTCACAGCGACCGCGCTGATGCCAAGGCAAGGCTGGTTCAATGCCGAACTGGTGCCGGTTGACGGCGAAGATCCCACCGAAGCGGTGTACGAATTCCGGGTCGAAGGGCCGCTGTCGGCGACAGCCGTCGGGCCGGCGCGCAGCCGAGAGATCACAGCCGGCGCCTTCCTGTCGACGCGGGATGCCGCAACCATCCGGACGATCCGCGTGATCGGAGCGCGCAACAGCCGAACCGCCCGCCGCTAGGAGCGGCTAGAGCGCGAAGACCTCGACCGAACTGCCGCGCGCGACAAGGCCGATCTTGCCGTCGCAAAGCCGCAGCGCGTCCTGGCCAAATACTTCCCGCCGCCAGCCTGTCAGCGCCCGGGCATTTCGTTGACCGGCCGCGATCGCATCGAGATCGGAGGCCGTGGCAATCAGCTTTTGCGCCACGCCCTCGTTTTCTGACTTGGCCTTCAGCAGAACCCGCAGAAGATCCGCCAGCGCCGGATTGACCTGCAGTTTCTGGTTACTGTTGTCGACTTTCGGATAGTCTTTCGATGCGCAGTCGATCCCGGCCTTGACGGCTGCGAGGATGCCTTCGGCGATCTCGCCCTTGCGCGCTTCTCGCAGCAGCAGGCGCGAGCGGCCAAGATCCTGCAACGTCGCAGGCTTGGTCGAGGCGAGTTCAAGCAGCGCGTCGTCCTTATAAACGCGTGTCCGAGGGATATTGCGGCTGCGCGCATAGTCCTCGCGGAACCGCGCCAGTTCGCGCACGATGGCAAGGAACCTGCCGGAATTCGTCCGGGTCTTCACGCGCTCCCAGGCATTTTCCGGATGCACCACGTAGGTGTCGGGATTGGTCAGGATCTCCAGCTCTTCTTCGACCCACTTCTGACGACCCGACTTCTCTATCTGTTTCTTCAGATGCGCATAGATCACCCGCAGATGCGTAACATCGGCCAGAGCATAGGCCATCTGCGCCTCGCTCAAGGGCCGCCGCGACCAGTCGGTGAAGCGCGAGGTCTTGTCCAGTGGCTGTTTGGCGATCTTGCGGACCAACGTTTCATAGCCCGCTTGCTCGCCGAAACCACAGACCATCGCCGCGACCTGCGTGTCGAACAACGGCTGCGGAATCACGCCGCCCTCGACAAAGAATATCTCCAGATCCTGCCGCGCGGCGTGGAACACCTTGACAACCGACGTGTCGCGGAACAGCTCGTAAAGCGGCTTAAGCGACAGCCCGTCGGCCAGCGGATCGACCAGCACCGCATCTTCTGGCGCGTTGCGGGGTACGGCCAGCTGCACGAGGCAGAGTTTCGAATAATAGGTCCGCTCGCGCAGGAACTCGGTATCGACCGTGACGAAGGGATGCTTGCGGGCGTTTTGGCAGAACTCGGCCAGCGCCTCTGTCGTTGTTATCGTAATCATGAAACCCGTTTTGTTGTTCGTGCCCGGCCCCGGTTTGCAACCTGATAGGCAATGGCCGAAGAAAAGAAAAGCATCAGAGCGTTAACAGGCGCTTTTCCCCCACGGCAAATCGGCGCAGCACGGCCGGGTAGAGGATATGCTCCTTCACCAGCACGCGCGACGCGATCGTCTCGGGCGTGTCGCCGGGATCGATCGGCACCCGCGCCTGTCCCAGAACCGGACCGCCATCGAGCTCTGCCGTCACCTCGTGCACGCTGCATCCGGCCTCCGCATCGCCCGCCTCGAGCGCGCGTGCATGGGTGTCGAGACCCTTGTATTTCGGCAGAAGCGACGGGTGGATGTTCAGCATCTTGCCCTGCCATCTCGTAATGAAGGCCGGCGTCAGGATGCGCATGAAGCCGGCCAGGCAGATGATATCCGGGCGGACCTCGGCCAGCTTTTCCGTCAGCGACTGCTCGAAGGCGGCGCGGTCTTCACCGAAAGGCCGGTGATCGACCACCGCCGTCGCGACGCCCAGAGACTCGCCCCTGGCGATGCCCTTCGCTTCGGGATTGTTCGACAGGACCAGCACCGGCGTCGCGGGGTGGGCTTGCCCCATGCTCTCGACAAGCGACACCATGTTGGAGCCGCCGCCCGATATTAGGATCGCGACGCGTCTGGTCACCGAAGCTCGGCTGTATAGTTGACGCCGTCGCCCGCCACGACCGAACCGATCCGGTGCACGGTTTCGCCCTCGGCCTTCAGCAATTCCTGCAGCGCATCGGCATGCTCGGCCGCCACCACCAGCACCATCCCGATACCTGAATTGAAGGTCTTGAGCATCTCGCACGGCTCCATCCCGCCGACTCTCGCCAGCCAACCGAAAACCGGCGGCAAGGGCCAGGCCGACAGGTCGATTGCGCAGCCCAACCCCTCGGGGATCACCCGCGGCAGGTTTTCGGTTAATCCGCCGCCAGTAATATGGGCCAACGCGTGAACGCCGCCTGCCCGTACTGCTGAAAGCGCCGGACGGACATAGAGCCGGGTCGGTGCTAGCAGTGTCTCTCCCAATGTTCCATGGCCGAACGGTGAAGCCGACTGCCAGCCCAGTCCCGACATCTCGACCACTTTCCGGACAAGCGAGTACCCATTAGAATGTACCCCGTCTGAGGCCAGACCCAACAGGATATCGCCGTCCCCGACACCGGCCGGCAGGTCCGCGCCGCGCTCCATCGCGCCCACGGCGAACCCGGCCAGATCGAAGTCCCCGCCATGATACATGCCGGGCATTTCCGCGGTTTCGCCGCCGATCAGTGCGCATCCCGACTGTTCGCAGCCCGCAGCGATGCCCTCGATGATGCGCGACGCCTGCCCGACATTGAGCTTCCCGGTCGCAAAGTAATCGAGGAAAAAAAGCGGTTCCGCCCCCTGGCAGACCAGGTCATTCACGCACATTGCCACCAGATCGATGCCGATTGTGGCGACCAATCCTGTATCAATCGCGATCCGCAGCTTTGTGCCTACTCCATCCGTTGCGGCCACCAGCACCGGGTCGCGGTAGCCTGCTGCCCTTAGGTCAAAGAGCGCGCCGAACCCGCCAAGGCCCGACATCGTGCCGGGTCTGGCTGTGCGCTTCGCAGCAGGTTTTATTTTTTCTACCAACGCGTTACCGGCATCTATATCGACACCAGCGGCTGCGTAGGTCAGCCCGTTCTTGCCCTGCATCTTCTTCGCCCCCTGCGGCCACGTTGGTGCGATAGACAATCATCGAATACTTCGCAATCGAGAAGTTTGCCGTGACAATGCTACTTTTTTGCCGTGCGTCCGCCGCCTGTGGTTGAGTCCATTGCGGTGTATTATACCTTTAGTGGAGACGTACCATGCCATTCTGAAACTTGCGGCGACTTCGCTATTGATCGCCACGGCACCAGGTGCCCCTGCCCGCGCAGACCTTCTGGGATCGGTCGGCGCCGCCGTGGACAAAGCAACTTCCGACATATCGAATAACGTCGATGATGTCGCATCCGCGGTCGGCTCGCCAAGCGGCAATGCCGGGGCATCCGCATCTGCAGGAGCGTCAGGAACAGGCACAGGAGGCCAGGTCAATGTTGGCGTGGGCTTAACTGTCGCCAACGGGGTTCCGGCACCTCATGTCTGCGTCGGCATGGGCTTGGCCTCAATCTGCGGGACAGCGGAGATCCCGACCCTGCCCGGCGTTCCTGTCAATCGCAATGCCCCCTCCGTTTCAAGCGCGTCAGTCGCCACTCATCGTGGCGGCGCTTCCGATCCGGCTGGTACACTTGCTCCGACGATCGGCATGCTGGCGATTGGCTCTGATGGCGAAGTTCTCGGCATGATCGAAGAGATCGAAGCCACTGAGCAGGGAGGGATGCCGATGATAACAGTGCAGCTCGATCGCAGGCGCCGGGCGCAGCTTCGCAATGCCATATCCTCGATCAACGATAAGGGCGTGTGGCTTGTTGTGGCGGCGAGGGCGATCAATGATCGCGCGAACGGTAGACTGACGCGCCTCGCGATCCATTAGCCTGCGCATCACTTCATAAGGGCAAGCCCGAGCAATCGGAAACTTCGGTCATCACCGGACTTGACCCCGGCCCGATCTCTGCTAGGCCTGCGGCAAGGTCGGGCCTGTAGCTCAATGGTTAGAGCAGAGCGCTCATAACGCTTTGGTTGGGGGTTCAAGTCCCTCCGGGCCTACCAGAGAATCCCGTGCTTGGCCGCGGCATTCAGACAATCCAAGGGAGCATCGACCCTTGCCTGATTCAGTGCGCTGCAATCAGGCCGGACGGCATCGAATTCGAAGGCCACCGGGATCGTAGGAGTGCATCCGCCGAATGGTCGGGAGTTCGCCGGACCACAAGAACGGGCGCCCTGCCCGCGCGGTCAAGAGCCGATCCCCGCCGTCCTTTCTGGATCC
>JBFKFZ010000010.1:0-80421 GCA_041633555.1 Paracoccaceae bacterium | reverse complement strand
CATCATTTTCCGGATCTGCCGGGTCGCCAGAAGCTTGCCAAGACCGAAATCGTCGACCCCCGCATTGTTCGAGGCGACGGTCAGATCCTTGACGCCGCTCTTCACGATCGCGTCGATCAGAAGCTCGGGAATGCCGCAGAGACCGAACCCGCCCGCCGCGATCAGCATGCCGTCATGCAAAAGGCCATCCAGCGCAGCCGTCGCGGTGCCATATACTTTCTTCATGAAGCCCTCCGGGGTGATTGGCAGTCGCCTTGGTTGTGGCGAAGGGCCGCGGGAGTGTCAATCAGATGGAAAGGTTCTGACCAGCGAGCCCGCAGGGCAGCGGCTGTGATTGCGGGGCCATCGGCAGTGAATTGGAAAGAGAGCGCCGGTCTCGTTCAGCGATATCAATGCTTTGGGCTGTTTGATAAGCGTCTTCATCCTGTCTAGGAAAGTATGGCAGGTTGTGGCGCAGCTACGGCATCAACTGGCTTTGATGACGGGAGCCTTGCCAGATGAAGTGACCTTCAACGAGGACGACGGTCTCAATTCCCCTACGGCCAACTCCAAATGCCTCGGTATTGCTTGATCTTCTGCCGTGCAAAACAACATCAGAGTTGTCCATTAGGTACTGGCTCCGGGAGACATTGATCAGATTGGACGAATCTCCTTGGATGAGGTCCTAACGGGCTAGTGACGATTGAAGAATTCGATCGCCCCCCCGATTGTCGCATCGCGTGACTCGAAGAACCCATGCGCCCCGAAAGGCGCCGCATGGGCCACCGCGGCGAACATGACCCTGATCGTCAAACCATGCCTATTCTACCTTTCCTTTCGCCCATGCGCGAAACGGCTCAGCTCTTGCGGGATTTGTCCCTTTGCAGTTGTCGCGGCGATGCTGGATGACGAGCGTCGGTGGCAGGTCCTCTGGCGAACCGAGCCGATTGCGCACTTGGTCATAGTCGCCGGAAAAGACGACGCGGGCATCGGGCAGCATGCCCGCTGCAAGCGCGAATGAAGTGCGAACTAGTCCACGTCTCGTTGCGACCACATAGACCTTTCACCACGGCGCTTCGCCTCCTGCAAAATCCGAGCTGCATCGGGCGGCGCAGTGACAATTGAAGTGCTAAACCCAGCTCGTTCAAGCCTTTCACCGTTGCGGATCAGCAAGTCTTCTTTCTGCGGCCGATCTCCTCCATGCATCAAGATGACTGTTCCAGTGTCCGACGCGAAAACCGGAGCAAACAGGAAAATCGATAGTGCCGTTACAAGAAGAATCTGGAGCATCCAAGAATTCTTGTGCGATGTTCACTAGGGCGCCGGTATCATGCCAATTGGTTCATTGCAGGGTCAATAGCGCCGCTCCCCCCCATGACGGGTACCAGACCTGTCAGCCGAGTAGATCCCTTTGGGAACGGACTGCAGTCCCGATCGGCGCGGCCCGGCTGCAGCATCAGTTGGAATTGCAGGGTTCAGGCTTTCTTCGCGGCCTTCTTCTTTGCCGCCGGTTTCTTCGCCGCTGCCTTTTTCCGCCCACCCTTCTTCGCTGCCTTCTCGGCAATCATTTCCAGTGCCATTTCTGGCGTCACATCGGCGGGTTCGATGCCTTTGGGCAGCGTCGCATTCACTTTTTCCCATTTGACGTAGGGCCCGTAGCGTCCGTCCATCACCGCGATCGGGCCGCCATTGGGATGGTCGCCCAACTCCTTCAGCGGTTTCGCGGCAGCACGGGCGCCTCGGCCGCGGCTGGCCTTCTTGGCGATCTCCTCGACCGCGCGGTTCATGCCGATGGTGAAGACATCATCGACCTCGGACAGGTTGGCATAGACCCGGCCGTGTTTGACATATGGCCCATAACGCCCGATCCCGGCCTCGACCGGTTCGCCATCTTCGGGGTGCTTACCGATCTCGCGCGGCAGGTTGAGCAGCATCAGCGCCTTCCCGAAGTCCAATTCGGCGGCGTCCCAGCCTTTTGGCAAGCTGGCGCGCGGCGGTTTCGGAACTTCCTCGGTCGGTTCGCCACGCTGTACATAGGGCCCGAAGCGGCCGTTCCGCAGACTGATTTCGTCGCCGTCATCCATCCCCAGAACCTTGCCGTCGACCATGCCCGCCTCTTCGCCATTGGGCGCGGTCAGGGGACGGGTGAAGCGGCATTCGGGGTAGTTGGAGCAGCCGATGAAGGCACCGCCCGAACGCGCGGTCTTAAGGCTGAGCCGTCCGTTGCCGCAATTCGGGCAGGAGCGTGGATTCGAACCATCCTCGCGCGGCGGGAAATTATGCGGTTCGAGGACCTCGTCGATCTTGTCGAGCACCTCGCTGATCCGGAGGTCGGCGGTCTCGGCGATTGCGGCCGAGAAATCGCGCCAGAACCGGCCCAGAAGATCCTTGTAGTCACGGTCCCCGGCCGAGACTTCATCAAGCTGGTTCTCCAGATCGGCAGTGAAGTCATAACCGACATATTGCCGGAAATAGTTGGTGAGGAACGCCGTCACCAGCCGTCCCTTGTCTTCCGGTTTCAGGCGGTTCTTATCCTTGACCACATATTCGCGGTCCTGGATCGTCGTTACGATTGAGGCATATGTCGAGGGCCGCCCGATGCCGAGTTCCTCCATCCGCTTGACAAGGCTCGCCTCGGTATAGCGGGGAGGGGGCTGGGTGAAATGCTGCTCGGGTGTGACCGCCTTCTTGGTCGTTGGCTCGCCCTGAGCAATCTGCGGGAGCCGCTTGTCGTCATCGTCGACGGCGGCATCGTCACGGCCTTCTTCGTAGACCTTGAGGAACCCGTCGAACAGCACGACCTGCCCCGTGGCGCGCAATTCTACCTGTTCGTCGCGGCTCGCGACATCAACGGTCGTGCGTTCCATCCGGGCCGCCGCCATCTGGCTAGCGATGGTGCGTTTCCAGATCAGATCATAAAGCTTGCGCTGGTCACCATCGCTCAGCTTCAGCTTGTCGGGCGCCTGATCCATCTCGGTCGGCCGAATGCATTCATGCGCTTCCTGGGCGTTCTTGGCCTTGTTCTTGTACATTCGCGGGCTGTCGGGCAGGTAGTCCGCGCCATAGCGCGTCTTTATCGCGTCGCGGGCGGCCATCACTGCTTCGGGTGCCATGTCGATACCGTCGGTCCGCATGTAAGTTATGTGGCCCGCCTCGTAGAGCCTTTGGGCTAGGCTCATCGCCTGGCGGGCGCCGAAACCGTATTTCCGGCTGGCCTCCTGTTGCAGGGTCGAGGTCATGAACGGGGCCGAAGGGTTGCGGCTGGCCGGTTTCGCCTCGACCGATTTCACCGTCAAGTCACGGCTGGTGATCGCCTGGACCGCAAGCTCTGCCTTTGTCGCGTTCGGAATGTCGAACTTGTCCAGTTTCTTGCCGCCGAGGATCGTGAGCCGGGCCTCGTAGTCCTGGCCGCGCGGCGTGGTCAGCAGGGCCTTGACGGTCCAGTATTCCTGCGCCCTGAAGGCCTCGATCTCCATTTCGCGCTCGACGATCAGGCGCAGGCAGACCGACTGCACCCGGCCGGCGGACTTGGCGCCGGGAAGCTTGCGCCAGAGCACCGGCGAGAGGTTGAAGCCCACGAGATAGTCAAGCGCGCGGCGGGCCAGATAGGCCTCGACCAGTGGGCGGTCGACCTGGCGCGGAGACTTCATCGCCTCGGTCACGGCCGATTTGGTGATTGCATTGAAAACGACGCGGCTGACTTTGGTATCCTTGTTGATCGCCTTCTTCGCAGCGAGGGCCTCTTCCAAATGCCAGCTGATCGCCTCACCTTCGCGGTCAGGGTCGGTTGCGAGTATCAGTTCGTTGTCGTCCCTCAGCGCATCCACGATCGCCTTGACGTGTTTCTTGCTGTCGCTTGCCACCTCCCATTTCATCTCGAAATTCTGCTCGGGGTCGACAGAGCCGTCTTTCGGCGGCAGATCGCGAACGTGGCCATAAGAGGCGAGCACCGTGAAGTTCCTGCCAAGATATTTGTTTATTGTCTTGGCCTTGGCCGGTGATTCAACAACGACGACTGGCATGGACTTCCTTCCGACTCAGGACTTTCACAGTGGCGCGGGACCATGTGGGGGCGCCGCAGAGAATGTCAATGCGGCTGTCAGACCCGGGGGGGTGCAACCGGAGCGTGCTTGAACCGGAACCGAATTCCTGCCGGTCCGGACCATGGCATCGACTTTTCTCTGAGGCATTGAACCGGAAATTGGCGGTACGAGATTGCATTTCTGATTGTTAACGTTCTCGCAATTGAGCCCGGTGGTGCGGTCAACGAGGCGATGGAAAGCTCGCTGTGCTAGTTGGCAAGAGACACCAATCCTCCCGACTGACGGACGATCCGACCTTCCAGCTCCAGATTGACGAGTTCCGGCGCCACATCTCTGGCCGGCAGTCGGAGGTCGCGGAGCAATTGATCCTCGGCGACCGGACTTGGCCCGAGGCGCAACAGGATTTCGCCGTGCAGTTCAGACATCACTACCAAGCTCCGCGTCGGATCAGGGGGCTCTATCCGAATCTCGTTCGTCTTGGTCGGCGATGCGGGCGTGCCTATTAGTTCAATCACGTCCTCGGCGGTGCGCACCAGCGTGCCGCCATCGCGGATCAGCATGTTGCAACCAGAGGCGCGTGCGTCAACGGGAGTCCGGGAACGGCCAGCACTTCGCGTCCCTGATCAAGGGCAATACGCACCGTGATCAGGGACCTGAGCGGGCGGCCGCTTCGACCACCACAACCGCACGGCACAGCCCCGATACGATGCGGTTGCGCTGCGGAAGATGTCGTGCCTGCGGCTGAAGCCCAGGCGGTTGTTCGGATATGCGCAGACCCTTCTCGCCAATCTCCTGGGCCAGACCGCATTCTCCGCGGGGTAGAAGACATCGACACCTCCAGCCATCACCGCCGCAGTGCCGCGATCCAGCGCCGCCAGATGGGCCGCCGTATCGATGCCCTGCGCAAGGCCTGAAACGATGACGAATCCCGCCTCGCCCAGCTCTCCGGCCAGTTTGCGGGCCATGCGGGTGCCAAGGCTTGAGGCATTACGCGCCCCGACCAGCGCCACCCCCGACCAGCGCCACCATCGGGCGCGACTAGAGACTGCGATCGCCAATGGTTCAAAGGAGCGGCGGGGCATCGGGCAATTCGCGCAGCGCCTTTGGATAACTGGCCGAGCCATGGGCCATCAGACTTGCCCCGGCCAGCTTTCCGGCATTCAGTTCGGCCAGTGCCACGGCTTCGGGACAAGCGGAATAATCCTTGACGCCAGCGGCGGCCGCCAGAGCCGCCGAAGCGCTGCCATGTTCTGTCATCAACCGGAAGAATGTCGCCGGACCTACCCGGCGTGATCGCAGGAGGCGGAGCCAATCGAGGCAATCATCCTCTTCGTGGGTGGGGGTGAGGGGGTGGGGTGAAGGGAATAAATCCTTTGCCAACCTCGTCTCCGTCTCCTGCTGTGCACTACATGCGCAGGAGATGGTTAACGACTCGTGTACGGATATCGGGAATCAGCTCAATTTTGACAGACTTCCCGTCGCCGGTGAAAAAGGCATCCGGCGGATGGTGCCGGTGCCCATAGACAGCCGGCATTTGCCACGTCCAGGCATTCAAGAATACGGGGCATCACGCCATCTTTCAAAGGTTTCGGGCCGCGGAGCCACCTACCGTCAGCCCACCGATCAGCAATGTCGGCTGGCCCACACCGACCGGAACCCATTGCCCGGCCTTGCCGCAATTGCCGATGCCGGGATCGATTTTCATGTCATTTCCGATCGCCTGGATCTTCTTCAGCGCCGTGGCCCCATCGCCGATCAGCGTTGCGCCCTTGACCGGTGCACCAACCTTGCCGTCCCGCACCCGGTAGGCCTCGGTGCAGGAGAAGACGAATTTGCCGTTGGTGATGTCGACCTGGCCGCCGCCAAATCCGACCGCATAGATGCCGTCCTTCACGTCTGCCACGATCTCGGCGGGATCGGCTTCGCCGCCTAGCATGTAGGTGTTGGTCATCCGCGGCATGGGCGCATGGGCGAAGCTTTCACGCCGTCCGTTGCCCGTTGGCGTTACGCCCATCAGCCGCGCGTTCTGCCGGTCCTGCATGTAGCCGACCAACACGCCATCCTCGATCAGCACGTTCTTTCCGCTCGGTGTTCCCTCGTCATCGACGCTGAGCGAGCCGCGCCGGTCCGGAATCGTGCCGTCATCGAGAACCGTCACGCCCTTCGAGGCGATTTGCTGGCCCATCAGCCCGGCAAAGGCCGAGGTCTTCTTGCGGTTGAAGTCGCCTTCCAGCCCGTGGCCGATGGCTTCGTGCAAGAGGATCCCGGGCCAGCCCGCGCCAAGGGCCACATCCATGACACCGGCAGGTGCAGGCTCCGCCTCGAGGTTCACCAGCGCGATTCGCAATGCCTCGCGCACCGCGGATTGCCATTCCGCCGGCGCGATCAGTCCGGTCAAAGCGTAGCGCCCGCCAGAACCATAGTTCCCGGATTCGCGCCTGCCGTTCTCTTCCACGATCACCGAGACATTGACCCGCACCATCGGTCGGGCGTCGCGCACCAGGTGGCCCTCGGGCCGTAGGATCTCGACCTCTTGCATCGAGGCCGCGATAGTGGCCGAAACCTGTACCACGCGCTTGTCGAGCTCCCTTGCGAAAGCGTCGATCTCGCGCAGCGTCTCGATCTTGACCGGGAAACTCGCATCCAGGAGCGGATCCTTATCGGAATAGAGCCGTCGGTTCGTGGCTGGCGGCGTGGCCGCCAGAGTGGCGCCGCCTTCGCCGACGGCAAGGCGGGCTGTCTCGACTGCGCGCTGTAAGGCCTTCTCCGAGATTTCCGTGGAATGGGCATACCCGGCGGTCTCACCACATACTGCCCGCAGGCCGAAGCCCTCCGAGGCATCGTAGCTCGCATTCTTCACGCGGCCATCATCGAAGACCAGAACCTCGGAGCGGCGCCGTTCTAAGAACAGTTCTCCATCGTCGGCCCCGGCCACTGCATCGCTCAGCAAAGCCAAGGCGCGGTCCTGATCGAGTGCAGTTTCGAAGGGGCGAAAACGGTCTTCCGGCATGAATCACCTCGGTTCTGGGCGGAACAAATCGATCGATACGGATCATTGCCGCATTGGATTTGCTTGTTTACGATCTACTAATATGGTTTCACACGGCCTAGACACAACGGGGATTCCGTATGGCATGCCGGAGGACCCGAAGCGCTGGCGCATTGCGCCCAAAGTCGGACAGGAAGTGAATATGCGGGTAAGTAACAGAATTTCGGCCCTCTGGGCTAGCATCGGGGCGACTCTCGCGGCGGGTGCCGCCACTGCTCAGGACGGGCTTGAAGGCCTGGAAGTCATTGGCAAACCGGTGCCCGGCGGCACCAGTTTCCAGCCTGCCGTCACGGAACTGGCGCGCGACATTCATTGGCTTGACAGCATGATCAACATCATCATCGGTGTGATCGTGGTGTTCGTGGTGCTGCTGCTCGCTGTGGTCATTCTTCGCTACAACCGCCGGTCCAATCCGAACCCCGCGCGCTTCACGCACAACACGCCGATCGAGGTCACCTGGACCATCGTTCCGATAATCATTCTCGTCTTCATCGGTGCGTTCTCGCTGCCGATCCTGTTCAAACAACAGGAAATCCCGGAAGGCGATGTCACGATCAAGGCCATCGGCAACCAGTGGTACTGGACCTACGAATATCCCGATAGCGAGTTTTCGTTCGACAGCTTCATGCTGACCCGCGAAGAACTGGAAGAGAACGGATACAGCCAGGACGAATATCTTCTGGCGACCGACACTGCGGTCGTGGTGCCAGTGAACAAGACCATCGTTATGCAGATTACCGCGGCAGACGTGATCCACGCCTGGGCGATGCCGGCCTTTGGCGTCAAGCAAGACGGTGTGCCGGGTCGTCTGGCGCAGCTTTGGTTCAAGGCCGAGCGGGAGGGCATCTATTTCGGCCAGTGCTCCGAGCTTTGCGGCAAGGACCACGCCTATATGCCGATCACCGTGAAAGTGGTCAGCGAGGCAGCCTACGACATTTGGCTGACAGGGGCGATCGAGGAATATGCGGGTGTGCCTGCGCCAGTGACCGTGGCGTCGAACGATTGATCCCGTCAGCGGCCGCGCAACGGTGCGATCGCTAGGACCCAAGGCTGATGAATGACTGATACAAGCGTCCTTGAACACGACAAAGAGGCCGGATTCGGCGATTATGTCGCGCTGTTGAAGCCGCGCGTCATGTCGCTTGTGGTTTTTACCGCCCTAGTTGGGCTGTTGGTGGCGCCTGTTGATGTGCATCCGGTCGTCGGCTTCGCCTCGATCCTGTTCATCGCCATCGGGGCAGGGGCCTCGGGCGCGTTGAACATGTGGTACGATGCCGATATTGACCGGATCATGAACCGCACCAGAGGTCGCCCGGTGCCGGCGGGAAAAGTCACCGCCGAGGAGGCTTTCGCCATCGGCATTGCGCTTTCGGGCATGGCGGTCGTGATGCTGGCGCTGGCCGCGAACATTATCGCCGCCGCGCTGCTTGCCTTTACCATCTTCTTTTACGCCGTAGTCTACACGATCTGGCTGAAACGCTGGACACCGCAGAACATCGTGATCGGTGGCGCAGCCGGGGCCTTTCCGCCGATGATTGGCTGGGCTGCGGCGACCAGCGGCATTTCGATGGAAAGCGCGCTTATGTTCGCGCTGATCTTCATGTGGACGCCGCCGCATTTCTGGGCATTGGCGCTGTTCATGAAGGATGATTATTCGAATGCAGGCGTGCCGATGCTGACGGTTACACATGGCCGCCGCGTTACGCGCAACCATATCCTTGCCTACACGATCTTGCTGGCCCCCGTGGCGCTGGGTCTCGGGATGACCTCGATCGCGGGTCCGGTTTATATGATTGCTGCCGTCGCGATGAACCTCTGGTTCGTCAAGGGGGCGCTGGAAATCCAGCGCCGCGACGAGGTTCAGGCCGAGGCTGATGGCTACAGGACCGAGAAGGCCTTTTTCCGGTTTTCGCTCTATTACCTGTTCTTGCATTTCGGCATGCTGCTGATCGAGGCCACGTTGCGTGGCTTCGGGATCGGAGGCTGGTGATGGGTCTGGCAAAGGAGCATGAGATTCACAACCGCCGCTTCGGGCGTAATCTGGGTGTCGGTCTGGCGCTGGCCTTTCTGGTGGCGCTGGTTTTTGGGTTGACCGTGGTCAAGGTCAAGGTGCTCGACCCGGAGATTGCGGCAAAAGAGGTCCGGCAATGAAACTGACCGGCAAGCATCGCACTCTGGCGCAGACCCTTGGCGTCGTCGTCGTGATGGGTGCGCTGGCCTGGGCCTCGGTGCCGTTCTATGACTGGTTTTGCCGCGTCACCGGGTTTGGCGGCGCCACCTCCGTCGCCGATGCCGGGTCGGACGAAATCCTGGACCGCACGATAAAAGTCCGCTTTGACGCCAATGTCGAACGTGACCTGCCATGGCATTTCAAGCCTTTGGTCCGCGAGATGGAGTTGAAGATCGGGGAAACCGGTCTGGCCTTCTACGAAGCGACAAACCCCACCAGTTCGGTCATTGCCGGTACCGCCAGTTTCAATGTTACGCCATACGAGGCAGGCGGCTTTTTCACCAAGATCGACTGTTTCTGCTTTGAAGAGCAGGTCTTGCAGCCCGGTGAAACCGTCCAGATGCCCGTCAGCTTCTATGTCGACCCGGGAATTACCCGCGACCGAGACGCAAAGTTTGTAAATTACATCACGCTGTCCTACACATTCCATGAAACCGACCTTCCCGAGGAGTTTGCCAGACTGGCGGTCTCGGAGGGGTCCAACTAAAGCCCGAACGAGGGATCGCAAATGGCGCACGAAAAGAACCACGACTACCACATCCTGCACCCGTCAATCTGGCCGTTCCTCGGTGCCGTCTCTGCCTTTGTGATGCTCTTTGGGGCGGTGCTCTGGTTTCACGAGTACACGCCCTTCGTAGCGCTGATCGGCTTCGTGGGGGTGCTCTACACGATGTATGCTTGGTGGTCGGAAGTCGTGCATGAGGCGCATGTGGGCGATCATACGCCGGTGGTGATGATTGGCCTGCGCTACGGCATGCTGATGTTCATCATGTCCGAAGTGATGTTCTTCGCCGCCTGGTTCTGGAGCTTCTTCAAGCACGCAATGTACCCGATGGGGCCGGAAAGCCCGTTGGTCGACGGGGTCTGGCCGCCGGCCGGGATCGAGACTTTCGACCCCTGGCATCTGCCGCTGATCAACACGCTGATCCTGCTCTGTTCCGGGGCTGCCGCCACTTGGGCGCACCACGCGATTGCGCATGACAACAACCGCAAGGACCTGGTCAACGGTCTGATCCTGGCCGTCGTCCTCGGCGTGTTCTTTACGATCCTGCAGGCCTATGAATACAGCCATGCGGCTTTCGGATTTTCCGGCAACATCTACGGAGCAAATTTCTTCATGGCGACCGGCTTTCACGGCTTCCATGTAGTCATCGGCACGGTCTTCCTCCTGGTCTGTCTGCTGCGCGCGATGAAAGGCCATTTCACGCCTGAGCATCATCTGGGGTTCGAGGCCGCCGCTTGGTACTGGCATTTCGTCGATGTGGTCTGGCTCTTCCTGTTTGCCGCGGTCTATGTCTGGGGCGGCTGAGGAGCTTTCCGCCCTGGTCGGGCTTTGCCCGCTGCGAGGATCTTTGAAAATCAGTGACGGCGGGCGCGGGGGCATCCCTCGCGCCCTTTGCTTGGAGGCGGTGGATGACAAGGGCAATGATCGCGCCCCTGCTCTTTGGTTTGATTGGTGCGGCTGTGCTGCTGTCACTGGGCATCTGGCAGGTACAGCGCCTCGGGTGGAAAGAGGGCGTGCTGGCAGGGATCGAGGCGCGAATTGACGCCGATCCGGTGCCGGTGCCCGAGGCTATCTCCCCCGGGCGCGACCGCTACCTGCCCGTCGAGGTCACAGGGCGACTGGGCGAGGAAGAGGCACACGTGCTGGTCAGCCGCAAGCAGATCGGTGCTGGTTACCGGATCATCACGTCGCTGGATACTGGCGGTCGCCGATTCCTGTTGGATCGCGGCTTTGTCCGGGCTGAGGACAAGGACGCGCCGCGCGCGCTGCATGATGTAACGGTGATCGGCAACTTGCACTGGCCCGACGACCGCACAGATTCGACTCCCGCAAACGACATGGACGGAAATATCTGGTTCGCCCGCGATATCGCGGATCTGGCCGAGCGACTGGACACTGAACCGGTGCTGGTCATCGCGCGGTCCGACACCGGCGACGGGATCGAATCCCTGCCGCTGGGAACAGAGGGCATCCCCAACGACCACCTGCATTATGCGATTACCTGGTTTTCGCTGGCCGCGATCTGGTTGGGGATGACAGTCTATCTGCTCTGGCGTATCAAGCGGCAAACCAGCTAGGGCAGGGAATTCATGCGCTATATCTCGACCCGCGGCCAGGCCCCGGTGCTGACCTTCGAAGAAGCCATGCTGACCGGGCTTGCCCGCGATGGCGGGCTCTACGTCCCCGAGACCATCCCCGAGATGACGCCTGCCGATATCGCCGGATTGGCTGGCATGACATATGAGGAGGCCGCACACCGGGTTATGGCGCCGTTCGTGGGCGACAGCTTCTCGGATGCCGACTTCGTCGGTGCTATCTCCCGCGCTTATCAGGGATTCGGGCATGATGCCCGCGCGCCACTGGTGCAGCTCGGCCCAAACCACTTCCTGATGGAGCTTTTCCACGGCCCGACATTGGCCTTCAAGGACTTCGCAATGCAGCTGATCGGCCAGTTGTTCGAGACCGCGCTCACGCGACGCGGCGAGCAGGTGACGATCGTCGGCGCGACTTCGGGCGATACCGGGTCGGCGGCGATCGAGGCGTTCAGGGGTCTCGATGCGGTCGATGTCTTTATCCTGTTTCCGCATGGCCGGGTGTCTGAAGTGCAGCGCCGGCAGATGACCACGCCCGCCGAGGCGAATGTCCATGCGCTGGCTGTGAATGGCGATTTCGACGATTGCCAGGGCCGGCTCAAGGACATGTTCAACGATTTCGGCTTCCGCGACGAGGTGCGGCTGGCAGGGGTCAACTCGATCAACTGGGCTCGGGTGCTGGCGCAGGTAGTCTATTACTTCACCGCCGCGATCAGCCTGGGTGCGCCGCATCGCCCGGTTAGCTTCAGCGTACCGACCGGCAATTTTGGCGACATCTTTGCAGGCTACATCGCCCGCCGGATGGGGCTGCCGATCGAGAAACTGGTGATCGCCACCAATCAGAATGACATACTGCACCGCGCGTTCACGACGGGCGCCTACAAAACCGAAGGCGTAGCACCCTCGATCAGCCCGTCGATGGATATCCAGGTATCCTCGAACTTCGAGCGGGCGCTCTTTGATGCCTATGGCCGCGATGGCGCGGCGGTGGCGCAAATGATGGACGAACTGAAGTCTGGTGGCGGGTTCAAGGTCAGCCAGGGCGCTTTGCAATCCCTGCGCGAGACATTCGCCTCTGGCCGTGTGTCGGAAGAGGAGACCAGCGCCACGATCCGCGACATGCACGAACGTACTGGCGAGATCCTCTGCCCGCATACGGCCGTTGGTGTCAGAGTGGCCGAGGATCATCTCGGCAGCACGCCGATGGTGACTCTGGCCACGGCGCATCCGGCCAAATTCCCGGATGCTGTCGAGGCCGCAACCGGCATCCGACCGCCCCTTCCAAATCGGATGACCGACCTCTATGAACGCCCCGAACGCGTGACCCCGGTCGCAAACGATCTGGACGCGCTGGAAACACTGATCAGGGAGCGCCGCTCGCGTTGACAGTCCAGCTTCACACCCTGCCCAACGGCTTTCGTGTCGTCACCGAACACATGCCGGGCCTCGAATCGGCTTCGATCGGCATCTGGGTTGATGCCGGTGGCCGCCACGAGCGGCTGGAACAGAACGGCATCGCGCATTTCCTTGAGCATATGGCCTTCAAGGGCACAATGCGCCGCAGCGCCCTGCAGATCGCCGAGGAAATCGAGGATGTCGGCGGCTATATCAACGCCTATACCAGCCGTGAGTTGACGGCGTTCTACGCCCGTGTGCTCAGGGCCGATGTGCCGCTTTCGCTCGATGTCATCGCCGATATTTTGCTGAACCCGGTCTTCGACCCTGCCGAGATCGAAGTCGAGCGCGGCGTGATCCTGCAGGAGATCGGCCAGGCCCTGGACACACCCGACGACGTCATCTTCGACTGGCTGCAGGAAAGCGCTTATCCCGAACAGCCGCTTGGCCGCACCATTCTCGGCCCCTGCGAGCGGGTGTCGAGCTTTGCCCGCGCCGACCTCTCGGATTTCGTTGCCGAGCATTATGGACCGGAACGTATGATCCTGTCGGCGGCTGGTGCGGTCGATCACGATCAGATCGTGCGAAGCACCGAACAACTGTTCGGTCACCTGACCGCGCAGCCTGCCTTCATCCAGACCGACGCGCGGTTTGAAAGCGGCGAGCGGCACGAGGTCAAGGCGCTGGAACAAGTGCATTTCGCGCTTGGCTTTGAGAGTCCCGGATACCTCGATGATGCGATCTACACAGCGCAGATCTTCTCGACGGCCTTTGGCGGCGGCATGTCCTCGCGGCTTTTTCAGGAAATCCGCGAAAAGCGCGGCCTGTGCTACTCGATCTACGCCCAGACCGGCGCCTATGCCGAAACTGGCATGACCACGATCTATGCCGGGACGAGCGCCGAGGATATCGGAGAGCTTGCAGACATTACCATGGAAGAGTTGAAGCGCAGTGCCAATGACATGACGCCCGCCGAAGTGGCGCGGGCACGGGCGCAGATGAAGGCCGGCTTGCTGATGGGGCTGGAAAGTCCGTCGTCGCGGGCGGAACGTATGGCGCGCATGGTCTCGATCTGGGGCCGGGTGCCGGAGCTTGAAGAGACCATCAGCCGCATCGACGCCGTCACGACGGGCGATGTTCGCGATTTCGCGGTGCAGATGATGAAAGGCGATATGGCGCTTGCGCTTTATGGCCCGGTAGAGAAGGCGCCGCGCCTTGCCGACCTACGCGAAAGGCTCGCCGCATGATGCTGTCGCGGCGGCGCAAGGTCCGGATCGAAACGGAACGGATCATCCTGCGCCCGCCCCAGCACTCCGACTTCCGGCAATGGTCGAGCCTGCGCGAGCAAAGCGCCGATTTCCTCAAGCCGTGGGAGCCGACCTGGGCGAAGGACCATCTGTCGCGCAAGGGATTCACCAATCGAGTCTACTGGGCGCAGCGCTCGATCAGCAATGGCAACGCAGTGCCGCTTTTCCTGATCCGGCGCGAAGATTCGGTCCTTCTGGGCGCGATCACGCTGGACCATATCCGGCGCGGTCCGGCGCAGGCCGGGATGTGCGGCTACTGGATGGGTCAAACCTACGCCCGTCAGGGTTACATGAAGGAAGCGCTTCAGGCGGTCGTGCATCATGCGTTCACAACGCTCGATCTCAGCCGAATCGAGAGCGCCTGCCTGCCGGAGAATGTCGCCTCGCGCGGAGTTCTGGAAAAGTGCGGTTACAAATACGAGGGTGTTGCGCAAAGCTATCTGCAGATCAATGGCCGCTGGCGCAACCACGTTCTCTACGCCAATCTGCGCAACGATCGACGCGGCAAATCCGACGTCGGTTGACTTCGCCGGGTTCGAAACGCTGCCGCATTGTTTCGAGGGCCGCCGCGGGTAGCGCCGACCGCCGACACATCCAGTATATCACTGCAAGAGGCTCCTTGCGTCGCCAATGCCGGTGACAAATCGTACCGCTGCCCTATTCTTGGGATCGGGAGGTTCCGGGATGTTTCGAATTGTCCTTGCCTTGATCCTGATCACGACGTCGGCAAATGCTCAGCAGCGCCGGCCCAGCCATTGTATCGCGGTCGCAGATGCGGCCCCTGGCCTGGAGTATGTGCAGGACGCGAGCTGGTCGGATGCGGTGCCGGACTTCTCGGTACGAATCTCCTACCTCGATCACTCCATGTTCCTGATCCAGACGCCCGGTGGCCTCAGCGTGGCGACCGACTATACCGGCTATACCGGCCCGGCGCTGTTCCTGCCCACCGCGGTCACCATGAACCATGCCCATTCCAGCCACTGGACCGCCTTTGTCGATCCCGGCATTCCGCATGTCCTGCCGGGCTGGGGAGAGTTCGGCAAAGGCATCGAGCACTATCTCGACCTCGGCGAAATGCTGATTCGAAACGTCTCGACGGACATCAGGTCGGGTTTCGGCGGCGTCGAGAAATCCGGAAACTCGATCTTCATCTTCGAGGTTGAGGGGCTTTGCATCGGCCATCTCGGCCATTTGCATCACGAGCCGAGCGATGAGCAATATGCCGCTTTGGGGCGTCTTGATGTGGTGATGGCTGCGGTCGATGGCGGCCTGACAGTTCCGGTTGCGGTGATGACCCGGATCGTCAAACGCCTGAAATCCTCGATCGTGATCCCGATGCATTGGTTCGGGCGGAGCACACTCGATCGGTTTCTTGTTGCCATGTCCGATGAGTTCGACATCCTGAGAACCGGCGAGACCAGCCTTGAGGTATCGCTGCGCACGCTTCCCTCGCGCCCCACCATTATTGTGCTCGAACCGCAGTTCCTTGATTGAGTATTGCTCCTCCGGGTCGGTCGTGGTTCACCGGGCGCGTGGGAGACGAGATGACGCTGAACCCGGTCACCGATGACTTCACGGCCAAGCTGCGGGCGTGCCTGCCCGCCGCCACGTTCCGGCCGGTTGCCCCGTATTATCTCGAGGATCCTCGCGGCATTGCCAACGGAACCGCGGGTCTGATACTCGCGCCCTCGACCGCCGAGGAAGTCTCGACCATCCTTCGCACCGCGAACGCGGCCCGCGTCGGCGTCATCCCCTATGGGGGCGGTACTGGCCTCGTCGGGGGTCAGCTCCAGCCGAACGGCCCGGCGCCGGTAGTCCTGTCGCTCGAACGGATCACAGCGGTTCGGGCGCTCCATTCGATCGAGAATGTGATGGTCGTCGAAGCCGGGGCGATCCTCCACGATATTCATGCAGCCGCCGAAGCTGCCGACCGCCTGTTTCCGCTCTGGCTGGCCTCGGAGGGTTCCTGCCGTATCGGCGGCAACCTTGCGACCAATGCCGGCGGGGTCAACGTGATCCGATACGGGAATGCGCGCGACCTCTGCCTGGGGCTGGAAGCGGTGCTGCCATCAGGAGAAATCTGGCACGGTGTGAAACGACTGCGAAAGGACAATACCGGCTATGACCTTCGCAACCTCCTGATCGGGTCCGAAGGCACGCTTGGTGTGATCACCGCCGCGAGCTTGCGCCTGTATCCCCGGCCTGCGGCCCGCGGAGCTGCTCTGATGGTGGTGCCAGATCCTGCTGCAGCGCTCGTGCTTTTCGACGTGGCAACGCGCAGGGCAGGCGAGGGCCTCTCGGCCTTCGAGCTGATTGATGGCACCGGCCTGCAGTTTCTGGCCGAAACCATGCCGCAGGTGCGCCAGCCCTTTCCCGAGCCGCCGAAGTGGATGACGCTGATCGACCTCGGTCTCTCGCATGGCCGGAATCCGACCCAGATCCTGTCGGAGATGTTCGCCGAGGCGGCCGAGCGCGGGCTTGCGACGGATGGGGTCATCGCGCAGTCAGAGGCGCAGCGGCGGGACTTCTGGGAATTGCGGGAATTCATCCCGGCAGCCAACAAACGCATTGGCGCAATATCCTCGCAGGACATCGCACTGCCGCTGGGTGCCATCCCCGATTTCATCTGCAAGGCTACCGAGGCGCTGGCCGGGCTCGGCCGGTTTCGCATCAACTGCTTTGGCCATCTCGGCGATGGCAACCTGCATTTCAACGTTTTTCCGGCGAAAGGACATGGCAAAGCCGATTATCCCGAAGCGCCTTTCAAGGTCCGCCGCCTGGTGCACGACCTCGTTGCGGAATTCGACGGGTCGTTCAGTGCTGAGCACGGCGTCGGCCGCAACAAGGTCGAAGATCTAGAGCGCTATGCCGATCCGACGAAACTCGCCGCGATGCGCGCCATCAAGTCGGCCCTTGATCCCAACGGGATCATGAACCCCGGCGCTGTCTTGCGGAACTGATCCGCTTCATCTTCCGTCAGACAGGCCGCCAGGGGCCACGCGCTTGCAAGGCGCGACCGGTCACGCCCCTTCGAACTCGCACAAGGCGTGAACCTCGTAGCCAAGCCTCTCCAGCAGGGCTCGCCCGCCAAGCGCGGGCAGGTCCACAACGAATGTGCAGCCGATGATCTCACCGCCCAGCCGTTCGATCAGTTTGATCCCCGCCTCGGCGGTGCCGCCGGTGGCCAGCAGGTCATCGACCAGAAGGATCTTCTCGCCCGGCTGGATCGCATCGTCATGCACTTCGACGATGGCCTCGCCATATTCCAGCTTGTAATCTTGCGAAATCGTTCTCCCCGGCAGCTTGCCCTTCTTGCGAACCGGCACGAAACCGACTGTCAACTGATGCGCAATCGCGCCACCAAGGATGAAGCCACGGGCCTCCAGCCCGACGACCTTGTCAATCTTCATGCCGGCATAGGGGTGCAGCAGCTGGTCGATGCAAATCCGAAAGCCGCGCGGATCGGCAAAGAGCGTCGTCACATCGCGAAACAGGATCCCCTCATGCGGAAAACCGACGATAGTGCGGATGTAGTCCCTGACGGTTCGACGGTTGGTCATCGTCCTTGTCCCTGCTGCTGTCGCTGATTCTGTCTAGGCTGCCGAATGCGGCGGGATCAAGAGCCTGCCGGAGCGGCCAGCACGCGCCCCGCCACCGCATCAAGCTTCGCCGCCAGCGCCGGGTCTCGCGCCTCGGGGGCCGTCAGTATCGCGAAATCCAGCGCGCGGTCACAGCCATGCGGGCAGGGCACTCGGTCCGAACCGAGCTGCGTAGGCAGCCGTGCGACCATACCCCGCGCCTTGTCGGCGTTGCCCATCAGCGTCCGGATGATCTCGGTCACATCGACCTCACCATGATCGGGATGCCAGCTGTCATAATCGGTGATCATTGCCACGCTCGAATAGCAGAGCTCGGCCTCCCGCGCGAGTTTCGCCTCCGGCATGTTGGTCATGCCGATCACTTCGCAGTTCCAGGCCTCGCGGTAGAGCCTCGATTCGGCCAGCGAGGAGAATTGCGGTCCCTCCATTGCCAGATAAGTGCCGCTCTTGTGTACTGTTATCCTGTGGGCTTCGGCCGCGGTCACGCAGGCGGCCGACAATCTCTGGCAGGTCGGGTGTGCAACTGAGACATGCGCTACCAAGCCTTTGCCAAAGAATGATTTTTCTCGCGCGAATGTGCGGTCGATGAACTGATCTACGACCACGAAATCCCCCGGCGCCATCTCTTCGCGGAACGATCCGCAGGCCGAGACCGAAATGACATCGGTGACCCCGAGCCGTTTCAGCGCATCGATATTGGCGCGGTATGGCACGGTCGAGGGCGAATGGACGTGTCCCCGGCCGTGACGCGGCAGAAACGCCATCCTCACGCCGTCCAGAACCCCGGTCAGGATCTCGTCGGACGGCGTGCCCCAAGGACTCTCGACGGCCTGCCAACGCGCATCCTCCAGGCCGTCAATTTCATAGACGCCAGAGCCGCCGATGACCCCGATCATGGTTTGCATGGATGTCTTCTCCTTCATCGATTGAGCGGACCCTAGGCCAACGTCGGCCCCGAGGGAAGGTGCGCTAGCCATGCATCCAACGCATGGAAGTATCCCGCAAAGCCGGGTTATGTTTTTCGATCATTCCTGCTAGACGGCTGGCACGCGAACTCTCGAATTCAGGTATTACCTTGACCAAATCCACTTTGACGGCCTTTGCCGAGCGCCTTTCCCTTTCCGATCTGGCCGACAAGGTGCCGCCACGCCTTTCTCCGCTTCAGATCAAGACCGAGGTGCTGTCCGGCCTTACCGTGGCGCTCGCATTGGTGCCAGAGGCCGTGGCATTCGCCTTCGTCGCCGGTGTGCACCCCCTGGTGGGGCTTTATGCCGCCTTCATCGTTGGCCTGATCACCGCGATCTTCGGTGGCCGTCCGGGAATGATATCGGGGGCGACCGGGGCTTTGGCTGTCGTGATGGTGTCGCTCGTGGCACAGCACGGTGTCGAATATCTCTTCGCTACGGTGGTTCTGATGGGCCTTATCCAGATCGCCGCCGGCATCTTCAAACTAGGCAAGTTCATCCGGCTGGTACCGCATCCGGTGATGCTTGGTTTCGTCAACGGCCTCGCCATCGTGATCTTCCTTGCCCAGCTCAGTCAGTTCCAGGTGCCCGGTACCGCCGAGGCGTCGGGGCATGGCCTGACAGGTGGCGAATGGATGACCGGCTGGCCGCTCGTCACGATGCTGGCGCTCGTGGTGCTGACGATGACGATCATCTGGATCATGCCACGCGTGACCCGTGCAATCCCGGCACCGCTGGCCGGTATCGGCATCGTCGCGGTGCTGGTGATCGGCTTCGGCATCGATGTGCCGCGGGTGGGTGATCTGGCCTCGATCGAAGGTGGCTTGCCGATGTTCCATATTCCGGCGGTGCCGCTGGATTTCGAAACGCTGGAGATCATCCTGCCCTATGCGCTGATCCTGGCCGCCATCGGGCTGATCGAAAGCCTGCTAACGTTGAACCTTGTCGGTGAGATCACCGGCCAGAGGGGCGGCGCGTCGAAGGAATGCATGGCGCAGGGCGTCGCCAATACCGTCACCGGCGTCTTCGGCGGCATGGGCGGGTGTGCGATGATCGGACAGTCGATGATCAACGTGAAATCCGGTGGCCGCACGCGCCTTTCGGGCATTGCGGCGGCGCTTTTTCTTCTGGCCTTCATCGTCGTTGCCGCCCCGCTGATCGAGCAGATCCCGCTCGCCGCGCTGGTGGGCGTGATGTTCATGGTGGTGATCGGCACCTTCGCCTGGAACTCGCTGAAGATCCTGCGGCTGGTTCCCGCAACAGACGCCTTCGTGATCGGCCTTGTTACAGTGGTGACGGTGGCTACAGACCTTGCCACCGCGGTCGTCGTCGGGGTCATCGTATCGGCTCTGGCTTATGCGTGGCAAAACGCCACGCGCATTCATGCCAAGACCTACGAGACGCCCGAAGGCGCCAAGGTCTACCAGGTGCAGGGTCCGCTCTTCTTCGGATCGACCGATGGGTTCACCGAGCTTTTCGATCCGACTTCGGACCCCGACACGGTCATCGTAGATTTCGCCGACAGCCGTGTCGCCGATCAATCCGCGCTGACGGCGATCGAACAGATGGCCGCCCGCTATGAGACCGCCGGAAAGCAGCTCCAACTGCGGCATCTCAGCCACGATTGCCACCGGTTGCTGTCAAAGGCCGGACAACTGATTGTCGATTCCGATGACGACCCGGATTACGGGATTGCGGTCGATTACTCGGTCCGGACTGGCGTGCTTGGGGCAGGGCATTAGCCTCGGACGACCGGCCGGGAACCTTTTCTAGCCATGAAGATCAGGGCTGCCGCCTTCGCCAAGCTAGAGGAGTTCGACCTCACTGCCCGGGGCGTTTCAGGCTGAAGAGGTTGTCAACGCAGCAATAATCGAAATAGCCCAGCCGCGCCATCGGTCGGAAAGTGGTGACGTCAAACCTGCCATCGACCACGCAGTCGTCGCGCATGTAGACGCCCGTGACCTTGCCAAAAACGCAGTAATTCTCCCTGCCCTCCAGTGTCAGGATCTGCGTCATCTGGCATTCCAGCGCCGCCGGCCCTGCTGCCACCCGGGAACATGGGATGGACTCGCATTCCGTCCGCTCGATACCGGCCAGATCGAACTCGTCGACGTCAGCGTCATAAGCCCCGGAGCTGAGGTTCATCACATCGCGCATCGCATATTCGACGATATTGACGCAGAACACGCCCGTTTCGCGGATGTTTGACACCGAGTCCTTGCCGGCTTCGCGGTCCGACTTGCCGCTGGTCGAGGCGAACATCACCTGCGGCGGAACATAGGCCACCGCATTGAAGAACGAATAGGGTGCAAGGTTCTCTCTGCCATCCGCGCCACGGGTCGAGATCCAGCCGATTGGCCGAGGCGTCACGATGGCGTTGAAGGGGTTGTGCGGCAGGCCATGGCCATCTTCAGGGCGGTAAAACATCGGGGTTCCTCTTCGTTGCTCCTGACCTATCCGCGTGCTAGCAGGCTTTCCAGTCCTGATTGGCAAAAAGCGAGGGCAGGGGTGTATCGCCTCGAAGAGGAAACGCCGGACGACTGGTGGGAAGTAGAGGCACTGATGGACCTGTGTTTCGCACCGGGGCGCGAGGCATTGTCCTCCTACCGGCTTCGCGACAACATCCCCCCGGTCAAGGCGCTCTGTACCGTAGCGCGCGATTTCGATGGCACGATGGCCGCGGCGATCCGTTACTGGCCGGTGATGGTCGGAGATTTTCCCGCGCTTTTATTGGGTCCGATCGCCGTCCACCCGACGCGGCAAGGCGAAGGTCTGGGCGCGCTTCTGATCGTCGAAAGCATGGGCGAGGCTCTCCGCGAGGGCTGGGACCGCGTATTGCTCGTCGGAGACGCGCCCTATTATCGCCGCTTTGGCTTCTCGAAACTTCCGGATGTTGTGATGCCGCCGCCAACCAACCCGGATCGGGTGCTGGGTCACGAACTGATCTCGGGAGCCTGGGCGGAGGTGAAAGGGCAGGTCAAGCGCTGGCCCGAAACGGTTCTGTCGGCCAAGCAGGCCTAAGAGTATCGGCCCCCGGCGGCATCGGATTGGCAATCAGGCGATCGGTCGTGAATCATCGGATGCACTGTCTTCTAGCCGGTGCATGTCCCCTATTCCGCCCGAACGGCAGCGCTCACCGCCAATGGCAGGACGAAGCGGTGAGATATTCAAATGGCGCCGACTGCATCCGTGCGCGCCTTGGTCGAATTCTACATCTGTGGCATGATGCGGACCGCAATCAACCGAACGATCTCTTGCGAACGGGAGGATGCGAACATGATCGATTGGTATGTAGAGGGGGCGTCATTCGGGAACTGCAACTGCGCTTATGGCTGCCCCTGCCAGTTTGAAGCGCTGCCGACCCACGGCAGTTGTCACGGCTTCGAAATCCTGAGGATTGACAAGGGTCATTTCGGCAACACCGACCTGTCCGGTCTCAAGATAGCTATGTTCTACGCCTGGCCAGGCCCGATCTTCGAGGGCAAGGGCGAGTTGCAGGCCGTCATCGAGGATCGTGCAGACGAGGCGCAACGAAAGGCACTCGAAACTATCCTGTATGGCGGTGAAACCGCCGAGGCCGCGACGCACTGGTGGGTATTCCGGGCAATGTCGGACAAGGTTCATCCGGTTTTGTTCAAGCCGATAGAGCTTGATGTCGACATCGAGGCCAGAACCGCCACCGCCACCATACCGGGTGTGCTGACGGCAGCGGGCCGACCGATCCGCCCGCCGCACAGCGATGAAGATCACCGGGTCCGCATCAACATCCCGAATGGCATCGAGTTCGAGGTTGCCGAGATTGGCAGCGCCAGCGGCAAGACCGGGGCGGATGCGGCGATTGCGATGGACCTGAACGACAGTTACGGACAGTTCAACCTGCTTCGCCACTCGGGATCCGGCGTCGTCAATGCCTGACCGCACCCCGGCCCCGGGGGACCCGGTCGAGGCTGTGCTGCGGCGCGACAGGCTTCTCACGGCTGCCTTGCTGGCATTGGTTTGCCTGGTCGCGTGGGCCTATACCGTGGCCGGGGCGGGCATGGAGATGTCGGGTCTGCGGATGACGCCGGGCTTTGGCGGCGGGTCTGTGGACGCGTCCATGGCGATGCCAATGCAGGAGGCTGGCTGGAGCCTGGCCCATGCGACCCTGATGCTTGCGATGTGGTGGGTGATGATGGTGGCGATGATGCTGCCAAGCGCCGCACCGACGATCCTGATCGCCGCCGCCATCAACCGCCGCTCGACTGCGGAACATCCGCCTTTCGGGACGACCGGTTTCTTCCTCTCCGGCTATCTTGTCGCCTGGCTCTTCTACAGCATACTTGCCGTCGCGGCGCAGTATGCATTTGTCTCGCTCGACCTGCTTTCAGTGCGGATGGCCAGCACCAGCCCCCTCCTTTCCGCGATGTTCCTTATCGCGGCAGGGCTGTGGCAGTTCTCGCCGGTCAAGCGGGCCTGCCTGCGCCATTGCCGCGAACCGATCAGCTTTCTCATGGAGCGTCGCGGGCAGGGCAACCTAGGTGCTCTGAGGACTGGTCTTCGGCACGGCACCTACTGCGTGGGCTGCTGCTGGCTGCTGATGGGCCTTCTGTTCGTTGGCGGAGTGATGAATCTCTACTGGATTGGCGCGCTCACGTTTCTCGTTCTTGTCGAAAAGAATACGGCCCCAGGTCCCGGCTTCGGCCGAATCACCGCAGCCCTCCTGATCGTGGCGGGCGGCGTTGCATTGGTGCTCTGACCGCTGTTTCGGCGCGCTTAGAATTCGATCGCCTTCATGACCTCCGGCTCGATCACGTCTACACCCGGAAGCGCCTTGATCAGCTCCTTGGCCGATTGCGCTAGAATCGGGAAGGTCTTGTAGTGGCAGGGGATCACGGTCTTGAAATCAAAGAAGGTCTTCGCGGCGTATGCCGCGCGCTTCATGTCCATCGTGTAATGCCCGCCAGCACAGAGAAGCCCGATGTCTGGAGCGTGCAAGTCATTGAAGATCTTCATATCTGCCATCACATCCGTATCGCCGGTGAAGTAGATCGTGTGACCCTCGCCGGCGATCATGAAACCCGCCTCTGATCCGGCATAGCGCGCTGGTCCGTCGCCGGAATCGATGCTCGAGGAATGCACCGCATTCACCATTGTGACCCTTACCTCCCCAATCGCGATCGTGCCGCCCTTGCCAAAACCGACCGTGGCCACGCCTTCAGTACTCCCCCAATGCTCGGCAAGTTCATGGATCGCGGCGATCGGGATGCCAAGCTCACGCGCAAGGCCGATCGCATTGCTGGCGTGATCGCCATGACCGTGGCTGACAAGTATGTGCGTGGCGCCGTTGATCGCGTCTGCCTTCCGATCCTGCGCGAAAACCGGGTTTCCCTCCAGCCAGGGGTCGACCAGAAGCACCTGGTCCGCGATCTCGATACGAAAACTGGAATGTCCGAGCCAAGTGATTTTCATCGCAACCTCCTGCTTTATCCTGCTGCCAAAGCCTAGCAGGATTGCGCGCCCTGTCACCTGTCGCTGTAGCCCGGCTTGCAGGCCGGGACGGGGAAGGCTAAACGACGCACCGGAGAAGAACCGGAGTCCGCTTATGTCTATCGACATCGAAACCGCCCGCCGTGTTGCAAAGCTGGCCCGGATCAGGGTCGAGGAACCGCACCTTCCGGCGCTGGCGCAGGAATTCAACACCATTCTCGGCTTCATCGAGCAGTTGAACGAGGTCGATATCGAAGGCGTGGAACCGATGACCTCGGTGACCCCGATGCATCTGAAGCGGCGCGAAGACGAGGTTACGGCGGGCGACATGCAGGATCGCATCCTGTCCAATGCGCCCGATGCGCGCGAAGGCTTCTTTGCCGTTCCGAAGGTCGTGGAATAATGGCCGACCTGAACTCTCTGACGATCGCCGAGGCGCGCGACAATCTGCGCAGCGGAGAGATCAGCGCGCAGGCTCTGACCGAGGCCTGCCTGAACGCCATCGAAGGGGCCGGGGCACTCAACGCCTTCGTCCACCTCACGCCCGAGATCGCACTGGCGCAAGCCAAGGCAGCGGGTGAGCGGATCGCCAAGGGCGACGCCCCGGGCATGTGCGGTATCCCCTTGGGAATCAAGGATTTGTTCTGCACGAAGGGAGTGCCGTCTCAGGCCGCCTCTGCGATCCTTTCGGGCTTCAAGCCGGAATATGAAAGCACAGTCACGCAGAACCTGTTCGATGCAGGCTCAGTGATGCTGGGCAAGTTGAACATGGACGAATTCGCCATGGGCTCCAGCAACGAAACCTCGACCTATGGCAACGTGGTCAATCCCTGGCGGCGCGGCAATGACGATACGGCGCTGACCCCCGGCGGCTCTTCGGGGGGATCGGCCAGCGCCGTGGCGGCAGACCTATGCCTTGCCGCGACCGGAACCGACACGGGCGGGTCAATCCGTCAGCCGGCGGCCTTTGCCGGGATCACGGGCATCAAGCCGACCTATGGCCGCTGCTCGCGTTGGGGCATCGTCGCTTTCGCCTCGTCGCTGGATCAGGCCGGACCGATGACCAAGACCGTGCGCGATGCCGCGATCATGCTGGAAGCGATGTGCAGCCACGATCCGAAGGATTCGACCTCGACCGATCTGCCCGTGCCGGATTTCGAGGCGGCGCTGACCGGCGATATCAGGGGCAAGAAGATAGGGATTCCAAGGGAATACCGGATGAACGGAATGCCCGCCGAGATCGAGAAGCTCTGGGCAGAGGGCGCCGCGATGATGAAGGATGCGGGTGCCCAGATCGTCGATATCTCGCTTCCTCACACCAGATATGCGCTGCCGGCCTATTACGTAATCGCGCCCGCCGAGGCCTCTTCGAACCTCGCGCGATATGACGGGGTGCGCTACGGGCATCGTGCGAAGCTGTCGCAAGGCGACGGCATTACCGAGATGTACGAGAAGACCCGTGCCGAAGGGTTCGGCCACGAAGTGCAGCGGCGGATCATGATCGGCACCTACGTGCTGTCGGCGGGTTTCTACGATGCCTATTACAACCGCGCGCGCCGTGTTCGGACGCTGATCAAGATGGATTTCGAAGGCGCGTTTGGGCAGGGTATCGATGCTATTCTGACCCCCGCGACCCCTTCGGCGGCTTTCGGGTTGGGCGAATTGACGGATGCGGACCCGGTGCAGATGTATCTCAATGACGTCTTCACGGTCACGGTGAACCTGGCCGGGCTGCCCGGCATCTCCGTGCCGGCAGGGCTCGACAAGAACGGCCTGCCCTTGGGATTGCAACTGATCGGGCGTCCTTGGGAGGAGGGCGATCTGCTGAACCACGCCTATGTGCTCGAGCGCGCGGCCGGTTTCGTTTCCAAACCCGGAAAATGGTGGTAAGAGGCCCGAACTTGCGGCCTTTCAGGATGACTTCGATGCGGAAACTGCTTCCGGTTTTGACAATGGCCGGCCTTATGGCCTGCACCAACCCCCCTGTCCCGGATTCAGGGGCGGGTGTCGGATTCGATTCCTATTCCGATTATCAGACGAGCAACCTTCAACGTGAGAACCTGCTGAACGGTGCGATCAGCAGCACCGCAATCTCGACAGAGGTCATCACCACCGGTGCGATCACGCCGACGACCTCGGCCCCGGCCACGACGATCGCCGATGCGACCGCGCCGACGATCGGCCTGAACAATCCCGGCATATCCGACGAGCAGGATTTTTCCGCCGTTTCATCGCGTGAATCCATCGAAAGCGACAAGCAGCGGATTGACGCCAACCGCGAGGCCTACCAGGTGATTCAGCCAAAGGCGCTGCCCGCCCGAACGGGCGACAGCGGGCCTTCGGTCGTGGAATTTGCCCTGTCGACGCGCAACAGGGTCGGAGAGCAGATCTATCCCCGTTCACGGATCATGGCAGAGTCCCGGTTCAACAAGAACTGTGCCAAGTACACGTCTGCGGATCAGGCGCAACTGGCCTTCCTGAAGGCCGGCGGACCCAAGCGTGACAGCAAGGGGCTGGACCCCGACGGTGACGGCTTCGCCTGTTACTGGGATCCGACTCCGTTTCGCCGGGCCGTGACCAACTAGAGTGAAGATCATCGACCATCCGTCGCCGAATTTCGGCATGCGGCGGAATGGCGAGACGCCAGAACTCATCGTCATCCACTATACCGCAATGGCGACCGCCGATCTGGCGCTTGCACGCCTGTGCGACCCTGAGACCGAGGTTTCGGCGCATTACCTGGTCCGCGAGGACGGCGGGGTTGTCCGACTGGTCTCACAGGAGCACCGATCGTGGCATGCGGGGGCAGGCGAATGGGGCGGGCGCGCTGACGTGAACTCGCGATCGATCGGTATCGAACTGGCGAATGATGGCCAGTCGCCCTTCTGCGCCCGTCAGATGGATGCGCTGGAGCAATTGCTAGGCGATATCATGCAGCGCTGGTCGATCCCGGCAAAGGCCGTCATTGCGCATTCTGACATGGCGCCTGTGCGCAAATCCGATCCCGGCCCCAGATTTGACTGGCGCCGCCTTGCGCTGGCCGGGCTGTCGGTCTGGCCCGCTGAGAGCGGCAGTGAATGTATGGGCTTTGCCCAGGCGGCGCGTCGTTTCGGATATCCCGACGCCCCGCCCGATGTCCTTCTGTTAGCTTTTCGGTTGCGCTTCCGACCTTGGGCCGATGGCCCCGCCGATAAGACCGACAGGGCGTTGATCTGCGATCTCGCGGACCGTTACCCCGTTGACGAGGGGAGTGGCAGCGCCTAGATGCCGGATTGCGCGGATGGCCGGATGATCGCGCCTCGGAGCTGATCCGGGGCGAGGAAAGTCCGGACTCCATGAAGCAAGGGTGCCGGGTAACGCCCGGCCGGGGCAACCCGAGGGAAAGCGCCACAGAAATCAGACTACCGGCCTTCGGGCCGGAAAAGGTGAAAAGGTGCGGTAAGAGCGCACCGCGGGCCTGGCAACAGGCGCGGCATGGCAAGCCCCACCCGGAGCAATGCCGAATAGGGGCCTCGCGCGGGGCTGGTCCGGGGCCTTGGTCCGGGATACCGCCCGCAGGGACGCTTCAGCCCAGAGGTCCGGGTTGGCAGCTTGACGCCCGCTGGTAACGTCGGGTGCAGAGGAATGGTCATCGAGGGCTGGATCAAGGTCCGGCCCGGACAGAATCCGGCTTACAGGCCATCCGCGCATATCGCCCGCCGAATATGGCCGGTCCGGCAGCGATTGCTGTTGACTTGCGGTGGCGGACCAGTAAAAGGCGGGCTTCAAGGATTTCACGGGCAGAATGCTGCCCGGCTGCAGGAGAACACAAATGGCGAAACCGACGACGATCAAGATCCGTCTGAATTCGACCGCGGATACGGGCCATTTCTACGTGACGAAGAAGAACGCTCGCACCATGACCGAAAAGATGGTCGTGAAGAAATACGACCCGGTCATCCGCAAGCATGTCGAATACAAGGAAGGTAAGATCAAGTAGGTCTTTTGCTTCGGACGTTCGTTTTTGGGGCCGCGCGGTATTACTGGGCGGTCCTTATCGTTTGCACAAGGCGCGGCTTGCGTCTCGATATCACCGCATTCGCGCCAAAGGATCGGCCAGTCTTGCCTGTATCTGCCGCCATGTAACTACTTGCGAATGGAGGATGACATGCGCGCATTCCTGATGATGACGCTCGCTGCCCTGGTGCTTGCGGGCTGCTCGGTGTCCAAGAGCACGGCGCGGACCAGCGGGGTGGGGTTTAACTCCTACGGTACCAAGCCTGCTCAGGCTGCGCCCGTCGAAGGCAATTACCGGCAGGCCCTGCTCAACGACCTTCAGGCCTGAACCCGGAAAGCAAAAGGGCCGGTCAATCGACCGGCCCCGTTCCTTCGGCATCGGTGCCGATTTACTCGCGGTTGCCCAGGAACTGCAGCAAGAACATGAACAGGTTGATGAAGTCCAGGTAAAGGTTCAGCGCCCCCATAATCGCGGACTTGCCCAACCACTCGCTGTCCATGGCATGAGCGTGCTGGATGTAGTCGGTCTTGATCTTCTGAGTGTCATAGGCAGTCAGCCCTGCGAAGATCAGCACGCCGATTATCGAGATCGCGAAGTGGATCGCTGGCGAACCCAGAAAGATGTTCACGATCGAGGCGACGATCAGGCCGATCAGACCCATGATCAGGAACGATCCCCAGCCCGAGATGTCCTTTTTCGTCGTGTAACCCCAGAGCGACAGGCCCGCAAAGGCGATCGCTGTGATCAGGAAGGTCTGCACGATCGACACGCCTGTGAAGACCATGAAGATCCAGCTGATCGAGATGCCCATGGTCGCAGCGAACGTGTAGAAGAACAACTGCGCGCCAGCCGCCGAGATGCGGTTGATCATCGCACCGAAGCCGAACACCATGACGAGCGGCAGGAACATCACCACCCATTTCAGCGGCGAGGTGTAAAGTGCCGCACCGAGTTCGGTCAGATAGGTGTTGCCGCTTATCTGATAGGCGGTCGGCACTTCCGACACTGCCAGGCCCGAAATCGCCCAGGCAGCGGCAGCCGTAACCAGAAGTCCTACGGACATGGTGCCGTAGACTTTGTTCATGTGGGCCCGGAGGCCCTCGTCAATTTGCGCCGTCCGTACGCCGACACCGGCGCGGGCGGTTTGATAGTCAGCCATTCAACTGCCTCCTAGATGCCTCTCAATGGGCGGCGCGCCTGCGCGCACCGCCTTCAGATCATGATATTGGCAGGGATAGACGTTTTTTCAAGGATTTCCACCTGCGATTTCAGAGTTTTCCGTTGAACTTTATCGACGCCAGTGGGTGGGGACGTCCCAGATCGGCCGATTGGCTTCTACTTCTGCCTCCGCGCGGCTCAGTCCGATATCTCTGAGGGCCGCATCGTCCAAGTATTTCAATGCCTTGCGCTGACCACGTGCCGCCATGGCCAGTCCGATATTCGACAGAATGCCATTTGGGCGAGGCAATGCGGAAACCGAACGGACGGAGTTGTTGCTGATACTCGACATCTCTCTTCTCCTTCTGAATTGATGATTGATTCTGTCAACTGAATCATTTTCCTTGATCCTTTTCTCATATTGTGATGAATTCGCAAAATGAATGTTTATTGACACCAGCATCAGGAATCTTGATATGCCGCGAAATCTAGATATGACGGCCCTGCGGTCCTTTGTTGCGGTCGCGGATTCAGGCGGGGTTACGCGCGCCTCCGGCTTTCTGAACGTGACGCAATCGGCAGTGTCGATGCAGCTGAAGCGGTTGGAAGAATCGCTGGGGCTGGAATTGCTGGACCGATCCGGCCGCACGATCGCCCTGACCGCATCCGGCGAACAGCTGTTGGGCTATGCGCGCCGCATGCTCACGCTCAATGACGAGGTCTATGCCCGCCTCACGCACCACGATTACGAGGGAGAAGTCGTTCTCGGGGTTCCCCACGACATCGTTTACCCCGCGATCCCCCAGGTCCTGCAGCGGTTCCATGCGGATTATCCGCGGGTCAAGGTGCAGCTCGAGTCATCCTTCACCCGCTCGCTCAAGGAGCAGTTTGCCCGGGGCGAGTGCGACATGATCCTGACCACCGAGGATTCGGTCGATGCGGGCGGCGAGACGCTGACGACGCTGCCGCTGGTCTGGATTGGCGCGCCCGGCGGGCAGTCCTGGAAGCAAAGGCCCCTGAGGCTGGCCTTCGAACATCGCTGCATTTTCCGGTCCGGCATACAGGCCGCGCTCGACCGCGCTGGAATTCGGTGGGAAATGGCGATCGAGTCCGAACAGAGCCGTACGATCGAGGCCAGCGTCAGCGCGGATCTGGCGGTTCACGCGATGATCGAGGGAACGATGCCGCCATATGCCGAGGTCATCCAGCATGGCGGTGCGCTGCCGACGCTAGCCAAGGTCAAGATCAACTTCTATTGCGCCGATCCAACCGGAAGTCCGGTTATTCAGGATCTGGCGGCGACCGTTCGTCAGGCTTTCGGCGTCAAGCTGGCGCAGGCTGTGGCGTGATCACTACCTTGCCGGTCGAGATACGCTTTCGCAGCAGTTCCAACCCTTCGGGTGCGCGCTCAAGCGGCAGGACATGGCTGACATGCGGTTGCAATTGGCCTTCCGAATACCAGGTCAGAAGTTCGGCCAGGCTTTCGCCTAGTAACTCTGGTGCGAACCGCATGTAGCCGCCCCAGTAGAAGCCCATGACCGAGATGTTCTTGACCAGAAGAATATTGGCGGGCAGTTCCGGCACCTTGCCGCTGGCAAAGCCGATGACCAGATAACGTGCCAATGGATTGCAGGCGCGCAGCGCCGCCGTGAACTGATCGCCGCCGACGGGGTCATAGACCACGTCGGCACCGCCCGCGGCCTTGACGGCATCGCGGATGTCCTGCATTTCGCTGTCGATCAGATGATCTGAACCGGCTTCCTTGGCGGCGGCGAGTTTCTCTGCGCCGCGCGCAACCGCGATGACTTTGGCCCCGAGCTTCTTGCCGATTTCCACCGCGGTCAGGCCCACGCCGCCAGCGGCTCCCAGAACCAGAAGCGTTTCACCGGCTTGCAAGCCGGCGCGATGACGCAGAGCCAGATGGCTCGTGCCATAGGCGATCGGAAATGCTGCGGCGTCGGCAAAGGGCATGGTGTCAGGAATGCGGATGCAGCGGTTTGCCGGAAAGCACCCGTACTCGGCGAGTCCGCCGCTGCCGGCAAAGACGGCGACCCGGTCGCCCGGACGCAAGGAGGTGACCCTGTCGCCAACCGCATCAACGGTACCTGCCGCCTCCATGCCAAGCGTGAAGGGCCGCTCGGGCGTATCCTGATAGGAGCCGCTCACCATCAACAGGTCGGCGAAATTCAGACCACAGGCCTCGATCCGCAGCCGCACTTCGGCCCAACTTGGATCGGGCACTGCAATCTCTTCAAGACTGGGGTGCGAGTTTTCAGATGAAAGACGGAAGGCGCGCATGATGTCCTCTTGCTTATTCCGCCCGTCCTAGCCAAGACCCCGGTGGGAATCCAGCCGAACACAGGCGACTCAACCAGAGAGAGAATCAGCGACATGGCGTATTCGGCGCAAAATCGTTTGCAAATTGCAACTCGGACGAGGGTCAGAAACGGGTCTGCGCGGGTCCGGAACCTACGATTTGTTCTGATTTCGAGGGATTACTGACAGGTGGGGAAATGCATTGTCCACAACTTGGCAACACTTGGCCTATCCAAAAAGACAGGTTGAGAAACTTTGGCTAAAAGCCGACATACTATGCACGTTAAACGATTAAGGAGTGCCCCAATGAAACATCCAGTGGATGTACACGTCGGTAAGAGAATTCGTCACCGCCGATGGATGGTTGGGATGACTCAGCAGCAATTGGCCGAAAAGGTCGGAATCAAGTTTCAGCAAATTCAAAAGTACGAAACCGGCATGAACCGGGTCAGCGCGTCCCGCTTGTGGGATATCGCCGAGGCTCTCGACGTTCCGGTCAGCTTCTTCTTTGAAGGCATTGATGACGAGGCAACCGCCAGCACATCCTCGACGATCCCCGGGGATATCATGGCGGACAAGGAAGCCCTTGAACTCGTGCGGTCCTATTACTCGATTCCGGAGAACCAGCGCCGCCGCCTTTTTGAACTGGCGCGTGTATTGTCCGACGTCGCCTGAAACAAACTGGCCACGCCGCTGCCGTCCCGGTATGCCGGTCAATAGCTGCAGGCTGAGCGGGGCGTCGCATGAGTTATCCACTGCAATCGGAGCGTGAGGCGCTTTTGGCAGCGGCTCATGCTGCCGCCGACGCGGCGCGTGAGGTGACGCTTCGATACTTCCGCGGAACGGAGCTTAGCACCGAGAGCAAAGCAGCGGGGCATTTCGATCCCGTGACCCGTGCCGACAGGGAAGCCGAACAGGCAATCCGGGCGATCCTGCAGGCGCTTCGACCCGAAGATGGCATTCTCGGCGAGGAATTCGGCACCAGTGAGGGCACAAGTGGCCTGACATGGGTTCTGGACCCGATCGACGGCACTCGTGGTTTCATAAGTGGCACGCCGACCTGGGGCACTCTGATCTCTGTTCGCAATCAAAGCGGTCCGATCCTTGGGTTCATCGATCAGCCCTATACCGATGAGCGCTTCGTGGGTGGCTTCGGGATCGCAGAACTGCTTCATCGCGGTCGGGCCCGTCCGATCTCGGTGAAACCGGCAACCAAGATATCGGACGCAATCCTCTTCACGACCTTTCCCGAGATTGGAACAGCGGTCGAGGGCACCGCCTTTCGCGATCTGTCGCGGCTTGTCAGGCTGACCCGGTACGGGATGGATTGCTACGCCTATGCTCTGCTTGCCGCCGGTACCGTCGATCTGGTCGTGGAGGCGGGCTTGCAGGCCTATGACATTCAGGCCCCGATAGCGGTCATACAGGCGGCTGGCGGCATCGTCACCGACTGGAAGGGACGACCGGCGCTTGATGGCGGCCGGGTTCTGGCGGCAGCCAGTGCGGACCTGCATCGCGCCGCGCTGGAGATTCTGTCGCAGGCGCCGGCAAACGAGACCTAACTGACGCTTGCAGCGCTGGACGCCCGGCCGTTATCCTGACAGCCGGATACCGAGCCCTTCGCCTCATTCTGTCGGCCATCTCGCACACTTCATCCGAACGGGGCCGAAGCGAAGTGTAGGAGCGATGCCGATGACGAAAGAAACCCTGATAGCAAATGCCGACATAGTCCTGACGATGGATGACGAACGGCGCGAACTGACCTTGTCCGATATCCGGCTACGGGACGGCGTGATTGCCGAGATAGGGCAGGGGCTGAAAACAACGGGCGAGCGGGTGCAGGCTGGAGGTTGCGCCGTGACCCCCGGCCTCGTGAACACCCATCACCATCTTTACCAGACGCTGACCCGCGCGGTGCCGGGCGGCCAGGATGCGCTTCTGTTTGGCTGGCTCCGCACGCTCTACCCGATCTGGTCCCGCTTCGGTCCCGAGGAGATGCGGGTTTCGGCGCTGGCAGGATTGGCTGAACTGGCGCTGTCGGGTTGTTCGCTGAGTTCCGACCACCTTTACCTCTACCCGAACGGTGCGCGGTTGGACGATACGGTCGATGCGGCGCGCGAGATCGGCCTGCGGTTTCACGCCACGCGGGGGGGGGATGTCGATTGGTGAAAGCCAGGGTGGATTGCCGCCGGACGGGTTGGTCGAGCCGGAAAAGGTCATCCTCGAAGACTGTATCCGGGTCATCGACACCCATCACGACGCCTCCGAAGGGGCGATGCTGCGGGTCGGGGTCGCGCCTTGTTCGCCATTTTCGGTCAGCCGCGAACTGATGCGTGACGCGGCGCTGCTGGCGCGCGATAAGGGTGTAATGATGCATACCCATCTGGCGGAGAATGACGAGGACGTCGCCTATTCGATGGACCGGTTCGGTTGCCGACCGGGCCAGTATGCCGAGGATCTAGGCTGGACCGGCGACGATGTCTGGCATGCGCATTGCGTCAAGCTGGACGGTGCCGAGATCGACCTTTTCGCCCGATCCCGCACCGGTGTCGCGCATTGCCCCTGCTCCAACTGCCGCCTCGGCTCAGGCATCGCGCCGGTGCGTGCGATGCGCGACCAGGGGGTAAAGGTCGGGCTGGGGGTCGATGGATCGGCTTCGAACGACAGCGGCAATCTGGTGGCCGAGGCGCGCCAGTCGATGATGTTGCAGCGCGTCGCCGGAGGTGCCGATAAGATGAGCGACCGTGAGGCGCTGGAGATCGCCACCCGTGGCGGCGCCGAGGTGCTGGGGCGTTCGGATTGCGGGCAGATCGCGGTCGGCAAGCGTGCGGATATCGCGATCTGGGATGTCTCGGGCGTGGCTTCGGCGGGCAGTTGGGATTGCGCCGCGCTACTGCTGGCGGGCCCGACCCAGGTGCGGGATCTCTTTGTCGAGGGCCGTCAGGTGGTGCGCGATGGTCACATTGTGACGATCGATCTGCCGCATGTGATCGAAACCCAGAACCGGCTCGCCCGGCGGCTCATGACCTGAACAGAGAGGAAATGCCGTGCTGCGATCCAAGATCCTGGCCCTTGTCTGCCTGATGGCGCTTCCCGCCTGTGAACCGGTCGCAACTCCGGTCAACCGTCCGGACGCTCCCGCCACGACCCGGACCGCAGAGACGGGGGGCGCGCGAACATTGCTGAACAATCTCCGGGCGCGGAGGGGACTCGGACGCGTCATACAATCGCCCAGACTAACATCGGCGGCGGCAGGCCATGCCCGGGACATGTCCGCACGCGCCTTCTTTTCGCACAAGGGCAGCGACGGCAGTTCGGTGGGTCGCCGCGTCGAGCGGAAGGGCTACGGCTATTGTCTGGTCAACGAGAACCTTTCCTACGGGCGCAGGAACCTTGACACGGTCATCCTGGCCTGGATGGACTCGCCGGGTCACCGCCGAAACATGCTGAACCCAAACGTGACCGAGTTCGGGATTGCGCGGGCAGCGGGCGACTATTGGGTGCTTGTGATGGCCCGGCCCGGCTGCTAGGACACCGGCCGGCCACCCACCCAGACCGAGCGGATTGCGCGGTCGTCGCCCATCATGATTGTCGGAAACAGCGCTTCCCAGAGGTTCTCGGCGCGAGCGGATCGCTGGCTGATCGCCGGGGTCGAGGCCAGGTCGAGGACGATCAGATCGGCCTCAAGCCCCTCCGCGAGATTGCCGATCCTGTTCTCCATCCGGATTGACCGCGCCGAGCCTGCGGTCGCCAGCCAGTAAAGTTGCGCTGCATGTAGCGGCGTTCCGCGCAATTGCCCGATCTCATAGGCCGCAGCCATCGTTCTCAGCATCGAGAAGGAAGAGCCGCCGCCGGTATCCGTCGCCAGCCCGACGCGCTGGCCCGCGGCCTTCAGCCCGGCCATGTCGAAAAGGCCTGACCCGATGAAGGTGTTCGAGGTCGGGCAATGAATGAGCGAGGCATCGACCTCCCTCAGCCGGTCTTTCTCCCGGTCGGTCAGGTAGATCGCGTGGCCGTAAAGGCCGCCGGCGCCGAGCAGGCCGTGTTGCTCGTAGGTGTCGAGATAATCGCGCGCCTCTGGGTATAGGTCCGCCACCCAGGCAACCTCGTCGGTCTGTTCGGACAGGTGCGTCTGCATCAGGCAGTCGGGATGCTCACCCCAGAGCGCACCAAGCGCGGAAAGCTGCTCGGGCGTCGATGTCGGCGAGAAACGCGGTGTAACTGCATAAGAGAGTCGGTCGACCCCGTGCCATTTCTGCAAGAGCGCCTTTGACTGGTCGTATGCCGCCTGCGGTGTGTCCCGCAGCCCCTCGGGTGCGTTGCGGTCCATGCAGGTCTTGCCCGCAACTGCCCGAACCCCGCGCCGCTGTGCTTCGGCAAAGAACGCCTCGGCGCTTTCGGGGTGAATCGTGCAGTAGCTGACGGCGGTTGTCGTGCCATTGGCAAGTGTCAGGTCGAAATAGAGCCGGGCCGCCTGTGCGGCATAGTCAGGATCGCCAAACCGCATCTCTTCGGGGAAGGTGTAGCTGTTCAGCCAGTCGATGAGCCGCTTGCCCCAACTGGCAATGATGGCGGTCTGCGGATAATGGGCATGTGCATCGACGAAACCGGCCGTGACCAGGCCTTTGCCGTAGTCGGTCACCTCGGCCTCCGGATGATCTGCCCGTAGCGTGTCGGCCGCACCGACCTGAACGATGCGGCCCTCTGCGATCAGGACCCCGCCGCGGCGTTCGTGCCGCACGGCTTCCTCGATTGGTAAGGTAAACGGATCACCTGTGAATGCCAACGTCTGGCCCAGCAATAACGACGGTTTCGGCATGCGTTCCCCCTGTCCCGCCACGGAATACTAGACGCCGTATCGGCTTGGGTAAATCGGCCATTCCCCACTGTTTTCCGAAAGGTCTTTTGCATAATGTGGGCAAAACATGTGGGCAAAACACCGAGGGGCAGGCGATGAGCGAAGAGTCTGAAATCGACCGCGACCGCGAAGAGGATGCCTATATCCTTGACCTTCGCGAAGTGGCGGCCATCCGAGAGGCGGTCGAGGCCCAGGATGCAGCGCTGCTCACCGAGTTGATGGAGCCGCTGCACCCGGCCGACATAGCAGATCTTCTCGAACAGGTCAGCGAAGATGAGCGGCGCGAACTGGTACAGCTTTACGGCCAGGAATTCGACGGTGGCATCCTGTCGGAACTCGATGAGAGCATCCGCGACGAGGTCATAACCTATCTGCGGCCAGAGGTTCTTGCAGGTGCCGTTCGCGATCTGGAATCGGATGACGTAGTCGATCTGCTGGAAGACCTCGATCAGACCGGCCAGGCGGCGATTCTGGGGGCGCTCGAGGATACCGACAGGTTTGCAGTCGAGCGGGCACTGTCCTATCCAGAATATTCCGCCGGGCGCCTCATGCAGCGCGAGGTCGTCATGGGGCCGGAGCATTGGACGGTCGGAGAGGCGATTGATTACGTTAGACAGTCGAAGGATCTGCCAGAGCAGTTTTATCACATGGTGCTGGTCAATCCGCGGCTCGAGCCTGTCGGCTATGTCACGCTTGGCCGGATGCTGTCGTCGCGCCGTGACGTGAAACTGACGGAGATTGCCGAGGACAGCTTCCGCACCTTCGACGTCGACGAGGACGAGGGCGACGTCGCCTATGCATTCAACCAGTATCACCTGATCTCGGCGCCGGTGATCGACAATACAGGGCGGCTTGTCGGCGTCATTACTATCGACGACGCCATGGCCGTGCTCGACGAGGAGCACGAGGAGGACATCCTGCGCCTCGCGGGTGTTGGCGAGGGCAGCCTGTCGGACAAGGTCATCGACACGACCAAGCAGCGGCTGCCATGGCTGGCGGTCAACCTCGTCACGGCGATCTTGGCATCGGTCGTGATCGCACAATTCGAAAGCACCATCGCGGCGCTGGTCTCGCTGGCCGTGCTGATGCCGATCGTGGCTTCGATGGGGGGCAATGCGGGTACCCAATCGCTGACGGTGGCGGTGCGCGCCATCGCCACCCGTGACCTGACCGGGTCGAACGTCTGGCGCGTCATCCGCCGCGAATTGATGGTCGGGCTGGTAAATGGCCTGATTTTCGCGGTCGTCATGGGGGTCGTCAGTGCGGCATGGTTCGGTTCGCCGCTGCTGGGCGTCGTGATCGCCGCGGCGATGGTGATCAACCTCGTGGTGGCAGGGCTGGCGGGGATCGGCGTGCCGGTTCTTCTGGAACGCGTCGGCATTGATCCGGCGCTGGCCTCGGGCGCCTTCGTGACCACGGTCACTGACGTTGTTGGATTTTTCGCCTTTCTCGGCCTTGCCGCGATGGTCCTGATTTGACCAGCGCACCGAGCGAGATCGCGGCCCGAAAGTCCGTCGCACGCAGGGCCGCCTTCGCGCGCCGGGCAGCCGCTCATTCCGCCCATGCAAGCCGGACAGGGGCGGAACGTCTGCTGGATTACCTTACACCGCATCGTGGGCGGCCGATCTCTGGTTACATGCCGATCCGGACCGAGATTGACCCGCTATTCGCGATGGCAGGCATGACGTCTTTTGGCCCGGTTGGTGTGCCGATCGTGTTGGGGGAAGGTTTGCCGCTTGAGTTTCACCGCTGGAAACCGGACATCGAGATGATTCCGGGACCCTTCGGCGCCCGGGTTCCCGTCATCGGCGAGCCTGTCGATCCCGAGGTGGTGGTGCTACCGCTGCTGGCTTACGATGCGTCCGGGCACCGGCTCGGCTATGGCGGCGGGTTCTATGACCGGACGCTGGGCTTGCTGCGCAGCCGACATCCCGTTCTGGCCGTCGGCTTTGCCTATGCGGCCCAGCAAGCGGATTGCTTACCCGTAGAAGCGACGGATGCCCAGCTCGATGCAATCGTCACCGAAAACGGCGTGAACACATTCTGAACCGCCAACTCCTGCTTGCCCTTCGCCCTTCTGCCCCCTAGCACGGTCACATGAAGCTCTTATTCCTTGGCGATGTCATGGGCCGGTCGGGACGGGCCGCACTCACTAGCCAACTGCCGTCGCTGCGCGAGGACTGGCGGCTCGATTTTGTAGTCGTCAATGGCGAGAATGCCAGCAACGGGGTCGGCCTGACCGCGGCCCATGCCAAGCTGCTGCTCGATGCCGGGGCCGACTGCGTGACCCTCGGCGATCACGCCTTCGATCAAAAGGAAATGCTGCAGTTCATCGAGACCGAGCCGCGCATCCTGCGCCCGATCAATTATGCCAAATCTGCGCCGGGCAAGGGTTTCCGGGTCTATGAGGCACGGGGCGGGCGCAAGGTGCTGGTCGCGCAGGTTCTGGGCCAAGTCTTCATGAAGCGACCCTTCGATGACCCGTTCTCCGCCATCGACCCGGTGCTCAAGGCGCATCCGCTCGGCGGGCTGGTCAATGCCAGCCTCGTTGACATGCATTGCGAGGCTACGTCCGAGAAGATGGCGATGGGCGTCTGGTGCGACGGCCGTGCCAGCGTGGTCGTCGGCACCCATACCCATGTACCCACCGCCGACGCCAGGATCTTGCCCGGCGGCACGGCCTATCAGACCGATGCCGGCATGTGCGGCGACTACGACTCGGTGATCGGCATGGACAAGGTCGAGCCGATGCGCCGCTTCATCACCGGCATGGGCAAGGAGCGGTTCACGCCAGCCGCCGGCAAAGCGACGCTCTCGGGCCTTTACATCGAGACCGACGACAAGACCGCAAAGGCGGTCCGGGTCGGGATGGTGCGCCAAGGCGGTCTTCTGCAGGCCGCGGCTCCGTGACCAGGGTCAGTCCGATCCTGATCCCTTGGCTGGCCTGTTCGCACGATATTGGGCATGCTCTTGCGGCGCTTTCCTTAGGGCAATTCGACGCGAAAGCGGAGCTTGCAACAGCGCTTGCGGGGTTCACGCCCTTACACCATGATGCGGCTCCGGAACGATAACGCGAGCCAGAATGATTGATCTTGGATTTTCCGACACGACGGTCGCCTTCATGGGCCTCGCCATCATCGTGGGGATGTTTGCGCTTTTCGTGACAGAGCGTTACCCGGCCGAGGTGATCGCCATCGCGGGCGCCTCGCTGATGCTGGTTCTCGACATGTTGCCTTACGATGCGGCGTTGACGGTACTTTCAAACCCGGCCCCCTGGACCATCACCGCGATGTTCCTGATCATGGGCGGACTGGTGCGAACGGGCGCGCTGGAATGGCTAACGCAGCAGGCAGAGGCGCAGGCCTCGCGCCGCCCGAAGGCGACGCTCGTGATCCTGCTGGGCTTTGCCGCAATCGGGTCCGCCTTCATGAACAACACGCCGGTCGTGGTCGTGATGATCCCTGTTTTCATCCAGGTCGCCCGCAAGCTGGGCGTTGCACCGTCCAAGCTGCTGATTCCGCTGTCCTATTGCGCCATTCTCGGCGGCACATTGACCCTGATCGGCACCTCGACCAACCTTCTGGTCGATGGTGTCGCGCGTTCGAAGGGGCTTGAAGCCTTTTCGATCTTCGAGATCACCGGCCTTGGCATGGTGCAGGTCGTGATCGGCATGGTCTACATCGCATTGATCGGTCGCAGGCTGTTGCCTGACCGCCAGTCCATGGGCGTATTGCTCAGCGACCGGCGAAAGATGAAATACTTCACCGAAGTGGCAGTGCCCGCCGATTCCTCGCTGATCGGTCAGGATGTGAACAAGATCGACCTCTTCAAGCGCGAAGGCGTGCGGCTGATCGACGTGCTGCGTGGCGACGCGTCCCTGCGGCGCGATCTGGCCGGGGTAGAGCTTGCCGCCGGCGACAGGGTGGTCCTGCGGACCGAGATGGCCGAGCTTCTGGGTCTGCAGCAGAACCGGGATGTCCGGATGGTCGAAGAGCTGAGTTCGGTCCAGACCAACACGGTCGAGGTGCTGATCACCCCGGGTTGCCGCATGGTTGGCCGCTCGCTCGGTTCGATGCGGCTGCGGCGGCGCTACGGCGTTTATCCGCTCGCGGTGCACAGGCGAAACCAGAATATCGGGCGTCAGCTGGACGACCTCGTGGTGCGGGTCGGCGACACCCTGCTTCTAGAAGGCGCACCCGCCGATATCGAGCGGCTGGCCGTCGACATGGATCTGGTCGATATCTCGCATCCTGCCGCGCGCGCCTATCGCCGCAGGCAAGCCCCGATCGTCATCAGCGTACTGGCCGGGGTCGTCATCCTGTCAGCGCTTGGCGTGGCGCCGATCCTCGCATTGGCTGTGGTGGGCGTTGCCGTCATCCTGCTGACCCGCTGCATCGATGCCGAAGAGGCGTTTTCATTCGTCGAGGGTCGGTTGCTCGCGCTGATCTTCGCCATGCTCGCGGTCGGGGTCGGGCTGGAACATACAGGTACCGTGTCCCTGATCGTCGATGCAGTAGAGCCTTTGCTGGCCAACCTTCCGCCCTTCGCCGTGATCCTGGTGATCTATCTTCTCGCGTCGACATTGACGGAGCTTGTTTCGAACAACGCTGTCGGGGTGATTTTCGCGCCGATCGCGATCGAACTTGGCATCGCTCTCGGCCTTGATCCGCGGCCCCTTGTCGTGGCCGTCATGTTCGCTGCCTCGGCCGCATTTTCGACCCCAATCGGGTACCAGACCAACATGCTGGTCTACGGGCCGGGCGGCTACAAGTTCACCGACTATCTCAAGGTCGGGATTCCGCTAAACATCATGCTGGGCGTGGTCGCGAGTTTCCTGATCCCCTTCTTCTGGCCCGTATGACCGGATGCGAAGGGGCTTCGCATTCACCCTTTGCCTGTTGCTGACCGCCTGTGCGCAGTCCGGCACATCCGTCACGGAGGGCCGCGATGCAGTCCCTGAGCGGGCGTTGCTCTATCCGGTCGGCGTCAACTTATTGATGTCGGATCGGACACTTTGCGTCGGCCACCGGCCGGGTCGCGCCCGCGACTGGACGGGTCAACTCAGCGGCTGCCCGCACCTGCTGACCTATCGTGTCAGTGGCTCTGATCCCTCGATCCCGCGGCTGCCGCTGCGCCGTGCCACCGCTCGGGTCGACGTGACGCCGCGGGTCGAGGTCGCCGGAAGGCTGTTCGTCGCGCCCTAAGGTCTTTTGCTGATGTATCAAGGTCGCTAATCAAACCTTCAGAACGGCCAGAAGACCAGAATGGCCGGGATCGACACGAAGACGACCAGTGCCTCCAGCGGCAGTCCCATGCGCCAGTAATCCCCGAAACTGTAACTGCCCGGGCCAAGGATCAGCGTGTTGTTCTTGTGCCCAATCGGCGTCAGGAATGCACAGGATGCGGCCACCGCGACCGCCATCAGGAACGGATCGGGCGAGACCCCAAGCCGCTGCGCCATCTCGATCCCGACCGGGGCCGCGACGATCGTGGTCGCAGTGTTGTTCAGTACGTCCGACAGCGTCATCGTCACCACCATCAGTACTGTCAGAATCGCCCAGGCCGGCATCCCCTCGGTGAAGCTTATGAGCCCGCTCGCGATCAGCTCGGTTCCGCCCGATGTCTCCAGTGCTGCGCCGAGCGGAATCATCGAGCCAAGCAACACCACGACCGGCCATTCGACATGGTTGTAGATCTCGGTCACCGGCACGATCCGGGTCAGCGCATAGCAAACGACGACTGCCCCAAGGGCTATCGGCAGGTAGATCCAGCCGAGGCTGGCTGCCGCGACGGCGGCGGCGAAAAGGCCGATTGCCAGCCAGACCTTGCGATCCTCGGTCACGGCAAGGCCGCGATCAGCCAGCGGGAGGCAGCCGAGCCACTCGACCACGTCGTCGGATTGGTCCTTGGGGGCCAGAAGCAGCAGGATGTCGCCGGTCTTGATCGGTGTCTTTCTGACCTGTTTCTGCAGCCTTTTCCCTTGCCGGGAAATCCCCATCAGAACCGTGCGCCGACGCCATGACAACCCGATGGCCAGCGCCGTCTTGCCGTTGATCCGCGAACCCTCGGTGACGACGCATTCGACGATTCTGAGGCCTTCGCCTTCGGCCTGCAGGATGTCCTGCCGCTTCTGGTCCGCGAAATCTAGCGACAGCGCGGCCCGAAACTCGTCCAGCGCATCCGGCGACGCCTCCAGCACAAGCGCGTCACCTGCCTTCAGGGCGGTCGTGTATTGGGTCCCATAGCGGCGTCTGCCAGCGCGGATCAAGCCGAGGATGGCGACATCGTTCTTTTCGGCGGTCTCGATCAACTCGTTCAGCCGCTTGCCCTCATGACTACTGCCTTCCGGTATCGTGAGTTCCGCAATATACTGACCGATCTCCTCGATGGCGCTGCCGGGCAGATCGGTGACAGGCGGATGCGGGATCAGGCGCCAGCCGATGAAGGCGACATAGACCAGTCCGGCAACGGCGGCGACCGCGCCGACCGGTGCGAAATCGAACATCCGAAAGGGCGCCCCCAGCGTGTCGTCCCGGATCGCCGCTATGATGATGTTGGGCGGCGTGCCGATCAGCGTGACCATGCCGCCGAGGATCGTCGCGAAGGACAATGGCATCAGCGAATAGCCCGGGTGCCGATTGGCCTTGCGCGCGGTCTGGATGTCGACCGGCATGAGCAGCGCAAGGGCGGCGACATTGTTCATGAAGGCGGAAAGGACCCCGCCGACGGCTCCCATGATCGCGATATGGCCGGCAAGGCTTCTGGCGCTGTTGATCAGCGTGCGGGTGATCAGGAACACCGCGCCGGACCGCACCAGCCCGCCCGAAACGATCAGCACCAGGGCCACGATCAAGGTGGCCGGATGGCCGAACCCGGAAAACGCGTCCTCGGTCGGCACGACACCCAGCACCACCCCGGCCATCAGAGCCGCGAACGCCACCAGGTCATAGCGGAACTTGCCCCACAGCAAGAGGCCGAAGACGGCACCGAAAAGCGTGAAAAGGATGATCTGGTCGGTGGTCATTTGCGCCTCGCCCGGTTTCGTCGCAGCCAACCGGATTGACGCCGGGATTGCAACGCCCGCACAGGCTTGCAGGCGGGGCGATGGGTGACATATAGAGGCGCGACTCCAGAATTACCGATAGGACAGGGCTATGGCAGGCCATTCAAAATGGGCGAACATCCAGCACCGGAAGGGGCGGCAGGACAGGCTGCGCGCAAAGCTGTTTTCCAAGCTGTCCAAGGAGATTACGGTCGCGGCGAAGATGGGTGACCCCGACCCCGACAAGAACCCTCGTTTGCGTCTGGCTGTCAAGGAGGCCAAGTCCAGTTCGGTCCCCAAGGACGTGATCGACCGCGCGATCAAGAAAAGCCAGGGCGGCGACGCCGAGAATTATGACGAGATCCGGTACGAGGGTTACGGCCCGAACGGGATTGCAGTGATCGTCGAGGCGATGACCGACAACCGCAACCGCACCGCGTCGAATGTGCGGTCCACTTTCACCAAGAACGGCGGCAATTTGGGCGAGACCGGATCGGTCTCCTTCATGTTCGACCGCAAGGGCGAGATCATGTATCCCGCCGATGCTGCCGACGCCGAAACCGTGATGATGGCCGCGATCGAGGCCGGCGCCGAGGACGTCGAGAGCGACGAAGAGGGTCACTGGATCTACTGCGCCGACACCGATCTCAACGAGGTATCGACCTCGCTTGAGGCGCAACTCGGCGAATCCGAGACGACAAAGTTGGTCTGGAAGCCGCAGACCACGACCGAGGTCGATCTGGAAACCGCACAGAAGGTCATGAAGCTGATCGAAGCGCTGGAAGATGATGACGACGTCCAGAACGTGACGGCGAACATCGAGGTGCCCGACGAAGTGGCCGCCCAACTCTAGCGCAACGCAGCCCCAGACCCAAACCGGAACCTTTGTCGCCGGGTCGATCCGGGTCGCGATCATCAAGGGGCATTCAGCGCCTGGTGATCCGCTGACCCCTTGTATCTGCCGCCGCGATCGTCTCAGGTGCCATGATGACGAACAGCGCCGACCGCCCGCTTGCCGGAATACTCTGGATGCTGGTGACCGGCGCGAATTTCGTCGCTGTCACCGCCATCGTCAAACATGTCGGCGATGGGCTCCCGGCGGCGGAATCCGCGTTTCTTCGGTATCTCCTCGGCCTCGTTTTTCTGATCCCGATGCTTGGCCCGATGTTGCGGGCGGACCTTTCGCGGCAATCGCTCTGGCTCTTTGGCGCGCGCGGCGTGGTGCATTCGCTGGGTGTGATCCTGTGGTTCTACGCCATGACCCAGATCCCCTTGGCAGAGGTCACGGCGATGAATTACCTCTCGCCCGTCTACGTGACCATCGGCGCCGCACTATTTCTCGGCGAAACCCTTGCCGCGCGCCGGCTCCTGGCCATCGTCGCGGCGCTGATCGGGGCGCTGGTGATCCTACGGCCGGGATTTCGCGAGGTCTCGCTGGGTCATATCGCGATGCTGGGCACGGCGATGCTGTTCGGGGCTTCGTACCTGATCGCGAAGCTGATGTCGGGCCGGGCCAGCGCCGCCGTCGTCGTGGGAATGCTGTCAATAACGGTGACAGTCGGCCTCGCACCCTTCGCCGCTGCCGTCTGGGTGACGCCGACCTTGGCGCAGATCGGCTGGATGTTCCTTGTCGCATGTTTCGCCACTGCCGGGCATTACTCGATGACGCTCGCCTTCGCCGCGGCCCCTGTGACGGTCACCCAGCCTGTTACCTTCCTGCAGCTGGTCTGGGCGGTCGCGCTCGGCGCGCTGGTCTTTGCCGAACCAGTCGACGGCTGGGTGATCTTTGGCGGGGTGACCATCCTGGCCGCCGTCACGTTCATCACCTGGCGAGAAGCCGTGCTGAAGCGGCGCGCATTGACCCCGAGCCATGTGGCAATGAAGACCTGAAGCATCGCCGGCCACTCGGAGGAGTAGACCGTAGCGATCTCAGCTGCGCGGATCGAGGAGCTTCGCCAGAACAGTATCCTTGGTGATTTGGCCCAGCAAAGCGCCATTCTCGACAACACCCACCGGATTGCCCGTGGCATGCACATGGACCATGACGCTCTGGATCATCTCGTCCGGCCCGACGGTCATCACAGGCTTGCCCGTCGCCGGCTCCATCACGTCGCGCGCGCAGAGCACGCCAAGCGGGTTCATATGCGCCACGAAATCCGCGACATATTCGTTTGCCGGGTTCGAAAAGATGTCGCGCGGCGTGCCGCATTGCACGATCCGACCGCCCTCCATGATGGCGATCCGGTTGCCAAGCTTGAAGGCTTCATCAAGATCATGGCTGACGAAGATGATCGTCCGCTTCAGTTCTTGCTGAAGATCGAGCAGCTCATCCTGCAGCCGCCCGCGGATCAGCGGGTCGAGCGCCGAGAACGGCTCGTCCATCAACAGGATAGGCGCTTCGGTGGCAAAGGCGCGGGCGAGGCCGACGCGCTGCTGCATGCCTCCCGAAAGCTCTCCGACTTTTCGGTCGGCCCAATCTGAAAGTCCGACGAGCGCCAGTTGCTCGGCGACCTTGGCCTTGCGATCTGATTTCGACATGCCGCCCAATTCGAGCCCCAGCCCGACATTCTCGGCAACTGTGCGCCAGGGCAGTAAGCCGAACTGCTGAAACACCATCGCGATATGGCCGAGACGCAGCTTGCGCAAGGTGGCATTGTCGGCGTGGGTGACCGAGGTCAGCCCGCTCCCCAATTTGACTCGAACCTCTCCCCTGGCGACCGGGTTGAGCCCGTTGACGGCCCGCAGGAGCGTCGATTTTCCCGACCCCGACAGCCCCATCAGCACCAGTATTTCGCCGTCACCGACATCTATCGAGCAATTGTGGACGCCCAGCACCTGACCCGTGGCCGCTTGAATGTCGGCCCGGCTCTGGCCTTCGTCCATCAGCGGCAGGGCAGCCTGCGGCTGATCGCCGAAGACGATCGAGACATTGTCGAACTCAACCGTGCTCATTCCCGGTCCACCCGCAGCATCCGGTCCAGCATGATCGCGACCACGACGATCACGAACCCGGATTCAAACCCGAGCGCGGTGTTGACCTGGTTGAGCGCCCGCACGACCGGAACGCCCAGCCCGTCAGCCCCGACAAGCGCCGCGATCACCACCATCGAAAGGGACAGCATGATCGTCTGGTTCAGCCCGGCCATGATCTGCGGCAGCGCGTAGGGCAATTCGACTTTCCAAAGTGTTTGGCTTGCCGTGCCGCCGAAAGCTTGCGAGGCTTCCAACAGCGGTTTTGGCGTCGAGCTGATGCCAAGATGCGTCAGCCGGATCGGTGCGGGCAGCACGAAGATCACCGTCGCGATCAGGCCCGGCACCATGCCGATGCCGAAAAAGACGATTGCCGGGATCAGATAGACGAAGGTGGGCAGGGTCTGCATCAGGTCAAGCACGGGTCGCATCGCCCGGTAAAGTTGCGGCCGGTGCGCCGCGGCAATGCCGATCGGTACGCCGATGGCCATGCACACGACGCAGGCCGACAGAACCAGCGTGAGGCTTTCCGTGGTTTCCTCCCAATAGTCCTGATTGAGAATGAAGAGAAATCCCAGCAGGATCAGCAGGCAGGTCTTCCACGACCGCTGCAGGATCCAAGTCAGCGCCACGAACGCCGCGATGATGAAAAACGGATGCGGTGTTTGTAGTATCCAGAGGATCGCGTCGATCAGCGCTTCCATGGCCTCCGATAGAAGATCGAAGAACCAGGCCAGATTGGTCTGCAGCCAGTCGAAGACCTGCTTCGCGGTCTTACCCACCGGTATCTTCGTGTTGGTCAACCAGTCCACTGGCACCTCGCAATTCAGGGGGTAGGGCCCCGACTGGGGCAATCCCAGCCGGGGCCAGACAAGCGGCCTCTTACATGCCCAGCGCGGCCTTCACGGCGGCCATCGCGTCGCCGCCATCCTTGGTCGTCACGCCATCGAGCCAGCCATCAAGAACACCGGCATTGGCGCTTAACCAAGCCGTTGCGGCGTCCGCCGGGTCCTCTCCGCCATCCAGAATTGCGCCCATGATCTCATTCTCCATGGCCAGGCTGAATTCAAGATTGTTCAGGAGCTTGCCGATATTCGGGCAGGCCTCTGCATAACCGGCCGAGGTATTCGTGAAGACCGTGGCGCCGCCAAGGTTCGGCCCGAACCAGTCATCCCCGCCTTCAAGGTAGGTCAGTTCGAAATTGGCGTTCATCGGATGTGGCTCCCAGCCGAGGAAGACGACTGGGTCACCGCCACGGTCGGCCTTGGCGACCTGCGCCAGCATGCCTTGTTCAGAGCTTTCCACGACATCGAAACCGGTCAGGCCAAATGCATCCGCGCCGATCATTTCCATAATCAGGCGATTGCCGTCATTTCCGGGTTCGATGCCATAGATCTTGCCGTCGAGCGCATCCTTGTGGGCCGCGATGTCGGCGAAATTCGTGATCCCCAGATCGGCGGCGGCCTTGTTGACCGCCAGCGTGTATTTGGCGCCTTCGAGATTGGCGCGGACCGTATCCACGGTACCGGCTTCGCGGTAGGGGGCGATATCGGCCTCCATCGTCGGCATCCAGTTGCCGAGGAAGATATCGACATCGCCTTCTGCCATCGCGGTATAAGTGACCGGAACCGACAGCACCTTGATGTCGGTCTCATATCCCAGTGCATCGAGAACCACGGTCGTGGCGGCGGTCGTTGCGGTGATGTCGGTCCAGCCGACATCCGAGAATACAATCGTGTCGCAATCGGCTAGGGCGGGCGCGGAAAATGCAGTCAGCGCCAGAACCGAAAGGGTTCGTTTGAGTTTCATTTGCAAGCTCCCTGTTTTTCTTGATTGGTCAGTCAATAAATGGCCATCGCCCGGCACATGTCCAGTGGCAACCGGCCGATTCCCATTCGTGTTAGCGAAGCCTATAGCGATGTTGCCCGGTTGGCGATGCGATTGCCGTCATGCGCCGTCGCGAGGGCTCGCTGATAGCGGGCCATGTCAAGATCTTGTTCACCGATTGTTTTTCTCCTGCTCTCCGCCATGCCGCTGACGGCTGAGGGCTTTTCGGGCAGGATGCGGTTTGCCGCTGTATACAGCCTGACGGTCGGGGCGGTGAAGGCCCGGCTTTGCGGCATCGACGGCCCGAGATCGACCAAACCTGCACTGACGTGCACGGCGCGCCGTGGCCCTGCGGGAAGTGGGCCGCAAAAGAGGCCAAGGCCCGGTTTGAAGGCCGCAGGGCGCTCTGCACCGCCTTGGATCGTGACCGATACGACTGCATTGTCGCACGTTGTTTCGACAGAAAGCGGGACATTTCGGACCGTCTTGTTCGGGAGGGCATCGCCACGGCCCATCGCAATTACTCGCTCGATTACGTCGATGCCGAAAAGGCCGCCTCGATCGGCGCGCTCGGGATCTGGGCCAGAACTCTTGCAGCTCCGTCTGACCATCGCGCCGCAAGTCGAACCGTCCCGCAGCCGACGGGCGTCGGATGCGATATCAAGGACAATATTTCCAAGTCCGGGCGCATCTATCACCTGCCGGGACAGGAGTTCTACAATGAGACACGGATCAGTCCTGCGCGGAGTGAACGCTAGTTCTGCCCGGAGTCCGAGGCCCGCGCAGCCGGGTGGCGCCGGGCGCGAGGTAATCGCCGATTTGATGCGCATCAATGTGGCCCGCCGAATCCGTCCCTAGGGTCTCTTCAAACCCAATGAACGGAGGACGAGATGAGCCACACACCGCATGAGCTAGCAGAGGAATTTCCGCACGAAGCCGAGCGCATAAGCACGCTAAAGCAAAGCGACGGGCACTTTGCAAAACTTGTGGACGAGTATCACGAGATCAATCGCGCGGTGCACCGGGCCGAGACGAATGTCGAACCGATGGAGCAGTTTCACGAGGAAGAGCTTCGCAAGAAGCGGGTGATGCTGAAGGACGAAATCTGGCGCATCCTGTCCCGAAGCGCAGCCTAGATACAGGAAGGGAAACCCGTTCCGCCAAGGAGAGCGCCGGGTCAGTCGCCCGACGGGCGCTCTACCGCGGCGCGGAAATTGTCAAAGAAGCTGTCGGCCATCTTGCGGGCGAAACCGTCAATCAGCCGGTTGCCAAGTTGGGCGATCTTGCCGCCGACCTTCGCTTCGGCAAGATAGGTCAATTCGGTTCCGTCCTCGACATCTGCCAGCGTCACGTCTGCGCCGCCCTTGGCAAAGCCCGCGACACCGCCCGAGCCCTCTCCGGAAATCCTGTAGCTTTCGCCCGCAACAACGTCCGAGAGCGTGACCTTGCCCTTGAAGGTCGCCTTGACCGGGCCGACCTTCTGCTTGACCACGGCTTCAAATCCATCACCAGCGCTGCCCGTCAGCTCCTCGCATCCCGGAATGCAGGCCTTGAGCGTCGCGGGATCATTCAGACGTTCCCAGACCTTCGCGCGGTCTGCGGCAATGACCCGGCTGCCCTTCAGTTCCATTCGGCCCTCCTGCACTGGCATTCGAAATGCTTAGAGGCGATGCGGCTGGCCGTAAAGGCCGCAGGGCCGCGGCCCGGTTAATCTATGACGTAGGGCAGCACCCCGCGCCGGTCGGGATCGACCGTCAGGCGGCTTTCGAGTGGCGGCACCGAACGCTGATGGCAGGATTTCCGCTCGCAAATGCGGTAGGAAATGCCGATCGGCTCGAAGGCATTCGGCTTGGTCAGGTTCATGTCATCCGCATATACAAGCCGCCGCGCGTGCTGCACCTCGCAGCCCAGGCCGATGGCAAACTTTCGCACCGGGGCATGGAACGATCCGCCTGGTTTCGAAACGTCGCGAGCAAGGCAGATATAGCGCACGCCATCCGGCGTCTCGGCCAGTTGCCGCAGGAAACGGCCGGGCGTCTCGAAGGCCTGATGTACGTTCCAGAGCGGACAGGCGCCGCCGAACCGGGCGAATTGCAGCTTCGCCGCTGAATGCCGCTTGGTGATGGTGCCTGCCTGATCGACGCGCACGAAATAGAACGGAATCCCCTTGGCGCCCGGACGCTGCATGGTTGACAGGCGATGCGCGACCTGCTCGATCGAGGCGCCGAAGATCTCGGCGAGGCGCTCCACATCGTGGCGGGTCTCTTCCGCCGCCTGCTGAAATGTGCGGTAGGGCATCAGTGCTGCCCCGGCGAAGTAGTTGGCCAGCCCGATCTTGGCGATGGCGCGGGCCTCGGGGGTCTGGAACCGCGCCAGATCCAGAGTCGCGTTGAGAAGATCGTCCTGCGTGAGCAGCGCCACCTGATGCAGCAACTGAAACCTTTTCGTCGCGCTGGCGGCGGAACGCGACAGGGTCAGGCGCTTGCTGTCAGGATCGTAGCTGCGCAACGCATCGCGCTCGGCGACGACGCTCTCTATCCCGAGTTTTTCCAGCGCATGTCTAGCCGCGACTTCCAGATCGGCCGGATTGTCACCGTGGCTGGCGAAATGCTCCGCCGCGCGGTCGACCGCGTCGATATAGTTGTCGCAATAGTGAAAGAAATCCCGCACTTCCTCCCACGGGCTCGGCCGGATCGCGCTGTCCTCGCGGCCAAGCGCTTCGTCGAGTGAAGCCAGCCGCTCATGGCTCTGCCGGTAGGCGCGGTGCAGTGCCAGGAAGGCCCGCGCCAGCGCGGGCGCGTTCGATGCGGCTAGCCGCAGATCGGCCAGCGGCGGCGCGGTATCGGCAAAGACCGGATCGGCCATCGCCTCGCGCATGTCCGCGACCATGCGTTCGGCATCACCGGTCGACAGTTCGGTCACGTCGAAGCCGAATTCCTGCGCCAGCGCCAACACTACGCCGGTCGAGACCGGACGATTGTTGTTTTCCATCTGGTTCAGGTAGGGCAGGGATACTCCAAGCTTCTCGGCAAAGGCCTTTTGCGTCAGGCCGATCTTCGTCCGCGTCTCCCGCAGTTTCGCCCCGGCATAGAGTTTCTGGCTGGCCATGGCGCGCCTTTGCAGTTTTGCACAAGGAGCATTTAGCCTTTGCAAACCTGGTCAGGCAACCCCAAGCCGACGGGCGCGCGCAATTACCCAGAGGATCGAGACGATCGCCAGAACCGAGACGATGAACATGATCCAGAGCAGCGGGAACGGGCCGCTGCCCGGAACGAGCAGGATGCCGGCAAGGGCAGAAAGTAGCGCGCCGCCACCAATCATGATCGCGCCGCCGAGACCTGAGGCGGTTCCGGAAAGGTGCGGGCGCACCGACAGCATGCCGGCGGTGGCGTTCGGCAGCACCATGCCGTTGCCAAGCCCGACAAATGTCATGAAACCAAAGAAGGTCGCGACATTCCCGAGCCCAACCAGAAAGAGTAGCAGCGACAGGCTTGCACCCGAAGTCGACAGGATGGCGCCTGTCAGGACCATCCGGTTCACGCCAAAGCGGATCGAGTATCGGCCCGACAGGAAATTGCCGACCATGTAGCCGAGCGCTGGCGCACCGAAGAAGAATCCGAGTGTCGAGGGCGACAGGCCGAAGACCTGTGTCCCGACGAAGGGCGCGCCGCCCAGGTAGGCAAAGAAGGCGCCGGAAGCGAAGGCCGAGGCCAGGCAATATCCCCAGAAGCGCTGCGCGGTAAGCAGTTCCGGATAGTCACGCACCTGTTCCGAGAATGATGCAGAGCGCGTCGCATTGGTCTCACCGACATCCAACCAGATCAGGGCCGTCGTCAGGATGCCCGTCACCAACAGGAACCAGAAGGTCGCCTGCCAGCCGAAATACTCGTCCAGCCAGCCGCCGAGGGCCGGGCTGACCATCGGCACCACCGCCATTCCCATCGTGACATAACCGATCATCGAGGCAGCCTGATCCTGCGGCACCATGTCCCTCACGACCGCGCGGCTCAGGACCATGGCGACGACGCTTGCAGACTGCCCCATGCGGAAGAACAGAAATGTCTCGACATTGGGGGCAAAGATGCATCCAACAGTTGCGACGAGGAACACCGCGAAGCCCCAAAGCAGCACCGGGCGGCGGCCGAACCGGTCCGAGATCGGGCCGACAACAAGCTGCAGGGCAGCGTTGACGCCCAAGTAAAGCGCAACCGACAGCTGCATTATCCCGTAATCCGTCTCGAAATAGGCGGTCATTGCCGGCAGCGACGGCAGGAACATGTTCATCGTCATCGCCGCCATGCCGGTCATCAGCACGAGCGTCATGATATGTGGTGGGGTCGACCGGTCCAGAAATCGGACCTGTGGTTTGGAACTCATGCTGGCTGACATAAAGGCATCTCGCACGGCGTCCAAGCTCAAAAGACCGCAGCTCAAATTTTGCTAATTTGCATTCTTCATAATGGTACTTGCCAAGTGTTTGCAAATATCCCAGACAAGGCTTTCTGCTCCCGACGAAACAGCCTATTGTCGCGCCCAGGTCCCATTGGGAGGCAACAATGAAAGATATTCTGGAAGAGCTTGAATCCCGTCGTCAGACGGCACGGCTGGGCGGCGGCGTACGGCGCATCGATGCGCAGCACGGCAAGGGCAAGCTGACCGCGCGCGAGCGGATCGAACTCTTGCTCGACGAAGGCAGCTTTGAAGAATTCGACATGTTTGTGGTGCATCGCTGCACCGATTTCGGGATGGAGAGCGAACGACCCGCCGGCGACGGCGTGGTCACTGGATGGGGCACGATCAACGGCCGCATGGTCTACCTCTTCAGCCAGGACTTCACGGTCTTTGGCGGCTCCCTGTCGGAAACCCATGCCGAGAAGATCTGCAAGGTCATGGATATGGCCGTGCAAAACGGCGCGCCGGTGATCGGCATCAACGATTCGGGCGGCGCGCGGATCCAGGAAGGGGTCGCCTCACTTGCCGGCTATGCCGAGGTCTTCCAGCGAAACATCATGGCCTCGGGCGTCGTGCCGCAGATTTCCGTCATCATGGGTCCCTGTGCCGGCGGCGCGGTATATTCCCCGGCAATGACCGATTTCATCTTCATGGTGAAGGATACGTCCTACATGTTCGTCACCGGCCCGGACGTGGTCAAGACCGTGACCAACGAGGTGGTGACAGCCGAGGAACTGGGCGGCGCCTCGACGCATACGCGCAAGTCCTCGGTCGCGGATGGTGCCTTCGAGAATGACGTGGAGGCGCTGACCGAGATCCGGCGTCTGGTGGATTTCCTGCCGCTCAACAACCGTGACAAGCCGCCCGTGCGGCCGTTCTTCGACAGCCCGGACCGCATGGAGATGAGCCTCGACACGCTGATTCCCGACAATCCGAACTCGCCCTACGACATGAAAGAACTGATCTACAAGCTGGCGGATGAGGGCGATTTCTACGAGATACAGGAGAATTTCGCCAAGAACATCCTGACCGGCTTTGTCCGCCTTGAGGGGTCGACCGTCGGGGTCGTGGCCAACCAGCCGATGGTGCTGGCCGGTTGCCTTGATATTGACAGCAGCCGCAAGGCGGCGCGGTTCGTCCGGTTTTGCGATGCGTTCGAGATCCCCGTCCTGACCCTCGTCGATGTGCCCGGATTCCTCCCCGGCACCAGCCAGGAATATGGCGGTGTCATCAAGCACGGCGCCAAGCTTCTCTTCGCCTATGGCGAGGCGACGGTGCCGAAGGTCACCGTGATCACGCGAAAGGCCTATGGCGGGGCCTATGACGTGATGGCGTCGAAACACCTGCGCGGTGATTTCAACTATGCATGGCCCACGGCCGAGATTGCCGTGATGGGGGCCAAGGGCGCGACCGAGATCCTTTACCGCAGCGAATTGGGCGACAAAGACAAGATCGTGCAACGCACCAAGGATTATGAGGCCCGCTTCGCCAATCCTTTCGTTGCCGCCGAGAAGGGCTTCATCGACGAAGTGATCATGCCGCATTCTACCCGCAAACGCATCTGCCGCGCCTTCGCCAGCCTGCGGGGCAAACAGCTGCAGAACCCGTGGAAGAAGCACGACAATATCCCGCTTTAGCCCTCCGATGTCCAACGACGCGCATATCACCGTTCCCTCGGGACAGCCGATGACCTTGCTCGAGGTGATAGCAAACCAGCCGGGAGAAGGGCTGGCCTACAGATTTCGGTTTGTCGCGCCTGAAATTGCGCGCGAAAGGGGTGAGATGGATTTCGAGATGATCGGGGCGGACATGGAATATCTGTGCAACAGCTACGCCCTGCCACGGATCCCGCTAGGTGGGCCGGTTCCGAACCAGATCATCATCTCGATCGCCGATCGCCCGACCCCCTTCGGCGATCCTGTTCCGGAAGCGACGCAGGTTTTCGAAGCCTACACGATCGACGTCGATACCTGCCTGCCGGAGCCGTTCTGATGCCGCGAGAGAGCATGGTCAAACATCGTGGCTTTCCCGGCCGGTTGCCGGGAACTGACTTCCAGTTCACGCTGAGGCGCGCGAATCCGCGCGGTGTCACACCGGTCGTTTGGCGCGAGCGTCACGCCGACCGCAAGGTGGCGGACAGGCGCGCCGATTCAGTATTCCTCCTGGCGCTTTGGCAGAACTTTGGAGATCAGCCTTTCGTTCGCGGCAACCTCGATGCTGGCCGCCTTTCATGGCTGTTCGGGCGCGAGGTCGTGGCCGCCGAAGAACCCTTCGATCCGATCAGCTACGACTCCCACTTGCGAATCGACGTGGACGTGGCCCGCGCCGGGTTTCCCGAGGTGTTCGAATGAGCGGTTTCGGCATTTTGTTGCTGACGTTAGGTCAACTACGGCGGAATTCCGCCGAATACCGCACCCGCATAACGTGTGTATATGCAAGCCGTGCGACTCGGACCATCCTCTCTCTTGTGGCGGGCCCCTCCAGCAAGATGCTCTCCACAAATTGTCAAAACCGTTACCCTTCCCCTTCTAAGAGGTCTGGCCTTTCCCGGGTCAGACCTCGCTCTTTTCAACCAGGTGTTGCCGTTGTCGGAATTGTGATTGCGGCGCGAGCGGAATGCGGCCAAACTTGGAAAAAAGCCTTTGCGCCCGCTTGCGGAACAGGCGAAACTGTCGCCGCAAAACAATTCCGTTTGAGGGAAGGCAGTCTATCATGTTCAAGAAGACCTGGGTTATCGCCGTTGTCGCTATGGTTGGGCTTACCGCCTGCCTGGAAACCGACACGGAACGCGGACTTGCGGGCGCCGCAGGCGGCGCCATCGCAGCTGACGCACTGGGCGGCAACGCTGCTGTCGGTGCTGTCATCGGCGGCGGCGCGGGCGTGTTCTGCGACGACGTCGGTATCTGTAACTAAGAGTTATCCGGCGCGCTTCACCGCGCGTTTCGGAAATCGGGAAAAGGCCATCGGGGCAGGAGCCTCGGTGGTCTTTTTCGTTTTGCCAACATGCGGCGCCACGACCGCACGATCAACCTGAGGGGACGGCGAATGTTCAAGAAGATCCTGATAGCCAACCGCGGCGAGATCGCCTGCCGGGTCATCAAGACCGCGCGCAAGATGGGCATTGTAACTGTGGCGATCTATTCGGACGCCGACCGGAACGCGCTGCACGTCCAGATGGCCGACGAAGCCGTACATATCGGCCCGTCCCCGGCCAACCAGTCTTACATCGTCATCGACAAGGTCATGGACGCAGTCCGCCAGACCGGGGCCGAGGCCGTGCATCCCGGCTACGGCTTCCTGTCCGAGAACTCGAAATTCGCCGAGGCGCTTGAAAAGGCTGGCGTCGCGTTCATCGGCCCGCCGAAGAAAGCGATCGAGGCTATGGGCGACAAGATCACTTCGAAGAAGATTGCGGCAGAGGCCAATGTCTCGACCGTCCCCGGTTACATGGGGCTGATCGCTGATGCCGACGAAGCGGTGAAGATCTCGAACGAGATCGGCTATCCGGTGATGATCAAGGCCAGCGCGGGCGGCGGCGGCAAGGGGATGCGGATCGCCTGGAACGATGCCGAGGCACGCGAGGGTTTCCAGAGCTCCAAGAACGAGGCCGCCAGCAGTTTCGGCGACGACCGCATCTTCATCGAGAAATTCGTGACACAGCCGCGCCATATCGAGATCCAGGTCCTCGCCGACCAGCACGGCAACGCAATCTATCTGGGCGAACGCGAATGCTCGATCCAGCGCCGTAACCAAAAGGTCATCGAGGAAGCGCCAAGCCCGTTCCTCGATGAATCCACCCGCAAGGCGATGGGCGAACAGGCCGTCGCGCTGGCGCAGGCGGTCGGCTACACCAGTGCCGGCACTGTCGAATTCATCGTCGATGGAGAGCGGAATTTCTATTTCCTGGAAATGAACACCCGGCTTCAGGTCGAACACCCCGTGACCGAGCTCATCACCGACGTCGATCTGGTCGAGCAGATGATACGGGTCGCCAATGGCGAAAAGCTGACGATCGCGCAGAAAGACGTGAAGCTGAATGGTTGGGCCATCGAATCCCGCCTTTATGCCGAAGACCCATACAGGGGCTTCCTGCCCTCGATCGGGCGCCTGTCCCAATACCGTCCGCCCGCCGAGGTCGAAAAGAACAGCCATGTCGTCCGCAATGATACCGGCGTCTACGAGGGCGGCGAAATCAGCATGTATTACGACCCGATGATCGCCAAGCTCTGCACTTGGGGTCCGAAGCGCGAAGATGCGATCGAGAACATGCGTGTTGCGCTGGACAGTTTCGAGATCGAGGGGATCGGTCACAACCTGCCGTTCCTGTCGGCCGTGATGGACCATCCGCGCTTCATCTCGGGCAACATCACGACGGCATTCATCGCCGAGGAATATCCCGACGGATTTTCTGGCGTTACCTTGCCTGAAGAGCAGGTCCGCCGCGTGGTCGCCGCCGCCGCCGCGATGTACCGGGTGACCGAGATCCGCCGCACCCGCGTTTCGGGCCGGATGGACAACCATGAAAGAAAGGTGGGCTCGGACTGGGTCGTCGAGGTGCAGGGACAGCAATGGCCTGTCACGATCGAGGCCGACAAGCTTGGGGCGACTGTGACATTCGAGGACGGCAGCAAGCGCAGGATTGAAAGCGAATGGGCGCCGGGTGACAGTCTGTCGCTGCTCAGCGTCGACGGCACCCCTCTGGTCATGAAGGTCGGCAAGTTGCCGAATGGCTTCCGTCTGCGACTGCGCGGCGCCGACATGAAGGTCTATGTGCGCACCCCCCGCCAGTCCGAACTCGCGGCCCTCATGCCGGAAAAACTGGCGCCCGATACGTCGAAAATGCTGCTCTGCCCGATGCCCGGACTGATCGTGAAGATCGACGTCGAGGTCGGACAGGAAGTGCAGGAAGGTCAGGCCCTATGCACCGTCGAAGCGATGAAGATGGAGAACATCCTGCGAGCCGAGCGCAAATCGGTCGTCAGCAAGATCAACGCCGGTCCGGGCGACAGCCTGGCCGTTGACGAAGTGATCATGGAATTCGAATGACCTCTCAGCCCGCCTCTCTGGCATCGCGCAGTTCCTGCTGCCGCAGATCCGTCTTGTCGATCGAGCGCGAGATTTCCCGCACGTCCCACGGGGCCGGTTTTCGCAGTTTAACGACGCCGTCTTTGTCTATGAAAACAAACGAGAAACCTCGTGGCCGCAGTTTCTGGCGGATTTCTGAAGCGTCTGCGGGATTGGTGTCGGTCACCACGACGACATCGCGTTCCAGAAGCGGGCCGGGCCGCTCGGCAAGCAGTTCCATCTGGCGCTGGAAGGCCGGATCCCGATCCGTGTCGGCGAAGACCACAATCAGCCGGTTCAGCCAGATGAAGTCCAACAGCGAAACGTCGGCTGCGTTCCGGATCTCCAGCATTACCCCGGATTCCGCCACCGCATCCGCCTCTTGGGCGAGCGCCGGAATACCCGTCAGGGCGATCAGCCCAACTATCAGAAACCGCTTCATTCTCGTCCCCTTCGCTCCTGATATAGGTCCGAGGGTGCAAAATGCGAAGCCCGGCGGCAAGCCTGAATACCGCACCTTTATGTCAACGTCGTCTGGCAGCGGACCGGGCGGGAAGAAGAGGCTACCATGACCGACAAGACCGAATGGAAGAAACTGGCGGAAAAAGAGCTTCGCGGACGGTCGCCGGAGGAGCTGGTCTGGCAGACGCCCGAAGGCATCAGGGTTCAGCCGGTCTATGACGCTCAGGATGCCGACGGGCTGGCCCATACAGGCAGCCTGCCCGGCAGCGCCCCGTTCACCCGGGGCCCGCGGGCGACAATGTATACCGGGCGGCCCTGGACGATCCGCCAATATGCGGGCTTTTCCACGGCCGAGGAGTCGAACACCTTCTACCGCAAGGCGCTGGCCGCCGGGCAGCAGGGCGTGTCGGTCGCCTTCGATCTGGCCACCCATCGCGGCTATGACAGCGATCACGAACGGGTGGTCGGCGATGTCGGCAAGGCCGGGGTGGCGATCGACTCGGTCGAGGACATGAAGATTCTGTTCGACGGTATTCCCTTGAGCGAGGTCTCTGTCTCGATGACGATGAATGGCGCGGTGATCCCGGTTCTGGCCAGCTTCATCGTGGCGGGCGAGGAACAGGGGGTCAAACATGCTGCGCTTTCAGGCACCATTCAGAATGACATCCTGAAGGAGTTCATGGTCCGCAATACCTATATCTACCCGCCCGAACCGAGCATGAGGATCGTCTCGGATATCATTGAATACACATCAAGAAACATGCCCCGTTTCAACTCTATCTCGATCTCTGGCTACCATATGCAGGAAGCCGGGGCGAACCTTGTCCAGGAGCTGGCATTCACGCTGGCGGACGGCAAGGAATATGTGAAGGCGGCGGTCGAGCGCGGCATGGATGTCGATGCCTTTGCCGGGCGGCTTTCGTTCTTCTTCGCGATCGGCATGAACTTCTTCATGGAGGCCGCTAAGCTGCGCGCTGCACGGTTCCTGTGGCATCGGATCATGACCGAGTTCAGCCCGAAGAAACCCGGAAGCCTGATGCTGCGCACCCATTGCCAGACCTCTGGTGTGTCGTTGCAGGAACAGGACCCCTACAACAACATCGTCCGCACTGCCTATGAGGCGATGAGCGCGGTGCTGGGCGGCACCCAGTCGCTGCACACGAACTCTTTCGACGAAGCCATTGGTTTACCAACTGAATTCTCTTCACGCATCGCCCGAAACACGCAGCTAATACTGCAGAACGAGACCGGCGTGACCCGCGTTGTCGACCCGCTGGCGGGTTCCTACTACGTCGAGAAGCTGACAGCCGATCTTGCTGACGCGGCCTGGAAGCTGATCGAGGAAGTCGACGAGATGGGCGGAATGACGAAAGCGGTCGCCTCGGGCATGCCGAAACTGCGGATCGAGGAAGCCGCGGCACGGCGGCAGGCTGCGGTCGACCGGGGCGACGAGGTGATCGTCGGCGTCAACAGGTTCCGCCTTGCCAAGGAAGACCCGATCGATGTGCGCGACATCGATAATTCCGCCGTGCGTGCCGCGCAGGTCGCCCGGCTGGAAAAGATCCGCGCAAGCCGCGATCAAGGAGCCTGCGACGGAACGTTGGCAGCGCTCGAAAATGCAGCGACATCTGGGCAGGGCAACCTTCTGGAACTGGCAATTGAGTCAGCGCGCGCGCGCGCTACGGTAGGAGAGATTTCGATGGCGATGGAAAAGGCATTCGGACGGCATCGGGCCGAGGTGAAGACGCTCGCGGGCGTCTACGGCGCGGCATACGAAGGCGACGAGGGCTTTGCCGCCATCCAGCGCGACGTCGAGATATTCGCCGAGGAGGAGGGGCGCCGGCCAAGGATGCTAGTTGTGAAGATGGGGCAGGACGGCCATGACCGCGGCGCCAAGGTGATCGCAACCGCCTTTGCCGATATCGGATTCGATGTCGATGTCGGCCCGCTCTTTCAGACGCCGGAGGAAGCCGCACAGGACGCGATCGACAATGACGTGCATATTGTCGGGATTTCTAGTCAGGCGGCGGGTCACAAGACCCTCGCGCCGAAACTGGTCGAAGCGCTGAAAGCGCAGGGCGCAGAAGACATCATCGTGATCTGCGGCGGCGTCATTCCGCAGCAGGACTATGACTTCCTCTACAAATCCGGGGTCAAGGCGATCTTCGGGCCTGGGACCAACATCCCCGAGGCGGCAAAGGACATATTGAAGCTGGTGCGTGGCGCGCAGGCGGCCTGAGGGCATCGCCCCCGTGTCCCTGTTGCAACTCGATCATCTGGCGGTTTGCGCAGAGACTCTCGCCGAGGGCGTGGCTTTCGTTGAGGATCTGCTGGGCATCCCGCTTGATCCGGGCGGAGACCATGCGTTCATGGGAACCCACAACCGGCTTCTCTCGCTTGGACTCGATCTCTATCTGGAAGTGATCGCGATCAATCTCGACGCTCCTCCGCCAGACCGGCCGCGCTGGTTCGACATGGATCGCTTCTCGGGGCCGCCGCGCCTGACAAACTGGATCTGCCGCACCAAAGATCTCGCACAGGCACTGGCGCTGGCACCTGCCGGCATTGGCCACCCGATCCCCGCCGCACGTGGCGACCTGCGCTGGCAGATGGTCGTGCCCGATGACGGCAGGTTGCCGTTTGACGGTGCCTATCCGGCCCTGATCGAGTGGCAGGGCAATATGCATCCGGCAGACGCTCTGACCGACCGGGGCTGCCGTTTGCAGCGCTTCGAAGTGAAGCATCCGGCGGCTGAGGAGCTGCGCCGCAACCTTGACCCGATGCTCGAAACCGGCCGCATCGACATTCGAGAGGGCGCTGCCAAGCGGCTTGCCGCGACGATTGAGACGCACGGCGGCACAAGGCTTCTGCAATGAAAATCAGACCCGACGTCGTCTCGGATGGCCCGGCCATCGTCGCGATCTGGAACCCGGTCATTCGCGAGACGGCGATCACCTTCAACTCCACCGAGAAATCCGCCGGTGACATTGGCTTGATGATTGCGGATCGGCGGGCCACGCCTTTCTGGTGGCCGACGACGGCAAGGGGTTCTGGGTTTTGCCCTCTACGGCCAGTTTCGTGCCGCCATCGGCTATGCGTATACGATGGAGTATACGCTTGTCCTTGCGCCATCTGCGCATGGCCGCGGCATCGGCCGGGGCCTACTGACCGCGCTGGAGGATCATGCCCGGCAGGGTGGCGTGCATTCGATGATTGCCGGGGTCAGCGCCGAGAACCCGCTCGGGATCGCGTTTCCCGCCGCTCTCGGATATGCGCCCGTCGCCGTCCTGCCGGAGGTCGGGTTCAAGTTTGGCTGCTGGATGGACCTGCATCTGATGCAGAAATTCCTGTGATCCGGCCTGACAGCGGGAAGCGAAGCGGGTAAGAGGTGCGCCATGTCGCTCTGGACCCGGATATCTGATGCTCTTGCCGCGCTGACCGCCGGCCAGCCGTTGGCAGTGGTCTTCGATCGCCTGCGTAGCCCTCCGGAACGGTCTGTCGCCTTCACCATCGCGGTGATCGCGCTGGGGGCAAAGATGGCCAAGGCGGACGGGCTTGTGACCCGCGACGAGGTGTCGGCCTTTCGCACGGTCTTTTCGATTCCGCGCAGCGAAGAGAAGAATGCCGCCCGTGTCTTCAACATGGCCCGGCAGGATGTCGCGGGATACGAGGAATATGCGTCGCGCATCCGCAGGATGTTCGACGGTGTCGACGGCGTTCTCTGTGACCTGATGGAGGGTTTGTTCTACATCGCGGTTGCCGACGGCGCCTATCACCCCAAGGAAGATGCCTTTCTGGAACGCGTCGCCCAGATCTTTGGCCTGAAGGACAGGGAGTTTCGCGCGTTGCGCAGCCGGTTCGTGCCAGATGCCGCTCCGGATCCTTACAGCGTCCTTAACCTGTCGCCCGACGCGACAGTGGCCGAAGCTCGAAAGGCGTGGCGGAAACTGGTGCACGACAACCATCCCGACAAGTTCATTGCTAGAGGCTTGCCGGTCGAAGCGACCAAGCTTGCCGAACGGCGCCTGATCGCGATCAATGATGCCTGGGACCAGATCAACCGGGCCGGGCGCTGATGCGAATTGCGACGTACAATGTCGAATGGTTCAACAATCTCTTCGCGGATGACGGGTCGCTTCTGGCCGACGACGGCTGGTCCGGGCGTCAGGGGGTCACGCGAGAGGCGCAGCTGACGGCCCTCGGCATCGTCTTCACAGCACTCGATGCCGATGCCGTGATGATCGTGGAGGCGCCCGATCACAATGGCCGCCGCTCGACCACCCGCGCATTGGAGCGCTTTGCCGAGACCTATGACTTGAGAACGCGCAAGGCGCTGATCGGCTTCGACAATGGCACCCAACAGGAAATCGCGCTGCTCTACGATCCCGATGCCATGACGGCGCGCCACGATCCGCAAGGCGAACCGACCGGCAAGAAAGGTGAGCGTGGCGCGCCGCGTTTCGACGGCGCTTTTCGCTGGGACCTGGATACCGATGCCCGTCCCGAGATCGTGAGTTTCTCCAAGCCCCCGCTCGAGGCGGCCGTCACCACGCGCGCCGGGGCCAACCTGCGCCTTATCGGCGTTCACGTGAAATCGAAGGCCCCGCACGGCGCTCGAGGCCGGGAAGAGATCATCCGCCTCTCGATCCAGAACCGGCGAAAGCAGCTTGCCCAATGCATATGGCTGCGCGGTCGGGTCGAAGAGCATCTCGAACGCAATGAAGACCTGATCGTGCTTGGGGATTTCAACGACGGTCCGGGGCTCGACGAATTTGAGAAGCTCTTTGGCAAATCGGGCATCGAGATCGTGATGGGTGAAGAAGGCTGCCCTTGCCTGCACGACCCCCATGCCCGCATGGCGCTGACACGCCGGGTGGGCACGATGCCGGCAACGGCCCGCTTCTACCTGGCGCATCAGAAACGCTACCTTCAGGCGCTGCTCGACTATGTGATGGTTTCGGACTCGTTGATGAAAAAGGGCCCGGAATGGCGTATCTGGCATCCTTTCGATGATCCGGTTTGCTACGAAACACTGGAATTGCGCGACGCTTTGCTGACGGCGAGTGATCACTTCCCGGTTTCGACCGATATTGATCTCTGACCCTTCAAACCGCGGCTCGGCCGACTATATTCAACCCATGAAGATTCTGGCCGCCCTCCTTCTTTCGGTTTCGCTGACGGCCCTGCCCGCAGGTGCACAGACCGTGCCCGAGGCGGATGACGATCAGATGAGCGAAGGAATGGGCCTTCTGCAGGAGGGCACCCGATTGTTGCTTGAGGGGCTGATGCAGGAACTGTCACCTGCGCTCGAGGATCTACAAAGCAAGATCGATGATCTGAACGCCTATCACCCGCCCGAGGTGCTGCCCAATGGCGACATCATCATTCGCCGGAAGGTGCCGCTTGTCCCCGAGCATCTTGACGGCGACAGCGACGGCGAGGTCGAACTCTGACCTATTGGTTGGAGCCGAGGGTCTGACCCCAAAAGATTTCTGCAATCCAATGCCCTTGGATCCGAGGTGAAGTCGATGTCAGCGGGCGGCCCTCGGGCTCTGGACCCGCATCTTCTTTATCGCAGTTTCGGCCCCGAGTGCTGCAGCCAGACCATTGAACCGGGCCTGTGCCACTTCGCCGAAGAGATCTTCGCCATGCGCAGTCAGGGAGAGTGTTAGCACTGATTTCTTCGATTGCCATTTCAGACGGGCCATCGACTCGGGCGATTCAACCGAGAACATGGCGCCGAATCGCATCGCCTTGCCGGCCACCTCGGCGGAAATAATCTCGCGGTCATCAAGCAGTTCAAAGAGCGGGCTGAACCGCGATCCCTCGCGGGAGTTCTTGTATCGGTGCAGCAGTGCCAGCCCGAGCCAGATCCGTTCCTTGTGCGTCAGCCCGCCCAGATTGGCGCGTGTGGCATTGTCAAAGCAGACCTCGGCGCGATAGTCGGGATGCGCGCGCCATGTCACGTCATGCAAAAGGCAGGCGGCCCGAACCATTCGTTTGCTTGCCTGTGTTGCGCCCGAGAAGATCGGCGAGATGAAGGTATGCAGGTCGCGACCCGAGCCCGGCATTCTGGCATCCTTGGCTTCGGCAAACCGGCAGGCCTCGATCAGCGGATCGCGGCGGCGCAGCCGTTCGGGCATCTGCTCGTAGAGCATGCCCTCGCGAATCCCGTAACTTGATACGTCGATTTCTTTCGGTGAGAAGGATTTCAGCAGCTGCCGCAGCACCTCTGAGGCGATCGGGACCAGCGACATCCGTGCTTCCGACGTGCCGGTCCTTGCGCGTAACTCGTTGATATCATTCGCGGCGATCCATTTGACCGTGGCCCGGACCGCCTTCGGCGTCATCCGGTATTCATGCAGCACATGCAAAGGGTAGCCGCGTCGCTCCATGTCCTGCCGGGCGATCGCGCGCCAACTGCCGCCGACGAGATAGAGCCGCTTGTTGTCGCGGCCGATCTTTTCGACAAGTCCGCCCATGATCCCGGCGATGTGCTGGCGCAAGGCCTTCTTGCCGCCCTTGATGGCGAGCAGCTTCAGCGGCCCGAGTGGCGAAGTCACGCGCCGCCCGACACGGCCGTTCCTTACTTCGGCTAGTTCCATCGACGAGCCTCCGATGTCGCAGACCAGACCGTCAGCCTCGGGCCAGCCAAGCAGAACGCCCTGAGCCGACAGCCGCGCCTCCTCCTCGCCGTCGATTACCCACAACTTAAGACCGGTCTCGGTCAGCACCTGTCTTTGGAATTCGGGGCCGTCCGATGCGTCGCGCACCGCCGCCGTGGCGACAGCGGTCAGGGGTGGCAGTTTCATCCCCTCGGCCAGAAGCTGGAACCGTTTCAGCGCGGACAGCGCGCGGAGCTTGCCCTCGGGATTCAGATGCCCCGTGACCCCGAGGCCAGCGCCAAGCGCGCACATGATCTTTTCGTTGTAGAAATAGGCCGGGCTGCGGGCGGCGCCGTCAAAGACCACCATCCGGACAGAGTTCGATCCGACATCAACCACTCCTACGCGCGAAAGTGCTCGGGCAGAGGGATCCTGAAAGATCGGTCGACCGAAAGGCCCCCAGTCGTCGCCTTGGCCTTCGCCGCCGTCCATCGCCTGTCCTCCGAAACGCGCGTGCCGACCCTGCCAAGCCTGTCCGTCCGGGTCAATCTTTTGAATGCGCGAGTTCCGGTACGTCAGAAGCTCCCGCCGAGCCGCGCCCCGAAAGCGAGGGGTTTTCCATGAAGAAGCGGTGACAGTTGAACGGATGGTCCGGGTTGGCGGCGGCAGGGCGTTCGTACTGACCGTCGGGATGCAGGATCCAGCTTTGCGCCTCGTCGGCCATGTTAGCAGCCATGATCTGGCTGACGATCTGTGCCTTCACGGTGGCGTTCTTGATCTGCACCAGGGTCTCGACCCGGCGGACAAGGTTGCGGCCCATCCAGTCGGCAGACGAGATGAAAACCTTGGCCTTCTTCGCAGGCAGGCCGTGGCCATTGCCGAAACAGACGATCCGCGAATGTTCGAGGAAACGCCCAACGATGCTCTTGACACGAATGTTCTCGGAAAGGCCCTTGATACCGGGCCGCAGCCCGCAGATGCCACGGACGACTAAGCTGATCTTCACGCCGCGCTGGCTGGCGGCATAGAGCGCGTCGATCACCTCGGCATCGACGATTGAGTTCATCTTGGTCCAGATTTCTGCGGGTTTGCCCTGGTCGGCATATTCCGCCTCGCGCTCAATCAACTCGATCAGGGTGGATTTCAGCGTCAGCGGCGAAATTGCGAGATTCTCCAGCACTTCCGGCTGCGCATAGCCCGAAAGGTAGTTGAAGACCTTGGTCGCGTCGCGCCCCAGTGCCGGATCGCAGGTGAAGAAGGACAGATCGGTATAGATCCGTGCCGTGATCGGGTGATAGTTGCCGGTGCCGTAGTGGGTGTAGGTCACGAGCTGCCCATTCTCGCGCCGCACGACGGTCGAGATCTTGGCGTGCGTCTTGTAGTTGATGAACCCGTAGACGACATGGGCACCGGCCCGTTCCAGCCGCCGCGACTGGCGGATATTGGCGGCCTCGTCGAACCGGGCCTTCAGTTCCACCAACGCCGTCACCGATTTGCCATTCTCGGCGGCCTCGCAAAGTGCCGACACGATCGGGCTGTCGCGCGAGGTGCGGTAGAGCGTCTGCTTGATCGCCAGCACGTCGGGGTCGTTCGCCGCCTGATGCAGGAAGCGGACCACCATATCGAAGGTCTCGTAGGGGTGGTGCAGCAGCATGTCTTTCTGCCGGATCGCCGCAAACATGTCGCCTTCGTGGTCCTGAACCCGCTCCGGCACCCTTGGCGTGAAACTGGGCCACATGAGGTCCGGCCGGTCGTCCGGTTCCAGCTCTCCGAGATCGGCCATGCCGATCATGCCCTTGACCTCGACCACCTCGTCTTCGCGCACGTGAAGCTGGTTCATGATCAGCCTTCGCAGGGCGGGCGGCGCGTCGGCAGAGAGCTTCATCCGCACCACTTCACCGCGACGCCGTCTTTTCAGCGCGACCTCGAATTCGCGGACAAGATCCTCGGCCTCGTCCTCGACCTCGAGATCGCTGTCGCGCAGCACTCGGAAGGCGCAGGAACCAACCATCTTGTAACCGGGGAACAGCGCATCGAGATGCAAGAGCAGCAGGTCCTCGAGCGGCAGGAACCGGTGCCGCCCGGTGCGGGAGGGCAGGGCAACAAAACGGGCGATCTGTTGCGGGATCGGCAACAGAGCCTGCAACGGGCGCTTGTCACCGACGCGCTCCAGCTGCAGGGCCAGAACGAACCCGGCATTCGGGATGAACGGGAACGGGTGGGCCGGGTCGATGGCCAGCGGCGAAAGGACCGGAAAAACCTGCGACAGGAACACTTCTTCAAGGTGCCGCAGGTCGGTCTTGGACAGTTTCAGCCGATTGCAGATCACGATGCCCTCTGCATCCAGTTCGCGGCGCAGCCGGTTCCAGGTGCCCTGCTGCGATTGCATCAGCTTGCGGGCGTTGATGTTGATCAGCACCAGTTGCTCGGACGGGGTCAGACCGTCCGCGGCCGGAGTCGTATTGCCTTCCTGCGCAAGTTCGCGGAGGCCGGCGACGCGCACGGTGTAAAACTCGTCGAGATTGGTCGCAGAGATCGACAGGAAGCGCAGTCGCTCGAGCAGGGGAACCCGCGGATTTCCGGCCTCCTCCAGTACCCGCCAGTTAAAGGCAAGCCAGCTAAGTTCGCGGTTGAAAAATCGGCCCGGACCGATGCGCTCTGCTTCTGGCGCCTCGATCGGCTCCGCCCACTCCGCTTTCAGAAAATCTGCGTTTCCCATGAATGGTTTATATTGCCTGACTTTAAAGGAACGGTGACCTCATCATGCAGTTGCTTCGGGGCCATTGTCCAGAACCGCCGCCGCGAGCTTTATGGTAACAGCGGATCGACCAGCCAAAGCCGCCCGGTCGAGCGCCGCGACCAACTGCCCGGCGCCGTCAAAGCTGCGCTCCATTCGGTTGACGAGGTAGTCCGCGACCTTCGGGGCAACGGCGAGCTGCCGGTCGGCAAAGAGCTTCATCAGCACCGCTTTCAACAAGGCATCGTCGGGCGAAGAAAGTTCGGCCACGCTGGTGGCCAGCATCCGGCTGGCTAGGTCGGGAAGCGCCAGCCCCCAGTGACGGGGCAGCGCGGTGCCCGTCAAGAGTAGACAGCCGGCTTCGGCTAGAACCAGATTGTGCAGATGAAAGAGCGCCCGCTCGGCCGCCGTGCTGCCGGCGATGATGTCGACATCCTCGACCGCCAGCTTCGCTCCGCCGGACGCTAGCGCGTCTATATCCGCTGACACAAGGTCACGCGCCGCGACGATGCGACCCCCGGCCTCTGCCGCCCAGACATGCACAAGGTGGGTCTTGCCGGACCCTTTCGGTCCGGTCAGGGCCAGCTTGCTGCCGGGCCAGCCGTTCCAGTTCTCGACGGTTGCGACGGCCAACGCGTTAGAGGACGAAACGAAGAAATCGTCGCGCCCCAATGCCGGTCTGGCGGGCAGATCAAAGGTCAGCTGGCGTCGCATGTCAGGATTGGTCGCGTCCCGCAACGCCCTTGTAAAGCAGGCTGTTCTTGTAGCGCGAGATCGCAAAGCGGGTGATCACGCCCAGGGAGGCCGCAACCGGCACTGCGACAAGCATTCCGACAAATCCGAATAGCGCGCCAAAGGCGGACAGCGCGAAGATCAGCCAGACCGGGTGCAGCCCGACCGAGCCGCCGACGAGTTTCGGCGTCAGCACGTTGCCTTCCAGAAACTGGCCAAGAAAGAAGATGCCCGCAACCGCCGCGATCCAGAGCCATTCGCCCCAGAACTGAAACAGCGCCAGCCCGATCGCGAGCGCGCCCCCGAACAGGGCTCCGACATAGGGGATGAAGGTCAGCAGCCCCGCAACCGCGCCGACGACCAGACCGAACTGCAGCCCGACCGCCATCAGGGCCACCGCGTAGAAGGTGCCGAGAATGAGGCAGACCGTGCCTTGCCCGCGGATGAAAGAAGCCAGCGTCCGGTCGATATCGCGGGCAAGCTCGCGGATCGTCGGGGCATGGTCGCGCGGCAACAGCTCGTTCAGCCTGCTGATCATCCGGTCCCAGTCGATCAGCAGATAGAAAGTGATGACAGGAACGAGCACTAGCAGAACCACTACGTTCACGATACCCGCGGCCGAGTTCAGGATCGTGTTCAGAACCTCGCCGCCTTTGGACCGCAGAGTCTCGACGATCGAAGCCAGCGATTTCGAGATCCGGCTTTCGCTGTCCAGCAATTCCGGGAAGCGCTCGGTCAGAAAGGCGCTGAACTGCTGCACCAGTTTCGGGGCGGTTTCGAAGAGCCCGATCATCTGCTGCACCAGCGTCGGAATGACCAGAAGCGCAGCCAGCACGAAAATGACCGCTGCGAAAAGCGTGATCGCGATCGTCGCCATGACCCGGTTCAGACCGACGCGCTCCAGCCAGTCGGCAATCGGATCCAGCAGATAAGCTATGGCTCCGCCCAGCAGGAATGGCAGGATCACATCCCCCAGAACCCAAAGCGCGACAAGGAAGAACGCCGTGGCGATTCCCCAGTATTTCAGTTGTTCCCGAGCCGGAAGGGCCATGACGCCTCCTGTGGTTTTGCCCTATGTCGCGTGTGGCAGGAAAGTTATCAAGGCCCCGCGCGCAATCGAGCCCAGGCGTCAGTCCGTGAACCAGTCCGGCTCGGCATTGCCGCCGCAGATCAGCACGCCGACACGTTCGTCCTTCGCCGGTACATACGCCCCCGAGGTCAGCGCCGCCAGAGCCGTGGCGGCCCCCGGCTCCCCGACTATCCGGGCTCTGTTCCAAAGCAGCCGTCCAGCCGTCATCACGTCCGCGTCACCGACCACCACCGAATGCACATCGGCATTGCTCAGACTCTCGCGGGGAAGGGTGCCGATTCTGGCCGCGCCGAGCGCACTGGCAGAAATACCCAGAGGCGTGATGGATGCCCCCGGGCCGTCACGCAACGTTGCGGCATAGGTAGCGGTGCCATCGGTCTCGACCGCCAGCAGCCTGATGCGTTTGCCATACCATGCGGCGATGCCGCCAATCAGACCGCCACCGCCGACCGAGACGCAAAGAGTGTCGAGATCAGGCAGGTCGCGGTCGATCTCCAGCGCCAGTGTTCCTTGCCCGGCCATCGTCTTGGGGGCGTCATAGGGGTGAATTGCCAGCGCGCCGGTGGTCTCCGAGAAGTCCCTGTAGGCTTCGATGACCTCGTCGATCGGGGCATCCATCACGATGACCTCGGCACCGTAGTCCCGCATCCGTCCGATTTTGACTGGTCCGGCGAAAGCGGGTGCGTAAACGGTCGCCCGGATGGCGAGCTGCCGCGCGGCGTAGGCGACCGCCGCGCCATGGTTGCCGCCGGATATCGCCACAACGCCGGACGCCCCGATCTTGCCCGAGAGGATCGAGTTGAAGGCCCCGCGCACCTTGAACGAACCGGTATGCTGGGTCTGTTCCAGCTTCAGCGAGACCGGCGCGTTTCCGAACGTTCCGCGTTCAATCGTGATCACCGGCGTTGCCCGCAGGTGTGGTGCGATCCGTTCGTGGGCCTGCCTGATTTCATGCGGTCCGATCATGCCCGTCTCCTCGGAATTGCTGTCGCACAGCTATTGCTGCTGACGGCCTCGCGGTCAAACAGTTCGCTGCGGATGGATCATTGCCTAACCAAGGTCTTTCGCTTAGACGAACTGCGAACCAGCGACTGCCCAAAGGCTTGCCATTCCATGCGTCTTTCCCGTTATTTCCTGCCCGTTCTCAAGGAAAATCCCGCCGAGGCCCAGATCGTCAGCCACCGCCTGATGCTGCGGGCCGGCATGATCAAGCAAGCCACGGCAGGCATCTATTCCTGGCTGCCGCTCGGCTACAAGGTGCTGCGCAATATCGAGCGCATCGTGCATGAGGAACAGCAGCGCGCCGGGCATATCCCGCTATTGATGCCGACGCTGCAATCGGCCGACCTTTGGCGCGAGTCGGGGCGTTACGACGATTACGGCGAGGAAATGCTGCGGATCCGCGACCGTCACGGGCGCGACATGCTTTTTGGTCCGACCAACGAGGAACTGATCACCGACATCTTCCGCGCGCATGTGACGAGCTACAAGGACCTGCCGCTGACGCTCTACCACATCCAGTGGAAGTTCCGCGACGAGATCCGCCCGCGTTTCGGTGTCATGCGCGGACGAGAGTTCCTGATGAAGGACGGATACAACTTCGACCTGACCAAGAAAGACGCGCTGCACGCCTACAATCGTCACCTCGTCAGCTACCTGCGCACCTACGAGCGGATGGGCCTGCAGGCAATCCCGATGCGCGCCGACTCTGGCCCGATCGGCGGCGATGACACCCACGAATTCCTCGTGCTGGCCGATACCGGCGAATCCGAGGTGTTCTACGACAGCGCCATCACCGACCTGAAGTTCGGCGACCGCGAGATCGACTATGACAGCCACGACGAATGCCGCGCGGTGCTCGAGGAATTCACCTCGCGCTACGCCCGCACCGACGAGACCCACGACGAGGCACTGTTCCACAAGATCCCCGAAGAACGCCGCCGACGGGCCCGTGGTATCGAGGTCGGCCAGATTTTCTATTTCGGCACCAAATATTCCGAGCCAATGGGTGCCACCGTCACCGACGCAGAGGGCAACAAGGTGCCTGTCCATATGGGGTCTCACGGCATTGGCGTCTCGCGCCTCTTGGGGGCGATCATCGAGGCTAGCCACGACGATAAGGGCATCATCTGGCCCGAGGGCGTGACCCCGTTCCACTGCGGCATCGTCAACCTCAAGCAGGGTGATGCGGAGGCCGATGCGGCCTGCGAAGATCTCTACAAGGCGCTGACTGCACAAGGATTGGAGCCGCTCTATGACGATCGCGAGGAACGGGCGGGCGCGAAATTCGCCACGATGGACCTGATCGGCCTGCCGTGGCGGATCACCGTCGGTCCGCGCGGGCTCAAGATCGGTGTCGTGGAACTGACTTCGCGTCGCACCGGCAAAAGCGAGGAACTGGCCCCGGAAATTGCCGTGTCGCGGGTTGCCGAGATCTACCGCGGCATCTGACATGACACGCAAGGCACTGATCACCTGGGGCGGCTGGGGGGGTCACGAGCCTCAGAAGGTCGCCGGGCTTTTCGAGCGCATCCTGGATGCCAATGGCATGGTCGTCGAGGTCCACAATACGCTCGACTGCCTTTGCGATCCCGATCTTCTGGCCGGGCTGGACCTGATCGTACCGGTCTGGACGATGTCGAAGATCGAGGATCAGCTGGCAATCAATGTGTCCGAGGCGGTGGCGCGCGGGACCGGACTTGCCGGGTGCCATGGCGGCATGTGCGATGCGTTCCGGGAAAATGTGCTCTGGCAGTTCATGACCGGTGGAAACTGGGTTGCGCATCCCGGCAATGACGGTACCGAATACATGGTGAACATCACCGATCCCGACGATCCCCTGAGCGAGGGCATCGAGGATTTCGAAGTCTTGTCAGAGCATTACTACCTGCATGTCGATCCTGCCGTGCGGGTCCTCGCCACCACCGAATTTCCCAACTTTCACTGGTACCATTCGGCCAATGGCAGCGTCGAGATGCCGGTCGCCTGGACCAAACGCTGGGGGCTTGGCCGAGTGTATTACAACGCGCTCGGCCACAATGCCAGCGTGATCGACAATGGCCCTGCCTACGAAATGATCAGCCGCGGCCTGCTCTGGGCCAGCAAGGGGCGCGAGGCGTCGCTTGCCGAGGGCGAGCGGTTCGAGGACTATTTCGTCGAGGGCAAGGTGCAGTAGGTCAGGCGGCAGACGGGCCGGGCCAACTCCTCCCTAGATCCCTTCGCAGGAAGGGCGCCCGGCGGCCCGGGGCAATCCCGCCAGCGTGATCCCACTCTGCTTGACCCCATCCATCATTCGGCGCAGGTTCCGCCCACAAAAATCACGAGGCAGACATGGCCCGCCGCACGATCCCCTTTTCCCGGTTCGAATGGATGATCGCCTGGCGCTATCTGCGCGCCCGGCGCGCCGAGGGCGGTGTCAGTGTGATGACCTGGATCTCGTTCCTGGGGATCATGCTTGCTGTCTTCGCTCTGATCGCCGTGATGGCGGTCAGGGCCGGCTTCCGCGCCGAATTCGTGGACACGATCCTGGGCGCGAATGCGCATGTCTCGCTTTACAATTCGGTCTACCAGACGGAGGATGGCCGGACCACCAACGTGATGCCGGACTATGCCGAAACCGCGGAAAGGCTGGCAGGTCTGCCCGGTGTCACCCATGTCGCCCCGCTGATCCGCGGGCAGGTGATGGCCAACAACCGGGAGAACACAACCGGGATCGATGTTTACGGCATCGCCACCGAAGATGTGATGGGCATTCCCCGTATCGCCAATTCCGACGAGGCGCTGGGTGATCTGACACGTCTCGACGAGGGTGTTGCGATCGGATCGGGCGTGGCGCAGGCCTTGGGCGTCGGCGTCGGGGACAAGATCAAGATGATCTCTCCGAACGGCGTCAAGACAGCCTTCGGCACCAGCCCGCGGGTCAATGTCTACCCGGTCATCTACATCTTCAGTGCCGGGCGTTACGATATCGACCGCACGCGGGTCTACATGCCCTTTGCCGAGGCCCAGAGCTTCTTCAACCGGGAAGGCGTGGCCGATGAGGTAGAGGTCATGGTCGAAGACCCGGAGACCATTGACCAGCGCAGCGCCGAGTTCCTGAATGCCGGAGGTCCGCATACGCTCCTCTGGTCGTGGAAGGACCGCTCTGGCAGCTTCCTGCGTGCGCTGCAGATCGAGGACAACGTGATGTTCGTGATCATGGCGATCCTGGTGCTGATCGCGGCGATGAACATCATTTCGGGGCTGATAATGCTGGTCAAAAACAAGGGCCGCGACATCGGCATACTCCGCACAATGGGGCTGAGCGAGGGCTCTGTCCTGCGGGTCTTCTTCATCTGCGGGGCGCTGGTCGGAACGCTGGGGACAGTGTTCGGCGTGATCCTCGGTTGCCTTTTCTCGGTCTATATCGACCAGGTCTTTTCCTTCGTGAATTACATGGCAGGCGGCGGGGTCTGGGATCCCTCGATCCGCGGCATCTACAACCTTCCGGCAAAGCTCGTCTGGGGCGATGTCGTCTCGGCAGTGCTGCTGTCGCTTGGGCTTTCTTTTCTGGTCACGATCTTCCCGGCCCGGCGCGCAGCACGGATGAACCCAGTCGAGGCCCTGCGTTATGAGTGACATCGTTCTTGGCCTGCAAGACATTGAAAAGGCATATAAAAAGGGAAAGCCCGCCGAGGTCGTGGTGCTTCGCGGTGCGACACTCTCCGTCGCCAAAGGCGAGGTTGTCGCCCTTGTCGCGCCATCCGGTGCGGGGAAGTCGACACTTCTCCATATTGCAGGTCTGCTGGACACGGCTGATGCCGGTCAGATCACGTTGAACGGAACGGATATGACGGGCCTCTCGGATCGTCAGCGCACCCGAGCCCGGCGCGAGGATGTCGGCTTCGTCTACCAGTTCCACCACCTTCTGCCGGAATTCACCGCGCAAGAGAACATCGTGCTTCCGCAGCTTGCCAATGCCGTGCCCGATGCCGAAGCGCGGGCGCGGGCACTTGATCTGCTCGACAGGGTCGGCATAGGGCCGCGGGCGAAACATCGCCCAGCAGAGCTTTCTGGCGGCGAACAGCAGCGGGTCGCCTTTTGCCGGGCATTGGCCAACAGGCCCAGACTGTTGCTGGCGGATGAACCGACCGGAAACCTCGACCCCGACACTTCGGATCAGGTCTTTGATGCCCTGATGGATCTGGTGCGCGACACCGGGCTATCCGCCGTCATCGCCACCCACAACCTGGCGCTGGCCGCGCGCATGGACAGGGTCGTGAAGATGGAAGCCGGCATCCTCAGCTGACGCATTTCGCCCCGCAAAGGACCTAGGTGAACTCCCGGAATAGGCCTAAGCCTTATTGGTCAGAAACTTCCCGATCATCTGGCGCAACTTTTCCTGCGAACGCGGCTTGTACGATTCATAGACCAGCCGACTGGCAAGCTCACAGGCGATGAAGAACGGCAACACCTGGTCCGCCTCGTCTGCCGCGATCAGGCCAGGCGCAGAGATCAGCGCCTGCATCTCGGCGACGTCGACGCCGTAGCACGTGCCGTCAATCAGCCCATGACCGATCGCCGACACGACCAGATACCGAGCCAGATCTCGCTCCAGTGCGAACCAGCGGTTGCTTTGCAGATCGACCCCGTAGAGCACATCGCCATCAACGATCAGGTTCAATGGGCAGAAATCGCCATGCCCGCGCACCTGCGTAATTGCAAGGCCACCAAGGCCGGAAAGCTGTGCTGCAGCCCATTTGGCCAGTTCTGATAGGAGTTTTCGGTCTTCGGCGCTGTCGGTCCGGGCGTGCAGCTTTTCGATGCGGCTATGCCAATAGCCTGCCGCCAAGGGCGCCTTGCGCCGCCGCTCTGCCGTCAGGTGCGCCAGCCAGCAGCCGGCCCGCGCCGCCAGGTCCAGCCGATCACCGCCATTGCGTTCCTTCATGGCGTCGATCAGGCGCAAACCGGGCGCGAAAGTCATCAACAGTATTCCGCGCTCGGGCATTGCGGCAATCAGGCCGGGTACCCGGTAGGGTCCGTCCGTCATCCGAGGCCGGTGGAACCGCAATTCCTCGGCCTGGGCGGCAACTTCCTCCTGCGCCTGTGCGCCATGGGAAAGCTTGACGATTACTTGCTCGCCTCCCAACTCTGCGCGAAAAACGGCTCGGTTGCTGGCCGCCTTCAGGCAATCGACTATTCGCAACTTTGACAAGGAGGACAGGTCGGCAAGTGCGGATTGCAGCGCCTCTGTGGCAGACAGGATGTTTTCCAGTTGCGAAAGCGACATGGCGCCTGCCTAGCATGTCACCCTTGCGCCGCCCACAGGATTTGTGGACCCGGTTACCGCTGGCAATATCGGCGGCTCTGCCGCAGAGTTGTGCGACAAGAAGGGGAGGGGACAATGGCCAGTGTCAGCGTGACAGAGATCGAGATCCGGACGCAATCCGCCCTGCGGGTGCATGGCGCGGCCGACTGGATCGCCATCGAGGTTGCCCGCGCGGTTGCCCGGTCCGAGGCGCTCGGCAACAGAATCTGCGGCCTCTATTATCTTGAAAGCTATTGCCAGCAACTGTTGACTGGCCGCGTCGATGGCAAGGTTGAGCCCAAGGTCGCACGCATCAGGCCCGGTTTCGTCAAGGTCGATGCCCGGTACGGTTTCGCGCAACCGGCCTTTGTCCGAGGTCTGCCACAGGCCCTGCAGGCGGCGCGCGAGAACGGCATTGCCGCGCTGGCTGTTGGACATGCCCATACCTGCACGTCGCTGGGTTATTTCACCGAGCTAATCGCCGGGTCCGGATTGATCGGCATCGGGTTCACCAATGCCTCGCCGATCGTCGCGCCGCCGGGCGGCAAGTCGCGGATCATCGGTACCAACCCGATTGCCTGCTCGATCCCCGGCCCGAGCGGCCCGCGGATGCAGTTCGACTTTTCGACCTCTGCCGTTGCGCTTGGCAAGATCACCATGGCCAAGGCCGCCGGGCAGCAGATCCCGCCAGGTTGGGCAGTGGATCGGGATGGCAATCCAACGACCAATCCCGATGCGGCGCTTGCGGGCGCGCTGGTCTCTGCGGGCGGCTACAAGGGCTGGGGCTTCGGCCTGATGGCGGAAATACTGGCGGCGGGCCTCACCGGCGGCGTCAATTCGCTCGACGTCGAGCCGCTGAAAGCACCGGAAGGGTCGCCGCATGACCTTGGCCAGTTCTACATCCTGATCGATCCGGGCACTTCTGACGACTTCGCGGCCCGTTTCAGCCGGCTAGCCGAGGCCGTCGCCGCCGAAGAGGGCGCACGGCTGCCCGGGGCAAGTCGCAGGGCCGCCGAACAAGTGGACGTCCCCGACGAGCTTTGGAACCTCGTGCAGACCCTCGCGACACAGCCGGCGGCCCAGCACATCTGAGACCGCGCCTCGACCCACTTCACTGTCATGCCCTTTGCGTGAGCAGAACTCCGAATGCCATCAGGCCGATACCCGCGGCGCGCGTCAGGTTTAAGGGGGAAATCCGCGCGCCCATCAGCCCGAAATGGTCAATTGCAGCGGCGCTGACCAATTGGCCGAGAAGCACGAAGAACACCGCGTTCCCGACGCCGAATTTCGGCGCGATCCAGGTGATCGAAAGGACGTAGAAAGCCACCAGAACCCCGGCAAGGAACAGGTGCCGAGGCGCAGCAGCGGCCCCGGCCAGTGCACCCGGGCCGCTGGCTGTCAGCACCACTGCGCTGGAGACTAATGCAATGACGAACAGGCAGGTGGCCGCAGCACTTGGTGATCCCAGTCGCGCGCCCAGCTGCGCATTGAGAGCCGCAAGCACCGGAATGCCGAAGCCCGCAGCGAGCATCACTGTGGCATATCGCAGCGACTCGGTTGAAATTTCCATATCCGTCCTCCGGATGCGTTTTCGAATAGGGGCTTGCGTCATGCCGCGAAACGGTTGATCTGGAACAATGTCCTAGGTTGAAACCTGACCTATAGAAGCACCGATTGCCAGAGCCGAACGGAAGGGCCCGCCATGCCAAGGATCCTGATTGCCGCATTGTTTCTCGGCCTGGTTGCGGCCTGCCAGGTCGACCCGCTGCCGCCGAGCGCGGCACAGTTCTTCGCGGAGAACTGCACCGATTGTCATGGCGCCTCCGGTCGCGGCGACGGGCCGTCCGCGACGGGCGCAGAGCCCGAAGTCCCCGATCTCACCCGCATCGCCGCCCGCAATGGGGGGACCTTCCCGCGCATCGCAGTGATGAGCCAGATCGACGGATATTCGCGCTCGGGCCATGGCATGATGCCTGAATTCGGTGAGGTTCTGCAGGGCGAGACAATGCTCATCGATACCGGCGCCGCCAGACTGACACCTGCGCCGGTCCGGCTTGTCGAACTGACGGCCTATATCGAAGCGCTGCAGCGGCCTTGATGCGGATCAAAGCGCGGCGGGATTCTCTCGTTAGGTTGACGGCGAACCTACACGGAGTCCGTCATGCTGAGACCGCTACTTTTCCTTGCCGCTCTTGTCCCCGCCGCTGCCAGTTCGCAGGACGCCGATCTGGGTCGGGAGATCTTTCTTGATTATTGCGCCACCTGTCACGGACTAGACGCGGCAGGCAACGGCCCGACGGCACCGGCGCTCGTCGTGCAGCCGACCAATCTGACGCTGCTCTCGGCCAATAATGGCGGAGAATTCCCCACCTTCCGCGTCGTCGCGCGCATCGATGGCCGCGACCCCTTGGTCTCACACGGCTCGCCCATGCCGGTCTATGGCGACTTCTTCGAAGGCAAGGGCGTCGCGTTGCCCGACGCGGCAGGGCAACCGATCATGACCAGCCAGCCGATCGTGGATCTGGTGGCTTATCTGGAAGAGCTGCAGGAGTAGCGCAACCGACGGTAACGACCTGCGGCTCGCGTGCCAGGACAGTCTTCGAGGCGACGTTCCGACCTTCTTTGCCGCGATGGGGCAGACGGTCGACCGGACAAGCTTCATAAATGAGGGTCGAGGTTACCGCAACTCCACCACCGACTTGCCCAGCCGGAAGGGGGCGGCGAATGCGACCATGCAGAGCGCCAGGATCTGGGCCGTCAGGAACTGGGTGTTGGCCTGCAGATATTCCCATTCGGTTCTGAGCCGACCGACCTTGCCGATCAGGTCATCATAAGCTCTCGCGATCAGCTGGAACTCGACCGCGATCGCGCGACGATCGGGATCTTCTGTCAGCCGCGCCGCGGCGCTCCGCGTGGCGTCGTCCTCGGCGGCAAAGGCAAGGAACCGGCCAGCTTCAAAGTTGCGCACCTCAGCCATCATCTTGTCATGGTCTTTTGCCTCCTGCCTTGAGCGGGTGAACAGGGTCAGGCCCTGCAGCGGAGCGCTGATCCGCGTCACTTCCAGAAACAGCGGCAACTCGCGGTTTTCGGCGGTCGAGGCCGAGAGGAACTCGACCTTCTCGCAGAGCGTCAGCACGTCGCGCAGCTCGGCGTCGGCCTGGCAATAGAGCAAGCGAAACCGCGCGGCCTCGGTGTCGAAGGTCTGGCTGGCGGCAAAGGCGACGTCGATCTGCCGGTTCAGTTGCACGCTGTCTGTCTTGTAGACCCCTGCCAGCAGCGCCGTGAGCGCGCCGAGACCTCCGACCACGACCCAGACGAGATCGGCGACCTTCCAGGCCTTTGGTCCCGCACCGCGACGAAACAGGAACAGCGCGCCGAGCGTGCCGATCCCGAAGAATCCGGCGATCAGGGCAAGCTGGTGCGTAATGACGAAGTTCATTGCGGCATTAGAAACGGCGCCGGCGTGGCGCGCAAGATGCTCCCGTCACGAGGGCCGGCGCCACCGAAGCAGCAGAAGCCCGGCCAAATCGGCGGCCAGCATCGGGGCGAGCAGGGGCAGCGGGATCGGTGCCAGCTCCTCTCTCACCACACCGGCAATCGCCTGATGGATCGTGGCGTTGGGATGGACCGGGTCGAAGAAGGCCAGCTGCATCGCCTCGGCCGGGCTGCAGACCGAGACGGTCGGGATGATGCAGGGCAGGGTGGCGTTGGCGACGCCGAAGCGGCTCGGATCGTCAAGCAGCAGGTCAAAGAGGGCGCTGGTGTCGATCGCGGTCACATTGACCCCGCCGAGACCCAGCAACTGCTGGCCGAGGGCGAGCTGCGCGTTGAAGGCGGCCGTCGCGGCGTCGGCGGGGCTGGCGGGATCGAAGAGGGCGTAGTTTGGGGTTCGGCCAAGGTCGGGCAGGTTGAAGATCAGCAGATCTTCGATCCCGAGCCCTGCCAGCGCCAGGGCCCCGGCGGTGACGGCGCTGGCGGCGTTGCGGGCGGTGGTCAGATGATCGGATCCCGTCTGGCTGCCGATCGCGGCAAGCAGATCGTTCGCCCCGTACAAGAGCGCGGCGAGCGGCCTTTCGCCGTAGCTGGCGCCGGGCACTCTGGCGGCGAAGAGGCCGAGTTGCAGCGGCAGGTCGGGCACGCCGTCGCCGTTCGGGATCGCCCGGGCGCTGCCGAAGGCGAAATTGGCGGTGGCGAGGCCGGCATCGGTGAAATCCTGCGCGACATGCTCGGCCCAGACGGGACCATTCGAGAAGCGGCCCTGGAAATAGGGTGGGCTGGGAGGATTGGCGCCGCCCGTCGCGGCGGAAATATTGCCGTTATCGGACAGGCTGACCCCGAAGACGAAGATGCTGGTGTAACCGTTGACGGTGGCGGCGCCGACGGGGCCGGCGGTAACGGCGATGACCGCGCAGATCGCGGCGAGGTGGGTCCTGATAATCATGGTTCTGTCCCTCCCTGAAGCGGACCTTGTTGGCGGGCGATGGCTGCGCGGCGGCACGGACGCCGAGCAATCTAGGGTTGAGATACTAGTCTGGAATACACGTCCGACCAGTGTCCGGGTTTGGCGGAGCCGGGGGAAGGCCTCGGGCGGCTTTGTCCGCGCGCGGACAAGGTGGGTTTGTCAGGAATGTCATAGGCTTGCGATCTTTCGTTCAGGAAATCTTAAGGGTTTCGATGGGGCGGGCGGTGGGGGTT
>JBFKFZ010000009.1:0-81009 GCA_041633555.1 Paracoccaceae bacterium | reverse complement strand
CTCTGCGGCATTCCCGAGCTTCTGATCGACGCGATCGTGAAGAGCGGCGTCAAGGATCTGACCGTCGCCTCGAACAATGCGGGGGTCGACGATTTCGGTCTTGGCAAGCTTCTGGCGACCCGGCAGATCCGGAAAATGATGAGCTCCTATGTCGGCGAGAATGCCGAGTTCATGCGGCAGTATCTGTCCGGCGAACTGGAGCTGGAATTCAACCCGCAGGGCACCCTGGCCGAGCGGATGCGCGCCGGCGGCTGCGGCATTCCGGGCTTCTACACCAAGACCGGTGTGGGCACGGTGATCGCCGAGGGCAAGGACCACAAGGAGTTCGACGGCGAGACATACATCCTCGAACGCGGCATTGTTGCCGATCTTTCCATCGTCAAGGCCTGGAAGGCCGATGACACCGGCAATCTCGTCTTCCGCAAGACCGCCCGCAACTTCAACCCGCCCGCCGCGATGTGCGGCCGGGTCTGCGTGGCGGAAGTCGAGGAAATCGTGCCGCGCGGCTCGCTCGATCCGGACGGGATCCATCTGCCCGGCATCTACGTGCACCGCATCGTGCAGGGCAAGCACGAGAAACGGATCGAACAGCGCACCACCCGCAAGAAGGAGTCCGCATGATGGCCGAGGCAGGCAAGGGCTGGGACCGCAACCAGATGGCCGAACGTGCGGCCGAAGAGCTCGAAGACGGCATGTATGTCAACCTCGGCATCGGTATCCCGACGCTGGTGGCCAATTATGTCGGCGACAAGGACATCACCCTGCAGTCGGAAAACGGCATGCTGGGCATGGGCCCCTTTCCTTACGAGGGCGAGGAGGACCCGGACCTGATCAATGCCGGCAAGCAGACCATCACCGAACTGGCCCGCACGGCCTATTTCGACAGTTCGCAAAGCTTTGGCATGATCCGGGGCGGCAAGATCGCGATGGCGATCCTCGGCGCGATGGAGGTCAGCGAAAAGGGCGACCTGGCGAACTGGATGATCCCCGGCAAGCTGGTGAAGGGCATGGGCGGCGCGATGGACCTCGTCGCCGGCGTCGGCCGGGTCGTCGTGGTCATGGACCACACCTCGAAACACGGCGAGTCGAAGCTGCTGAAGCAATGCACCCTGCCCCTGACCGGCAAGGGCGTGGTCGACCGCATCATCACCAATCTCGGCGTCATGGATGTCACCCATAAGGGCCTGCATATCGTCGAACTGGCCGACGGCGTGACGCGCGAGGAAATCATCGCCGCAACCGAGGCGACGATTGTTTGACGAAGAAGTCCACCGCGAAGCCGACAGCAAAAAGGGCCGCTACGTCCTGCGGCGTGATGGCGCGGAGGCCGAATTGACCTATTCGATCACGTCACCGGAGCTTGTGATTGCCGATCACACCGCCGTTCCGGAGCGCTTGCGCGGTTCGGGCGCCGGGGGGCGGTTGGTCGCGCGGCTGGTGGCGGATGCCCGATGCGAGGGCTTCAATATCTACCCGCTCCGCCCCTTCGTGAGCACTCAACGCCGAAGACATCCTGACCGGGCGGATGTTTTTTCGACCTGAGCCGATCAGCACTGTCCCCGGACCGGAAACATCTTCATAATCCTGCCAAAATCTGTCGCTAGATGCGCGGGCAATGACCATGAGCAGCCTCGATCCCAATACAACAGCAGCCGCCTCCGGAAACGGCAACCGCCGCTGGCGGGATATCGCGATTCTGGGCGGGCTTTTTGCAATGGTGCTGGCCGGGTTGATTGGTCTCGCCGCAGCGACCGGCTGGCAAGAGACTACCGCACAGATTGCAAAGCTGGGCTTCCTGCAGATCATCGCGCTTCTCGTCCTCAGCCTTGTGAACTACGGATTTCGCGGTCTGCGCTGGCACATCTTTTCGCACAAGCTGGGGTTGGCGACAGGGATCGTCCAAAACATGCGGCACTACCTTGGCGGCTTCGCGATGTCGGTCACGCCCGGGCGGGTCGGAGAGCTGGTGCGCATGCGCTGGCTGCGCCGCGAAACCGGTTGGTCGTTCGAGCGGACGGCACCGCTCGTTTTGGCGGACCGCGCCTCGGACCTTGCGGCGATGGGCGTCATTCTGGCGATTGGCATCGCGTTGTCGGCCAGCGGCATCGCAGGCGCTGTTCCGGTGACGATCTTCGCCCTTGCTGCAGCGCTGGTCGCGACACGGCCGCGCCTTCTGGCCTGGATTGCCGGGTCGGGCTATGCCATCTTCGGACGCTGGCCGCGGCTTTTCGCACGGGTTCGAACAGCGGCGCGGTCGCTCGCGCACTTTTCCAACCCCTGGGTCATGTCCCTTGCGGCGCTGATCGGGGCGATCGGCTGGTTTGCGGAGGGTTACGCATTCTATCTCCTGTTGGTGTGGCTGGGCGCGGATATAGGCCTTGCCAAGGCAGTGGCGATCTTCATCTTCGCAACCCTCGCCGGGGGTCTCACGGGCGCGCCGGGGGGGGTCGGAGGTGCAGAGGCCGCGATGGTCGCGCTCTTGGTCCTCGAAGGCGTGCCGGTCGAGGTCGGCGTACCCGCTACCGCGATCATCCGGGTGACGACGCTCTGGTTCGCCATCGCCATCGGGCTGGTCGTCTTCCCGATCGCCGAACGTTACTCAATGAAGGACCGAGATGCGCTGGAAAAGAACTGACTATTCCGGCTGGGGCCGGGCCCTGCGCGCCAGCGCCGAGATCGCCCGGCCAGAGCGGCAGTCGGCGCTGAAACAGCTGGTTGCCGAAAGCCCCGCCCCCGCAATCGGCCGATTGCGCAGCTATGGCGATGCCGCTCTCAATGACGGAGGCCGGGCGATTGACATGACCCGGCTGGACCGGATCCTTGGTTTCGACGACGTGTCCGGCGTGGTCGAGGTCGAGGCCGGCGCAATGATCGGCGATCTCGGACGGATCTTTGCGGCAAGAGGCTGGATTCCTCCGGTGATGCCGGGCACCGGCTTTGCCACGGTGGGGGGGTGCATTGCCAATGACGTCCATGGCAAGAACCACCATGTTGTCGGCTCGTTCGGCCAGCACGTGACCGAGATCACGCTGCTACAGGGTGACAAGGAGCGCACGCTTACCCCCGACGGAACGACTGACGTTTTCCGGGCGACTGTCGGCGGGCTTGGTCAGACCGGCATCATTGCGCGCGCCAAGATCCGGTTGATGCCCTGCAGGGGAGACATGATGGTGCTGACCGAGCGCCGCGTCGATAGCTGGGACGAATTCCTTTCAGTGCTCGAGACGTCGCGCGCCGATTACAATGTCGGCTGGATCGATGCGACCGCAAGTGGCGCCAGCTTCGGCCGCGGCATTCTCGAAGAAGGAGAGATCACCTCCGGCGTCTCGCCGACGAAGGGGAAGGCGCGCGAAGTTCCCTTTAATGCGCCGCACTGGGCGCTCTCCGCCCCCGTGGTGCGGGCGTTCAACGAGATCTACTTCCGCCGGGTTCCACAGGGGGGGCGGACCACGGTCAAACCGATCAGCGCGCCATTCTTTCCACTCGATGCGATCCACAACTGGAACCGGCTTTATGGCAAGCGCGGCTTTCATCAGTTTCAATGCGTCGTGCCGGTGGATCAGACCCCTGCCCTGCGAAACATGCTGGACCTGATCGCGAATTCCGGTCTGGCCTCGCCGCTGGCTGTCCTGAAGCGGATGGGAGAGGGACGTGGCGGTTACATGTCTTTCCCGATGGATGGCTACACGCTTGCCGTCGACTTCCCCAACCGAAGCGGCGCGCGCTTGCTGATCGGCACACTTGAACGCATGACCGAGGATGCCGGGGGGCGCATCTACTTCGCCAAGGATGCATTGTCCGAGCCGGGCCGAATAGCTGCAATGTACCCCGAGCATGGATCCTGGCTCAAGGCTGCAACCAAGGCCGATCCGGAGGGCGCGCTGATTACGGATCTGGTGCGGCGACTAAACCTGAGGAACGCGAAATGACCGAATCCTGGATCATTCTCGGGGCCACATCCTCGATGGCGCGGGCCTTTGCTCGCGCGCTGGCGAAACGAGGCGACGCTGTCTTCCTGGCCGGTCGCGACATGGATGACCTGAATGCGACTGCACAGGACTGTTCAGCGCGCGGGGCGCGGCTCGCCGAGGCCCTGACTTTCGATGCGCGCGAGCCAGAGGGGTTTCCGGCTCTCGTTGCCCGGCTCGAGCAGGAAGACGGCCAGATCAATGCCGCTGTGTTCGTCGGATCCATGCCCGAGCAGTCCGCGATCGATGCCGATCCCGGCCTGATCGACGGTGTCATCACCGACAATTTCACCGGCCCCGCGCGCTTGCTGCAACTCCTCACCCCCGCTCTCGAAGCGCGCGGCAGTGGCACCGTTGTCGGTGTTGGTTCGGTCGCCGGTGACCGGGGACGCGTCGGAAACTATGTCTACGGCGCCGCCAAATCCGGGTTTCACACCTATCTGGCGGGCCTGCGCAACCGCTTGACCCGGTCCGGCGGACATGTCGTGACAGTGAAGCCCGGGTTCGTTGACACCGCGATGACCTGGGGCATCGAAGGCATGTTTCTCGTTGCCCCGCCAGACAAGGTGGCCGACGATATCCTGAAGGCTGTCGCAAAGAAAAGGAACGTGATCTACACGCCATTCTTCTGGCGTTACATCATGTTGATCATTCGTTCGATACCGGAGCCGATCTTCAAGAAGCTGTCGATCTAGCCCCATCGAGCCCACGCATACCCGACCCTACGCTTGGTTACCGGGCTGTCAGAACCCGAGCCACCCCCGCCACAGACCGGTGCCATAGATCATCAAGCAGAGGGCAAGCATGATTAGCCCCAGTCCGAGCTTATCGCGCATCGCAAAAACGATAGGGTCGTCGTGCTGCTTGCCGAGATGTCCAAGCCGTACCATCCGGACAAGCCAGGCAGCGATCGGGACCATTGCAAGCCAGAGAAGCCATCGCTCCTGATAGAGCGATATCGCCTGCTCCGTGAACGTATAGGCCAGGAAAACCAGCAACGCCGCGACAGTTCCGAGCGCCGCGACATTCAGCAGATCACCGCGATCGGCACGGCGATAGCCTCGTCCCGGCAGGAAGTCGTCATCACTGGCCAAGGACAATTCCGTCAACCGCTTGACGCAGCCAAGCGTGACGAAGACAGGGTAGACGAAGACCAGCATGATCAATGTCAAATAGATCTGACCCGCTGCTGCCCCACCAATGGCTCTTAGCGTATAGAGCGCCGCAAGAGTAGCGATATCGATCCAGCGCATCCGCTTCAGCCGGAGTGAATAGGCGAGCGACAGCACCATGTAAATCACAACGACGGACAGGAAGGCCGGCCCCAGAAATGCTCCCAATCCGACGGCGAATAGTCCGAGAAGCAGGCTCGTCAGCATGCCGACAGGTATCGGCACTGCTCCGCTTGCAAAGGGGCGCAAGTGCTTCGTCGCGTGCAGCCGGTCAGCCTCGAGATCGAGAAGATCATTCACAATATATATGGAGGAAGCGGCAGCCGAGAACGCCACCATGCCCAATAAGACCAGAGTGAGCGTCGTCAGGCCAAATTCATGAGCGGCAAGGACCGGCAGCAGCAACAACACGTTCTTTACCCATTGATGCGGACGCAGGGCCCGGATTAGGTCTCGCTTTTTCCATCCGCCAGGATATGTCGTCGCTGTCCTGCCGATCCGCGCCAGGGATTGTTCGATTGCCCGATCATGGCCCACGATCAACGCATTCTCGGATCTCTCCCAGATCGCGCAGTCACTGATATCGTTGCCCGCATAGTCGAAGCCGCGCTCACCGAAGGCCGCGACAAGCGCATCAGCTTTTGCAGCACCTTTAAGATTTGTCTCTCCATCCGAAGCGAAGACCCGGCTCGACAGCCCATGGTCCTGCGCGAGTTGCCTTACGAGCCCCTCGTGCGAAGCCGAGGCCAGCAGGACTTCTCTGCCCTCGCTGAGGCAGGTTTCGGCCAGCCGCTTGATCTCGGGCGAGGTTGGCAGAAGATCAGTGCGCAGTTGGGCTATCTCGGCCAACGCCTGCTTGAGCCGGGCCGGACGCGTCATGCCCGTGATGCTGCACTTGATGACGCGGACCGGGTCCTTTCCCAGCCCGGCCCAAAAACACTCGAACAACATGTCTGTCCTGAGGAATGTCCCGTCGACATCCAGGACCAGCGGCTTGATGTCAGCCATTATTCGTCGCTTGGCGAACCGAGAAGACGCAACCATCGGATAGTAGTTGCGGCTGGGTCAGGCAAAGACCGCGCGCAACGGTCCAGGCGGCCAGCACCTTGGGCACATAGGCGCGGGTTTCGGCATATGGCGGTACACCAGCGTGCTTCTTGACGGCGTTTTCACCGGCATTGTAGCTGGCCAGAACCATGACCGGATCGCCGCCGAACTCCTTCATCAGCCAGTCCAGATATGCGACGCCTCCGCGGATATTGTCCGCAGCGCTTTTCGAATCGCTGACGCCGAAGCGTTCCGCCGTGGCCGGCATCAACTGCATCAGACCAGTCGCCCCGGCGCTGCTGACGGCCGCGGTGCGCCCACCCGATTCAATCCCGATGACGGCAAGAACCAGCGCAGGCGAGACGCGCGTTCCGATGGTTGCTTTCAGTATTTCGGTGCCATGCGCATCGGCGATGCGCTGCATGTCCTGCAGGCGGGGTGTTGGTACACCTTTGCCAGCCGGTCCGTTCACAAGCTTGTTCACTGCAAGGTCAAGGCGCCCGGGCCCCGCATCCGCCAGTTGCGGCGACACAGCGGCCCAGTACCAGTCATAATCCCCGCTATAGGGCGCCGCCGGCCCCGGAATCGGCTGGTTTGGTCGCGCCGGCATTGCAAAACGGTAAGGCTTCACATTCGGATCGATCTGTACCGTGATACGTTTCTTCGTGTCCGCTGTCGGAACCTTGACTCGCTTGAATGTAAAATCGACGAAAGTCGCGGCTTCTTCGGCCCACGTCGCGGGTGCCAGTGCAATACTACCGGCCAATATTACTGTTAATATGCGCCGCTTCATGCGGTTCTGCTCTGCCTCGGTGTCGCGTTTCTTCAATCTTACGCAAAAATTTTCACATTAAACCAGATATTGTTGTTTTTGATTCATGGAAAATACTCGAATTGGGATGTTTTTGCCCCGGTACGACTGACCAATCGGCTGGACGGAAATCGCTTATGAAGGTAAATTTCACTATTTCTTTTGTTATTTTTCAATAGCTTGCCTAACCTCCCAGCACATTCTTCAGCAGTTCCAAAATTGTACGAAGCGCGCCCAACTGTTGCCCCAATCTGACGGCCATATATCCCCATACCAAGACGGAAAGCGGGTCACTCAAAACAAGATCTGCAGCGACCCGGCAAGGTAACTTGGAAACGTAAACTGAACCCTTGGAAGGAATTATCATGAAACTCATCACTCTCGCACAGAACTTTGTCCGCGACGAAGACGGCGCAGTAACCGTAGACTGGGTCGTGCTGACCGCAGCTATCGTTGGCCTCGGCATCGCAGTTCTGGCCTCGGTCTCTCAGGGCACCAACAGCCTGGCCACGAAAATCAGCTCGAGCCTGGCCGCTCAGACTGTCGGCGTCCCGGGCAGCTAAGGTCGCCAAAGAACAGTCCCTGCGACCCGCTTGATACCCGCAATAGGACTGGACTGACCAAGTCGGCCGCGCCCCCCCCCAGGCGCGGTCGTTACACAATTCGGGATCGTTTGATTGTTCGTGATGCAGTACCAATTAGTAAGCGATACCGAAACGGAATTTCATCATTTAGCCCCATTCTGTTGAAAGCATACAATCGTGAGGGGAAGCACACTGCCATGAGTTGAATGGCACAGATACCTGGAGAACGCATCATGCAAGAAGCTCTTGCGAATTTCATTGAGGCCGAAGACGGTGCTGTAACCGTAGACTGGGTGGTCCTGACCGGCGCAATCGTCGGCCTGGGTATCGCGGTGATCAGCACGGTAGCGCAGGGCGCGCTCGACAATTCGACCGGCATCGGCGCCGACTTGGCAGCCCGCGAGATCGTTGACTACACAAGCAACAACTGATGTCCGATCGCTGGCAACCAGACCGTGTTCATACAATAAGAATGTTGCGAAATTGCGGAGAATTCTCGAGACAGCCATGCTTTGTTCTCTTTTCCGCCCCAATGTTCAGCTATTAGCTGATAAGCGTAAGCCAACGGGGTGTCGCATTTGGCCAAGGTCGAACCGGCACGGGACATGAAAGGGTAGGACATGCGTCTGGTATTCGGTTTGGTCATGGTAATAGGAATGGGGCTGGCTGGCTTGGCCATCTATATGGTCAAGGACTATTTCGACACCTACCAGTCCGAGCTGGCCTCGAAGCAGGCCGCCCTGGCAAGCGTCGTCCCCACCGTCGAAGTATTCGTCACCACCCGCGCTCTGCGCTACGGCGAAAAACTGCGCCCGGAAGACGTGCGCGTTGTCAGATGGCCCGAAAATGCGATTCCTCAGGGCACATTCCGTAAGAAAGAGGGCATCTTCAGCCAGGGCGTTGAAGAGGAAAACCTGCGTACCGTTATCCGCGCCATGGAAAAGGACGAAGCCGTCATGACCATCAAGGTCACCGCGCCCGGTGAAGATGCGGGTGTTTCCTCACGTTTGGCAAAAGGCATGCGCGCCTTCGCCATCAAGGTTGACGTGGCTTCCGGCGTTTCGGGCTTCCTGCGTCCCGGCGACCGGGTCGATGTCTACTGGACCGGCCAGAACTACAATCCGAACGGCGACAACAATGGCGCCGAGCTGACCAAATTGATCGAAACCAACGTCAAGATCCTTGCGGTGGACCAAATCGCCGACGAGGATCGTAATAATCCGACAATCGCCCGCACAGTGACCGTTGAAGCGACTCCGCTTCAGGTGGCTGGCCTTGCCCAGGCCCAGGCAACCGGCCGGCTGGCATTGTCGCTTGTCGGAGCGGAAGATACTGACCAGATCGAAAGCGTCGAGGTCGACGCGCGCATTCTCTTGGGACGCGAAGAGCGCAAGATCGTTCAAACCCAAAGGCAGCGTGTCTGCTCGGTGCGGACGCGCAAGGGATCCGAGATCATCGAAACCCCCGTCGAGTGCGTCGAATAGACTTCCTGACAGTTCAACTAAAACTGGCATGGGCCTGCAACATCTTGATTGCAGGCCCGTTCTTGTCGCCAGATGTGGTTTTGTGTTGCCACTTATCCACATAAAGATACCGCCCCAACCGATTGATTCTTGCAAAAAAAGCGGAACTCCCGCATCTTCCTTGCAAATCGGGCGTTGAAATGACCCGAAACGAGGCGTGATCGGAGAGGCAGGTCGCATGAAAATCGACGGATTCCTGAAGGCGGCCCTGATGGGCTTTACCCTGACAGTTTCAACGGCCCCCGCGGGCACGGCAGAAACGCTGCGTATCATGAACGGGGAAGCTTCGGGCGCTTTGAGCGTTCCGATGAACCGCGCGGTGGTGGTCGAAGCCGATCAGCCCTTCGCAGAACTCTCCATCGCCAATCCCGGCATTGCTGATATATCGACCTTGTCGGATCGCACGATCTACGTGCTCGGCAAGGCGCCGGGGCGGACAACCCTGACCCTGCTGGGTCCGGACGGACGCCTGATCACCAATGTCGAGGTGCATGTCACCCCCGATATCGCCGAGTTCAAGGAACGGCTGCGGCAGATCCTGCCGGGCGAGCCGATCGAGGTGCGTACCGCCAATGACGGAATCGTCCTGTCCGGGGTGGTATCGTCAATTACCAAACTGGATCGCGCACTGGATCTGGCGAACCGTTACGCACCCGACCGGGTTTCCAACATGATGATGGTCGGCGGCACCCAGCAGGTCATGCTGAAGGTACGGTTTGCGGAGATGCAGCGCTCGGTTTCGAAACAGCTGAAAACGAGCTTTGGCCTTGTCGGGACGTCGAGCGGCGACTTCTTCAACTTGGCGACCAATGACTCCGTCGACAGCAACCTGTTGAACAACCTTGCAAGCGGCTCCGGCAACCGTATTCCGGTGAATAACGGGGTTCCGGCCGGGCATTTCGGTGCGTTGATCGGTGGCAGCAATCTGGCACTGTCTGTCGCCATCGAAGCGCTTGAAACTAAGGGACTCGTTCGTACGCTCTCGGAGCCAAACCTGACCGCCCTTTCGGGCCAGGAAGCCAAGTTCCTCGCAGGTGGCGAATATCCGATCCCCGTTGTCGACAATGATGGCGGCATTTCGGTCGAATACAAGGCATTCGGTGTCGAGTTGAACTTCACCCCGCGGGTCGTCGATGGCGACGTGATCAACCTGCAGTTGACAGCGGCAGTCTCAGGCCTCGACGACACGATCTCGATCCAGAATGGCGGCTTCTCGATCAATGCCTTCCGGCGGCGCGAAACCTCGACGACTGTCGAGATGCGTGACGGCGAGAGCTTTGCAATCGCCGGCCTTTTACAGGACGATTTTCAGGATCTGAACGGTCAGGTGCCGTGGCTTGGGGACATTCCGATCCTCGGGGCCCTGTTCCGCAGCGCCGACTACCAGCGCGCCCAATCAGAACTGGTGGTCATCGTGACACCACATCTGGTGACACCGACGCGTGGCGAGGCGCTGGCCCTGCCGACCGACCGGATCCGCCCGCCGACGGAAGCCGAACTGTTCCTGTTTGGCAAGACGGCCGCGGGCAATCGCCCGAGATCCGGCGCTGCCGCGGAAGTTGCAAAACAGGACTTTGGCGGGTCCTATGGCTACGTGATGGAGTGATCGACATGCTGGGACACAAGAAGACCATTCTGGCGGCAGCAAGCATCCTGACACTCACCGCCTGCGGCGACGCCAAGCTGTTTCAAAGCTGGTACAAGGAAGCGGGGTCGCAGGTCGACGAAGGCGGCTTCGGCAATCCGACGATGAACAACATCCTGGTTCAGAACGGCGAGCGCAGCTACCTCGTCAACCTGAACCAGCGGTTCACGAATGATGTGCCGACGATGATCAACTTCGAGTTCGACAGCACCGTCCTCGACGCGACAGCCCGGCAGACGCTGATGCAACAGGCCGACTGGATCCGCCAGTTCCCTGAGGTCCGCTTCAAGGTGTTCGGACATACCGACCTTGTCGGTTCGGACGCCTATAACAAGGGGCTCGGCCTGCGCCGCGCACAAGCTGTCGTGGGCTTCCTGTCTTCGCAAGGTATCAGCCGCTCTCGGCTTGAAGCCGTGGTTTCGTTCGGCGAAACCCAGCCGCTCATTGCGACCTCGGACCGTGAACGCCGCAATCGCCGCACCGTTACGGAAGTAACAGGCTTCGTTCGGAACCACCCAACTCTGCTGCACGGAAAATACGCCAGCGTCATCTTCCGCGGCTATGTCCGGAATGCCGGAGAGGTTCAGGTGACTGGTCAATCCGAACTGGCGGACGGCGGCGGCAGTTAACAATCACCCAAAAGTCGACCCACCGTCGCAAAAAACCGAACTGTTACGGCTTTTTGGCCCCAATGTTGCCCATTTTCCGGTTCAGTTTCATTTGAAGGGACTAATGCGTGGCTCTCTCTGAGTCGCGCGCCTGCCCCTCGGTCAAGGCAAGATTGCATCGAATGTGCGCCTTGGATCGGCCCGAATGAAACAGGAAGGACATGACGCAATGACCAGTGGTGTAGCATTGCAGCCGGAACCCGCACCGATCCTGGCCTGCACAGTCTCTGGCAATGTCCAGAACTTCGATCTTCTGATCGAAGATATGGAAGCAGAGCTGGGCGAAGGCTGGGGCGACCTGTCGTTCGAGGAGGCGCGGGCCTTCTTTGGCCAGCCAGATGCGGCCAACCTGGAATTCATCGCGATCGCGATGAACGACGAAGATGAAGACAAGATCGCGCTGATCGCCGACATCATCAAGACGGCAAATGCGAATGACGTGAAAGTCATTGTTATCGCGGAAGAAGTCAGCCCGATCGCATTGCACCAACTGCTGAAGATGGGCGCCGAGGAGTTTGTTCCCTACCCGCTGCCAGAGGGCGCCCTTCACGATGCCATCGAACGGTTGCGTGCGCCCACCCCGCAGGGCGCGGCACCCTCAAAGGACGCCAATGCTACAAAGATAAAGGCCACGGGCGATCGCGATGCCGTGGTTCTGGCTGTCCACGGGTTGGCGGGTGGCGTCGGCTCGACCACATTCGCCGTGAACATGGCCTGGGAGCTGGCGAATATCGACAAGAAGGACCCTCCGCGGGTCTGCCTTGTCGATCTCGATCTGCAGGGCGGCTCGGTTGCAACCTATCTCGACCTGCCGCGTCGCGAATCGGTCTACGAATTGTTGTCCGATACCGCTTCGATGGACAATGACAGTTTCATGCAGGCGCTTCTGACCTTCAACGAACGGATGCAGGTTCTCACCGCGCCGGCGGAAATGCTGCCGCTTGACATCATCACTTCGCAGGATGTCGAGCGCGTGCTGGAAGCCGCGCGCACGAACTTCGATTATGTCGTTGTCGATATGCCGTCGACGGTCGTGCAGTGGACCGAAACGGTGCTGCATGCCGCCCATGTGTATTTCGCGCCGCTGGAGCTTGATATGCGCTCAGCCCAGAACGCACTGCGCATGATCCGCGCGTTGAAATCCGAAGAGCTGCCGTTCGAGAAGCTGCGCTATGTCCTGAACCGGGCACCGAAATTCACCGATTTATCGGGCAAGAGCCGGGTAAAACGCCTGGCCGAAAGCCTGGATATCAAAATCGAGGTCTTGATGCCCGATGGCGGCAAGCCGGTGCATGATGCCTGTGATCAGGGGGTACCGCTGCTGGACTCTTCAGCGAAGAACCCGCTGCGCAAGGAAATCGCGAAGCTCGCGAATTCTGTCCACGAACTCAATCTGTCTGTTGCCGAGGGCGCCTAAGCTCCGCGGAAAGGTTCTCCATGTTTTCCCGTTACAAGAAGCCCGAACAAGGCAAACCGCAACTGGTCGAAGTCAATACTGCCGCACCGGATGCAAACGATTCCGCCAAATCGAAACCATCGGCGGTAAAACGCAAGCCTGCGCCCATTTCGGCGCAAGTCGTCCCGATGGACAAGGAAAAGAAGCGCAAGGAGCGATTGGGCGAGATAAAGGTAGAGCTACACAAGCGGCTTCTCGACAACCTGAACCTCTCTGCCCTTGAAACCGCGACAGAAAACGATCTGCGCTCTGAGATCTCGGCAATTGCCGGTGAAGCGCTGGAAGACATGGCGATCGTTCTGAACCGAGAGGAACGGGCCGCGCTGAACCAGGACCTGTTTGACGAGGTGACCGGTCTTGGTCCGCTTGAGACGTTGCTCAAGGACGACACGGTCAACGATATTCTGGTCAACGGACCGCAGCAGATCTTTGTCGAGCGTGCCGGCAAGCTGCAACTCACCGACATCACTTTCAAGGATGAGCGCCATCTTCTGCGCATCATCGACAAGATCGTGTCCGCCGTGGGTCGCCGCGTGGACGAATCCAACCCCTATGTCGACGCCCGCCTGGCTGACGGTTCGCGCTTCAACGCGATGGTGCCGCCAATCGCGGTTGACGGCTCGCTGGTCTCCATTCGTAAGTTCAAGAAAGAAAAGCTGGCGATTGACGACCTCGTCAAGTTCGGCGCCTTTACCGAGGAAATGGCCGCGTATCTGCAAGCCGCTGTTGCAACCCGCCTCAATATCATCGTCTCGGGCGGCACCGGTTCCGGGAAAACGACAACGCTGAACGCTCTGTCCTCCTTCATCGACGATTCAGAGCGCATTCTGACGATCGAGGATACAGCTGAACTTCAGCTGCAGCAAACCCATGTCGGCCGGATGGAAAGCCGCCCGCCCAACGTCGAAGGCAAGGGCGCGGTTTCGCAGCGGGACTGTCTAAAGAACGCCCTTCGGATGCGTCCTGACCGGATTATTGTGGGTGAGACCCGCGGCGAGGAGGTCATCGACATGCTTCAGGCGATGAACACCGGCCACGATGGCTCAATGACCACGATCCACGCCAACAGCGCGCGCGACGGCGTATCGCGCCTTGAGAACATGATCGCAATGGCCGGCATCGAGATGCCGATCAAGGCGGTCCGCGCCCAGATCGCATCGGCTGTGAACCTGATCGTGCAGGCCAGCCGTTTGCAGGACGGCTCCCGCCGAATGACCTCGATCACCGAAATTACCGGGATGGAGGGCGACGTGATCTCGATGCAGGAAGTGTTTCGATATCAACGGGTTGGCCTGACACCGGAAAACAAGATCATCGGCCACTTCACGGCCACCGGCGTCCGCTCGAACTTTTCTGAACGATTCCGGATGTGGGGCTATGATCTTCCTTCGACCATCTTCGAACCATTCAACGGGAACTGATCGGCCATGGTAATAAGCGCAGAACCTCTCATTTATGGCCTGATCTTCGTCGCCATAATCGTCCTTGTCGAGGGCATCTACCTGACCGTTTTCGGCAAGTCGATTAGCCTGAACAACCGTGTGAACCGGCGTCTCGAGATGCTCGAGAAGGGCGCCGGTCGGGAACAGGTCCTGGAACAACTCCGCAAGGAGATGGGCCAGCACATGAAGGCCCGCGGCATCCCGCTTTATTCTATCCTCGCGACCCGCGCCCAAAAGGCGAACATCGCCTTCACGCCATCGCAGCTGATCATCATTATGGTGGTCCTCGGGGTCGTGGCCTTTGTCGGCCTGACCTTCGGAACTTCGGCGAGCTTGCCGATAAGGCTGGTCATTTCGGCTGCCATGGGCGTTGGCGGGGTCTTCGTCTGGGTCAACAACAAGGCCAAGAAACGACTGGCGATGATCGAGGAACAATTGCCGGACGCAGTGGAATTGATGGTGCGTTCGCTTCGCGTCGGTCATCCGTTCTCATCGGCCCTGACCATCGTTTCGAAGGAAGTGCCAGATCCCCTGGCCTCTGAAATGGGTGTTATCTCCGACGAATCCGCCTATGGGCGGGATGTCGGCGAAGCGCTCAAGGCAATGGCCGAGCGGCTGGACATGCAGGATCTGCGCTTCCTTGCCGTCGCCGTCACGATCCAGCAGCAGTCAGGCGGTAACCTGGCAGAGATCCTGGACGGCCTGTCAAAGGTCATCCGCTCGCGATTCAAGCTTTTTCGCCGGGTCAAAGCGATTACCGCCGAAGCGAAATGGTCCGGCATGTTCCTGTCGATCTTCCCGATCGCGGCACTGGTCGGCATCAACGTGATCCAGCCGAATTACTATGACGATGTCAAGACGACGGCCTATTTCATCCCGGCCTGTCTGGTTGTCGCGGCCTTTCTTGTGGTCAACATCTTCGTCATGCGCACCCTCGTGAACATCAAGGTATAAGACCATGGAAATGATGGAAAACGCCAAGCAACTTCTGACGGATCAGCTCGGCCCCTTCGGTCCGCTGCTTGCGGTTGGCATCCTGGGTATGTTCCTGGTGCTGCTGACTCTACCGGTCCTTCTGAAAAAGAATGTCGATCCGCTGGACAAGCTGAAAGACCAGTCTCGCAGCAACTCCGCCCCGACGGACAAGACCAAGGCTCTGCGGTCTTCATCCAAGAAGGACAAGCTGGAGAAATATTCCAACTTCCTCGAACCGCAGGACGCCGAGCAGTTTTCTGCCATCAAGCTGAAGCTGCTTCAGGCCGGCTATCGCTCCAAACACGCTGTCCGGACCTTCTATTTCATTCAGTTCGCCCTCGGTTCGGTTTTGCTGCTGGTCGGCATTGCGATCGCGCTCTACCAGACTGCGACCGGCGATCCATCGACGCGGTCCATCATCATTTCGATCCTCGCGCCTGCTCTCGTGGGGTATTACCTGCCCAAATACTGGGTGACGAAGCGGCAGCAGGAGCGTCAGGAACAGATCGTCAATGGCTTCCCGGATTCGCTTGACATGATGCTGGTCTGCGTCGAGGCTGGACAGTCGATGGACCAGTCGATCATTCGCGTATCCAAGGAGATCCGCGCGGGCTTTCCGGCCCTGGCCGATGAGTACGAGATCGTTGCGAACGAGATGAAGGCCGGTAAGGACCGGGTTTCGGTGTTGCGTGACATGTCCGAACGCGCCGGCGTTCCCGACGTAGCCAGCTTCGTTACCGTGCTGATCCAGTCGGCGACCTTCGGTACCTCGGTGGCCGAAGCGCTTCGGGTCTATGCCGCAGAAATGCGTGACAAGCGGGTGATGCGCGCAGAAGAAAAGGCCAATACGCTGCCCACGAAGATGACTCTGGCGACGATGATGTTGACGGTCCCGCCATTGCTGATCATTCTGATCGGGCCGTCGATCTACGAGATCGCCGTAACATTGGGCAAAGCGAACTTCTGATGTGATGAATATTCGCCACCTGGTGCTACTCTCCTTTGGGTTGCTGGCCGCTTGCAGTTCTGCAGGCGGCCTTCGCTCGCTGCCGGACAGCCCTTACGCCCCTTCCGGCGTTGCTGTCGGCGAGGACACGGTCGATGGCCTGATCGTCGGTCACCGGCTGATGCAGGCCGGTGAAGCCGAGCTGGCGCTCAAGGCCTACCTGCGCGCCGGCGGCGAGCAGGGCATCAACGTGGATGTGCTGTCGGCTCTCGGCTCTGCCAACCTCAAGCTCGGCCGGCTGGGACAGGCGGAAACGCTGTTGCGTCAGGCCCTGAAGCAGGACGAGACATTCGTGCCCGCATGGAACAACCTCGGCGTGGTCCTGATGGAGCGGGGGAGCATCGGAGAGGCGGAGCGGGTGTTCCGCACGGCCTTTGCTCTGGACAGTGGCGAAAGTGCCGAAATCCGCGAGAATCTGCGCTTGGCTATCGCAAAACTGGAATCCTCCAGCTATGCTGAACAGGATAACAGCACGTTCGCACTCGTGCGGCGGGGACGCAGCGAATACGTCCTTCTGTCGACACAATAAAAACAAGCGAATGGGCAGAGCAGCAGAGGACGCAGGCAAATGCGCCAACTTAGACTCATTTCGCTGTGCCTTGGCGGCGCAGTCGCCCTTTCGGCATGCGACAAGAATGCCGATGTCGAGCGCGCGATCAAGAATGTCAACGTCATCGACGAAAGCAATCTGAACGACGTGATGCTGGCCGCTGCCGACCCTGATGAGGCGGTCGCCTATTTCCAGCGCACCGCCGCCGATAATCCCGACCGAATCGACATTCAGAGAGGTCTTGCTAAATCGCTGATCCGCGCCAAAAAGCCGACCGAGGCAGTCGGCGTCTGGGCCAAGGTGAACACCCATCCCGAAGCGAATAGCAATGATCGCGTCGAATATGCCGATGCGTTGATCCGCACAAGCAACTGGGACAGGGCGGAGTCCGAGCTGGACAAGGTCCCGCCCACTTACGAAACCTTCAAGCGGTACCGGCTTGAGGCGATGATCGCCGACAGCAACAAGGAATGGAAAAAAGCCGACAGCTTTTATGAAACCGCCGTAGGTTTGACCACGAAGCCATCTGGCGTGTTGAACAACTGGGGCTACTCGAAGCTGACCCGCGGCGCCTATGCGGAAGCAGAGAAGCTGTTCTTCGAGGCGCTCCGCTATGAGCCGTCGATGTTCACGGCCAAGAACAACATCGTTCTCGCGCGGGGCGCACAGCGTAAGTACGATCTGCCGATCGTCTCGATGACCCAGACAGAGCGAGCACAGCTGTTGCACACGATGGCGCTGGCGGCGATCAAACAGGGCGATGTCACGATGGGACGCGGTCTGTTGCAGGAAGCCGTGGATACCCATCCCCAGTATTTCGAAGCCGCCGAGCGCAGCCTCCGCGCGCTGGACCAGAGCGCCACCAACTGAACATGGCGCTGACCAGTTTTGCCGCGCTTTGGTTTCTGCCTTTCGCGCTACCCATCTCGATTTGGGTGGCGTGGAATGACATGAAATACATGAAGATTCCCAACATGGCGGTGCTGGCTTTAACACTGGTGTTCCTGGTGATCGGCCTGGTCGCGCTGCCCCTCGACGAATATGCAAGCCGCTGGCTGCATTTGTTTGCAATACTAGTGATCGGCTTCCTGTTGAACCTGATTGGCAGCATTGGGGCCGGCGACGCCAAGTTTGCGGCCGCCATGGCTCCTTTCGTCGCATACGGCGACATCGGGACGTTTCTGCCACTGCTCGCATCGGTCGTCGTGGCGGCGGTGATCACGCATCGACTGTTCCGGCGCTCTGACTCGTTTCGAGCGCGGACACCTGATTGGGTCTCCTGGTCGAAATCCGACTTTCCCATGGGCCTGGCCCTGGGCGGAGCGCTGAGCTTCTATCTGCTGTCGGGCGTCCTCTTCGGCGCCTAGCCCCGTTGATAGAGGATATAAAGCCGCGTGCGCCGCACCTCGTTCATCGTAATTCCCGCCTTCTCCACCTCCTTCAGGATCGCCCGACGGGACGCGGCTACGATGGGGCAAAGCGGCACCAGCAAGTAGTCGGCATTCTCGAATCCCGGCAGCCCGCCATAGTGCCATGGTGCGCCGTTCTTGAGCGGCTTCAGCGCGCCGTAGAGCCAGTAGCTTGAAAAGAGATCCGCCGCCAGAATCTGTTTGCCGGCGGCAAGCCCTGCCTCGTCCAGATCTCTGGTGATCGTCTCGAAATAGGCCGGATGCCCGAACTGAACCTCGCAATCAGGAAGCGTTGTTCCGTGAAACACCAGCGGCTCCTCCAGCCGCGCCACCTCGGCATAGGACGCAAATTCAGTATCGGGACCATCCAAGGGCGAGCGCGCGACGACGTGAGCGCCGCGCAACCGGGTCGCGCGCATATCGTTATGTGGGCCGGAACTTGGCAGCATCGGCGTATAGCCGGACACATCCATCGCGAAATGCCGGAAAGGGCTGTAGGCGAGATTGAGGAACGACGGCGCTGCCAGTGCCATGGCGACGGTAGCGGTCAGGATCTGCGCCTGCCTGACTTCCCACCCAAATCCGTTGCGAAGACCGGACTTGGGCAGCGATGCAAGCAGCAGCACGCCCAGAAACAGCAGCCATTGCGGGTCGTTTCCGAAATTCTGATAGGTGACGAAGAAGAAGCCTGGCGTCAGCAGCAGCAGCACGAGGCCGCCGATTTTGTCGTGGCCCTGTCGCAACAGGACGACGCCTGCTATGAGGGCGATCGAGCCGGCGATGTAGGCGGGCGCGCCGACCACTGCGCTGAAAGCATCGCCGGGGGCCGGCCGAATCTCTGACTGGGCAACCATCAGCAGATCGCCGAGATAGGCCAACCAGAATGCTGTCCCGCCCGCCAGTGTGATCAGGCCCGCGATCACCGCGCCCGTCACGAACGCAACGAACAGGGCCATGGTCGAACCGCGCAATAGGAGTGCGAGCGCGAGGGGCAGCGAAAACAATGCAAAATAGGTAACCTTGAGCATGACGAGCGCGGCCATAGCAAGGCCGATGGCAAGACCGTCTGCAAGCGGACGTGGTGCGCCCCGATTGGGCAAGACGGCGAGCGTCATGGCTACGAAGCTGACGGCCCAGGCCCATCGGTTATAATGCATCGATAGCGAGATGCTGCGTTCGGTCTCGCCATGTACAAGGGCGGCCACCAAGACCAGTACGATCAGCCCGAAAAGATAGGCGAGCAAGCCCGGAAGCCGGCTCCATGCAGCCCACCAGACTGGCAACAAAAGCACAACCGCGACAAGGGCTTGCGCCAGCAGGAACGACATTCCCGCTCCGAATCCCAGTGTGACGAAAAGCGCGATCGGGGCGGCGGCCAGGGCGCCGATGGGGGTCATGAAATCGAGGTGCGGCCACTCCCCCATCGCCATGCGAAAGACGATCTGCAACATATGCAGAGTGTCACCTTCATGCTTGCCGATATAGACGCCGCCCTTCAGCAGCGACACTCCACAGATTGCAACGATTACCGCCACAAAAAAGCCAAACATAACTGATGGATTGGCCCTGCTCATGACTGCCCTCATTCATTTTGGGACAAGCTACAGGGTCTGGAGGGGCAACGCAAAACCGGCACCACGGGGTTCGCGACGAATTCCGGCGTGGCTGTGGAAATGCAACAATAACAACGACGAGAGACTGGTTGTCCGATGAATATGCATGCTTCCGCCGTACTGGCCCCGCCCGCCCCGCGTGAGTTAGAAGATACGGGTCTGTCGCAGGTCATGATGCGTGACATCCTGCTCAAGACCATGTTCCGGATGAACCTCGATCAGGTGACGGAACTGGCTCGCGTCATGTGTCTGCCGGTCAACGTGACCCAGGAACTCATCGATCGTGCCCGCAACCAGAGGCTGGTCGAAGCGACAGGTACCCTGCATGCCAATTCCGGCGGCGAGATGGGGTATCAGCTTTCGGATGCAGGCAAAGCGCGCGCGCTCGATGCGCTGTCACAGTCGGAGTATTACGGCGCGATGCCGATTCCGATGACGACCTATGCCGAGCAGGTCAAGCGCCAGTCGATTCGCAACATCCAAGTGACCCGGCAGCAGCTGCTGGGCGCGATGGGCCATCTCATCCTGCCGGGCGAACTCGTTGATCATCTAGGACCTGCGGTGAGCGCCGGCCGGTCGATCTTGATGTACGGCCCACCGGGCAACGGTAAGTCCTCGATCTCGAACGGCATCCGCGATGCGCTCGGCGACAACATCTTCGTCCCGAGGGCGATCGAGTACTCCGGCCAGGTGATCACTGTCTACGATCCGATCGTCCACACGATCGCCGAGGATCTGGTCGATGATCCGAACAGCCTGCGCCGCACCTCAAACCGCTATGACCGCCGGTACGTGCTCTGCAACCGACCTACGGTAATCACCGGCGGCGAGCTTTCGCTTGACATGCTGGATCTGGTCTACAACCCGACTTCCCGGACCTACCAGGCGCCGCTGCAATTGAAATCGACGGGCGGGGTCTTCATCGTCGACGACCTTGGTCGACAGGCCGAACCGCCGCAGGCCCTGATCAACCGCTGGATCGTTCCCCTCGAAGAGGCAAAAGACATCCTGGCACTGCAATCAGGCGAGAAATTCGAGACGCCATTCGATACGCTCGTGATCTTCTCGACCAACTTCCATCCGAACGAGATCTTCGACAAGGCCGCATTGCGCCGGATCTTCTTCAAGATCAAGATCGACGGTCCGAGCCAGCAGGATTACCTGAAGATCTTCGCCATGGTCGCGAAGAAGCGCAAGATGCCGCTGAACGAAGAAGCGATGATGCATCTGATCCGCAAGAAATATCCGACGATCGACAATGTTTACGCCAACTACCAGCCGATCTTCCTGATCGACCAGATGATCGCGATTTGCGAGTTTGAGGGCATCCCTTACCAGATGACCCCAGAGCTGATCAATCGCGCCTGGGCGAACATGTTCGTCAAGGAAGAGACGATCGTACACTGATGCTGGCCGCCCTTCGCACCAAAGCGTTCGACGAGCGGCGGCTTCTCGATCTGATCGACACCTCGTCCGGACAGAACTGGTTTGCCTCGTGCTTTGAACGGATCGCGTTTGCCTGCGACAACACGAACGGGATCCTCGACAAGGACATCGAAAGCGCACTCGACGCCGCGTCAGAGGGAACTGACACTTCGCTGGTTGACGCAGTTCGGCAGGCGATCCTGTCGCTCAAACCACGGCCCCGATAGGCCGCGCTTTTACCCGCCCGCGATGCACCCTAGATTGCGGACATGGCCCCCCTGCCCGCCTCCTTTGCCGATTGGTTCACCCGCCGTGGCTGGTCGATTCATCCTCATCAGCAGGCGATGCTGGATCGCGCCGATGCGCCGGCGCTCTTGCTGATCGCGCCTACCGGCGGCGGCAAGACGCTGGCCGGTTTCCTGCCGACGCTGGCAGAACTGGCAAACCGTCGGCACGAGGGGCTTCACACGCTCTATATTTCGCCGCTCAAGGCGCTCGCCGCCGATATCCGCCGCAACCTGTCGACCCCCATCGCCGAGATCGGCCTGCCAATACGGGTCGAGGATCGCACCGGCGATACCAGCGCTGCGCAGAAGAAACGCCAGCGCGCCGATCCGCCGCATATCCTGCTGACCACGCCCGAATCTCTGGCCCTGTTGCTCAGCCACGAAGACGCGCCGCGCATGTTTGCTGGGCTGAAGCGGGTTGTGGTGGACGAGATCCATGCGCTGGCCGAAAGCAAGCGCGGCGATCAACTGATGCTCGGCCTCGCCCGACTGCAATCGCTCTGCCCGGGCCTGTGCCGTGTCGGCCTGTCGGCCACGGTGGAAGATCCTGCGGCCATCGCGCGCTATCTGGCGAAACATCCTGATCCCTGCGAGATCCTGCTGGCCGATCCCGGGCCCGATCCGGATATCGCGATGCTGGAAACCGAGGAATATCCGCCCTGGTCCGGTGGCGGGGCCAGGCACGCCATCCCCGCCGTACTGGCCGAAATCCGCAAGCACCGCACGACGCTGATCTTCCACAATACGCGGGCACAGGCCGAGATCTTTTTCCACAACCTCTGGCACGCCAATACCGACAATCTTCCAATCGGCATCCATCATGGGTCACTCGATCGCGAACAGCGACAGCGGGTCGAAGCGGCCATGGTTCGGGGCGAACTGCGCGCCATCGTCTGCACAGGCAGTCTCGATCTGGGCATCGATTGGGGCGACGTGGACTTGGTGATCCAAATTGGTGCACCCAAGAACGTCAAGCGGCTCGTGCAACGGATCGGTCGGGCAAATCATCGCTACAACGCTCCTTCCAAGGCGCTTCTTGTTCCTGCCAACCGGTTCGAGGTGGTTGAATGCGTCGCTGCGCTGCAAGCCGTGAATGAACATGACCTCGACGGCGATCCTCGCGGACCGGGGCCGCGTGACGTGCTCTGCCAGCAGATCATGATCACCGCCTGCGCCGGACCGTTCGCGGCGGACAGGCTCTATCAGGAAGTCACGACGGCGGGCACGTATGCCCGGTTGACCCGCGCTGAATTCGAGGATTGCCTGCAATTCGCCGCGACCGGTGGATACGCATTGCGGGCCTATGATCGCTGGCAAAGGTTGCAACAGCTATCCGATGGCCGATGGAAACTGCGCGATCCGCGTCTTGCGCGGAAAATTCGCATGAATATCGGTACGATACAGGACACGGACACTCTCAAGGTACGGCTGAAGAACCGCATGGGCGGTGTTCCATTAGGCGAGGTCGAAGAAGCCTTCGCGGCCACGCTTACCCCCGGCGATACTTTTGTCATCGGAGGTCAGGTCGTGCGCTACGAGAACCTGCGCGAGATGGCTGTCGAGGTCAGCAAGGATCCCGGGCGGAAACCGAAGTTCGCGGTTTTCATGGGGACCAAGTTCGCGACCTCCACCCAGCTGTCCGAGCGCATTCTGAGGATGTTTCGGCAGCCGAACTGGCCCGACCTGCCGCGCCACACAGCCGAGTGGTTGCATCTTCAACGCGAAGTGTCGCGCCTGCCAGAGCCCGATCGCCTTCTGGTCGAGAGCTTTCCGCATGACGGGCGCGCCCATACCTGCATCTACGGATTTGCCGGACGAAACGCGATGCAGACGCTCGGACTGCTCGTCACACAAAGGATGGAGGCGCTTGGCCTACACCCGTTGGGCTTCGTGGCCACCGATTACGCCACGCTGATCTGGGCCCTTGACCCGGTCACCGACGCGGCGCCGCTTCTGGAACCGGACACATTGCGCGACGCCTTCGAGACGTGGTTGAGCGGCAATGCGGTGATGAAACGGACCTTCCGCGCGTCGGCCACCATCGCAGGGCTGATCGACCGCAAGAGCCTGCGCGGCAAGAAATCCGGCCGTCAGACAGCGTTTTCGTCCGACATCCTTTACGACACTCTGCTGAAATACGACCCCGATCACCTCTTGCTGCAGATCACCCGGGAAGAAGCGAAGAAGGGCCTCGTCGATTTCGGCCGGATCGAAGACATGCTGCGCCGCACTGCCGGCCGCGTGGATCACATCGCGCTTGATCATGTCACGCCGCTTGCGGCACCGCTTCTTTTGGAGGTCAGCAAGGTTCCCATCCACGGTGCCGCGACCGAGCGCCTGCTGGCCGAAGAGGCGGCATCGCTGATGGCCGCGGCAGGCATCGCATGAGGCTTGCAATCGCCGCGGTCGAGAGGCAAGAACAAAAAATGAACAACTTCGACTTTCCATTTGCCGGAACGACGCTCACCGCCCTGCCATCCGGCGGGCTCTGGTGGCAATCGGGCAGTCTGCTGACCGTTTCCGATCTGCATCTCGGCAAGTCGGAGCGCGTGGCCCGGCGAGGCGGCCCGATGCTGCCGCCATACGAGACAGAAGATGCGCTTGCCCGGCTGGACGCGGACATCCAGCTCACGCGGGCGCAAACCGTGGTCTGCCTCGGCGACAGTTTCGATGATCTAATAGCGGCGGAGAGCTTGACCGAAGCCGCGAGTCTCTGGATCACGCGACTGCAGGCCGGGCGGCGCTGGATCTGGATCGAGGGCAACCACGATGCCGGGCCAACCGGACTCGCAGGCTCGCATCTGTCGGAGCTGGCCGCCCCGCCGCTGACCTTTCGCCACATCACTCGGGAAAGAACGCACGGGGAGATCTCGGGCCATTACCACCCCAAGGCGACCGTGCAGGCCCGCGGCCGCACCATCAGCCGCGCATGCTTTCTTTACGATGAGGACAGGCTGATCCTCCCCTCCTACGGCACCTATACCGGAGGCCTGCTTTGCACGTCGCAACCGCTGTCGTCTCTCATGTCCCCGAAAGCGCACGCTATTCTTACCGGCACGAATCCGGTTTGCATTCCCATGCCAAGAGATCGGGGAGCCCGTCCATGAAACATCAAGCCCGCTTTGCAGCCTATGCCGAAAAGGTACGGCAGAGCTTTGCCCGGCAAAGACTGATGCAGACCTTTCGCGCCGAACTGAGCGAGATAGACCCCGGCGCCTGCACCATCATCGCGCCTATTCTGCCGGCGCACCGGCAGCAACATGACTTCGCCCATGCCGGTCTGACCTTTGCCCTTGGGGACAGCGCCGCAGGTTATGCCGCTTTGTCGCTGATGGAGGAGAAGGACGAAGTTCTGACCGTCGAGATGAAGATCAACCTGCTCGCCCCAGCACGTGGCGAACTGCTGATCTCCAGGGGGCGGGTCGTGAAGCCGGGCCGCCGGCTGATCGTCGTGAGCGCAGAAGTGCTTGCCCGCTCAAACGATAAAGAGACGATCGTGGCACTGCTGCAGGGCACGATGATTCCGACCAGCTAAGACCAGGCTGGGCCTGCCCGTAGTGGTTCATTCTGGAGACCGGCCTCGTCGATTCCCGTCTTTTTCCTCGTGCGCTTCATGCGCCGGCTGACGCGCGAACACCGAGCCGACGACAAACCATCTGGTTCGACCGCGGAAATCGATTGGCCTCCTGCAATCAGGCGGTCAGCCCTTCCGGCTCGTCAAGGCCATTTGCGCGGCAAGCCGAGGTCAGCGTGTTGGCCAGCAGGCAGGCGATGGTCATCGGCCCGACACCGCCCGGCACCGGCGTGATGGCGCCCGCAATCTTCGCCGCGCTTTCGAATTCCACGTCGCCAACCAGCTTGGTCTTGCCGTCGCGCTCGATCCGGTTGATGCCGACATCAATCACCGTTGCGCCCGGCCTCACCCAATCGCCGGTGATCATCTCTGGCCGGCCAACTGCTGCCACGAGTATGTCTGCGGCACGGCACAGCGCCTCAATCCCCTTCGTGCGGCTGTGGGCGATCGTCACGGTGCAGCTGTCACGAAGCAGCAACTGCGCCATCGGCTTGCCGACGATATTCGAGCGACCAACCACGACGGCGTTGAGCCCCGACAAGTCTTTGTGGTGATCGCGGAGCATCATCAGGCAGCCGAGCGGCGTGCACGGCACCATCGATTTCTGCCCGGTGGCGAGCAATCCGACATTCGAGATGTGAAACCCGTCGACATCCTTGGCGGGGTCGATGGAGTTGATCACCAGGTCCTCGTTCAGGTGTTTGGGCAGCGGCAACTGGACAAGAATACCGTGGATCGACGTGTCTTCATTAAGTTTCTGGATCAGCTCCAACAGGTCGGATTCAGAAGTGTCTGCCGCCAGCTTGTGTTCGACCGACTTCATTCCAACCTCGACGGTCATCCTGCCCTTCGAGCGGACATAGACTTCACTTGCCGGATCCTCGCCGACCAGCACGACCGCCAGACCGGGCACCAGACCATGATCAGCCTTCAATCGCGCAACATGGGCTGAAACCTTGCCCCGGACTTCAGCCGCGAACGCTTTGCCGTCGATGATCGTTGCTGTCATGTGGTCCCTCTTCCTTTATCATATTGACCGCGAGGCTAACAGCACATGATGCGTATGCCACCTTGGTCAGCCAAGGTCCGGCCTTCTGGTTGTCCGTCACGGTTTAGAGGCCGACGGGCAGAAATACAGCAGCAATTCCGACATATGCGGTTCCGGAATCGGCGGAAATCGAGTTGGTGCAATTGTCCGCCCCAGAACCTCGTCACTTCTGGACGGCGGTGCTTCGGCCGGCCTCCAGGTGGGGCCAGGCCGGTTGATCGGGAACATGCAGTCTGACAGTGTCGCCGACGCGCAGTGGCCCCTCCCTTTCGGTCCAGGCTGTTACGCCGCGGCGCCCTTCTGCCGCTGCCTTGAATCGCTTTCCAAATCCAGGCCTTTCGTCTTCGATCACCCGCGCAACCAGATTGCAGGGGCGGTTCTTCATATCCACGGTCAGGGTCGTTCCATCCTGGGTCTGTAGCCGCGAAGACGGAGGTAACAACGTGAAATCCGGAATGCCCTCGATGACGATCGACGCACCCATCCAGTCCGGCGCGATCCCGGGCAGCCCCATGTCCCTTGCGATCACCGCGAGGTCCTCGGCGCTGACAATGGAGAACTGGCGAACATTGCGGATCTCGGTGTCGCGCGGATATTGCGACAGAACCCGGCTGTCCGAGGGCCGGGTCAACCCGCCATGCGCCTCTCCCGCGAAGCCGGCAAAGCTCGCGAAGGCCTCGGACAGGGTCTGCGATTTCAAGCTGGCGTCGCGATCGGACACGAGGCCGAGCCAGGTTATCCGTCCGTAGAATTCCGTGGGCAGAAGCGCCGGCATCCGGGTTCCCTGCGTTGGTTGCAACAGGAGCGACTTAGCTTCCACCCTGCGTCCAATGCAAGCGAATGAGTTCGGAACTCAGCCATTGTCCAAATGAAAGCCCCGAAACCGGGCTTCGGTTTCGGGGTTTTCGTCTCGTGGAGACTTCGTCAGGCCGTTGGTTCAGGCTCAAGACCGCTATCGGAAGATTTGGATTTGGGCTTGGTCTTCGGGATCGCCGTGACCGAAGGCGCATTGCCCTGATCCGGCGTATCATCCTCGTCATCGCCACGGCTGAGTGGCTCACCGGCAATCACCTTGGTGATCTCGTTCCCGGTCAGCGTCTCATATTCCAGCAACCCTTGGGCCAGCCGTTCCAGGTCGTCCTTCTTCTCGGTGAGGATACGTTTCGCCGTCTCGTAGCCTTCGTCAACGATCTTCTGGACTTCCTCGTCAATTAGCTTCTGGGTTGACTGGGCGTGGTTGGTTCCCCCTCCATAGGGCCCCAGATAGCTCTCGCGCTCGTTGGCATAGTCGATATTGCCGAGCCGGTCGGACATGCCGAATTGAGTCACCATCGCGCGGGCGATCTTGCTAACCTGCTGGATGTCGGACGCCGCGCCCGAGGTCACGTTTTCGGGGCCAAAGGTCAGTTCCTCTGCCACCTTTCCACCCATCGCCATGGCGATCTTGGACTTGTACTTGACCATCGTCACCGATAGCTGGTCCCGTTCGGGCAGCGACAGGACAAGTCCCAGCGCACGGCCGCGCGGAATGATGGTGGCCTTATGGATCGGGTCATGCTGCGGCACGTTCAGGCCGACAATGGCATGGCCCGCCTCGTGATAGGCGGTCAGTTTCTTCTCATCCTCGGTCATGACCATGCTGCGCCGCTCGGCGCCCATCATTACCTTGTCTTTGGCATTCTCGAAATCGTCCATCGTCACGAATCGGCGGCCGATCCGCGCCGCCCTCAGCGCCGCCTCATTCACCAGGTTGGCCAGATCGGCGCCCGAAAAACCTGGCGTGCCGCGGGCGATGATGCGCAGGTCGACATTGGGACCGAGCGGAACCTTGCGGGCATGGACGCCAAGGATCTTCTCGCGGCCCTTGATGTCGGGGTTCGGCACCTGAACCTGTCGGTCGAAACGACCAGGGCGCAACAGTGCCGGGTCCAGAACGTCGGGTCGGTTAGTTGCCGCAACGATGATAATGCCCTCGTTGGCCTCGAAGCCGTCCATCTCGACCAGGAGTTGGTTCAGCGTCTGCTCGCGCTCGTCATTGCCCCCCCCATAGCCAACGCCACGCGACCGGCCGACAGCGTCGATCTCGTCAATGAAGACGATGCAGGGCGCATTCTTCTTGGCCTGCTCGAACATGTCGCGGACCCGGCTCGCACCGACACCGACGAACATCTCGACGAAATCAGACCCGGAGATTGTGAAGAACGGCACCCCTGCCTCGCCGGCAATAGCGCGGGCCAGAAGCGTCTTACCGGTTCCCGGAGGGCCAACCAAGAGAGCGCCTTTCGGGATCTTGCCGCCAAGGCGGCTGAATTTCTGCGGGTTACGCAGGAACTCGACGATTTCCTCGAGCTCCTCTTTGGCCTCGTCGATGCCGGCGACATCATCGAAGGTCACGCGGCCATGCTTTTCGGTCAGAAGCTTGGCTCGGGATTTGCCAAAGCCCATGGCCCCGCCGCGCCCGCCGCCCTGCATCCGGTTCATGAAATAGATCCAGACGCCAATCAACAGGATGAAGGGCAGGAAGGTCATCAGTACCGTCGTGAAGCCGGACTGTTCCTGTGCCTTGGCATTCACCGCGACGCCCTGATCGATAAGTTTGTCGGCAATCTCCGAACCTTCCGGCTTGATCGTTACGTAGTCCTGGCCGTCACGGCCCCGGAACATCACCTTCTCACCGTCCAGCGTGACGTTGGTCACGTCGCCCGCATCTACGGCCTCGACAAAGTCGGAATAGCTGATCGACCGGGATGACATCGCCGACTGGCCACCGCTGAACAGGTTGAACAGCGCCAGGATCAGCAGAAACAGCACGACCCAGAAGGCGATATTGCGCGCGTTACCCAAAGGATATCTCCTCGAAATTCGGTTGGCCGTACTGCTTTGAAGCGGCCACCTGTCTAAAATAAGGAACAATCCCGGCAGTTCAATGCGATATGATCGTTCTGTTGAAATGATTTGCCGGGTGGATAAGCGCCGCTGACCAACCCTCAGCCCTGCCCGCCAGCGGCGCGGCGAGAAGCTGGTCGCCGCGCCAAACGGCGGGACCTGCCAAAAGGCTGACCCGAGGGCGTCCCGAATCGCGCCAGTCGGGGCAGTGCCGCAATCCCGCCTCGCTCAAGGCACGAATGGATAAGCCCTTGTTTTCAGGTCCGGAAATTCGCCAGCGGTGGTCCCAGACGGCACCGATCGCCGCTTCCTCTTCCCTGACAGCCTGGTATTCACGTGTCACGCGAATGTCGGAGCCTGACGCCAGCAGGTGACAGCCATGCAGCGTGACGTCTCGGCCCCGTAAGACCGCCGCATATGCGTCAACCAGGCTAATTCCCCTGGGACCGTATTCCGCCGAACTCACCCATTTCGTGGCGTGCCGCATCAGCCGCCGGCCAATCTCGACCGGAATTGCCGCAAGACGGGCCCTGTCAAAGACGACATCCCCGGCGTCGACTGTCGCCAGGGATTCGGCGGCGAACTGCGTTTGAATTTCCAGGGCCTTCCGCGCATCGCGTAAATTGGAGGCGACCGTGGCCAGCTTGCGAATGCCGATGCCAAGCGGAGAAAGGGCGGCAAGCGCCTGACGCGCCTTGACCCGGTCAAAGCGGCAGTCCTCATTGCTGGGATCGTCGAGCCAGCCCAGCCCCTTGCTGACAAGATAGTCGCGCAGTTGCTGACGTTGGACCTGAAGCAGCGGCCGCAGCCAGACGACGCTGTGCGCCGTGCGCCGGTCGGCCATCCCCGACAGCCCGTCAACACCGGCCCCGCGCGCAAGGCGCATCAGAACCGTCTCGGCCTGATCATCCGCTGTATGGCCAAGTGCGATTGCAGTCATCCCTTCGGAATTTGCCCACTCGGCCATCAGTCGATAGCGTGCCCGGCGGGCCTGATCCTGCAAATTGCCGGCCCCATCCCATCCCTGCCATCGCAAGATCGTGTGCGCGATGCCGAGCGCCTTGCATTGCTCTGCAACGAAATCAGCTTCCCCGGCGGCCTCTGGCCGCAAGCCGTGATCGACTGTCACTGCCCTGATCTGCAATCCGGAGTGCCTGGCCCGTTCCGCCATGAGATGCAGAAGGGCAAGCGAGTCGCTGCCCCCCGAGACTGCAATGCCCACGATGTCGAAGGTCTCGCGGCTCAGCGCGATATCCAGGACCTGCGACAACCGGTCGTCGTGGTCGTTTAACTGCATCCCAGCGAGAGCATCGTGGTCTGCGCCTGCCCAACCGCTGCCGCGCCGGGATAAAGGATCGCGACCTGGCCCAAGGTGACACAAGCGTCGTTGACCTGTCCAAGTGCGCTCAGACTCGCCCCGAGCTTGAACAAGGCATCCGGTGCGCGTGAACCACTTGGCGATCCAGAATAGCTTTCCAGGTAGGCCCGTGCCGCACCTGTCGTATCCCCCAAAGATGCGAGCGCGTCGCCGCGCAGGTAATGCGCCTCTCCGGTCAGCGGTCCGCCGGTATAAGTCTCGGTAAAGGTCGCAAAGAGGTCAGCGGCGCCGCGAAAGTCACCGGAATCGAGCGCCGCCTTCGCCCGATCGAAATCAGATTGCTCGCCAACGGCGAGTTCCGCCCCACCAGTCGCCGATGGGGTGATCACCGGGCTCGCAACAGCCTGGGCGGGCATCGCTCCGCCGCCTAGCGTCGTGGTTTCACCCAGCTTGCTGACATCGCCGCCTTCCAACTCGACTAGCCGAAACTCCAGATCGCCGATGCGGTTGGTCCCATCGGTCACGACCTGATTGATGCGGTTCTCAAGCTCTTCGGTCTTCGATGTCAGCCGAACCAGCTCGGCTTCGATCAGGTTCAGACGTTCGAGCGCAGAGGCACCAACCGTATTGATCCCCGCCGCACCGGTTGTCGACAGTTCCCGACGCAGGCGCTCCACGTCGACATAGAGAAACTGCAACTCCTGCCTTATATCGGCCAGAGTATGATCCTGCGCGCTGGCCTTGATCCCATTAAGGGCTGCCAGCACAAGACCGAAGCTGAGTATCAGAAACCGCATCGTTCAGCCTGCCGTCATACCAGCCCGCCGGCTGCGATCACCGTAACCGCGCGGCGGTTCTGCGAGTAACAAGCTTCGTCCGAACATATCGCCAGGGGACGTTCCTTGCCGTAGGTGATCGTCTTCAGACGTGTCGGCGATACGCCCTGCGAAACCAGAAACTCCATTACCGAATTCGCGCGGCGCGCCCCGAGCGCAAGGTTGTATTCGCGGGTGCCCTGCTCGTCGGCATGACCCTCGATAAGGGCAGTGAATTCGGTGTTGTTGGCCAGCCAGCGCGCCTGACCGGTCAGGATCTGCGTGGCCTCGGGCGAAAGCGTGCTTTGATCAACAGCAAACAGCACCCTGTCTCCGATGGTTTGCTGGAAATAGGCAGGTGAAGACGGGTCGCTGGCGCTGCCGAGACCTGCGGAGTCGATACCGCCGCTGCCCATTCCACCGGCGCCGCCCGCGCCGAAGCGGCCGGGATTGGTGCAGGCCGCCAGTCCGAGCGCCAGCAGCATCAGTATTGCCTTGCTGTGAAGTTTCATCCGGAGTTTTCCATTCTCATTATTGGCTCGATTGCGCGCAGTCTAGCAGCCTCGTCAGGCTTTGGGAATGCACGCTATTGTAGCAGCGGCGACCATGCCGGATCCGACGCCGGACCCTCTGTTTGCACCCTTCGTAGGTTCCGCCCTGAGATGTCGACCGAGTAGAGCGCCGGCTCTCCGCCCGCGCCCTGCGTCCCCCGGGTGAACATGATGACGCGGCCATTCGGCGCCCAGGTTGGACCCTCATCGAGGAAAGACGCCGTCAGCAGCCGCTCCTCCGATCCGTCCACCCGCATGACGCCGATATGAAACCGACCCTCATTCTGTTTGGTGAAGGCGATCAGGTCTCCACGCGGGGACCAGACAGGCGTGCCGTAGCGCCCCTGACCGAAGCTGATGCGGGTCGGTTCGCCGCCTGCAGCCGGCATCACATAAAGTTGCTGCGTGCCGCTGCGGTCGCTTTCGAAAACGATCCGGCTGCCGTCCGGCGAAAAGCCGGGCGCCGTCTCGATCGACGGCGTCGAGGTCAGGCGCTGAATGCCGCCGCCGTTGACATTGGTGGCATAAAGGTCGGAATTGCCGCCCTCGGTCAGAGAGAAGACAACCGTCTGGCCGTCGGGGCCAAAGCGGGGCGCGAATGTCATCGTCTCTGCCGGCAAGTCCAGAGCCCGCCGCTGCACTGTTCCGACATCAAGCACGAAGACCCGCGGCGATCCGGTTTCGTAGCTGGTATAGAGCACCCTGTCACCAGTCGGGGAAAAGCGCGGCGCAAGCACGATCGAGGAACTGTCGGTCAGGTACTGCACATTGGCCCCGTCATAATCCATGACGCCCAGCCGCTTCAGCCGCGCATCCTTCGGTCCGCTTTCGGCGACGAACACGACACGGCTGTCGAAATAGCCGCCTTCGCCGGTGATGCGGCTGTAGACAGCGTCGGCCACCTTGTGCGCCATCCGGCGCCAGCTGCCAGCCGAGCCACCGAACTGTAGCCCGTCGCCCAGCTGCGCGTCGGCAAAGACGTCAAAGAGCCTGAACTTGACGGTGATCCGACCGTCGCCCGCTGCACTGACCGCGCCGGTCACGACGGCCTGTGCGTTGATCGCCTTCCAGTCGGAATATTGGATCGTGCTGTCAAAGCTGGTGATGCGCGAAATGAAGGCGTCTCGCGGGATCTCGCGAAAGAGGCCGGTTCCGGTCAGATCGGCGGCGATCACCCGCGCGATGGCGTCAGCGTATTCTTGAGCTGCCGGGTTTTCCGCGATGAAGGTTGGCACGGCAATCGGCAACGGCTCGATCACACCTTCGGTGATTTCAATCCGCAAGGGCCCGCTTCGCTCCTGTGCTGTAGCGGGAATGGCTGCGCCGAGGCACAATATGGCGAGGGTCAGGGCTTTCAGCAATCTCATTTGATCCTCATTTTCTCCGGATTGAAGGTCATTTCAATGGTCTGCCATTGGGCGAATTTTTCCGCCGGCAGATCATAGCCGTTGGCGCCGCAGCGTATTATGGCGCGGCGCGCGGCCTCGTAGGCTTGCCCAGCCGATGCCTCGCTGCCACCCTCGAAGGACAACATACGGATGCTGCCGGTTTCGGGCCGGGCATCCCGGGACATGTTGACCGACACGACGACCGTCGTCTGCAAGGCGTCGGTGGAAAGCGATCCGACATTCCAGCATTGCTGAACGGCAACCCTGAGAGCGTCCTTTTCGCCACCTGTCAGCGGTGGGCCGGTGGGCGCGGCGGGGGCAGGCGCAGGCGCGGCAGCAAATGTGGTTTCGGCAAGGGCTGACGCGACGGCGTCTGCAACCGCGTCGGCAGGCACAATGGGGGTCTCCGGGGGTGGTGTCTCGGCAACGCGGGTCTGGGGTTTCGGCCTGCTCTTGGGGCGAACGGATTCCGTCGGGGCCGAGGGCTTCTCGGCCTCGGTGACGATCTCGGTCGTGGCTTCCTGCGGCGCCGTCGCAGGGGCCTCCTCGACCACGACTTCGACCTCGGGCTCGGGCTCGGCATCGGGGACCACTTCCGGGGTTACCGTTTCCGAGATCTCCGCATCGGGCTCAGGAGCGGGCGCCGGGATCGGTGCAACACGCGGGGCCTGTTCGGGCTGCGCCTCGGCCTCCGGAATGGTCGGTTCGGCGGTCGAGGCCTGCTCGGACGGCGGGTCAGGCAAGATCGGCGCATCGTCCGGAACATCAATTGCCGGCGCAGGTTCTGGTTCCGGCTCCGGCTCGAGCGCTGGGGCGGGCTCTAGAACTTCGGGGGCTGCTTCGACCGTCGGCGCGATCTCAGGGGCCGCTTCCTCGGGTTCGGGGGCGACCACTTCCAGCGCTTCCGTCGGGACATCGGGGCTGGCGTCGGGAAGCGACAGGGCCGCGAACTCCTCGCTCGACATCAGTGAGACTTCGGTCGATTGCAGCGGCAGCGGATCATTGGCGCGCAGGAAAAAGCCGCCAATGAGCGCCCAAAGGATCAGTATCCCGTGGCCGATGCCCGAGACATATGTGCCGGTATTCGGCGTCACCGCATTTACCCGTCGCGCCCGTCCAGCGTCGGTCCGCCGGTATCGGTCACAAGGCCGATATTGCGAAAGCCGCCCGCATTCAGCGCACCCATGACCTGCATCACCCGGTCATAGGGTATGGCACCGTCGGCACGCAGGAAGACCTTGTCATTCACCCGCTCTGCCGCGATGGCGCGCAGTTTCGGGATCAGTTCGTCATTCGCCGTCTCGGTTGCCTGGATGAGCATTGTGCCATCCACCGTCAGGGTGATGGTCAGCGGCTCTTCCTGCTCGGTCGGCAGCGCACTGGCGGCCGTTTTCGGCAGTTCAACCGGAACGCCGACCGTAAGCAGCGGTGCAGCGACCATGAAAATGATCAGCAAGACCAGCATGACATCGACCATCGGAGTGATGTTGATCTCTGACATCGCTCGGGACTTGCCACGACGGCGCCCGCGCCGCCCGCCTGCCGATTTCTGCAATACACCTGCGCCCATCTCAGCTATCCAGCTGACGGCTCAGGATGGTCGCAAACTCATCCGCGAATGCCTCGTAACCCGACACGATCTGGTCGCTGTCCGACGATAGCTTGTTGTAGAAGATGACCGCCGGAATTGCAGCCAAGAGGCCCAACCCCGTGGCCAGCAAGGCTTCGGCAATGCCGGGCGCAACTACGGCCAGGTTGGTGTTTTGTTGGATGGCGATTTCCTCGAACGCGGTCTTGATCCCCCAGACCGTGCCGAAGAGCCCGACGAACGGCGCCGTGGACCCGACTGTCGCAAGGAATGGCAGGCCCTTGTTCAAATCCTCGGATTCCTTGGCGATCGCCACGTCCATCGACCGGTCGATGCGGGCCTGCGCCCCTGCGATCAGCCCGCCATCCTGCCGGTGGCTGCGTCGCCATTCCAGCATTCCGGCCGAGAAGATCTTTTGCGACGCGCCGGACGGTTGGCCACCGATCTTGTCGAACAACTCGTCCAGAGGCTCGCCTGACCAGAAGGCCTGATCGAATACTGTGGATTCCGAGCGCGCCCGGCGAAAGTTGATGTGTTTCTGAACGATGATCGCCCAGGCCCAGAACGAGGCCACGAGCAGCAAGATCATCACCAGCTTGACGGTAAAGCTGGCACGCAAAAACAGCGCAAGAAAGGAGAAGTCGATCTCCTGCGCCATCGCAAGGGTTTCCGTTTCCATTTAACCTGCTCTTGTTACCTGGCCGCTTACGGCGGCTCTGATTGCCTGCAAATTAACGGATGTTTAAGGGGAAATCCAACACAAGCGCGTCATCTCGCAAAATTTCCGATCTTACCCCAGAAGTCGGCGAATATTCGCTGGCAGCCGGGTTGGCCGACCGACGGCGTCAAGTGCGACAAGCGTTACCCTCGCAGAGAACATCACCGCCCCAGCCTTCTCGACTTCCTGGATCAGAACGACCCGTGCTCCTGAAACTGCCTCGGTCGTGGTTCGGACAAGCAGCTCGTCATCAAACCGTGCGGGAAGCAGATAGTCCGCCTCGACCCTACGAACTGCGAACACGATGCCATCGCTGTCCTTCAGCGCAGTCTGGTCAATGCCGATGCCGCGTACGAACTCGGTCCGAGCCCGCTCGATGAATTTCAGGTAGTTGGCATAATAGACGATCCCCGCCAGATCGGTGTCTTCATAATACACCCGCAATGAGAAAGTGTGACTCATGTGGTCCGTTCCATCCGTGCGACAAGCCGCAACGCATGTGAGGGGTCCGTCGCTGCGATGGGCAGAGTCGGGTCATAGGCGGCCTTGATGACACCGGCAATCTCTGGCTTCAGCACGACCGCACCACTATTCGGCAGGCGCGCCAGCGGTGACAACGTTTCAAAGGCCGACTTGGACCAGCACAGGATCGCCTGCACCATCTGGCCAAGGGCGAGGATATCGGCGGACTGGTCCAGCATCTCTGCATCCATCCGCAAGAAGACGAAACAGGCCTGGATACCGCCTTCATTGTCAAAGCGAAACAGCCGGTATTGGTTAGCTCCGGCCGCCTCAAGCCGGGATAAAACTTGAGGCAATTCCGGAAACAGATGGTCAAGTTTCGGCACCGCGGCAAGTTCATGCCAGTCGCGCAGGAAGAACACCATCAGGTTGACGCCCAGTTCGGGGTCGGTCTCCGCCATTTGATGCCCCGCAAGGGTCACGAGCGCCTCGATCGCGCCCTTGACCACACCGAGCGTCGCATCCTCGACACCGAACACGATCGGGACGATCGGCCGCCCCCAGCGAGAGAAATGATAGCCTCGGTCCGGGCCGGTGAACAATGCCTGTACCTGATCGGGGGTCAAACCTGCTCCTTGGGCCCTAGCCACATCCGTCGGTGGATGGAGTTATGTCGGCCGATGCTGGGAACAACCGCCTAGATCTCATTTTCCAAACAAATCCGATTGCCCCGGTGCGCTTGGCGCCGCCATCTCGAGATGGGACCAGGCTTTCTGCGCCAGCATCCTTCCGCGCGGCGTTCTCTGGATCAAGCCCTGTTGCAGCAGGTAGGGCTCGATCACCTCTTCTAACCCATCGCGGGCTTCCGACAGGGCGGCAGAGATGGTTTCGATGCCCACGGGGCCGCCTGCATAATTCTCGGCAATCAAACCAAGATAGCGGCGGTCGGCGGCGTCCAGACCAAGGTGATCCACGCCAAGCCGGGTAAGCGCATTATCAGCAATTGCCCGCGTCAGATGTCCATCGCCCTCCACAACCGCGAAATCCACGACCCGCCGCAAGAGCCTGCCCGCGATCCTTGGGGTTCCGCGCGCGCGCTTGGCAATCTCCATCGCGCCATCGGTTTCCGCGGGGATGTTCAAGAGCCGCGCGCCACGCGTGACGATCTCGTGCAACTCGTCGACCGTGTAGAACTGCAGCCGCGACGGGATGCCAAATCGGTCGCGCAGTGGCGTTGTCAGCAACCCCAGACGCGTCGTGGCGCCTACCAGGGTGAAAGGCTGCAACTCGATCCGCACCGTGCGCGCCGCCGGGCCCTCACCAATCACAAGATCAAGCTCGAAATCCTCCAGCGCGGGATAGAGCACCTCTTCGACTGCGGGATTCAGGCGATGTATCTCGTCGATGAAGAGGACGTCGCGGGCTTCGAGGTTGGTCAGGATCGCAGCCAGATCACCTGCCCTTGCCAGAACCGGGCCAGAAGTCATCCGGAAACCGACGCCGAGTTCGCGCGCCATGATCTGTGCCAATGTCGTCTTGCCCAGTCCAGGCGGGCCGTGGAACAGCGTGTGATCCATCGCTTCGCCCCTGCGGCGGGCGGATTCGATGAATACCTTGAGGTTCGCGCGCAGTTCCTGCTGCCCGATGAAATCGTCCAGCAACTGCGGACGCAGGGCGCGGTCCGCGTCTTCCGGCTGCGGAAACGGGCGCAAGGTGGGGTCCGGTTCGCTCATGCCTTAGCCCTTTGGCGCCAACAGTTTCAGGGCAGCCCGGATCAGTGCCGGCGTCTCGGCCTCCGGCGCGACCCCGGCAGCCTCGGCAACGGCCCTGGCCGCGTCAGAAGGGCCGTAGCCCAGATTTTGCAGGGCCGACAGCGCCTCTGACTGCGCCGTGTCAATCGAGGGACGGGCGGGCGGCGGCCCGACCGGCTCGATCACCCCGTACGTTTCGACCGAGTCCTTGACTGGCGTCGCCTTCTGGCCGCTACCCATTGCCATGACGGCCGGGGCCTTGTCCTTCAACTCGTTGACCACGCGCTGCGCGATCTTGGGACCAACACCTGGCGCAGCCTTGACCGCATTCCAGTCGCCGATCGCAATCGCGCGGGAAACGCCGTCGGCGCCAAGCGTGCCAAGGATCGCCATGGAAGCCTTTGCCCCGATGCCCTGAACGCTCATCAGCAGCCGGTGCCATTCCTTCTCCACCAAGGTCGTGAACCCGAAGAGCTGCAAAAGGTCCTCGCGCACCAGCAGGTCGGTGTAGAGCGCTGCCGATTCCCCGGCTGGCGGCAAGGCCGCGAGTGTCCGGTCAGAGCAATGCACGACATAACCGACGCCACGTACGTCGATCAGAATGTGGTCCGCGCCGCGGTGGTCGATCCGTCCTGAGATCTTGCCGATCATGCGGAGGCCCTCTTCAACGCTGCCGCAAGCCGACCGGTGGATCGCGCGTGGTAAGAATGACAGATCGCGATGGCCAGCGCATCTGCCGCATCCGGTCCGGCGATCTCGACCCCCGGCAGTTGCAGCCTGACCATGTGAAGGATCTGCTTCTTGTCGGCATGTCCAACACCAACGACCGCCTTCTTGACGCTGTTGGGGGCATATTCGCCGACAGGAATACTCGCCTGTGCCGGCACAAGCATCGCGATCCCGCGCGCCTGGCCGAGCTTCAGCGTCCCGGCGCCGTCCTTGTTGACGAATGTCTGTTCTACCGCCGCCATCTGCGGCGCATATTGCAGGACCACGGAAGTCAATTGCTGATGAAGGCTCAGAAGCCGCGACGCAAGATCGTCGCCTTCAGAATGGCAGATGCCGTTGGCGACATGGGTCAGTCGCGACCCGTCGATGTCGATCAGGCCCCAGCCGAGGTTCCGTAGGCCAGGGTCGATCCCCAAAACGCGCATCCGATTGCCCTGCTCTTGTTGTTTTTTTGTCGATTAGCACGAAACGCGAACATCCGCTAGTGCTCGCGTGCCGACGAGCTTCCGCCGCAATCCGGCCGGCCGTGGTGCCGAAACGATCTGAAATCGCCATTTCTCGATCTGTTGACGACATCTCTCTGTCCCGATTTCATACACCTTGCCATAGGGTTAACGAACAAAAGTCGGTATGCAGCCGATGCATGGGCGCCATGCAAAAATCGAGCTTGATTGCACGAAGAGCCCCGCCTATTTGCGCGACCAAGCGCCGACGAGCGCAACCGATCAAACCCTGTTTCAAGGACCACCGAAATGACCACAATCGATGCCAGTCGCCAGGTGCATTCCGCCCATTCTGGCGGTTTCATCCTCTCTGCAATCAATGCGCTGATCGCCTGGAATGATAACCGGGTGACGCGCAAAGCCCTGTCGACGCTGACTGATCGCGAACTCGACGATATCGGCCTGTGCCGCGGCGATTTGGAAGAGATCACTCGCTGATCGCCCCCGGGATCGTGAAAGAAGAACGGGCCGCACCTATCGGGTGCGGCCCTTGTTCGTATGGAGGAAACTGTCTGGGGCTGACGGAATTCAGCGCAGATACGGTGCCATCTGCTCGGCGATCCAGACAGTTACCGGATCCGCCTTCATCGCGTAGGCTCCCATGTTTTCAACGATGGTCCCACTTTGCAGGAGGGCGACCCGTTCACCATACGATGTTGGGCCGAGGTGGGCGTAGAGGAACCCTTTGAAGGCCAGGAGGGTCAACAGGCACAGGAACAGGCCACGCAGAGGAAACAGAGATGTCCGCCGGCGCGGCCGCGCCACGATCAGACCATCATGGTTGATCGACGTGATATATCCCCGCGCCAGCTTTTTGTGATGTCTGTCGATGCGCCTCAAACGCTGACCAAATTCGATTTGCTTTGCATCCGCCATTGCAGCCTCGGAGTCCTGGCCCCCACCAATCAGACCATCTAGCCCACGAAATGTGGCTGCATTAAGGCAATCGCACTCATCATCGCCCAGATTCAAGACATTAGCTTTCCATTCGGCGCAGCATCAGCGTCGTCCACTCAACAATCTCTTCACGGTGCGCCAGACTGTATCCAAGCTCGCAATAAGCAGACAGAACCTCGTTGGCCTGCTGGTTGAGAATCCCCGATAGGATAACGAATCCCCCGGGGGCGGAAGAATAAGCCATCCGGGGCGCCAGGTCGATCAGCGGACCCTTGAGGATATTGGCAAAGATCAGGTCGAAGCGGTCGGAGCCCTGCAATTCCTCATGATCGAACCCGGTCGATTCTATGCAGCGGACCCGACCCGTCAAGCCATTCGCCATGACGTTCGCAGTGGCAACCTCTACCGCGACAGTATCCATGTCGCACGCCAGCACAGTTCCGGGAAAGACACTGGCCACAGCCATCGCTAGGACCGCGGTGCCACAGCCGATATCGACGGCCGCCCGCGCAAGGAAGCCCTGCTGCACCAGCCGCTCCAGCGCCCTCAGACAGCCAAGCGTGGTTCCGTGATGTCCGGTCCCGAACGCCATCGCGGCCTCGATCAGCAGAGGAACGCTGCCTTCGGGCACCTTGTCGGCATCGTGACTGCCGTAAACGAAGAAGCGCCCCGCCTCGACCGGCGAAAGCTCTCGCTTGACCTGTGCTACCCAGTCGATCTCTGGCAGTTCCGAAATCACGAAAGGCCGGGCGTCATACAGAACCGCAAGCAGCGCCAGCCCGGCCTGATCTGGCGGCTCGGTGAAATAGCCGCCGACCTCCCACAGCCCAGATCCATCCTCGATCTCGAAGACCCCGACCCCCGAAGGCTCAGGGTCCAGCCTCTCCATGGCCTCTGCCAGTGCATTTGCCGGATCCTGTCCGGCGAGCGTTGTGAGGGCGGAATATGTCGACATGAAATGCTCCGGTCTGACCCATTACTCAGCGGCGGCGGCTGCAAACCGCGAGAACAGGGTTTCGTTGCCCGGCTCCGGATGCCTCGGAATCAACAAGGCCAGCGACAGGGAGCCTGCGGCCATGGCGGCGGCCAGCAAGAACACAGCACCAGGTGAAGTGACCCACAGGTAACCCAGAAGCACCGGCAGAAAGACTGCCGCTATATGGTTGATCGTGAAGGAAACAGCAGCAGTCGGAGCAATATCCCGCGGATCGGCTATCTTCTGGAAATAGGTCTTGAGCGCGAAAGCCAGGGCGAAGAACAGGTGATCAAGGACATAGAGCGCGGCGGCGAGCGCCACGCCCCATCCGAAATAGTAGATTCCGCCATAGGACAGAAAAACTAGGATCAGGCCGACATATTCGAAGCAGAGCGCCCGGCGCTCTCCCCAGCGGGCGACCGCATGCCCCATGATCGGGGCAAAGACCATGTTGGCGAGGAAGTTGATCAGGAACAGCGCGGTCACTTCATGCACCTCGAAGCCGAACCGCTCGACCATCATGAAGGCGGCGAAAACCACGAATATCTGCCGCCGCGCGCCCGACATGAACTGCAACGCGTAGTAGAGCCAGTACCGGCGCCGCAGAACGAAGGTCTTCAGTTGCGGGGTCGGCGCCTCGAACTGCGGATAGGCGAAGAAACAGAATACCGCGACCAGCGCCGTGAAGCCGCCGGAGACGAGATAGACAAAATTGTAAGACAGATCGAAGGCTTTCCAGGTCGCCACCAGCAGGCCGTAGGACAAGAGCGAAGCCGCCGATCCGACACCGACGATCCAGCCCAGCACCTGCGGCGCGCGCGCCTTCTCGATCCACTGAAGCTGCAGCGACTGGTTGACCGTCTCGAAGTAATGGAAACCGATCGACGAAATCATCGTGACCGTCAAGAGCCCGGCAAAGGAGGGAAACCATGCGGTCACGGCGGACGCGGCGCCCAGCATCAGAAGCGAGACGAGCCCGAGAACCTGCTCTCGGATAAAGATGATAAGGGCAATGACGCCAACGGCCAGAAAGCCCGGGATCTCTCGGACCGTGTGCAGCCAGCCGATTTCGACACCGGTAAAGCCCGCCGACTCGATGACGAAGTTGTTCAGGAGCGCGGACCACGTGTTGAACGAGATCGGCATGGCGAAGGCGAACAACAACAGCAAAGACACCGGCCGCCTCCAGACCGGCATGTCATGGGCTGTATCGGTTCCCACAATGCGCATTCGGTCCGCATAGTCCCAAATCGGGACCGGTGCGAGCGCAAAACTCATGCGAGACGAGGAACGCCATTTCACCAGGGGCCGGGAAACTGCCCCTCAGACCAATGAGCGCGTTGACGTCCGGCTGACGAGCCCCTCACTACTCCGCCGCCTCCTGGTAATCCTCCAATGGCGGGCAGGTGCAGATCAGGTTGCGATCGCCATGCACGTTGTCGACGCGATTGACCGGGGGCCAGTATTTGTCGACACGGAACGCGCCTTTCGGGTAGCAGGCCTGCTCGCGGGTATAGGGACGGTCCCAATCTCCGACGAGATCCTCGACAGTGTGCGGCGCATTCTTCAGCGGGTTGTTCTGCGGATCGAGATCGCCCTTTTCGATGGCGTCGATCTCGGCCCGAATAGAGAGCATGGCGTCACAGAAACGGTCGAGCTCGGCTTTGGTCTCGGATTCAGTCGGTTCGACCATCAAAGTACCCGCCACCGGCCAACTCATCGTCGGCGCGTGAAAGCCGTTATCGATCAGGCGCTTGGCGATATCATCGACGGTGATGTGGGCCGAATCCTCGAACGGACGGGTATCAAGGATACATTCATGAGCGACGCGACTGTTACGCCCCTTGAACAGAACCTCATACGCCCCCTCCAGCCGCTTGGCGATGTAGTTGGCGTTCAGGATCGCGATCTTTGTTGCTTGAGTCAGCCCCTGCCCGCCCATCATCAGGATGTAGGCCCAAGAGATCGGCAGGATCGAGGCCGATCCGTAGGGCGTGGAGGAGACGGGACCCTCGCGGCCACCGGTTTCAGGATGGCCGGGCAGGAAAGGCGCCAGATGCGCCTTGACGCCTATGGGACCCATGCCCGGGCCGCCTCCGCCATGCGGAATGCAGAAGGTCTTGTGCAGGTTCAGATGCGACACGTCGGACCCAAGCTCTCCGGGTTTCGACAGCCCGACCATGGCGTTCATGTTGGCACCATCGAGATAAACCTGACCGCCATGCTTGTGGGTGATTTCGCAGACTTCGCGCACGGTCTCCTCGAAGACACCGTGGGTCGAAGGGTAGGTGACCATGCAAGCGGCAAGGTTGTCACCGGCCGCTTCCGCCTTGGTACGAAAATCCTCGAGGTCGATATCTCCGTTCGCGGCAGATTTGACGACCAAGACTTTCATGCCCGCCATTTGCGCCGAAGCCGGGTTGGTGCCGTGCGCCGATACCGGGATCAGGCAGATATTGCGCCCGGTATCGCCGCGCGAGCGGTGATAGGCGGAGATTGTCAGCAGACCCGCATATTCACCCTGCGCCCCCGAATTGGGCTGCAGCGACATCTTGTCATAACCGGTGATCGTGCAGAGCTTGGCCGACAGGTCCTCCAGTAGCTCGGCGTAGCCCTCGGTCTGCTCTGCCGGTGCGAAAGGATGGATATTCGAGAAATCCGGCCAAGTAATCGGCATCATCTCGGCCGCCGCATTCAGTTTCATCGTGCAGGAGCCCAGTGGGATCATGGCCCGGTCGAGCGCGAGATCGCGGTCGGAAAGGCGGCGCATGTAGCGCATCATCTCGGTCTCGGCACGGTTCATGTGGAAGACGGGATGAGAGAGATAGTCTGTCTCGCGGACAAGGTCCGCTGGAACGCGGTGATAATCGGCGGCAAAGTCATCGCGCGATTGCGACAGGCCGAAAGCGCGCCAGACGGCTTCGAGCGTGGCGGGGCGTACCGTCTCGTCAAGCGTGATACCGATCCTGGTGTCGCCGACCTTGCGGAAGTTGATCTTCTCGGCCCGGCCGGCCGCGAGGATGACACCCTGCAGGCTGCCAACCTCGACGGTGAAGGTGTCGAAGAAGAACTCGGGCTCGACCTTGTAACCGCCAGCCTCCAGTCCGCGCGCCAGCCGGTCAGTCTTGCGGTGGATTCGTTGGGCGATGGCCTTGAGGCCTTCGGGTCCATGGAAGACGGCGTAAAAGCTCGCCATGACGGCCAGAAGCGCCTGCGCGGTGCAGACGTTCGAGGTGGCTTTTTCGCGGCGGATATGCTGTTCGCGGGTCTGCAGGGAGAGGCGGTAGGCCTTGTTTCCGCGCGCGTCGATCGAGACCCCAACGATACGGCCGGGCATGTTTCGCTTGTAGGCGTCCTTGCATGCCATATAAGCCGCGCACGGGCCGCCATACCCCATCGGAACGCCGAATCGCTGCGTCGAGCCGACGGCGATATCTGCCCCCATGGCCCCAGGCTCCCTGAGTAGGGTCAGCATCAGCGGATCAGCAATGACGATGCCGATGGCGCCGGATTCGTGCAGCTTTGCGATGTGCGGCGTGAAGTCGGTCAGGTTTCCGTAAGTTCCCGGATACTGAAAGATCGCGGCAAAGACCTGTGAGGTATCGATTTTCGTCGGATCGCCGACGATCACCTCGATCCCGAGTGGCGCGGCGCGGGTCTGGATCACCGCGATGTTCTGCGGGTGGCAGTTCTCATCGACGAAAAAGCCCTTGGCCTTGGACTTGGCCACACGCTCGGCCATCGTCATGGCCTCGGCTGCGGCGGTCGCCTCGTCCAGCAGCGAAGCGTTGGCGACATCGAGCCCGCTGAGGTCGCAGACCATCGTCTGGTAATTCAGCAGCGCCTCGAGCCGGCCCTGACTGATTTCCGGCTGGTAGGGCGTGTAAGCGGTGTACCAAGCGGGATTTTCAAGGATATTGCGCTGGATCGCGGGCGGCGTCACGGTGCCGTGAAAACCCTGCCCGATCATCGTCGTGAAGACTTTGTTCTTCAATGCGACTTGCCGCATGTGCCAAATCAGTTCGCGCTCTGATTTCGGCTTTCCGAATTCCAGTGGCTCCTTCTGGCGGATGCTTTTCGGGACGGTCTGATCGATCAGCTCGTCAAGATCCTTCACGCCCAACAGGTCGAGCATTTCCTGTATCTCGGACGGCGAGGGCCCGATATGGCGTCGATTGGCAAAATCGTAAGGCAGATAGTCGGTAGGCGTGAAGGGCATCGGAGGTCTCCGGAGAATTGGATCAGGAGGCGAGGTCCCGGAACAGGGTCCGGGGCAGGCTGTGTCAGCCGATCATCTCATTGTATTCGTTCTCGTCCATGTAGTCATCGACGGCCGACAGATCCTCGACCTTGAGCTTGAAAAACCAGCCGTCGCCGGTGGGATCTTCGTTCACCATGGCGGGATTATCGACCAGCGGCTCGTTGACCTCGACGATTTCGCCATCGAGCGGCGCGAGGATGTCGGATGCGGCCTTGACGCTTTCGATCACCACGACCTCGTCATCCTTGGTCACGGTGGAGCCGACCTCTGGCAGTTCGACGAAGACGATGTCGCCCAGCTGCTCGCTGGCATGGCCGGTGATGCCAACCACGACCAGATCGTCCTCGACGCGCAGCCATTCGTGTTCTTCGGTATATTTCATCGTTTGATCCCTGTCTTAACGTTTGAATGTAGACGCTCTGAACGGCATCGGCGCGACCGTCGCAGGCATCCGCTTCCCGCGCACTTCACCGTAAATCTGCGTGCCGTGGGCGGCGTGGTCAATACCGACATAGCCCATCGACATTGGGCGTTCGATGGTCGGTCCGAAGGCGCCGGACGTGACCTTGCCGATCGGGTCGCCCCCGCTGTCAGAGGCAAAAAGCACTGTCCCCTCGCGCATCGGCGCGCGGCCGTCGGGCAGGATGCCGACGCGGCGTCGCTTGGCGCCGCTTTCCAGTTCCTCAAGGACGCGGTCCGCGCCGGGAAAACCCCCTGCCCTTTCACCATTCTTGCGGCGGGCTTTCTGGATTGCCCACTCCAGCGCCCCCTCGGCCGGGCTCGTCGTGCTGTCAATATCATTGCCGTAAAGGCAAAGCCCGGCTTCGAGGCGCAGACTGTCGCGCGCGCCGAGGCCGATAGGTTCGACCTCAGGATGGTTCAGAAGTGCGCGGGCCAGCGCCACCACATCACTCTGAGGCACCGAGATTTCAAAGCCGTCTTCGCCGGTATAGCCCGAGCGCGAAATCACGCAATCGCCGCCATCAACGGCGACTGCGGTCACGTCCATGAACTTCATCGCCGCGACTTCGGGCGCATGCTGCGCCAGTGCCGCTTCGGCAAAAGGGCCTTGCAGGGCGAGCAGGGCACGGTCCGTCAGCACCTCAATCCTGCAGCTGTCAGAGAGGTGTTTCTGCATGTGCGCGATATCGGCCTCTTTGCAGGCAGCATTGACAACAACGAAAATGCGATCGCTGAGATTGGCAAACATAAGGTCATCCTCGATGCCGCCCGCATTGTTGGTGAACATCGCATAGCGCTGCCGCATCGGCTCGAGGTCGAGCACGTTCACGGGAACCAATTGTTCCAACGCAAGCGCCGCGTCCGCATAGCTGCCGCTTTTCGGCCAAAGCACGACCTGACCCATGTGGCTGACATCGAAGAGCCCGGCCTTTTCACGGGTATGCAGATGCTCCTTCATCACGCCAAGCGGATATTGCACCGGCATTTCATAGCCTGCGAACGGCACCATCTTGGCGCCGAGTTCAATATGTAGATTGTAAAGTGCCGTTCGTTTCAGATCGGTCATGTCGCCCCCCCTGATTTCGCACCGGTCCTATCCGGCCTTGATTCCGTCAGGCAAACCCATCGCCTGCGCCATCTTGCCTGCCGGCCGGGATCGTTGTCCCGTTGGCGGGCGCCGAGGCACTGCTCCTGCGAACTCGGAGTCCGATAGAACTGCGCTACCTGCGGGCGAGCAGGGCTTCCGCCCCGCAAGAACTGATGCACAACCACTCATTTCCGACATCGATCTTTCAAACGCTATGGCAAGTATCTGCCTGCGGCAAGCCCTTGCGTTTGGACCTGTCCCGATGGAAAAACAGCAGCATGAGCAAAGATTGCTTCTTTGGATATGGGTCACTGGTCAACAGATCGACGCATGATTTCCAGGACTGCCGGAAGGCGGTATTGACCGGCTGGCGGCGTGCCTGGCGACATACGAGCCTGCGACCGGCGGCATTTCTGACCTCGGTGCGAGCCGAGCAATCCGAGATCGACGGACTGACAGCACTGGTGCCGGGAGGCGACTGGAAGGCGCTGGATGCCCGCGAATATGCATATGCGCGGTCCGATATTGCGAAACAATTGAGGCATGAAGCGGTGGAGCGGTCCGTCGTGCAGGTCTATGCGATCCCGGACGGTGCGCATGGTGCGCCGACGGAGCTGCATCCGATCCTGCTGAGCTATCTGGATGTCGTCGTGCAGGGCTATCTGCGGGAATTTGGCGAGGATGGCGTGAGCAGGTTCTTCGACACGACCGAAGGCTGGGAAGCGCCGGTGCGAAACGACCGGCGTGATCCGGTCTATTCCAGGCACCGGCAGCTGACGGCGGATGAGACTGATCTGGTCGATCAATACCTCAAGGCCCTCGGATCGCGGTTGATCTGAGGGTCTCGATCCTGGAGGTGATCCGGGTTGGTTGCCCGATCTACCGCCGTTACCGCCGCCAGGCCCAGCGTTCCCGATCCGAACTCAGGCCTTGGGCGCAACCTGCATCAGCGGCAGGACGTCAGCCATTTCCGGTCCATGCGGGCGGCCAGTGACCGCCAGTCGCAGCGGCATGAAAAGCGCCTTGCCCTTGCGCCCGGTCTTCTCTTTCACCGCCCCTGTCCATTCCGACCAGGTTTCGGGGCCATATGGCAGGGGTGGCAGCATCGCCAGCGCCTCTGCGACGAACTCGCGATCCTCAACCGGGACCTGCGGCGAAGTTTCGCCCCTGAAGACTTTCCACCAGTCGGCCATGTCCGACTTGACGGTGATATTGTCGCGCACCACGTTCCAGAAACGCTCGGCTGCTTCCGCAGGGACACCGACGGACTTCACGTCCTCAACCACCGCAGCATAGGGCAAAGATTGCAGGTGGTGCGCGGTTAGCGGCAGCAGGTCATCGGGGTCGAATTTCGTCGGCGCAGAACCGAAGCGCGAAATGTCGAAACCCTCGATCAGTTCGCTCATGTCGCCGCGCAGTTCCACCGGATCGGCAGAGCCGAGCCGAGCCATCAGCGACAGAATCGCCATGGGCTCTATCCCGCGCTCGCGAAGGTCCTTCAGCGCCAGAGTGCCAAGGCGTTTCGACAACGCCTCGCCCTGTGGTCCCGTCAGCAACGAGTGATGTGCGAATTGCGGCGGTGTGCCGCCGAGCGCGTTGATGATCTGGATCTGCGTTGCGGTGTTGGTGACATGGTCGGAACCGCGGACGACATAGGTCACACCAAAGTCGACATCATCGCAGACCGAGGCGAGCGTGTAGAGAAACTGACCGTCCGCGCGGATCAGCACCGGGTCCGAAACCGAAGCGGCATCGAGCGAGAGGTCGCCCAATATCCCGTCGGTCCATTCGATCCGCTCGTGGTCGAGCTTGAAGCGCCAGTGACCGGGGCCGCGCTCGGCGCGAAGCTCCTCCTTGGCGGGTTCGGTAAGATCCAGAGCCGCACGGTCATAGACTGGCGGTTTGCCCATGTTCAACTGCTTCTTCCGCTTCAGATCGAGTTCGGTCGGCGTTTCAAAACACTCGTAGAACCGGCCCTTGGCGCGCAACTCGTCGGCGGCGGCATTGTAACGGTCGAGCCTGTCGGACTGTTTTTCGTATCGGTCCCAAGTCAGGCCTAGCCATTCCAGATCGCGTTGGATCTGGTCGGCATATTCCTGTTTCGAGCGCTCCGGGTCGGTATCGTCAAGACGCAGGATGAACTGTCCGCCTGCCTTCCGCGCAATCAGGTAATTGAACAGGGCGGCGCGGAGGTTGCCGATATGCAGGTATCCGGTAGGCGACGGAGCGAAGCGGGTGACAGTCATGATGATCTCCTGAACGGAGGGCGGTTTTTCACAGTGGCGACGCTTTGTCCATATCCGCGCAATCTGCCCGTTACCCCACACTTCATTCACAAGACATTGGCCGTTTGGCCCGATGGTGCCTTGCGACCTGACGGGAATTGGATTTGTCTGATCGGCGGAGAGCCAGTCAGACCAATCCAAAGAGCGCGATGGCCGACATGACGGAGATTATGACGATCACTTTGAACCCGGCGCTCGACATCTCGACGGCCGTCGACCAAGTGCGGCCAGGCCCGAAGCTGCGATGCGAAGTGCCGCAAGCAGATCCGGGTGGCGGTGGCATCAACGTGTCCCGCGCGATTCGGCATCTGGGCGGCGACAGCCTTGCCTTCGTGGCATTGGGCGGTGCGACCGGGCAGCAACTGGCCAGCCTCCTGACCACTGAGGGACTGCGCTTTGAAACCTACGCGGTCAAAAGCGAGACCAGGCAGAGCCTTGCGGTGACCGAACGCAAGAGCGGGGTTCAGTATCGCTTTGTCATGCCGGGACCAAGCTGGAGCCCTGATATGACAGAGGATGCACTGGCCGCAATCAGGACCCGCGTCGGTCGGGACAGCATCGCGGTTATCTCGGGGAGCAATCCCCCAGGCGCTGCAGAAGATCTTATCGCGCGGCTGGTCGGCCGGTTGACCGGAACCGGGGGGCGGCTGATGGCCGACACATCCGGTGCAGCCCTCCGGGAGCTGGTCACCAATCCTTGTAATATCAATGTCTTGCGGATGGATTCTGGCGAAGCTTCGGATCTCGCGGGGCGCGACCTACCAACCCGTGAAGACAGCGCTGCCTTTGCTGGGGAACTGGTTGGCGCAGGCGTTGCCGAAACTGTGATCATTGCCCGCGGGGCAGACGGGTCAACGCTCGTCAGTGACGGCACGGCAATGCACTGTTCCTGCCCGATCACCGAGATCGTCAGCGCCGTTGGCGCAGGTGACAGCTTCGTGGGGGCCTTTGCGCTCGCGCTGGCCCGGGGGCTGGAAATCAGTGAAGCGCTGCGCCACGGAACGGCGGCGGCAAGCGCTGCGGTGCTGACCGAAGCGACCCAGCTCTGCACCGTGGAGGATGCAGAGCGCCTGTTGCCAAAGTGCGTACTGACCCAGATCTAGGCCGCCTCGGCAGTCACAAGGCCCTGCAAGGCGAGTTTCGCGGCGACCGCGACCAGCCGGTTGGTCTGATGTGCGATCGCAGCACTTGCCTTGTTGTCAAGCGGCCCGGGCTGGGTCGAAAAGCCGTAGGGGTTTCCACCGGCCTCACCGACCGCATCATCGGTATAGCCAGGGGCCACGATCACCGTGCCCCAATGCATGAGCGTGGTGTAAAGGCTAAGGATCGTTGTTTCCTGTCCGCCATGCGGGTTCTCGGCGCTGGTCATGGCACTGACTGCCTTGCCTGCAAGCTTGCCTTGCGACCAGAGGCCGCCCAACGTGTCAATGAAGGCGCGCAGCTGTGAAGGCATTCCACCGAACCGCGTCGGAGCGATGAACAGATAGGCGTCGGCCCATTCCATGTCGTCGGTTGAGACTACGGGAATATCCTTCATGCTTTCCAGTTGGTTGGCCCAGGCCTCCTGGCCCCGGACAACCGCTTCCGGCGCCGTTTCGGCGATCCGCAAGAGACGCACATGCGCCCCGGATTTGCGGGCCGCTTTCGCGGCGGTTTCGGCAACCGCATGGTTTGTGCCGTAAGTCGAGTAGAATATTATTGCGAGTTTGACGTTGTTCATGTGAGCCTCCAGTATCTCAATTCCAGAGAAGCATAGGATCTCCAACGGCGCACGAAAACTGCTGAATAGCGGAAAATGTGTGCGTGAACGCACAGATCGGTCTCAGCTTGGATCGCGCCAGCGATTGACGATCGGATAACGCCGGTCAAGCCAGAAGGCGCGCGGCGTCAGGCGCGGTCCGGGCGCGGATTGGAAGCGCTTGTATTCCGAGACATAGACGAGATTCTCGACCTTTTTCACGGTCTCACGGTCAAATCCCATCGCAACGACCTCGGCCACGGACGCTTCGCGGTCGACAAGTTGTTCGAGGATCACGTCGAGCTCCTCATAAGGCGGCAGACTGTCCTCGTCCTTCTGATCGGGCCGAAGCTCTGCAGAAGGCGGCTTGTCAATGATTCTGGTCGGAATCATGATGCCCTCGGAGCCATTCATCCATGGGCGATGGTTGCGGTTGCGCCAGCGGCAGGTTTCAAACACCCGCATCTTGTAGAGATCCTTGATCGGATTGTAGCCGCCCGCCATATCGCCATAGATCGTCGCGTAACCAACGGCCACCTCGGACTTGTTGCCGGTGGTGAGCAGCATTTCCCCGAACTTGTTGGACAGCGCCATGAGGAGCAGGCCGCGCAGGCGAGACTGGATATTCTCCTCGGTCAGGCCCGGTTCGGTCCCTTCGAAGATCGAAGCAAGCGTGGCAGTGACGGCATCCCGGGCCTTTCCAATAGGAACGGTATCATAGCGGCAGCCGAGAGCCTCGGCGACCGACAGGGCGTCATCCAATGAACCTCGGGACGTGTATTCCGAAGGAAGCATCACGCAACGGACATTGTCAGCGCCAAGGGCGTCTACAGCAATCGTGGCGACCAGCGCGGAATCGATCCCTCCTGATAGACCAAGCAGGACCTTGCTGAACCCCGATTTGAGCATGTAGTCGCGCAGGGCCTGCACCATAACGCGGTAATCCCGCTCCCACGCATCGGGGTGCGAGGCTTTCGGACCGTCTGCGACAACCCAGCCGCCAGTCGATTCGACGAGATCGACATGCTCGAGAGCTTCGTCAAACAACGGCATCTGAATCGCAAGCCGGCCGCCCCGGTTGAGCCCGAAGGAACCACCATCAAACATCTGGTCGTCTTGCGCGCCGACGGTGTTGACATAGAGCATCGGCAGCTCGCTCTCGACAACGCGGGCGACCATCGTCGACATCCGCCGGTCGAACTTGTCGCGGTAATAGGGTGAACCGTTGGGGACGAGAAGAACCTCTGCGCCGCTTTCGGCCAAAGCCTCGCAAACATCTGGGGCCCAAGCATCCTCGCAGATCGGAATGCCAATCCGCAAAGCACCGATGCGGACCGGTCCGGCAATCGGAGCAGGGTCGAAGACGCGCTTTTCGTCGAAAACCGCGAAGTTCGGAAGGCGATGTTTGCGGATCTTTGCCGCGATATTGCCGCCCTGCAGAATGAAGTAGCAATTGTAGAGCTTGCCCGCCTCCGCCAGAGGGCCGCCGATACCGATGGCCGGCCCGTCGGCTGTGACGTTGGCAAGCTTCTGGATGGCATCAAGGCAGGCAATACCGAATGCCGGTTTCATCACCAAATCCTGCGCCTGATAACCGGCGACGAACATCTCGGGCAGCGCCACCAGATCCGAACCCGCCGCCTTACCGTTGTGCCAGGCGTTCAGGGCCTTTTGGGCGTTGCCTGCAACATCGCCTACTGTCGGGTTCAGTTGGGCAAGTGTCAGGCGAAAGGTGTTGGCCATTTCGGAAACCCCGCAGTTCTGCCTTTGTCTTAGCAGGTCCGGCGGTGAGGGAAAGCGCCTGATCGGCAAAAAAAGTTGTCAGTATGAACGCTGTCTACTAGGCTGATCCGGCATCCGAAATCCGATTGCGGAGGCCGGGAATCAAGGGGGAACCGCGGTGAAACTGCCATTGAACACTGCAAGGACGATGGGCTTTGGAACCGCTGTCGCAGCGATCTTTCTGGCGATGGCGGGGGCAGGCTTCGCACAATCGGGTGACGTGCTCGTCAAGCAATACGACGATGGCGGCGTCTACGAGGGCACCTTCAAGGACGGCAAACAGCACGGAACGGGCACCTACATATTGCCCAGTGGCTATGAATATAGCGGTGAGTGGGTCGAAGGTGAGATCCGAGGTCAGGGCGTCGCGAAATTCCCCAATGGCTCCATCTACGAAGGCACGTTTGCCAAAGGGAAGCCCGAGGGCACGGGCCGGATCACCTTTGCCGATGGCGGCGTCTATGAAGGCGACTGGGTGGACGGCAAGATCAACGGATCGGGGGTTGCCGTTTACGCCAATGGCGTCAAGTACGAAGGCGGCTTTAAGGAGGCCCTGCATCACGGCCAGGGCCGCATGGAGAGCCCCGACGGTTACGTCTACGAGGGCGAGTGGGTCAATGGCATCAAGGAAGGTCTGGGCCGGATCACCTATCCGGACGGGGCGGTCTACGAGGGCGAATTGGCCCAGAACGAGCGGGACGGCGAGGGCACGCTGACGATGCCGGACGGGCTGACCTATACCGGTGCGTGGAAGGGCGGACAGATCAATGGCTCTGGCAAGCTGACCCAGCCGAATGGCGACATCTATGAGGGCGAGCTTGTCAATGGGGAAAGGCTGGGCCGAGGCAAGGTCACCTATGCCAATGGTGACGTCTACGAAGGTGAATTCGCCGGCGACAAACGACATGGCCAAGGGCGATTTGCCGGATCTGACGGCTATCTCTACGAGGGCAACTGGATCGAGGGCCGGATCGAAGGCGACGGCAAGATAACCTATCCTGACGGCTCGGTCTACGAGGGCCAGTTCAAGGAAGACCTCGCGCATGGCAGCGGTAGGATCGACTACCCGGACGGCAATTCCTACGAAGGCGAATGGAATGCGGGCGTGATCGAGGGCAGGGGCATCGCCACCTATTCCAACGGTCTGGTCTATGAGGGTGAATTCAAGAACGCGCAGAACCACGGGCAGGGAAAGATGACCTATCCCGACGGCTATATGTATGACGGCGATTGGGTTGAAGGTAAGCGCGAAGGCAACGGGCGTGCTGTCTATCCCGACGGCACCGTCTATGTCGGGCAGTTCGCGAACGGCCTTCGCGAAGGCGAAGGGGAGATCACGATGCCGGATGGCTTTAGATATCTCGGCCAGTGGAAGAACGGCGAGATCGACGGAAAAGGCATTGCAACCTATGCGAGCGGCGATATCTACGAGGGCGAGTTTGTCGGCGGCAAACGGCAGGGCGCAGGCAAGATCCGGTATGTCACCGGGCAGGAAGCCAGCGGCAACTGGGATAACGGTGCCCTGAACACGACGGATGCCGAGGCCGAGCCTGCGAGCCAGTGATCTGGGGCGACGGCGATCGCTCCCCCTTCCCTCTCTGACGAACCAGTCTGCTAATGCCGCTCGCTTCAACCACCCGGCACTTCAAAGCGGCGATTTGCGTTGGGCGGCCCTCGCATCATTTTCGGGTTTTCATTTTCCGGTGTCGCTCTATAGTTCCGGCCCATGATCAAAGCGGTCCAGCATGGCTTTTACAGTGACGCCCGGTGCGTATTGCCGCTTTGTGCTCTATTGCTTCTTAGCCGCCTCTGAGCGTGCCTTTGGCGCGACCGCTCAGGGGTGGACAAGCGCCAGCATGATCAAAAGCTAGGAATCGAGAGAGATAATCAGATGAGTGAAATGGCTGAACAGGACCGCGTCCTGATTTTCGACACAACGCTGCGCGATGGTGAACAGAGCCCGGGTGCGACGATGACCCATCATGAAAAGATGGAGATCGCCGGGCTACTGGACGAAATGGGCGTCGATATTATCGAAGCCGGGTTCCCGATCGCTAGCGAAGGCGATTTCCAGGCTGTCAGCGAGATCGCTAAACTTGCCAAGACCTCGGTGATCTGTGGTCTCGCCCGCGCAAACATGAAGGATATCGACCGCTGCTGGGAGGCGGTCAGACATGCGCGGCAGCCGCGCATCCACACCTTCATCGGCACTTCGCCGCTGCACCGCGCCATTCCGAACCTGAACAAGGACGAGATGGCGAATCGCATTCACGAGACGGTAACGCATGCCCGCAACCTCTGCGACAATGTCCAATGGTCGCCCATGGACGCCACCCGGACCGAGCATGACTATCTCTGCCGCGTGGTCGAGATCGCGATCAAGGCAGGTGCAACGACGATCAACATTCCGGACACGGTCGGCTATACGGCGCCACGCGAAAGCGCTGATCTGATCCGGATGCTGATCGAGAAAGTGCCGGGTGCCGGTGAGGTCACCTTCGCCACGCATTGTCACAACGATCTGGGCATGGCGACGGCAAATTCGCTCGCGGCGGTCGAGGCCGGCGCGCGGCAAGTCGAATGCACGATCAATGGACTGGGTGAGCGGGCCGGCAATACGGCGCTGGAAGAGGTCGTGATGGCGCTCAAGGTGCGCAACGATATCATGCCTTATGAGACCAAAATCGACACGACGAAGATCATGAACATCTCGCGGCGTGTCGCGACGGTCTCGGGCTTTCCGGTGCAATTCAACAAGGCCATCGTGGGCAAGAACGCCTTTGCGCATGAAAGTGGCATCCATCAGGACGGGATGCTGAAGAATGCCGAGACTTTCGAGATCATGCGGCCAGAAGATGTAGGCCTGACCGAGACCAATCTGGTCATGGGAAAGCATTCTGGCCGGGCGGCCCTGCGCGCCAAACTCAAGGATCTGGGCTACGAACTGGCCGACAATCAATTGAACGATGTCTTCGTGCGGTTCAAGTCACTCGCCGATCGCAAGAAGGAGGTTTACGACGACGATCTTCTGGCGCTGATGCGCGATACAAGTCAGGACAGCGATGCCGAACGCATCCAGGTAAAGTTCCTGCGGGTTATCTGCGGCACCGAAGCGCCGCAGTCGGCAGACCTGATTCTCTCGATCGACGGCGAAGAGAAGCGTGTAACCTCGAACGGGGACGGGCCGGTCGACGCAACCTTCAATGCAGTAAAAGTGCTATTCCCACATCATGCCAGATTGCAGCTTTATCAGGTTCATGCGGTTACTGAAGGGACTGACGCGCAAGCAACCGTCAGCGTGAGGATGGAAGAAGATGGCATGATCGCAACGGGTCAGGCCGCAGATACAGATACTGTAGTCGCCAGCGCCAAGGCCTATGTCAACGCGCTGAACCGGCTTCTGGTGCGGCGGGAGCGCGCTGGCCCCGATGCGGACAGAAGGTCGATTTCGTACAAGTCCGTATCTTGACTGGCAACGTGGCAACATCACGCTGAATAACGTGCTTGTGCCTCTTTCGCCCAAGGCAGAGCCCGCATATAAGGACAAACGGCCTGCGACTCTCTTTGTCGCGGGCCGTTTGGAATTTGGGAAGCGGGACGCCTGTAATGGTTAGTTTTGGTGGTTTGTTTTCGTCGGACATGGCGATCGACCTGGGGACGGCAAACACGCTGGTCTACGTTCGCGGCAAGGGCATCGTTCTGAATGAGCCGTCGGTCGTGGCCTATCACATCAAGGACGGGCGCAAGCAGGTACTCGCCGTGGGCGAGGATGCCAAGCTGATGCTTGGCCGGACTCCCGGATCGATCCAAGCGATCCGTCCGATGCGCGAAGGTGTGATCGCGGATTTCGATACCGCCGAAGAAATGATCAAGCATTTCATTCGCAAGGTGCACAAGCGCACGACCTTCTCGAAACCCAAGATCATCGTCTGCGTTCCGCATGGCGCGACGCCGGTTGAAAAGCGCGCCATCCGGCAATCGGTCCTTTCCGCCGGAGCCAGGCGCGCGGGCCTCATCGCAGAGCCGATTGCCGCGGCAATCGGGGCAGGAATGCCAATTACCGATCCGACGGGCAACATGGTGGTCGATATCGGCGGCGGTACAACGGAGGTTGCGGTCCTATCGCTCGGCGACATCGTCTACGCGCGTTCTGTACGAGTTGGCGGCGACCGGATGGACGAGGCGATCATTTCCTATCTGCGGCGCCAGCAGAACCTGCTGATCGGCGAAAGCACCGCCGAACGTATCAAGACCAGCATCGGCACCTCGCGGATGCCCGATGACGGACGCGGGGCTTCTATGCAGATCCGGGGTCGCGACCTGCTGAACGGTGTTCCCAAGGAAACCGAGATCAACCAAGCGCAGGTGGCCGAAGCCCTCGCCGAACCCGTGCAGCAGATCTGCGAAGCAGTGATGACCGCTCTGGAAGCCACGCCGCCGGACCTGGCCGCGGATATCGTGGACCGGGGGGTGATGCTGACCGGCGGTGGAGCTTTGCTAGGCGAACTTGATCTGGCGCTGCGGGAACAGACCGGGCTCGCAATCTCTGTGGCCGACGAGTCACTCAATTGTGTTGCGCTGGGGACGGGTAAGGCGCTGGAATACGAAAAACAACTTCGGCATGTGATAGACTACGAAAGCTAACGGGCCGGTCCCGCCGGATCTTTGGGGGCAGTCGTGGCGAAAGACAGAGGAAGCAGCGACGTTTATGTCCGCCCGCTCAGACGCATTCTGATCGGGGGGATGGTTCTGTTTCTGTTCGCCATATTCTTGTTGTGGCGGATTGACAGCCCGCGGGTCGAACGTCTTCGCGCCGCGCTCGTGGATCAAATCGTCCCGTCCTTCGACTGGGCGCTGCTGCCGGTCACCAAAGTTGCCGGGATGATAGAGGGATTCCAGTCCTACACTCGGATCTTTGAACAGAATCAAGAACTTCGCCGCGAGCTTCAGCAGATGAAGGCCTGGAAAGAGGCCGCGCTGCAACTGGAACAGAAGAATGCCAAGCTTCTCGATCTGAACAATGTCCGGCTCGATCCGAAATACACGTTCGTAACTGGTGTCGTTCTGACCGACAGCGGCTCTCCGTTCCGCCAGTCGGTGCTGCTGAATGTCGGCGAGCGGGACGGGATCGTCGATGGCTGGGCCACGATGGACGGGATAGGCCTTGTCGGTCGGATTTCAGGGGTTGGGAAGAACACCTCGCGAGTGATCCTGCTGACCGACTCCAACAGTCGGATTCCCGTTTCGATCCAGCCGTCGGGGCAGAAGGCAATGCTGGTCGGAGACAATACCGCCGCCCCGCCGATCGAGTTTCTGGAAAGCCCCGAACTTGTGCGGCCCGGTGACAGGGTGGTGTCGTCGGGTGACGGGGGCGTTTTCCCCTCCGGAATGCTCGTCGGCCAGGTCGCGATGGGAACTGATCGCCGCCTGCGAATCCGACTGGCCGCGGATTATGGGCGCCTCGAATTCCTGAGGGTAATCCGCAGCCATTCCTCGGAAAAGATAACCGATCCCGGCGCCTTGCTGACGCCATCGACTCTGCCGATCCTGCCGACGGTGCCGATCATGCCCGGGCTGGCCGAATCCGTCCCCCCGGTCGAGGGAGCGGCTGATGGTTGATCCGATCACCTCGCGGCGCTGGCTCTATCGGGGACTCTTTCTGCTGATCAGTGCTTTGGTCGCCTTCTTTCAGCTTCTGCCGCTCGATCTTTCCGCCGGACGCTGGCCTGGGCCCGATATCATGGTCGCATTGACCTTTGCATGGGTGCTTCGGCGACCGGATTTCGTGCCCGTGCTCTTGATCGGGCTTGTCTTTCTGGTTTCTGACCTGTTGTTCCTTCGGCCACCGGGATTGTGGGCGGGGTTGGTCGTGCTCGGCGCCGAGTTCCTCCGTTCGCGCGAACCGCAATCGCGTGATCTGCCTTTCCTCGTCGAATGGGCGATGGTTTCCGGCGTTCTGATCGCGATGATCCTTGCCTCGCGCCTCATTCAGTTCGTCTTTGTGATCAATCAGCCGAGCTTTGGCCTTGTCACGCTGCATCTGGCCGCAACGATCCTGAGCTATCCGATTGTCGTGGCCGTCTCTAGCATGGTATTCGGCATTCGCAAGATCGTACCCGGAGAAGTTGACCAGTTGGGGCATTCGCTATGAGGCGTTCACCCAAGGACACAGCGGAAAGCGCACGCCGGATTTCTCGACGGGCGCTGCTGCTCGGCGGATCACAGTTGGCCTTCATGGGCATTCTGGCAGCGCGGATGCGGTTCATGCAGGTCGATCAGGCCGATGAATTCCGAATGCTGGCGGACGAGAACCGTATCAACATGCGCCTTCTGCCGCCTGCCCGAGGACTTATCCATGACCGGACCGGCATCCTAATTGCCGGCAACGAGCAGAACTACCGCATCGTCATCGTGCGCGAGGATGCCGGGGACGTGGATGAGGTTCTCGAGCGCGTGACGCAGCTGGTCAATCTTGATCCTGCCGATCTGGAGCGCGCCCGCAAAGAGCTGAAGCAACTGTCACCTTTCGTGCCGGTTACCATCGCCGATTGGCTGAGCTGGGAGGAAGTGGCGAAGGTCGCGGTCAACGCCCCTGCCCTGCCCGGCGTTTCGCCCGAGGTTGGGCTGTCGCGGTTCTATCCGCTGGTCGAGGATTTCGCACATGTCGTCGGCTATGTCGGACCGGTCAGCGACTATGATCTTGGCAAGCTCACCGATCCCGACCCGATCCTGCAGATCCCGAAATTCCAGATCGGGAAGATCGGCGTTGAGGGCAAGATGGAGGACGCTCTGCGGGGCCGTGCGGGGACACGCCGCATCGAGGTCAACGCGGTCGGGCGGGTCATGCGTGAGCTGGACCGGATCGACGGGATCAGCGGCGGGAATGTACAGCTGACGACCGATGCCGGACTGCAGAACTTCGCGCAGGCACGGATGGCCGGAGAAAGCGCTGCCGCGGTGGTCATGGATCCGAGGAACGGTGATCTTTTGGCCCTCGCCTCTGCCCCGTCTTTTGATCCCAACAAGTTTGTGCGCGGAATCTCGGTGAAGGACTATGCGGAACTGACCGAGAACATCTACCGGCCGCTCGCCAACAAGACCGTGCAGGGCACCTATCCACCCGGATCGACATTTAAGATGGTCGTGGCGATGGCCGCGCTCGATGCCGGTGTGATCGGCACGAAGGAAACCGTCTGGTGTCCCGGCTTCAAGAGACTCGGCAATCGCCGGTTTCACTGCTGGAAACGTGGCGGGCATGGTCACGTCAACCTTCATGCCAGTCTGCAGCAGTCCTGCGACGTCTATTTTTATGAAGTTGCGGAACGTGTCGGGATCGAGAAGATCAGCGCGATGGCCCGAAAGCTCGGGATGGGCTTCCAGCATGACCTGCCGATGTCGGCGGTGGCCGAAGGCATCATGCCAACGATGGACTGGAAGCGCGCCAAGCATGGCGAAGGCTGGCAACGCGGCGACACTTACAACGCCGGAATCGGTCAGGGATTCGTGCTGGCCTCGCCCTTGCAGCTTGCGGTGATGTCGGCGAGACTCGCCTCTGGCCTTTCGGTCACCCCGCGACTGATCAAAACCGTGAACGGCGTCGAGGTAGACTATCCCGAGCCGAAACCGCTGGATGTGAACCCGGTCCATTTGCGCGCGGTGCAGGATGGGATGATCGCGGTGTCCAACAGCCAACGCGGCACCGCCTACCGCTCGCGGATCGACGCAGAGGATATGCGGATGGCGGGCAAGACCGGCACAAGCCAAGTCCGCAACATCACTGCCGCCGAGCGCGCGCGCGGCGTGACCAGCAACAAGGACCTGCCCTGGATTCGGCGCGACCATGCGCTTTATGTCGCCTTCGCGCCCATCGAGTCTCCGCGTATCGCCTGTTCGGTCGTGGTGGAACACGGTGGCGGTGGATCGACGGCCGCCGCGCCTATCGCGCGCGACATCGTGCTGCGGGCGCTTTACGGTACCGTTCCACCGCTAGAGGCATATCCCGCAAGCGACCGCACCCGGATGGAGGAACTGTTTGATAACCTCGTGCTGCGCGACCTCAGCCCCACCAGCAACGGGAAGATCCGCGCGTGAGTTATCTTGAATACAACGTCACAAGCGTTCCGACCGGGCTGCGCAAGGTGCTCTATCTCAACTGGCCGCTGATTATCCTTCTGGCTGCGGTGGCAAGCGTCGGATTCCTGATGCTTTATTCAGTGGCCGGCGGCTCGCTCCGCCCCTGGGCCGAACCGCAGATGAAGCGCTTTGGCCTGGGCATGGTCGCGATGCTGTTCGTCGCGATGGTGCCAATCTGGTTCTGGCGTAACGTTTCCGCCCTCGCCTATGCGGTATCGTTGGGGTTGCTGGTGCTGGTCGAGTTGATCGGCGTCACGGGAATGGGCGCGCAGCGGTGGATCGACCTTGGCTTCTTCGTGCTCCAGCCCTCGGAACTGGCAAAAGTCACATTGGTGATGATCCTGGCTGCCTATTACGACTGGCTGGACATCAAGAGAACCTCGCACCCTGTCTGGGTTTTCTTCCCGCTGGTCCTCATTCTCGTGCCGACAGCGCTTGTCCTGAAGCAGCCTGATCTTGGGACGGCGCTGCTGCTGATCATGGGCGGCGGCATCATGATGTTCGTGGCCGGCGTACACTGGGTCTATTTTGCCGCCGTCGTTGCGTCGGGCATCGGGATGATCTATGCCGTCATTGCCTCTCGAGGGACCAGCTGGCAGTTGCTGAAGGATTATCAGTATCGGCGGATCGACACTTTCCTCGACCCTGCCAACGACCCGCTGGGCGCAGGCTATCACATCACTCAGTCGAAGATCGCGCTCGGCTCGGGCGGCTGGACCGGACGGGGCTTCATGCAAGGCACGCAGAGCCGTCTGAACTTCCTGCCCGAGAAGCATACGGATTTCATCTTCACTACGCTGGCCGAGGAATTTGGATTCGTTGGCGGGATATCCCTGTTGGCACTTTATGCGATGATCATCTTCTTCTGCATCGTTTCCGCGATCCGGAACCGGGACCGCTATGGCTCGCTCGTGACTTTGGGGATCGCCGCCACCTTCTTCCTCTATTTCGCGGTCAACATGTCGATGGTGATGGGACTGGCGCCGGTTGTCGGAGTGCCGCTCCCAATGGTGTCCTGGGGCGGGTCCGCCATGTTGGTGCTTCTGGCCGCGTTCGGGCTCGCGCAAAGCGCGCACATACACCGACCGCGAGGTAAGAATTGACCCTGAACGTGCTTTTCTCGGCAGCACCCGAGCGGTGGAATTTCTACTCCGACGCCCTCGAACGCGCCTTTGATGCGGCCGGTCTAGACACCCGACTCGACCGCGACATCAATCCGGCAGATGTCGATTATGTCGTCTACGCGCCGAATGGACCCGTTGCCGATTTTTCCCGGTTCACCAAGACCAAGGCGGTGCTAAGCCTGTGGGCCGGAGTCGAGACCATCGTCACGAACAGGACGCTCACCATGCCGCTTACTCGGATGGTCGATAGCGGGCTCTCGGAAGGAATGGTTGAATGGGTCTCCGGCCATGTGCTGCGGCACCATTTGGGACTGGACCGGTACGTTCGCGGCCAGAACGGCCATTGGGATCCAGTCGTTCCGCCACTGGCGCGAAATCGTCCTGTCGGTGTGCTTGGACTGGGCCAATTGGGTGCGGCCTGCGCCCGGTCGCTGGCGGCACTGAACTTTCCAGTAACTGGCTGGAGCAGATCGGAAAAGACGATCGACGGGCTCACTTGCCTTCACGGTGACGCGGGACTGCGAAAGGTGCTCGCAGGATCAGAGATCATCGTGCTCTTGCTGCCGCTCACCTTGGCAACGGAAAACCTGATGAACGCGCAACGCTTCGCGCTGATGCCGAAGGGGGCCTATCTGCTGAACCCCGGACGTGGTGCCCTCGTGGATGATGCCGCGCTGCTGCAGGCGCTCGATAGCGGGCAGATTGCGCACGCGACGCTGGACGTGTTCCGCACGGAGCCCCTGCCCCCGGATCATCCGTTCTGGGCCCATCCCGAGATAACAGTAACACCGCACATCGCCTCTGAGACACGGGCCGAAACCGCCTCGGAGGTGATAGCAGAGAACATACGACGCAGCGAGGCTGGCGAACCACTGCTTTTCCTTGTCGACCGTAGCGCTGGTTATTAGCGCAGCTTAGGCGGTTTTGCGGGATCCATCCCAGGTGCGGCCGGTTCAGAAGCGGATCTGGTAGGTCTGGGGAGATCAAAAAGGACGCCTGCTCGACTGAGCCGGGCGCAGATCGGATCGGACGACTCGAAAAAAACAACGTCGATCTCACCAACCTCAACACCAGAGAATACCAGCGCCTCCGACACCGCCTGGCTAAGTGCCGGTTCCGCGCCGGGAAGGGCATCGACAAAGGCCAGAATGTGGCTCTTTCGGCCGCCATCATATTGCACCTCGGCCAAATAGGCTTGGCGAGCGAACCCCGCTGCAAGCTCCAGCTTGGTCTGCAGGCCGGACAGGACAGGCTCTGGCACAGATTTCGGCGCGTGCAGTTCGGTCGGGCGTTCGGTTCTTTTGCTCGGGCGGGTGGCGATGGCTTCCGCCAGCCAGTCAATCGCGCTGATCGGCAACAGGATGCTCGACGGTGCGGTCCCGAGGTTGACGCCCAGTCCCAAACTGTGCCTCGCCAGTAGATTGATCACCGCACGTCCAGACATCGCGGCATAGGGCACAGTTTGGCCCGCGAATTCTGCCAACCGCTCGATCCGGTCGAACACCAGCACGTAATTCTCGCCGTCAACTGGATAGACCTGGGGCTCTATCCGGTCTCCGGTCGCCTCATGTGCCAGCAACAGGAATAGCTCTGCATCCGCAAGTCGTTCGTAAAAGCGAAGGCGACTGGCATCGCCGCCCGTTTCCATGTCGTGATGGGCACGATCTAGAGGAGTCAGGTCAGTCATGCAGCACTTTTCGAACTCGGGCACGAAGTGAGGGAAGCAGATCGTTCTTGAACCATGGGTTCTTCTTCAACCAGGCCGTGTTGCGCCAGGACGGATGCGGCAGGGCGAAGACGGCCGGCGCAAATTCTCTCCACCGTCCGACCGTTTCAGCCACGCCTGTCGCCTGTTTCAGATGCCACCTGATCGCGTATCCCCCGACCAGAAGTACGAGTGGAGCGACGCCCAAATGCCGCATGATCCGTTCGCGCCAGGTCCGCGCGCAGACCGGTGGCGGCGGCAGGTCGGATCCCCTGGCATCGTAGCCGGGAAAGCAGAAGGCCATGGGAACGATGCCGATGCGGCTCCGGTCATAGAATGTCTCTGCATCGATCCCCATCCAGCCCCGCAGCCGGTCACCGGAAGGGTCTGTGAACGGTTTGCCAGAGGCATGCACCCGCTGGCCCGGCGCCTGCCCCGCGATCACGATCCGCGGTTCGGCATCGAACCAGACTACGGGACGCGGCTCGTGCGCCGTAGCGGTGCAGGCAAAGCGGTTTCGGCAGATGTCGCAAGCTGCAAGCTCTGCCTTCAATGCGTCAAGTGACTCGGTCATCGCCTCTGCCCGCAGGCGGTTGTGGCACAGTTCCATAGGATCGTCGGCAGCGATTCCCTGGTCAGCTTACGAAGTTCACTATCAGGGTAATGCCAAGAAAAACGGCTATCCACAGCACCATGGACCCGGTCGTAATGCTCTGCGCAACCCGACCTTCGGGGCCATATTCCTGAAACAACCGCGACACGATCTGATCCCGGCGGCGCAGCCAGAACCGCATCTTGGCCCCCCAGAACCGCGCGATCAACCCGGACAGGCGGCCAATCAGGTCGGGCAGGAATCGCCGATAGGTCCAGTCAGCATCGAGGTTCACCGATTTCAGTTCCGGGGGGTAGATGCCTGTGCGCATCAGAACGGTGAAGGCCAGTGCCGAGAAGAACAGGAGCTGAAGCTGCGTCACGACATGGGTCGTGGTGTAGGGCACGTAATCCACCTCGTAGGGCAGGATCGCGTAAAGCGGCGCAGGAAAGGCTCCGATGGCGATGCACAGGAAGGCCGTGATGCCCATAGCCAGCAGCATGTGGGTCGGTGCCTCCTTGGGCCGCAGCCCGCTGTCATGGGCAAAGAAGGCGAAGTACGGGATCTTGATACCGGAATGGTGGAACACTCCGGCAGAGGCGAAAAGCAGGATCGCCCAGACGACGTAATAGCCGTCATGTGTGGCGGCGGACAGGATCAGGGATTTCGAGATGAAGCCCGAGAATAGCGGAAATGCCGAGATCGAGGCCGCTCCCACGACGCAGAAGATCATCGTCAGCGGCATGGTTTTGTAAAGACCGCCAAGTTCGGACCCTTTTGCCGTGCCCGTGCGGAACAGGACCGCCCCGACACTCATGAAGAGAAGCGCCTTGTAGAGGATATGGGCAAAGGCATGTGACGCCGTGCCATTCAAGGACAATTCGGTGCCGATGCCAACTCCGACGACCATGAAGCCCAGTTGGTTGTTCAGACTGTAGGCCAGCACCCGCCGCAGATCGTTCTCGATCACCGCATAGAAGATCGGGAACAGCGTCATGATCGCGCCGATATAGACCAGGATCTCCGTGCCCGGAAAACCGCGGGCCAGTGAATAGACGGCAAGTTTGGTCGTGAAGGCCGACAGGATCACCGTGCCGGTGACGGTGGCCGCTGGGTAGGCGTCCTGCAGCCAGTTATGCAGCAGCGGGAACGCGCATTTGATTCCGAAGGCGATGAAGATCAGCCATGTCCCGAGACTGCCCAATGTCATCGCCTGGAATTCCAGCGAGCCCGTCTCGCGGTGATAAAGCGCCGCCCCTGCCAGCAGCAGGACGCCCGATCCGATCTGCACGATCAGGTATCGCATGCCGGTGTGATAAGCGCCTTCGGTCCGACGCGCCCAGATCAGGAAGACCGAGGCGATCGCCGTGCCCTCCCAGTAGAGGAAAAGCGTGATCAGATCGCCGGCAAAGACCGCGCCGATGGCCGAACCTGCGTAAACTAGCGCGGCCACCTGCTGCACCGTGTCCTTGACATGCCAAGCGTAAAGATTGCCCAGAAACGCCGCGAGTGTGAAGATCAGCGCGAAGATGCGCGACAGACGGTCGACACGCATGAATTCAAGCTCGATGCCGATCAGCCGGGCCGACCAGAGGTTGCCCTCGGGCAGCGACCACACCATCAGCCCGGCGATGATCGGGACCGCCAGAAGCAGCGCGGCGCGAGCCTTTCCCTTCGGCAATGCAAAAAGCAGGGCTGCCCCGGCGAAAAAGAGGAATGCGATGGGAAAGCCCTCAGCCATCGTTGTCGACCCTCTCCAGCTGTTCTTCCGGATAATCCTCGGATTCGACGTCGTCTGGGGCGTAATAGCTTTCGGGCCGTTTCAGGACCAAACGCATGGCCTTCGCGCAGATCACCAGCATCGCACACATGACGAAGCCATAGAGCGCGTAGAAGCCGGGAAATTCCTCAATCCCGAGATAAACGTGCTTGTAGTAGATAAAGTCGGCCACGAACAGGCCCGCACAAAGGATGTAGAGGCCATAAACGACCCGATCGACGTTCTCCTTCTTCTCCAGAAAAAGCAAAGAGCGGCCCAGCGCCGGGTAACGGGTGGGATCGTCGTTCGATGGTTTGACCTTCGCCATAGCGAAATCCTCTAATCTGCTGCGACCATTGGCGTCAGGAAGCTCTGCAAGTCTCCCGCCATGAAAAACAGGACAACACAGCCGACTGCCGTGATCGCGGGCGGCAACCAGCAGAACAAGGGCGCCTCGGCGATGCTGGTGTAGGGCGGCGCCTCGCGGTCGGTCAAAAAGAACCCCTTGCCGACGATCGACAGAAGGTAGGCCACATTCAGAAGCGAACTGAGCATCAGCACGCCAATCATGATCCACTGACCGGTATCGGCCGCCCCAACGATCAGCAACCACTTGCTCCAGGATCCTCCCAGCGGCGGCAGGCCGATGATCGACAGCGCCCCGATCAGGAAGGCGATATAGGTTAACGGCATAGCGCGCCCGAGGCCCGTCATCTGGCTGATATTGGTCTTGTGGGTCGCCACGTAGATCGAGCCCGCGCACATGAAGAGCGTGATCTTACCCATCGCATGCATCGCGATATGCATGCCGCCTCCCAACGCCCCGAGTGAGGTGGCCAGCGCCATGCCAAGCGTGATGTAGGACAATTGGCTGACCGTCGAATAGGCCAGCCGGGCCTTGAGGTTGTCCTTGGTCAGCGCCACTATCGACGATGCGATGATTGTGAAGGCCGCCAGCCACATCAACCATTCCGATGCGCCGGTTTCGGCGAGAAAGTCGATGCCGAAGATGTAGACCCCGACCTTCAACATGGTAAAGACACCGGCCTTCACGACGGCCACGGCATGCAGAAGCGCGCTGACAGGAGTTGGCGCGACCATGGCCGCTGGCAGCCATCGGTGGAACGGCATCAGGGCTGCCTTGCCGATGCCAAAAGCATAGAGAGCCAAGAGGACGGCCACCATCGGGCCGGAAATGTGACCCGCCAGAATGCCGCCCTTCTCGAAATCCAGAGTTCCGGCGATCAGGTAGGTCCAGATGATCGCGACGAGCTGCAGGCCGATCGAAGTCCCGAGCAGAACGCCGAGATAGGTCCGCGCGCCCCTGATCGATTCCGCCGTTTGCTTGTGCGCGACGAGCGGGTAAGTGGACAGCGTCAGCACTTCGTAGAAAATGAAGAGCGTGAACATGTTCGCGGCAAAGGCGATCCCCATCGTCGCCGAGATGGCCAGCGAGAAGGACGCGAAGAACCTCGGGTGATGGCTTTCGTTGTTACCGCGCATATAGCCGATGCCGTAGATATGGGTGACCATCCAGAGGCCCGACGCGACAATGGCAAAGAGCAGGCCCAAAGGCTCGACGTTGAAGGCCAGATCCAAGCCCGGAATCACCTCGAACAGCACCAACGGCTCGGTCGTGCCGCTGCCAACATCGGCAAGGATCTTCAGAACGGTCAGGAACGTGGCGACGGAAGCGCCGAAGGTGAGGCCGTCACGCAGGTTCGGACTGTCGCGAAACACCAGATTGGTAACCATCGCGGCCGCCGGGATCAGCATGCTTAGGAGTATCGCGGTATTGGTGTCCACCTCTGATCCCCTTAGTGCAGTTCAAGCCCGACAGAACCAGCCAGCAGCCCGCGGGCCGCCGATTGTGCTGCCGTCAACGTTACATCGGTGGCCAGTCCGAAATAGATGCAGGCCAGTGACATGATCCAGAGCGGACCCAGCATCCACAACGATACCTCCTTCGTTACGACTTCACCCTTCGCCGGCGAGAGATAGAGTGCCTCCACCATCCGCCAGACATAGATGACCGCCAGCAAGGACGAGAGCACGATCAATACAGCTAGCGGCCACCAGCCCTTTTCCAGGGCTGCCTGCACCAGTACCCATTTGCTAATGAAGCCCGCCGTTCCCGGCACACCGATCAAGCTGAGACCGCCGATTACTAAAGCCGCGCTTGTCCAAGGCATAGCCCGGCCATATCCGTAGATGCGGTCATAGAACGTGCCTCCGGTCCGCAGCACCAGCGCCCCGACACCCATGAAAAGCGCCGCTTTCGTGATGCCGTGGTTGAAGATATGGGCGACTGCGGCAGTAACGCCGGTCTCGGTCAGCAACGCGATGCCCAGCAGGATGTAGCCAATCTGCGCGACACTGGAATAGGCCAGCATACGTTTGAGATCGGATTGAAAGACTGCAATGAAGGAGGCCGCAAACATCGCGATCACTGCAAAGGGCAGGATGATCAGCTCCAATGTGTTCAGTTCGAACATGAACGACGGCTGGAAGACCGAGAACATGAAGCGAAGCATCACGTAGATCGCCACCTTCGTCGCGGTTCCCGCGAGGAATGCCGTGATCGCGGAGGGTGCGTAGGTATAGGCGTTCGGTAGCCACGTGTGCATCGGGTAGACCGCAACTTTCAGGCCCATCCCGACGACGATAAAGGCAAAGGCCGCGCGAATGGTGCGATTGCTACCCTGATCGGCAATACGCTCTGCGATGTCAGCCATGTTGAGCGTGCCAGTCGCCATGTAGAGCAGGCCAAGACCGATCACGAAGAAGGTGGCGCCGATCGTGCCCATGATCAGGTAATCGTAGGCTGCTGTCAGGGCGCGGCGGTCCGCATAGGACCCTTGGGCGATCAGCACATAGGTTGAGAGCGAGGAGATCTCGAGAAACACGAACACGTTGAACGCGTCTCCGGTAGCAGCGACACCCAGAAGGCCCGTCAGGCAAAGAAGGTAACATGCGTAAAAAAGTGTATGGTGCCGCTTAGGCACCTCGCGCGCCACGCTCTCGCGGGCATAAGGAAGGACTATTGTGCTGATCCCGGTCACGAGAAGCAGAACGAAGGCATTCGCCGTGTCGATCCGGTATTCGATGCCGAGCGGCGGCGCCCAGCCACCTATGTGATAGGACAGCAGGCTTCCGTCGATGACGTCGGCAAGCAGCAGCACGGATACGATGAAGGCCGCGGCGCTGGCGGCGAAGGCCAGCGGCCATGCCAGCTTGCGGCTGCCGATCAGCACGATCGCCGGGGCCACGATGAACGGTACCAGGACCTGAAGCACCGGCAGGTGGTCCGCCATCGTCAGGACGACGTGCTGGGTCGTTTCAGTTGCCATCAGACAATCTCGCCCGTCGCTCTATGGTATTTCTCGTTCTCTTCCCGGGCTATGGCCTGTTCAATTACGACGATTTCTTCTTCCTCGATCGTCTTGAATTCCTCGCGAATCCGCACGATTAGGGCAAGACCCAGCGCGGTGGTCGCCACACCAACGACAATCGCAGTCAGGATCAGGACATGCGGCAAGGGATTGGAATAAACCACTTCCGGGTCGACCTTCATGTCGGTCGGAAAGATCGGGGCCGTGCCGCCGGTGATCTTTCCGGTCGAGATGTAGAGCATGAAGACCGAAGTCTGAAAGATGTTCAGCCCGACGATCTTCTTCACGAGGTTGCCCTTCGCGACGACGATGTAGAGACCCGTCATCATCAGCACGATGAACAGCCAGTAAATGACGTGACCGACGATGAATTCCCAGGTCGTTGAACTGTCCATCACCACTCTTCGTCTCCAAGGCGCGGCGGGCGACCGGCGAAGGCATAATAGACCGCCACCATGACACCGGTCACGGTTACTCCAACGCCAAGTTCGACGGCAAGAATACCCCAGTGCTGACCATGTTCAGGGTGCTCCGGGGTCAGCACCGAATAGTCGAGGAACGCATATCCACCGAAAAGACTGATGACGCCGGTTCCGGCATAGATCAGCACACCAAGCGCCAGAAGTTTGTGCACGACCCAGGCCGGAAAGACCTGTTGCACCTTGTTCAATCCGAAGACAATTCCGTAGATGATGAAGGCGGCGGCCATGATGACACCGGCCTGGAAACCGCCCCCCGGCGAATAGTCGCCGTGAAACTGCACGTAGAGGGCGAACAGGATGATCGTGCCGACCAGCAGCTTGGTTATGACCCGCAAGATAAGATGATGGCGCATCAGGACGTCCTGCTTTCGTCTTCGTCGTCATCATCGCGACGCCGCCGCATTCCGCTAATCAGCAAGAGGACGCCAATGCCCGCAGTAAAGACCACGGCGGTTTCACCCAACGTGTCATAGCCCCGGTAGCTTGCCAGAATCGCCGTCACGATATTCGGCACGCCAATCTCGTGCTGGCTGCGCGCGATGTAGTCGGGGTAGACATGGGTTTGCGCCGGAGCGTCGGGCGAACCGAAATTCGGCATGTCGAGCGTGCCGTAGATCAACGCAGCGCCCGTGACGAAGACGACGAAAAGCGGGATGGCCGGCGACCTCTTCGAGGGTCTCACATGCCGCGATGTTAGCGCCAGTGTGCCCAGAACCAGAACTGTTGAGATGCCTGCCCCGACCGCGGCCTCGGTAAAGGCCACATCGACTGCATCCAACGCCACGAACAGAAGCGCAGAGAGCAGGCTGAACATTCCCGAGAACATTGCGACGCCGAACAGGCTTCTGATCCGGACAACCGCAATTGCTGTTACAACCAGCATGGTAAACAAGGCTATGGTTATGAAAGTCTCGATGGCGCCACCTGTCCCTACGAATTCTTCGCTTGTTCGGTCTTGGTTTCGGCCGGATCCTGCGGTTCGACGCCAACGAGGCCCGGCGCTTCGGTCGGTCTGAGTCCGGAAATCAGCGCGGCATTGGCCACCGCATGAATAGATGTGGGACCGGTGATGAACAGGAAAATGCCGATGATGATCAGTTTGACGGTCACCAGTGTCAGGCCCGAATACAGACACATGCCGGCCAGCAACAGGATGACACCGGCCGAATCGGTGATCGAAGCCGCGTGAAGCCGTGACCAGAAGTCGGGAAACCTGAGAATCCCGAACGCGCCGATGATCGTGAAGATCGAGCCCGAAATGATCAACGCCCAACTCAACACCAGCACGAACAACTCCCAGACGATCATTGGCTGGCCTCGCTGTTCTGGACTGGCTGCCCAAGGTCGCCGATCTTGCGATAGCGGAAGAACTTGAGAATCGCGATCGTGCTGACGAAGTTTATCAGCGCGTAAAGCAAGGCAATATCAAGAAAATCCGGCCGTCCGTTCAGAAAGCCCATTGCGCCGATCAGCAAGACCGTGTGCGTTCCGAAGGAGTTGACCGCCAGGACACGGTCATAGACGGTCGGACCATCATAGAGGCGCGCCAGCACCAGAACCATCGCGATCAGGATCGCTATCGTCGCCAGAGCAAACATCAGGTGGTCTCCGCCTTTTCTGTGAGGCTTACGCGGCGATCCATCTCGGCAAGGGCGCCCATATCCTCGTCGCTATAGGCCACCGCGTGAACCAGGAAGGTGCCGGGCTCGCATTCGATGGTGACCGTTCCAGGCGTCAGGGTGATGGAGTTGGCAAATATCACCTGCGCCAGATCAGTCTTCTGAGTATAGGGGACGGCGAAAAAATGCTGCCGCAAAGGCATCTTGGGTGAAAGGATGATTTTGGTGACGGCCCAGTTCGCCTTGGCAATCTCGACTAGAAGCCAGAAGAAGTAGCCTATCGACGCGATCGGCTTCAGGCCCAGCCGGACTCGATCCTTGTCAGCCGCATCCATCCTAATGAGCACGACCATCACGATCAGGACCGAGACAACGCCAAGGCCGATAACCAGCGGCTTGTAGACCCCCGAAAGCAGCAGCCAAAGGCTGATGAACAGTATTGCCGTTCCGGCGGTTCGCACAATCTCCCCCCTAGATCGCGTCTTCCGCGGGCGGCCCGACTTGTCACCAGCCTTTCCCACGATCTGTACCTACCAATGGTAGTAAGAAACAAATTCCATGTACACAACTAGATAAGACCCGGCTTGCCACTGCTCGCACCGGCAGCTGCATTGCCGATTGGTCCTGACATCAATCTCGCGCGGCGCTGAGTTTCAGAGAAACGAAGGCCAGAGCGACATAAGCGGCATTATGCGCAAATGCCGCTGCAGTGCCGACACAGGTTGTCAACGATGTGATTTCAGACGAATGGAGCGGTCACAATGCCGCCCGATTGCTTGTTTAGTGCGGGTCATTAACCAAAGTCCGGTAAGGACTGACAGGCGACGCAAGGACGGAAGCATGCTGGAATTCGAGAACGTCAGTAAGTCCTTTTGGACGGGCACGCAGCGCAAGGTAATTCTTGATCGCGCTTCCTTTCGCGTGGAACCGGGTAACTCGCTTGGCATCCTTGCGCCAAACGGTACGGGCAAGACGACGGTCATCAATATGATGGCGGGGCTCGAAAAGCCCGACGAAGGCACAATCCGGAAGACCAGCCGGGTTTCTTTCCCTCTCGGCTTCATGGGCGGCGTCGTCAACAAGCATACCGCGCGGGAGAATGCCCGGTTCATTGCCCGTCTCTATGGCATCGACCCCGATTACATGGAGGCGTTCACAAGATGGATGACCGGAATCGACGAGTATTACGACATGCCGGTCGGAACCTACAGTTCAGGGATGCGGGCCCGGTTCAGCTTCTCGCTGCTGCTGGCCCTGGAATTCGACATTTACCTGATCGACGAGGGCATGCCGAGCACCACGGATGCCGAGTTCAATCGAAAGGCCAGCGAGATTCTGCGTGAAAGGCTGGAGCAGTCGACGGTGATCGTCGTTTCGCACCAGGCCTCGACGCTGGAGAAGTTCTGCAAGTCGGCGGCGATCATCAAGGACGGACAGTTCGCGATGTACGACACGCTGGAAGAGGCGAAGGCAATCTATGACTACCAAACCTAAAGTCAGCAAGTTCCGGATACCGCGCAGCGGAGCCTTGGCAAAACCGCTCGACCCGGCGCCCGAGGGTTTTGCGGACGAAATACAAGCAGCCGCACCAGCGGACAGCAATGCCGGGATTCAGGTCGACGAAGACGGCTTCGGATCCCAACCATTCCCGACCGCCAGTCGGCAACAAACCGGCAATGATGGCGCCGATCTGGGGCCGACCAATCTGGCCGCGATCGAGGCAGAAGGCCTGTCCGCCCGCGATCTGCGCTTGGCCCGGCGCATGGCGCAGAGGCATGACTTGAAGCCTGAGTCCGACCTGGACGCCGTTCGGCAACTGCGCCTGAAGGGCATAGACCCGTTGAAGCGCAATTCGCCGCTGGGCCTGGTACCGAAGGGTGAGGACAAGGCCACAACCATCAAGCTGCCGCAAACCGTGGCAAAAACAGCTGTGCCTTCGACCAATGTCACCCCGCCGGACGACCGACCGCGCGAAATCTACATGATTCAGAAAGACATCGCCCGGCGGCGCCAGCGCAGGATGCTGCTGCTGGCGACACGGCTTGCGATCTTCGTGCTACTGCCGACCTTCCTGATCGGTTTCTATTTCTACAAGATCGCGACCCCGCTTTATGCGACCAAGTCGGAATTCCTGATCCAGCAGGCAAGCGGACAGGGCGGCGCCGGTGGCGGTCAGCTCGGCGGGCTCTTCTCGGGCACCGGTTTTGCGACCTCGCAGGACTCGATCACCGTTCAAAGCTATCTTCAGTCGCGCGATGCAATGCTGCGACTGGATCAAGATATCGGTTTCAAGAGCCATTTCAGCCAGGAGTCGGTGGATCCCCTCCAGCGGCTCGAGCCTGACAGCACCAATGAAGAGGCCTACAAGCGCTATCAGCGGTCTGTCAAGATAGGCTACGATCCGACCGAGGGCATCATCAAGATGGAGGTCGTCGCCGCCGATCCGCAGGTCAGTGCCGAGTATTCCCGCGCTCTTATCCAATATGCGGAAGAACAGGTCGACCAGCTGACCCAAAGGCTGCGCGAGGACCAGATGAAGGGCGCGCGAGAGAGCTACGACGAGGCAGAGGCCAAGATGGTCGAGGCGCAGGGCCGGGTGCTCGAACTGCAAGAGAAGCTGGGCGTCATCGACGCGGTCTCGGAAACCTCGGCACAGATGGGCCAGATCTCGAAATTCGAGACCCAGCTGCAGGAAAAGAACCTTCAGCTTCAGCAGTTGCTCGACAATGTCAGACCAAACCAGGCGCGAGTTGATGGCGTGAAAGGCGATATCGAGCGGTTGGAGACGGTCGTTGCCGATTTGCGGGCAAAACTGACGGAAAGCGGGACGGATTCGACGTCGCTGGCGCGGATCAGCGGCGAGTTGCGGATGGCCGAGCTGGATCTGGAGACCCGCCAGGCAATGATGCAGCAGTCGTTGCAGCAACTCGAAACCGCACGCATCGAGGCGAACCGCCAGGTGCGTTACCTGTCGCTCGGTGTCAGCCCGGTTGCACCGGACGAGCCGACTTATCCGCGTGCCTTCGAGAATACGCTGGTGGCATTCCTGATCTTCTGCGGTATCTATCTGATGGCGTCACTGACGGCGTCGATCCTGAGAGAACAGGTATCCGCTTAAGATGAAGACCATCGAGATTGGAAAACTGGCGGTCGGCAACGACCAGCCACTGACGGTGATTGCCGGCCCGTGCCAGTTGGAAAATCTCGATCATGCGCTGATGATCGGCACCGCGATGAAGTCCGCCTGCGAGGCGGCGGGCGCCAGCTATGTCTTCAAGGCATCCTACGACAAGGCCAACCGGACCTCGCTGTCGGGAAAACGCGGCATGGGGATCGAAGCCGGGCTTGAGGTGCTCGATCAAGTGCGGCAGGCCCTTGACGTGCCGGTCCTGACGGATGTTCACACGATCGAGCAATGTGCGCTGGCAGCCCAAGCGGTGGACATCCTGCAGATCCCAGCCTTCCTGTCGCGCCAGACCGATCTGCTGCTCGCCGCCGGCGAGACAGGGGCCGCGATCAACATCAAGAAGGGCCAGTTCCTGGCCCCTTGGGACATGCCCAACGCCATCGCCAAGATCGAATCTACCGGCAATAGCCGCATCCTGCTGACCGAGCGCGGCACGAGTTTCGGCTATAACACTCTCGTGGCCGACATGCGCAGCCTGCCGCAGATGATGCAGACCGGTTATCCAGTGGTGATGGATGCAACCCATTCGGTGCAACAACCGGGTGGGATGGGCGGCTCGTCCGGCGGTCAGCGGGAGTTTGCACCGGTAATGGCGCGGGCTGCAGTTTCCATCGGGATCGCTGCGGTCTTCATCGAAACCCACCAAGACCCGGACGGCGCCCCCTCGGATGGGCCAAACATGATCCCGCTGGGCCAGATGCCTGCATTGCTGGAAAACCTGATGGCCTTTGACCGGCTTGCAAAGAAGGATCCGATCAGACTTTGACGCCCTAGCATTGAGAGACCCTGATCTTGACCAGACCAATTCAGACCGTCCAGCAGAACTGCTGGGATTTCCTCAGCAAGCCGATGATCGCCGCGACCGGATTCCGCGAATATGACGCGCGCTGGAAATATCCCGACGAAATCAACTTGCCCGGCATCACGGCGCTCGGCCTTGGCATTGGCACGCAGATGCACCGGCGCGGCATCCCCCCGGAGATCGTGGTAGCCAACGACTATCGCGACTATTCCCTGTCAATAAAGAACGCCCTGATCCTGGGGCTCATGCAAGCGGGCATTCGTGTCAAGGATATCGGGCCGGCGCTGTCGCCGATGGCCTATTTCAGCCAGTTCCACCTGAATGTGCCGGCAGTGGCGATGGTGACCGCATCGCATAACCCGAATGGCTGGACCGGTGTGAAGATGGGCTTTGAACGCCCTCTGACGCATGGCCCCGACGAGATGTCAGAGCTGAAGGCGCTGGTCCTCGGCGGTCAAGGCCTGCCTCGTGACGGCGGTCACTATGAGTATGTCGACGGCGTGATGCAGGCCTATCTCGACGACCTTGCCGGTGATCTTCGTCTGTCGCGTCGCTTGAAGATCGTCTGTGCCACTGGCAACGGAACCGCCTCGGCCTTCGCGCCGCAGCTTTTGGAGCGGATCGGCGCAGAAGTCGTGCCACTCCATACCCGGCTGGACTACACCTTTCCGAATTACAACCCCAACCCCGAGGCGATGGAGATGCTGCACGACATGGCCGATGCCGTGCGCGCATCGGGCGCAGATATGGCTTTAGGGTTTGATGGCGATGGCGATCGCTGCGGTGTGGTGGATGACGAGGGAGAAGAGATCTTTGCCGACAAGGTAGGCGTGATCATGGCCCGCGATCTGGCAAAACTCTACCCCGGCTCGACCTTCGTCGCCGATGTCAAATCCACCGGGCTCTTTGCCTCGGACCCGGAACTGAAGAAACACGGCGCCAAGGCCGATTATTGGAAGACCGGCCATTCCTACATGAAGCGTCGGGTGCGCGAACTGGGCGCACTGGCAGGCTTCGAGAAATCCGGCCACTACTTCCTCGCAGGGCCGATCGGCCGCGGCTACGACTGTGGAATGCGGGTCGCGGTGGAACTCTGCAAGCTGATGGACCGCAATCCGCAACAGTCGATGTCGGACCTGCGCCGCGCCCTGCCGCCCACTTTCTCGACGCCGACCATGTCGCCTTTTTGTCCTGACCCAGAGAAGTACGGTGTTCTCGAACGGATCGTGCAGCGGCTGGAAGACCATCATGCGAAAGGCGGAACCATTGGGGGCCAAGGCATCGACAGCATTGTCAAGGTCAACGGCGCGCGAGTGATCCTGGACAATGGCGGCTGGGGCCTGGTTCGTGCATCTTCGAACACGCCAAACCTGGTGGTGGTCTGCGAAAGCCCGGAATGCGATGCCGAATTACGTAGTATCTTCAAGGACATCGACAGCTTCATCCGAACCGAAAACGCGGTGGGCGAATACGATCAGAAGATCTGACCGCGAACCAGCCATACCGTCGCCAAGTCCGAGCGAATGTGATGTAGTGTCAGCATGATCGTACGTCATCTTCATGTCTTTGCGCTGATCCTCATCCTTGCCCTCGGTTCGGCGGTTGGGCTAGCACAGGATGCCGGGACCGAACCGGGAAGCAAGATCGAACTCGAAACCGAGGCCGCGACCGACCGGGCAATCGCCGAACGTATCCGCTCAGTATTGCGTGAACTCGACGGCTACGCCGACATCAGCGTTTCTGTGACTTCCGGAGTGGTCACACTATCGGGGCGCACGCTGGACGGCGTGTCGCGCGACCGGCTGGAAACACTCGTCGGCCGTGTCGAGGGTGTCGTCGCCATCGAGAACGAAGTGACCGAGTCGACCGACCTTTCCGAGCGGCTGACCCCTGCCTATGACAGGTTCCTTGCGCGCACGGCGAAACTGGTAGCACTGATTCCGCTGGCACTGGTTGCCTTTACGGCCTTCGCGATCGTGGCGGGCATCGGCTTTCTGATTGCCAGGCTCAAGCGCCCCTGGGACCGGATCGCCCCGAATGAGTTCATCGCCGACATCTACCGAACCTTCATCCGCATTGCGTTCCTCGTGGGCGGCATGGTCGTCGCGCTGGACATTCTTGGCGCAACCGCGCTTCTGGGAACCATTCTAGGGGCTGCGGGCATCATCGGGCTCGCCATCGGCTTTGCGGTCAGGGATACGGTAGAGAACTTCATTGCCTCGATCATGCTGTCGATCCGGCAACCTTTTCGCCCCAACGATCTGATCGAAATCGGCGGCGATACCGGCAAGGTCATCCGCCTCACATCGAGGGCCACGATCCTGCTTTCGCCGGACGGCAACCATATCAGGATCCCGAACGCGACGGTGTTTGGCAGCCGGATCGTAAACTTTTCGCGCAATGTCGAGCGCCGGTTCGAGTTCGACATCAGCATTGATGCCGGGTCCGATGTCAGCGCGGCGCGGCAACTTTGTCAGGACACGCTGCAGTACCTGCCCTTCGTCCTTGCAGAACCCTCTGCGCTGGTCTGGATCGAGACCCTCGACGATGCCGGCGTTCTGCTGCGCTCGACCGGATGGATCAACCAGAATGACACGAGCTTCGCCCCCGCGCGCGGCGAGGCCATCCGCCAGGTCAAGAACGCGCTCGAATCCGCGGGCTTTGCCCTGCCCAGTAAGACTTATGCACTTCGCATGGATGCGGCGCCTCCTCCGCAAGCCCCGACCGTGCCCACCGGAGAGCAGAATAATCCGCCCTCTTCCGATATCGAGATCGTGGCTGCGACTGACAGCGAGGAACTGGACAGGATGATTAACGCCGAACGGCAGGAGACCGCAAACGACGACCTCCTGAGCAAGCGCGCACCGGAAGAGTAGCCACAGATATCACCAAAACGGGTCTTGAACCCGACCCGGCGAGCGCGTAATTACCCGCCAGCGTTGGGGTGTAGCCAAGTGGTAAGGCATCGGTTTTTGGTACCGTGTATCGTAGGTTCGAATCCTACCACCCCAGCCACGCAGTCCGCCCATTGCAGACCCGACTTGGTTCACCCCGGATTGTGGCGCAGTTTCGCGACCTTACGGGACATAGACGCATCCCCAGACCAGGAACCTGCGCCCGAACAGGCCGCATACAGGCAGAAGTCTGCAACCGGCATTTCCGCGATACGAGGTTGAGGTGAGGCGATCAGAGAGTCGCGAGGATCCGGCGCTGTTCCGCCCAGTCCGATGGCAGGGTATAGCGCAGGCACCAGTCGGAGGTGAAGCCGAGCGGCTGGCGTCCATCCAGAACATCGCGGATGATGTCAGGCGCCAGGAAGGCGAGGTCGATCATCTGCTGAATCCGCCGTTTTGAACTCGCTTCTGCTTCAGCGATCCCGGCAAAGGTCCGGCCGGCTCTGATCTGCTCAAACCAGTGATGCGCTTTGGCAATGTTGCTGATCAGCCTGTCGTCAACACCGGTCGGGCTGTCAGAGAGGATCAGTCTGGTCTCAACGCCGCGCTTGCGAAGCCGGAACGGGAAGCAGTGCCGAAGCGCATCTTCGAAGACAACATCCCGGTCGATTCCAAGAGCAATCGCAAGGATATCCGGGTCAAGGCTGATGCGGATCTCGCCCGGCTTGATATCAACGCGTGCGATCAGGGTCAGGGTGGATTTGATTGCCTCCTCCCCAATCAACTCCTTCAGTGCCGACCGAACCCGGCCGATCTCTTCAGCCCGTGCATCGGGAGCAATACGACCGGCAAAAGACGGTACGGAGATCATCGATCGCACCTTCGCGGCGATCTTCGTCTCAAGTTCTTCGGCCGGCAGGCGCCAGCCGTCGAGGTTGGCCTCACCACTCTTCGCAACGAGCCGGTGGGAGATGTAGTAGCGCAGCCGGGTGCCGGCCCGGGTCCTGGAATGCGAGGGCGTCAGCCGATCCTCCGTCTCATCAAAAAGCTTGCCACAAAGAAGCGATGTCTGCCTGGCTGTGATCTTTGACCGGGTTTCTGAGGCTCCCTCCTGCAATTGCGTCTGGATCCGGCCCCAGCGGTCTGGGTCAATGAGGGCCGGATGCTGCCCGTCATGGATCGCCTTTCTGTGCCGGATGCGACCGGCATAGAGTGGGTTGGTCAGGATCTGATAGATGTGGCCTCGCCCGAACGACCCACCTCCGCTGACCTTGCCGGTGGACGTCTCCCGACGTCGGGTGCGCAGATCAAGCCGCATCGCTTCCTCAGCGACGGCCCGGATCGTGCCGTGCTGCTCGTAGAGATCATAGAGGGTGCGGATCGTTCCTGCCTCAGCCGCATTGATCTTCAGCGTCCGGCCGTCCGGGTCATACCCGATGGGTACCGCCCCACCCATCCACAGGCCCTTGCGCTTGGAGGCCGCGATCTTGTCGCGGATGCGCTCCGCGGTCACCTCACGTTCGAACTGTGCAAAACTCAGCAGCATATTGAGCGTCAGTCGCCCCATGCTTGTTGCGGTATTGAAAGACTGGGTCACCGAGACGAAAGAGGCCCCTCCCGCATCCAGCGTATCGACGATCTTCGCGAAGTCCGCCAGCGAGCGTGTCAGGCGGTCGATCTTGTAGACGATGATCTGATCGACCCGGCCGTCGCGGATATGATCCAGAAGACGCTGCAGGGCCGGCCGTTCGAGGGAACCACCGGACAGGCCACCATCGTCATAGGCGTCGGGCAGCAGGACCCAGCCTTCCGCTTTCTGGCTGGCGACATATGCCGCGCAGGCCTCTCTTTGTGCATCGAGCGAGTTGAACTCCTGCTCCAGACCATCCTCGGACGATTTGCGGGTATAGATCGCGCAGCGGATCTTTGTCATGTGCCCTCCCCTGTCCGGCTGGTCAGGCCGAAGAACCGCGGCCCGGACCAGGTGGTTCCGGTGATGTGCTTTGCGATCGCTGAGAGCGAGGGCCAGGACCTGCCGTCAATCCAGTAGCTGCCGTCCCGCACTTCGACCTGATAGGTCCGGCCGTTCCACTCGCGCACCAGATACGCGCCGGGCCTGATCGTGCCAGTACTTACGGTGTTGACCGGTTTGCCCGCGGCAATCTGCATCAAGGCACAACGCCCTGCCGCAGACAGACCGCCCGATGCTTTGCACTGGGTCTCGTAGGAGAGGGCCTTCGGCATGAAGCTGACCGAGAGATAGAGAGGTGGTGGCGACCTGAAGGCCAACTCCCAGTCCTGCAGCACCTGATCGCGGCCCGGGTCTGGATCACCCGGCATCGATGGGGACCTCCGACACCGGCAGACTCACCTCCGACGGCGAGCCGGTGATCCTGTAGCGGGCGGGTCCCCCCTTCGGCGCCTTCTCCGACACGAGCTCGTATCCAGACTTGCGCAGGCCGGACAGAGCTGCGCGGGTCGAATGGGTCTGCCAGCCCAGCGCCTCGCTGATGGAGGGGATATCGCACCCTGCCCTGGTGCTTAGCAATCGGATCGACTGGTTCTTCTTGGTGGGCGGTTTGGGTGATGCCGCGGTCCTGGCTCCACGCCTGTTTGGCTTAGGTTTGGAGGTTTTAGCGCCGGTCATTCTGATCTCCTGTCTCTGAGGGCAGGAGCCAGACTGCCCCTGCTACCGGGCAGAGCCCGGAGGTCCGGGCGGAGATGCCGACGAATGCGGTCGGGGCTGACAACAGTACCGCTCTGACCAGGCGCGAAGGTATGTCCGTCGTCAGAGATTTTGGAACCAAAGGCTGCCTTAACTAAGAGAGAGTTTGGCTCATCTGGCTGGTTTGATTATGCGGCGGATTTGCGGTGAAGCAAGCGCCGTGTTTCGATGGTCTTTCGTTTGATCCTTTCTCGT
>JBFKFZ010000008.1:0-85617 GCA_041633555.1 Paracoccaceae bacterium | reverse complement strand
TTCACGGCTAACGCGAAACATCTTTGACTCATTGGCGGCGCTTGACGCATTATGACAACACCAAGTCCTCTGCACTTGGGTGGGGGCGTAATGCAGATGTGACCAGGACGAGAGGACTGATCGCATGACTCACTTGCGCCCCAATTTGACTGTGCCGGGATCCAACCGGGCAGTCAGTGTACTCAACTCAAATCGACAATCGACGCTCAGGCAGCGCGACGTGCAGTTATGCTATGTCAGCCGGCACGGCGCCATCGAGAAACGAACGACATCGATCCCTGATGTTCCGATCTTCAAATCTGCCTTCAACGCTTTCGCCCGAGGTGCCCTTGTTCAGACACCGCGAGGCCCGGTCGCCGTCGAAGACTTGCTGCCCGGCATGATGATCGAAACCACAGGCGGTGAACGGATGCGCATCGCATGGACCGGATCCATGGCCTCTGACGCGGCAAGCTGCGCCGCGCCTCATGACTGCCTCTACCGTGTAACCGAAGGAAGCTATGGCCTTGGTCCAGGCAAGCCGGATCTGCTGCTGGGGCCAGGAGCCCGCCTCATGCGGCCGGGTGAAGTCGACGTGAAAACCGCCCGGCTACAACCGGTCGTCGACCTCGCGGATGGCCAGCAGGTGGTCCGGGTGGCGCCCCGAACTGCGGTTCAACTGTTCCATCTGGCTTTGCCGTCGCACCGACTGATCAAGGTCAATGATGTGGCCGTCGAGAGCTTCCATCCGGGCCATGCGGTCGACATGGCGGTGGCCGACGAGATGTTTGGCCAGTTTGTCTCGCTGTTTCCGCATATCAGAACGTTGGCCGAGTTCGGCACTATGAACTACTTGCGTTAGGAATTCAGGCGTTCTTTTTCAGACGGCTCTCCAGCACATCGAACGGAACGCCCGGCATATCCTTGGCGCAACGGATCACGAGCGATGTCTTGACGCTCACGACGTTCTCGACGGCTGTCAACTGCTCGGTCAAAAAATTCTGAAATGTCGAAAGGTCCGGCGCAACACATTTTAGGACGAAATCTACCTCGCCATTCAGCATGTGGCATTCCCGAACGAGCGGCCACTCGCGACAGCGTTTCTCAAAGGCCGACAGATCTGCCTCTGCCTGGCTTTGCAGTCCGACCATGGCGAAGACCTGCACTTCGAAACCCAGTTCGCGGCTGTCGACATCGGCATGATAGCCCTTGATGAAGCCACCTTCTTCCAAGGCCCTGACCCGACGAAGGCAGGGCGGGGCGGAAATGCCGACGCGCCTGGCCAGCTCGACATTCGTCATCCGCCCGTCCGTCTGCAGCTCGGCCAGGATCTGACGGTCGATGGGGTCGAGCTTGCTCACGGCCATGATCACTCCTGTGCTTGGCTGTTCGCGACATTACCCACTCGCAACCCAATGCGCAATAATCTTTCTCTGACGCGCAACAACCGAAAACCTGATTTGCGAGCCAAGCTGCCAGAAAGCAAGAACAGGCGGGGGGTTTCAACTGGCTGCCCCGGTGGCTATATCCGATGTCAGAGAGCAGCGACCGTGGGGGTTGAAATGGCCGAAACACGTCATGTGCGGGTACTGATCATCGGCTCTGGTCCCGCCGGGTACACCGCTGGCATCTATGCCAGCCGCGCTATGCTGGAGCCGCTGCTTGTGCAGGGTATCGAACCTGGCGGACAGCTGACCACGACCACCGAAGTGGAGAACTGGCCGGGCGATACCGAAGTGCAGGGGCCGGATCTCATGATCCGCATGGAAGCCCACGCAAAGGCGATGGGATGCGAGGTTGTCTCAGACATTATCAGCAGCCTTGACCTGTCAGAGCGCCCGTTCACTGCTGTTGGGGACAGCGGAATGATCTACACGTGCGACGCCGTGATCCTCGCCACCGGAGCCCGGGCAAAGTGGCTTGGCTTGCCGTCGGAGGAGAAGTTTAAGGGGTTCGGTGTTTCGGCTTGCGCGACCTGCGATGGGTTCTTTTATCGCGGACAGGAGATCGTGGTCGCGGGCGGCGGAAACACCGCCGTTGAAGAAGCACTCTTCCTGACCAACTTCGCATCGAAAGTCACGCTCGTTCACCGAAGGGACGAGCTTCGCGCCGAAAAGATCCTGCAGAACCGGCTGTTCAACAACCCGAAGATCGAGGTTCTTTGGAACCACACGATTGAGGAAGTTGTCGGCACGGAGAATCCGCTAGGCGTCGAAGCCGTTCGCGCCAGGCACGTTCAAACGGGTGGCATCACCGAAATCCCGTGCAAGGGCTTTTTTGTAGCAATCGGTCACGCGCCGGCATCTGAACTCGTTGAGGGTCAGTTGGAAACCCATATGGGCGGCTATGTCGTGACGGATCCGGACTCGACGGCAACCTCGATTCCCGGTGTGTTCGCCGCAGGGGACCTGACCGACCACGTTTACCGTCAGGCGGTAACCAGCGCCGGGATGGGCTGCATGGCAGCGCTCGAGGCAGAGCGTTTTCTGGCAGAGACCGAAGCCGAGGTCGTAATTTCAATTGCCGAAAGCGCCTGAAGTTGCCCGCTGGTCACCGCATATCCCAGACCGAGCAATGCTTGGCCCAGATTGCGCCGAAACTGTCGTCTGACTGCCATTTGCGACGATGTCAGATCAATGGAATGCGGGGCTTGAATTTCCTGTCTGGTCGGGGCTAGGTCCCTGCGCGATCGATTGCCTGCAAAGGCTGTTATTCAACTGGACCCGTTTACACATGGAATATTCCAACCTTACGCCCCTTACGCCAATTCCAGAGCTTTATGTCTCCTACGACTCGGCTCAGAAACTGAAGAACGAAGCCGCAGACCTGTTGAGCTGGGACCTGACCCCGCGCCAGATCTGTGACCTAGAGCTGTTGATGAATGGCGGGTTCAACCCGCTCAAGGGTTTCCTGTCGCAAGAGGATTACGACAGCGTTGTAGACAACACGCGTATGGCCGACGGGTCGCTCTGGCCAATGCCGATTACGCTGGACGTGTCCGAGAAGTTCGCGGACGTGCTTGAGATCGGGCAGGACATCGCGTTGCGCGACCAGGAAGGCGTGATCCTCGCAACCATGACCGTTACCGACCGCTGGGTACCGAACAAGGCGCATGAAGCCGAGAAGGTCTTCGGCGCCGATGACAGTGCCCACCCGGCCGTGAACTACCTGCACAACAAGGCCGGCGATGTCTATCTCGGCGGTCCGGTTACTGGCATTCAGCAGCCAGTGCATTACGATTTCCGCGCCCGCCGAGATACACCGAACGAGTTGCGCGCCTACTTCCGCAAGGTCGGCTGGCGCCGTGTCGTCGCGTTCCAGACCCGAAACCCGCTGCACCGCGCGCATCAGGAGCTGACGTTTCGCGCCGCCAAGGAAGCACAGGCAAACCTGCTGATCCACCCGGTTGTCGGCATGACCAAGCCCGGGGATGTCGACCATTTCACCCGCGTCCGTTGCTACGAGGCCGTGCTGGACAAGTACCCGGCCTCGACAACCTCGATGAGCCTGCTGAACCTTGCGATGCGCATGGCTGGCCCCCGCGAAGCAGTCTGGCACGGGCTGATCCGCCGTAACCATGGCTGCACCCATTTCATCGTGGGCCGCGACCACGCCGGCCCCGGCAAGAACAGCCAGGGCAAGGATTTCTACGGCCCTTACGACGCGCAGGAACTGTTCAAGAAACACGAGGAAGAGATCGGCCTCGAGATGGTCGATTTCAAGCACATGGTCTTCGTGCAGGAAAAGGCACAGTACTACCCGGTCAATGAAGTGCCGGAAGGAGACACGGTACTCGACATTTCTGGCACGGAACTTCGGCGCCGCCTTGCCGAAGGGATCGAGATCCCGGACTGGTTTTCGTTTCCGGAAGTCGTGCAGGAACTGCGCCGCACCCGCCCGCCACGCTCGAAACAGGGCTTCACGGTCTTTTTCACCGGATTTTCGGGTTCGGGGAAATCGACCATCGCCAACGCGCTCATGGTCAAGCTGATGGAGATGGGCGGCCGTCCGGTCACGCTGCTGGACGGCGATGTCGTGCGCAAGAACCTGTCATCCGAGCTTGGGTTTTCCAAGGAGCACCGAGACCTCAACATCCGCCGGATCGGTTATGTTGCGTCCGAGATCACCAAGAATGGCGGGATCGCCATCTGTGCACCCATCGCGCCCTACGCCACCACCAGACGCGCTGTGCGCGAAGATATCGAGCAGTTCGGGGCATTTCTTGAAGTGCATGTCTCCACCTCGATCGAGGAATGCGAACGCCGGGACCGAAAGGGCCTCTACAAGCTGGCGCGAGAGGGCAAGATCAAGGAATTTACTGGGATCTCTGACCCTTATGACGTACCCGAGAACCCCGAGCTGCGCGTCGAGACCGAAAATGTAGACGTCGATAACTGCGCCCATCAGGTCATTCTGAAGCTTGAAAGCATGGGACTGATCGCCGCTTAGCGCCCCTCAAGGCGGTTCGGGTCTTTGGCTCCGGCGTGACGCCGGGGCCGCCATTTGTTCATTCAGCGGTTGGGGTGGACCCTTCTGGGACCTTCAGGAACACCGATGCATCGACATTGCCGCCGCTCAGGGTCAATCCGATCTTGCGGCTGGTAAGGGGCCTCCGTTCTCGCAATGCGGCCGCAAGTGGTGCAGCGCCGGCCCCCTCCGCAGCACTGTGAATCGTCCGAGAATGGAGGCGCAGCGCATGTGCAATCTCATCTTCGCTGACCGCGATGCTCCTTGCGGCACCCCTTGAGCAAATCTCTTGAGCTGCCCTTACCGGCACTCTGACAGCCATGCCATCGGCAATCGTGCCGGCCGAAGTGGCTTCAACGAGCCGCCCGGCCTCATAGGACGGTTTCGCGGTTTGTGCCTTCTCGGAAACCACCCCGACGACCTCGGCACGACAACCCATTGCGTCGCGCGCGGCAATGACGCCGCATATGCCCGAGGAACCGCAACCGATCGGTACATCGATCGTTTCCGGGTCAGGATGCTCGCCGAAGAGCTTAAGGCCATACGTTGCGACCCCGCGCACCAACTCTGTGTGAAAGGGCGGCACCGGGTACTGACCCTCTCCGCCAGCCGGTCTCATCGCCACGTTCCGCACCGATGCCGCGCATCGCCGCGTTCTTCTCGACAGAATGTCCCTACGGAACCAGGACTTTGGCCCGCAGACCCGTGGCAGCTGCGGCTCGGGCCTGGCTCTGCCCGTGATTGCCGCGCGTGGCAGTGATCATGCCCGCCACCTCGGGATGGATAGGCCGCAGCCAGTCGACAAGGGCAATGCCGCCACGCACCTTGAAGGCGCCTTTCGGTGTGTGGTTTTCATGTTTGACCACAACTTCGTGTCCAGGCTCGTCGGACAATGCTGGCCAGACATATTGCGGCGTCGGGAGCATGTGCGGCCTTCAGTTCATCGAGTGTGAATTGCGCTGCGAATCCGGACGATTGGGCCAAACCCGGCCAGCAAAGGTCGCACGACCCTTCTGACAAGACGCGGCAACCGAGCCGAGATTCAGAAGTCCGCGCAAACGGGCGGTCTGGCAGCGCTCTGAGGTCGGACGACCTCAGTGATTGCTTCGCCAACGGGCCAGCACAACGCTCTTGCAGGATTTCAGATTGTCACCTGACCCCAGAGCGCACCAGTCGGCATCAACTCGAAGGGAATAGCAAATCGTGCCAGCTAGTGCACATTCACTGGTGCAAGATCGTTTTGCCGGGCCAGTATGAAGGCCAGGTTGCGGTCGCGAACCAGCGCGAGCCGCTCTCCATCTGCGTTGTGCACGGCGTAGATCAGCTTTGCACCATCGGCGGCCTCCTGCACCTCTCCGGGCAAATCTGCCACGGCCACAGGGCGCACATAGACAATCCGATCCTCACCTCCGGGTAGGTGATTGAATCTTGTATTCATGCTCTTTCCCTTCCTCAAGCGCGGTCGATCTTGATGGTCTGAGCCACAGACCGGGCCTGTGACCGCTTCAGATCCACATTCAACAGGCCATTGATCATGCTTGCCCCTTCAGCTTCCACGCCCTCGGCCAGCAAGAAGCTTCTTTGGAATTGCCGCGCTGCAATGCCGCGATGCAGGAACACCCGATCGTCTTCGTCGTCTGGCTGCCGACCACGTATCACTAACTGGCGATTCTCAACCGTGATCGAAAGATCCGTCTCGGCGAAACCCGCCACGGCAAGTGTGATCCTGAATGAGTGATCGCTGGTCTGCTCTATGTTGAACGGAGGATAACCGCTCATCTCCGATTTCGAGGTCCGCTCCAACAACCGTTCGAGTTGGTCGAATCCCAGCAGCATCGGATGGGTACTAAGCGTCAATTTCGTCATCGACACGTCCTTTGAGCAAGCGACAGTCCTCAACCGGGTCCCAGTTTCGGCAACCCTCCATGACATATGGGATCTGAAGGCGCAGTGTGCAAGATACGCGGTCAATGCCGGTCCTTGGCGCAGGACGCCATTCCCGATACTCTGCTGCAGCCACGCATGAACGAGTCGGGCCAAAGGGGCGAATGAACAAATCCACCAAGATGGACCATCTCGAGGTCCTGCGCGTCAAGCTTGAGGTCCTGCGGCGCGAGCACCGCGATCTTGACGATGCGATCCACGCGCTCGAGGAGAGCGGCCGCGCCGATCAGTTGCGATTGAGGCGGCTGAAAAAGCAGAAACTGCATCTGAAAGACCAGATCGCGCAGATCGAGGACGAGTTGACGCCTGATATCATTGCGTGACCAACTGATCTGGTTATAGTGCCGCTTCCCGAATTCGGAGCGACATAATGACTGAGGTTCAGGTCGGCATCATAATGGGCAGTCAGTCCGACTGGCCGACTATGCGCGAGGCAGCCGCGATACTGGATGATCTCGGGATAACCTACGAGAAGAAGATCGTTTCCGCGCACCGGACCACCGATCGCCTGTGGGTCTATGGCCAGACCGCCGTTGCGCGCGGGCTTCAGGTCATAATCGCGGGCGCAGGCGGCGCAGCCCATCTGCCCGGGATGATGGCCTCGAAGACTCGGGTTCCGGTGATAGGCGTTCCAATCCAGACCAGGGCCCTTGGAGGGGTCGACAGCCTCTATTCCATCGTTCAGATGCCAAGGGGCTTTCCGGTCGCAACGATGGCCATCGGCCACGCCGGCGCGGCAAATGCGGCTTTGATGGCGGCCCAGATCCTGTCGCTGCAGGATCCCGATCTGGCGAAACGGCTGGATGATTGGCGCGCTGCGCTGTCAGCTTCGATCCCGGATGGGCCTCAGGATGACTGAACCGCTTCAGCCCGGAGCCACGATTGGCATTCTTGGCGGCGGCCAGTTGGGTCGAATGCTGTCTGTCGCGGCATCCCGGCTTGGCTTTCGTTGCCATATCTTCGAGCCTGGACCCAATCCGCCCGCGGGGCATGTGGCAGCCCAACTGACATCCGCGTCTTATGATGACACATCCGCACTGACTGCTTTCGCGGAATCAGTAGACGTCATCACCTACGAGTTCGAGAATATCCCGACATCGGCGCTGGACCTGCTCGAGGCCCTGCGCCCCGTCCGCCCGGGTAGGGAGGCGCTGCGGGTCAGTCAGGACCGGCTTACCGAGAAGTCCTACTTGCGCGAACTCGGTTTGCGGACGGCCGCTTTCGCGGCCGTCGAAACGATCGGGGAATTGAGCGCCGCAGTTGCTGCAATCGGAGCACCCTCGATCCTCAAGAGCCGGCGCTTTGGCTATGACGGCAAGGGGCAGGTTCGGCTGTCCTCGGCCCTGGACGCCCAGAACGCTTTCGATGACATGGCAGGCGCTCCAAGCATTCTGGAGGGATTCGTCGATTTCAGCCATGAGGTCTCTGTCATCGGTGCCCGTGGCATCGACGGTCAGATTGCCTGCTACGATCCGGGTGAAAACGTTCACCTGCAAGGGATCCTGCATACGACGCGCGTGCCGGCGCGGTTATCGGCCTCGCAACAGACAGACGCCATTCTGATTGCCGCCAAGATCATGAATGCGCTCGATTATGTCGGTGTAATGGGTGTAGAGCTATTCGTCACCAAGACGGAACTGATCGTCAACGAGATCGCCCCGCGGGTGCATAATTCCGGCCACTGGACGCAGAACGGCTGTCCAATCGACCAGTTCGAGCAGCATATTCGTGCCATCGCCGGCTGGCCGCTTGGCGACGGGGGGCGGCATGCCGATGTCGAGATGACCAACCTGATCGGCGAAGACGTGAACACGGTGCAAAACGTCGCCTTCGACGGGACGGTCGCGATCCACCTCTATGGCAAGGCCGAAGCCAAGCCCGGGCGCAAGATGGGCCACATTAACCGCGTTCTCGGACCGACAACCTGAATTGATGCGCGACCAGTCGGGATTTTGCGACTCTATGGCCGCACGACGCTCCGCACGAGGTCGCCAAATGTCATTTGATGATCGAACCGACCATGTCGCAGGAACTCGATAACCTGCGCAATTACCAGTGGATTGACCATCATGAATGTATGGGTGACCGGCAGAACGATATGGTCATCCATTCCTGCGATGACTGTCGATTGCACCGAGACCTTGCCGTCATCCGCACCGTCAATGACTGACGAATAAACCGGGTTCAGGGACCTGTTGCCCGCAATTACACCCAATTCGAAACGCGGAAAGCCAAGCCTGTTGGGCAGGCTGTCTTCTGAGGTTCCGAGTTGCAGGCCGGCCGGACCGTTCAACCATTCGAACGCTCCGAGATCGCCGAACTGGTCCACGAGTTCCGACCCATGATTCGGCGGCGCCATCATCACGACCCGCCCCATCTGCTCAGGTCGATTGACCTGCAACCAGGCGCGGACCAGGATACCGCCCATCGAGTGCGTTACGAAATTAACCTTCTGCGACCCGCAGTCGGCAACGGCCAGCCCGACCTGAGAAACAAGGTCCTCGATCGGCGCCTCCGTTGACGGATAGCCTTTGTTCGAGACGCTGTAGCCTGCCGCCTTCAGCGCCTCCTCCATGACAAGCATCGAGGTTTCGGTCCGCGCAAGACCGTGCAAAAGCACCGCGCATTCCGCATGTGCCAATCCGGGCATCAGTGCCATCAAGAGCGCCAGTATCCTTGCCATGGACGTAAGATAGGGGGCTTGGTTGGGTTATTCGAGACAGTTCTTGCCAAGACCTCACGTCACGGGCAATCAGGGCAGGTATGAACTATCCTACTCCCCGACTTGCGACCCGGGCGATCATCGTTCACGAGGATCGGCTATTGCTCGTCAATGCCTATCAAGCAAGTCACGGCTCCGATCTCTGGTGCGCTCCGGGCGGCGGCGTAACGCCTGGGCTATCACTTCCGGAGAATGTCGCGCGCGAAGTTCATGAGGAGACCGGCCTTGCCGTCTCGGTCGGAAATCTCGCTCTGGTCAACGAGTTCCATGATCCCGGTACCGGCTTTCATCAGGTCGACCTGTTCTTCAGATGCCGGATAACCGGCGGGCGCATCGACCGCGACTGGCGCGACCCAGAGGGGGTTGTTCACGAACGGCGTTTTTTCAGCCGGACAGAGTTGCAAGCCATCCGGCTGAAGCCTGACAGCCTGACTCACGTGGCCTTCAGCACATCTGCTATGGTGCACTACGATCCGCTGGAATGCATCGTGGAGTGACCGGGGCCGGGATCATCGGCGCGGCTTGCCTTTCCACGTGTCCAGCCATCCCACGAAACGGCCCCAAACACCGCGCGCCCGGTCCCGCGCGGCCCCAGATGCCTCGTCTATGTCCTCGAGGACCGGGTCAATCGAGCGCTCGCGAAATTGTACCCACATGCGCCAGAGCATGAAGAGGATGATCGCAAGTGTCGCAAGGATGACGATGTTGACCCACGGAATGATCCGGGCATCCGGCCCCGCCACGGGCTTGATCGCGACCGCGTTCGGAAAGATGGACAGCAGTTCGTTACGCCAGCCGTAATGGGTCATCGAATACCATTCCGGCGCGTCCTTGTCAGAGATTGCGTCGGACGCTTCGGTTTGCAGGTTGGCGGTATCGAATTTGAAATAGGGAGGCCAGCGCCAGCCGGTATCCTCGTTGCGATAGACCATCGGCTTGCCGTTTGATCGGATCGTCTGAATGAATTGCACATCGCGATTGGTCAATCCCGTCGACTGGTCGTCGGGGTTCGCCCAGAATATCCCGGTCCAGTCAAAGTCCTGTCGTTCTTCATAAACCCGGACAACGCGGACGATGTCATGCTGTGGCAGCGTGTAGTGAAAAAACGAGAACAGGAACGTCAGGAGGATGATCCAGAATGTCCATTTTACATAACGCATCTTGGTCCTCACATGAAATTAACCGCATAGAGCAGGCCACCGACGATCAGGATCGGCACGATGACCACCAGGATGATCAGCTTCTTGCGAAATCCTGTGTCATAGTCCCGCATACCCTGTGCGATATAGGCATCGCGATCGCCGGTTTTTATCTCATTGTCCCACTTTTTCTCGAGTTTCTCGCGCCGGACTGAGCGGGAATAGATCGAAACCAGCACGTAGGCCACCGCCAGAACGATAAGGCCGAATACTGCCAGTCTGATCATACCGATCATCTCCTGCCCCTCACCACCGGGCCCCAGGGTCCGACGATATCGATGATGCGCCTGTCGTCCGGAGGTTCATGATCCTGCATCGGTGCATCATGTCCGAACAATGCCTCTCGCGCACCCGATTTGTCTGCCTGATATTCCTGCACCAGAAAATCCACGACATACTGTTTCTTTGCTTCGGTCCAGCCGCCATAATTCGCGTAAAAGAGCTCCTTATGGCAGATGAAGAGTTGCCGCACATCAAGGGGGGTTAGCTCGGCCAGGAGCTGGTTGACCAGATCCCTGTCGCCATGGGGTCGGGCGCGCAAGGTGTAGAAATATGCGGGATGCTCCGAACTGATCCGGGGCCAGTCGCCGCCTGCCTCTACCCAGCGTTTCAAGGCCGCGAGACCATGGAACTCGGCCGGAAGTGCGCTGCCAAGTCGTTGTGCCAACTGGCGCAGGTCGCGGCGCGACGCGCCTTGCAGGTCCGCGCCAAGGGTCGCCGCTGCCTCCACCAGAACGAAATCCATCTTTTGACCAATGATCGCTGCAGCGTCGATATTGCGCGCCCGGACGATCGGCTCGACCAGTTCGTTCAGTTCGAGAAACCGCGCAATCATATTGCGATCATCCACATCAAAGACATGCGCGATCGGAAGCGGACCGAGCCGATCCTTGTCACGCACCGAAATGGCCGCCGGATGCGGAACATCGCGGAAGATGTAGATCCCGCCAAAATGGGCCGTCCAGAAATTGCCCTGATCGATCGTCAAGGGTTTCAATCGAATGGGATTTCGCGTCACGTCCCCGGTCGTCTTGGCAAGTCCGATCATTTCGGCAATCAGGACATCGTCCCACCAGGCGTCATCGTCAGTCTGAAATCGGTCGATCTTTTCTGCCAGTTTCTGTCCCTCGGCAACATGGCTACCGGTCGTGTCTGCTTCGACCTTGATCCTGCGAATGTCGAAGAGCCGCTCGGGCGAGGACAGATCAAAGACCGAGTTTGCCAACTCGCCAGCCACGGCATCCTTGGTGGTCAGTGCGAACAGCTCGGCTTCGTTCTCTTCGATAAAGCGCCGCAGGATTGGGCGAGAATTCGAGAACTTCGCGTTCAGCAGGGGTGCGGTTTTCTGCGCCGTCGTGAGCAGGATGAACTGTCGGTTGCAGCCATTCGGGTTGAGGTAAAGCTGATCATCCAGTTCATCTCCGATCTCGGGCGCATACCCGGACAGGTCGATATGAAAGTCCTTCAGCCCGGTTTCCTTGCCGGTCAGGCTCTTCAGCGCACGGTTGTAGCGATCGACAAGCTGCGCGGATGTAACCGGGACCAGATTGCCGAACATCAGCCCCTTTTCGATCAGGCGTTTCATGGCGACCTCTCTCGCACGATGTCCTCGCCGCGCCGTTTCTCGACAGCCTGGGCCTTTACGAACCAGACCAGGGCAAGGATCGGCACCCAGATGAGCGCCGCCATCGCCGAGAGCCGAGTGAAATAGCGCGCCGCCATCATTGGATCTTCGGCCAACGCACCCGCAACATCGGTCCCGCCCAGCCGGTAAGCCACCGCGAAGATCAGCGTACCAACGATAATCAAGGCGACCGCACTGACGGCGATCCCGATCGCCAGTGCCACTTGCGATCGCGTATCAACCGCGACGAGAATACGGGGCAGCGCGACTGCGAGCCCCGCAAGTAAAACCACCGGAAATCCCGTGTTCATCAGGCCAATCGGTTCCGGCTGGATCATGCCGTGCCCTTCGCCCTATAGCGCCGCCGCGCCTCTTCCATCCGCCCCATCTCCCGCACCGCATTCTCGATGGCAGCTTCGTCGGACTTGTCGGCATAGCGGAACTCGCTGTCGGCGTAGCGGTTGATCTCCTGAATCACCATTTCGACAGTGATCACGGTCGTCATGCCCCGGATCATTTCGAGTTTCTCATCATAGGTTTTGAACAGGAACAGCTCGGGATTCTGCATCCATTCATCCGGCAATTCGAAATCCATCGCCCGGACCTTGATCGCGTCGGTGATGTTCTTGATCGCCCGCCCGGTAAATCGCGCGTCGGCTTGCTGGATCGCCTTCAGGTAGCTTCCCAACTTCGCAATCGTATCGAGCTTTCCGATGCCTTTCTCGGTTTCTTCCCATACCCGCATCAACCCGTCTTCGTGCGGTCGCCCGTGGCTTTCGAAGCTGGCCGCGACGGCACGCTTGATCTCTTGCGCAGCGTAAAGGTCGTGCTCCCCAAGCGGGATGGAGTGGTTCTTGCCCAACAGCAAATGCAGGATGTCGACATAGTCCTCGCGGGTTTGCGGGCCATCTACCAGAAAACGGGCGCCGGCGCGCTGGCGCAACGCATCGTCGACATTCTCTGGGTAGTTCGAAAACATGCCGAAGGTGCAGTTGCCACGCACCACGGTGTTTGCGCCCGAGAACGCCTCCATGAACACCGCCGTCACTTCTTGCTGGCCAGCACTCGACTGACGGTCACCGCGCTTGCCGGCGATTTGGTCGATGTCATCAACTGTGCCAAAGCCGATGACGTTAGGGTCGAGCACGTTGTTGATGAAGGCCTTGGCGTTCTGGCCTGACTTGCCCTGATAGCTGTCGATCTGGTCGATGCTGAAATTCTGATAGCGGAAGGAATAACCGGCGATCCGGCAGTATTCGTTGATCAGCCCCGCCATCATCTGAATGAGTGTCGTCTTGCCGGTACCCGGCATCCCGTCACCCATGAATGTGAAGATGAAGCCGCCCATCTCTGCAAAGGGGTTGAGCTTGCGGTCGAAATCATAGGCCATCAGCATCTTGGCCAGCTTCATCGCCTGATATTTGGCGATGTGGTTACCGACGACTTGGTGCGGTTTCTTGAAGGCCATCGTCAGCGCAGAGCCTTTGCCGCGCGTGGCCGGAGCAAATCCCTGGATCGTGAAATCGTCCGCCTCGACGCGGTAGTTTGCATCAGTGAACGGGGCCAATCGTCCGGCGGTCTGGGCCCGCAGGACGACTTTTTCCATCAGTTGTTCGGCAAAAGCCAAGGTGGTGGCGACAAGCCGTGTCCCGTCACTGGCAAACAGCGCCAGATCCTGATCAAGCTCCCACAAGGCGCCATGCAGCGCAAGCTGCGCGTTATCGGTCAGAAACTCGTCCACACCGCCGATATCGACGGTCACCTCGCTGGCCGAGGCTGCCAGCAGAAAGGCGGCTGCATTGCCGAAGGTATAGAGAGTCGCCAAGGCCTCACCGGCAAGCAACTCCGAAAATTCCACCGACTTCGACGATGGCAATCGCCCTTCCAGGTTCTCGCGCTTCAGTGCGTCCAGCCCGGTCTGTTCGGAATAGGCCTCTCCAATTGCCAGGGCGATCGCCAAGGCGCGTCGGAGGGCCTGCAGGACGGTCGCCTGTACCGGCGATATCAAGGCGTCGCCGCCATCGCAGGCCTCGATCCGGTCGACCAGCCGCACCCCTTCCGGTCGGGCGGTCGACCGGGTGACCAATCCCGGCGTGGTCGAGCGGAACCGTGGCCGCGCCCGGATGCCGGGTGAACGCTCCGGGGCGGCATCGGAGGAGTTGGCTTTCGCGATCCGGGGGGTGTGATCTACGCCCTGCAACATCGCCACCGCCGCTGGGTAGTGCTTGACGATGTCCTCTTCGCGCAGTTCCATCTGATCTGCCGGAATGCTCATTCACTGTCTCTTTTCAAATTGTCACCTGTAACTCAGCACGCGGCCCTGCGGACTGACCACGAATTTGCGCACGTCGCGAAATCCGGGCGGGTCGAGTTCGGCGAGCACCTGATAGGGCCGCTGGGGAAGGATCACCGCGCGTTCGGTCCGCGTCGCACCGGTATCGACACCGCGGCCAGTGAAGGGATCGAGAGCGAAGATCTCGCGCTCGACCTTGCCGAACCAGCCGGACTTCTGGATCTCGACACGTTCGCTTTCCAGTTCCTCGACAGTCCAGGCCAGCGTCCAGTCCTCACCCTCAGGTGAATGTGCATTCTCCAAAACCTGTCGGATAGGTCCGGTCTGGCGGGTATAGGCGCTCGAATACATCGGGCCGATATGAAACCGACGCAGGCGTTTCGGATGCAGATCGTCGAAATCGGCATCGAACCCCTGCGCGATGGTCAAGAGTTTCAGCCCGGCCATCGACTGCGCCATCAGGTGGCTCTGTGCCTCGGGCCAACGCCGCTGGTCCTTGGGCAGGGCGGTCCGACCAGTATCCTCAAGCTCCATCAAGTAGATTGTCGGCAAGTTGATCTGGCTGTCATAAACTGCCCAGTGAAGCTGGTAGAGCCGCCTATCCTGCCCGGCTTCGCCGAGCCACACGGCCTGCGGATCGTTTTGCGCCCAGAACAGCCCCCCCCTAAGCAGAGATTCGTAATAAAGCCGCTGCGACAGCGCGAATTGCAGCTTGGTCGGGATCTTGAGTTCACCGACAATGGTTCGGATCATCTCGGCCTTGAGGTCCGCCACCGCCATCATGCCGCTCAGATGCCGTTCCGCCTGCTGCGCGTCATTGGCCATGGTCATCAGTTCGCGGCACACAGGAAAGCCGCTTTCATGGGCGTCGAAGGCCAGAGAACCAAAGAAGGTTCCTGTGTCGCGCCCGGTCATGAGGTACTTCATCGCCAGCGCCTGAAACGTCCGGCCGATCGCTTCGACATAGCTGCCGATCAAAGCGACATCGGTCTTCGACAGCCGCCGCTCGACCTCCATCGTTGCCGCCACTCGCGCCAGATGAGCGGTGATCTTCTCGAACTTCCGGAAATACCTGCGCGCCGCAAAGGTGTCGGTCAGCCCGACGTGATCATGCGTCAGCTCGGCCTTCAGGTCCCGATTTTCGGGCGTGTGCGCCACCTAGGCCCCGTAAAGGTTCTTGTCGTGCTTCTCGACGATCTTCTGGAATCGCCGGGCAAATCGCTCGTCTGCCTTGGCCTTTTGTTCCAGAACCTTGCGCGCAAAGACCATGTGATCCTCATGCGCTTCCAGCATGTCTGCCATCCGCGCATTGGTGGCCGAGCCGATTCCGGCCATCGCCGCCTGCGCTTCCTGGTCCGTCTGCACGCCGATTTCGTTGATCCGATGCGCGACATCCTGTTGCTGCGCGGTCTTCAACGACTTCGAAAGGGCATCGTAAAGCACGACGCGCTGCTTGGTATCGGTCTGCAGCTTGTTGATCAGGACCAACTGCGTCGCCGCCTGATTCTGCAAGCTGTCGATCCAGGTCTTGCCCTTTTCGATATAGCGCTCGAGCGTCTGCGACTTGGCCAGCATGACCTGCTCTTGCTGCACCAGACCATTGTACTTGGTGTTCAGATCCGCCAGCTGGGTCTCCAGCTTGGTCCGCGCGGCGGCATCCTGTTCGACGGAGATCTTGTTCTCCAACTCGATGATCTTCGGGTCCATGCCCTGAATCTCGGCGCGCGTGCGTTCCAGGTCACCTACCGTCGCTTCACGGTCGTCCAGCGTTTCGGAGAGGTTGCCTTCAACCTTTTCCTTCTGCGTATTCAAAATGTTAAGCTGGCCTTCCAGCAGCTTCACGATCACGTCGGACTTGCCGATCAGGTCCTGCAGCTTGTCATCGATCGACGCAGTGCGCATCCGCTCCTGCCGCAGGCTGTCAGATTTGCCCTTTGAGAACACAGCAACGAAGCTCTCCCAGCCCGTCTTGTTGCGCATCTCGTCAAAGTCCTTGGAAAACGCCGTTGTCACGTCATCCAGACCCATGATCAGTTCCGCAATGTTGGCATTCATCAATTCGGTATGGGCATGCACGTCTTCCAGCGAGGCATTCTCGATATCGATGGCGATATCGCCTCCCGTGGCCAACTTCTGCCGGGCGGTCTCGATCCGGCTCGTCAGTTCGGAGATCTTCGATTGGGCTTCAGCGACTTCTTCCTGGCTCTTCCGGATCTGCGCGTCAAAGTCGGCCATTTGCACTCCCTCACGTTTTCAATGACTTGAGCCATATATGGGGAATGTTATCGCAATTATCAGCCCCGCGTCATCCGATTTCCACATGTTGCGCGTTGTCGGTCGTGGTTGAGACCGTTACCGTTTCGTCAGAGCAAGAAAGGGGTCCATATGAGCGATAACATGATCGAGGTGAGCATCGACGGTGCAGAACCCGAGACCGCGCGCCCTGCCCCGGAGAAGGTTTTGGCCGGCGACCCCGTCTTCACGACCTGGAACCTTGAGGAACGCGACGGGCTCTATTGCGGGATCTGGCAGGCAACACCGGGGAAATGGAAGATCTGTTACGACGAATGGGAATATTGCCGGATCCAGTCCGGCGTATCCGTCCTCAGTGAAGAGGGCGGGCGGGCCCGAACCTTTCGCGCCGGTGACAGCTTCGTGCTTCGACCGGGTTTCGTCGGGACCTGGGAGGTCATCGAAACGACGGTGAAAGACTACGTCATTCGGCTGTAGTCAGAATTGAGGCTGCCGGGGCAATTGCCCTATCAGACGCCCGGATCGAGAAAGATGTCGGTCGCGCCATAGATCGTCTCCGGGGACACGATCGTGGGAGGAAGCTCGATGCCCCGGTTCGCCAGGGCCTCACCTTCAATCCGCACCGAGTCCTCGTAGCTACGGATCAAGACGCCGGTGCCCAATTCGACTTGATCATAGAGATGGATCGCATCGTGATTGAACAGCCGGATGCACCCCGCCGATCCGGAATTTCCGATAGATGCCAGGTCATTGGTCCCGTGGATCCGATAGAAGGTGTCGCGTTTTCCGGAATAGAGATAGAGCGCGCGGGCGCCGAGCGGGCTGGCTAGGCCACCCGGAACGCCCTTGGCAAAATCGCCGTAAACCTCAGGCTCCCGCCGGAGCATGTTGCGGGTGGGCGTCCAGCCCGGCCACTCCTCCTTGCGGCGGATGACCGTGGGCCGCCTCAACGAGCGACCGAAGCGGCCGACACCGATCGGATAGCGTATTGCAGAACCGAACTCCTGAACGAGATAGAGGAACTTGGCATGCGGATCGACCTCGATATCTCCCGGATCTCGATCGCCGGCATAGGCCACGTGCATTCGCCGGTTCACGCCCTGAAGATAGTGCGACGGGATACCCGGAAGGAAATAGCCGTTGTCCTCGATCTGTCCGTAGCCGGGCAGAAACTGCTGCACGGCGGGGACATTTGAGTCATCGAGATGAGGCGGTCGCCCACAGGCCGCCACGCCACCCAGCAGAAACACCGCCCCGAAGGCGCGTCGCGACATTGAAGTCTTGTTCATCAGTTCCCCCAGGAACGCGTTCTCATTCCCGTCGGCATAGCAATTCAGACCGCCAAGGCAAACACATGGTTGCCTTGGCAGGGGCCGAAAACTGAAGGATAGCGGCTAATCTGCCGCAGGAATTGGCCTTCTTTTCAACCTACAACGTTGAATTCCGGACCGAAGGGGTACTTGGTGATGTCCTCGGCACCGTCTTCCGTCACGACCAGGATGTCATGCTCACGATAACCACCGGCCCCCGGGCGATCAGCGGGAATGGTCAGCATCGGCTCCATCGAAATGACCATGCCCGGCTCCAGAACAGTGTCGATATCCTCTCGGAGTTCCAGCCCCGCCTCACGGCCATAGTAATGCGACAGGACCCCGAACGAATGGCCGTAACCGAATGTGCGGTATTGCAGCAGTTCCCGCTCTTCGAAGAATGCGTTCACGCCGGCCGTGATCTGCGCGCAGGAAACACCGGGCTTGATCAGGCTCATCCCAAGCTCGTGCGCACCGATATTGGCCTGCCAGTACTTCAGCGATACGTCGTCTACCTCTTCAACGAACATGGTCCGTTCAAGGGCGATATAATATCCTGAAATCATTGGAAAAGTGTTCAGTGACAAGATGTCGCCGCACTGAAGCTGACGCGCCGTTACCGGATTATGCGCGCCGTCGGTGTTCAGCCCGGACTGAAACCATACCCAGGTGTCGCGATACTCGGCGTCGGGAAAGGCTCGGGCGATTTCCAACTCCATCGCATCGCGGCCCGCCATCGCAACGTCGATCTCGCGAACGCCTGCACGAACGGCGTCGCGACTTGCGAAGCCCCCGACATCGGCGATACGGGCACCTTCGCGGATCAGCGCGATCTCGGCCGGACTCTTGTGCATTCTCTGGCGCATCGTGGCCGGGGCGATGTCGATGCGCGATTTCGGGGACAGAAACCCATCCAGCTTGGCCGATTGCAAAAGTGTCAGGTGATCGTCCTCGACCCCGATTGACTTCCCTTCTCCGATCAAGGATCGAATCGCGCGCCAGTAGTTGTCGCGCTGCCAGTCGCTATAGGTCATATTGTCGCCATGACAGCGCCGCCACGGCTGACCCGCATCGATCCCGGCGGAAATAGTCACGCTTTCAGAGGGGGTTACAACCAAGGCATAGGGCCGACCGAAGCTGCAATAAAGGAAGCCCGAATAATAAGCGATATTGTGCATGGAGGTCAGGACCGCGGCGTCCACCCCAGCCGCTTCCATGATCTTGCGGAGGCCGGACAGCCGATCGTCATACTCGGATGCCGCAAAGGGTAGGCGAGCCGACTCGCCATTGTGGAATCGATAGAAGTCAGCGCGTGTGTTCGTCATTGTCACGACCCCTTGATACGGGTCGGAGCGCGGCCCGGACCCTGGAAGAACCCGGCGTTCAGGACGAAGAGAGCCATCTATGCGAACGACGCCATCGCCGCGACTCGGACGGCAATCTAGCGAAAACGCCGAACAAGTCACGCTGAATTTGCAGTCCCGGACGAGGTTGAATCCCGACCCCTTCCCGGGCGATTACCGGTCAATAGCAGACTGCCTGCACACGCATTTGAACGTCTTCACTTCGCCCGGTCAGACAGGACGTTGTGGCTTCGCGCCAATGTGGTCCGAAACTCGGCCAGAGCCGCGGGGTGGCACGGGGGCAGATTCTCCACAATCGTTTCAGCCCAGTCGAGGTAGGCGAGGCAGCGATCGAGATCCCAGCTCGACGGCGTTGAACCAGCAACTGCCGCGAGGTTCGAGATCTTGTTGCCGAGCTTGATAAGAACCGCCGCATGCGATTTCTTCGGGGGCCGCTCGATCTGGCGCCGCTTGCGCTCCGCCTCGAGCAGGCTCCTGTCGTCGGTCAGTTCGGCAACAAGGTTCGCATCCTCGGACCCAAACAACCCGCTCATTTCCGAAAGTGAAGTTGGCGGGCAATCCCCGATCGTGTCATGCAGCCAGGCGGCGGCGATGACCTAGGCGTCCCCGCCGGGCGGGTAACGAAACCGGCCACCTCTTCGAGATGACAAGAACAGGGCTCATCCGCGGCTCCCTTGCGGGGCTGGCCGACATGTCTCTGACGGGCAAATTCCTCTGCCTTCCTGGGAAGTGCATTCATGCAAGTGTCCTTTCGGCTAGATCAGCCCGATTGTTCCGCGAGCAAAAGCAGGTCGCAGTTCGGCGCCGATTTTGGGGAGATGAGCGATGCCGATCCTGTCGGCCGTTGATATGATTGCGACGCAATTCTCCGGCAAAAGCAAGCGCGCCGTACCCTCGCCCGAGAACGAGTTTTTTTTGCCGGGCAAAGCGATTCGTGAAACAGTATCCTCAGGCAGGCGCCAGAATGGGGGAGAGTTGATGCGGCTGGAGGCTATGACGGCGATCGTGACAGGCGGTGGCTCTGGTTTTGGCGCCGGTATCTGCCGCCGCTTCGCCGCCGAAGGCGCGCGGGTCATGGTGGCAGACATCAACATGGACGCCGCACAAGCGATTGCAGAGGAGATACACGGCATCGCCTTCGAGGTAGATGTCGGTCAGGGTGGCAGTGTCGGGATGATGGCTCATGCCGCACTCGACACCTTCGGAAGGCTGGACATCCTAGTCAATAATGCTGGGATCACCCATCTGCCAATGCCGATGGAGGAAGTTCCAGAGGGCGAATTCGACCGGGTTTTGGCGGTCAACACCAAATCGGTCTATCTGACCGCGCGGCATCTGGTCCCGCATATGAAGACAAACGGGGCGGGGGCGATCCTGAACATCGCCTCGACCGCCGGGCTGTCGCCACGTCCGGGGCTGAACTGGTACAATGCCTCGAAGGGCTGGATGATCACGGCAACCAAGACGATGGCTGTGGAACTGGCACCTCACGGCGTGCGGGTGAACGCTCTCTGCCCGGTCGCGGGCGAGACGCCGTTACTGCCGTCATTCCTGGGTGAGGACACGCCGGAGCGCCGCGCGAAGTTTCTGTCAACGATCCCGCTCGGGCGGTTCTCAACACCGGACGATCTGGCAAATGCAGCGCTCTACCTTTGTTCGGACGAGGCGAGCATGGTCACCGGGGTGGCGCTGGAAGTGGATGGCGGGCGTTGTATCTGAGCGCGACATGCGGTCGGGTGCAGAGCAAGCTCGGAACATTGGAAGTGATGAGAGGAATCCGACATGATGCGGCCCGGCCCGCGCAATCTGATCACCGATGTGAAGGGGTTGATGGTCGGCAATGCTCAGGATGAAAGGGTCAAGTCGGGGGTCACAGTGCTTACCGCATCGCGTCCTTTTGTGGCTGCCGTTCAGGTCATGGGTGGCGCGCCAGGGACCCGAGAGACCGACTTGCTGGCCCCGGAAAACCTCGTGCAAGACGTGGACGCACTGGTGCTTTCAGGAGGCTCTGCCCTTGGCCTTTCAGCGGCGTCAGGGGTCGCCGACGCCCTGAGGAGGGAGGGACAAGGCTTTGATGTCGGCGGGCAGCGCGTGCCGATCGTACCGGCGGCGATCTTGTTCGATCTTCTGAATGGCGGCGCAAAGGACTGGACTGTGAACCCCTATCCGGCATTGGGCGCGCAGGCATTGAGCATGGCTGGCGCGGATTTCGATCTTGGCTCAGTAGGCGCTGGCACCGGGGCGACTACAGCGACTTGCAAGGGCGGGCTGGGGTCGGCCTCCCTCCTGCTGCCATCGGGGGCGAGGGTCGGCGCGCTGGTCGCGGTAAACGCCCTTGGCTCGGCCATCGTGCCGGGCGGCATGCATTTCTGGGCGGCCCCGTTCGAGTTCGGCGAGGAATTCGGCGGACTGGGTCTGGCGTCCAATCACGATCCCGGCACGCCACCCGTGACCAAGCATGGCCCAGCCCGGAGCACGACTATCGCGATCGTTGCGACGGATGCTGCGCTGACTCAGGCTGAAGCCAAGCGGATGGCGATTGCCGCGCATGACGGGATGGCTCGGGCGCTGGTCCCCAGTCATACGCCGATGGATGGCGATCTGGTCTTTGCCGCGTCGACCTGTGACCGGCCTCTTTCCGACGCAGCCGAAGCCCTGATCATCGGCCATGCTGCATCGATCTGTCTTGCGCGGGCCATTGCGCGCGGGGTCTATTCTGCAAGCCCGGCGGCTGGTGATAGAGTGCCCTGCTGGCGCGATCTATAACCCGTCAAGAAGTGCCTTCATCAGCGGACTGTCAGGATCACGGAGACCGTCAAGCACATCAAAGTGGTGCCGCCCAGGATCCACGCGGAGACCGGCCATCGGCCAGGCTTCGGCAAGCCAGCGGGCCTGGTCGAGAAAGGCGGGTCGTTCCTCCGAACCGACCCAGACGGTGACCGCGATGTCGTGAAGGCCCTTTCGCAGAATCGGGCTTTCTGCTTCGGCCTCTGGTGCGTCAAGGCGGAGATCGGCATTCATGCTGGTCTGTAGCAACGGCCGCAGATCAGAAAGCGGAGAGATCGGCACAAGATGGCGGATGCGCCGCATGACCCTCTCTGGCAGGGCGATATCTCGGCAGGCCATACGGGCCGAAAGATGTCCTCCTGCTGAATGGCCGGCCAGCACGACCGGACCGGGCACCAAGCCTGCGGCATGCGTGACGGCCGCTGCGATCTCGGAGGTAATGCTGGCAATGCGCGCGTTGGGGGCGAGCGGATAAGAGGGCAGCGCCATGGCCCAGCCCCTGCCAGTAGCGCCTGCGGAAAGATGCGACCAGAAGCGGCGATCGAACCGGATCCAGTAACCGCCATGCACGAAGATGACGAGGCCTGACGGTCGGCCCGCGGGCAGAAAAAGATCCAGCCGCTGCCGTTTTCCACGGCCATAGGGAATGTTCAACCGTGCGCGACCGGCAAGGTTCGCGAGCTCTCGCCATGTGCGGGCTTCGTTCTGCCAGCGTTCCGGGTAGCTGGCGCCACCCGGAATGAAGCTTGCATTCTCGTATGCAGTGTCCGGGTTCATTTCAAACGCTCCGATTTTGCCCTATATATCTGGACAAACACCCCGCGCCTATGATCTGGCGTTAAATATTCTAAACAGAGGTGACCCATGCTTGATTCCCAGACAAATCTTTCCAGCCTGCTCAAGGACCCGGACCTGCTGGCGACCAAGGCCTATGTCGCGGGCGAGTGGGTCGATGCCGATGACGGCAAGACTTTCGGTGTTTCCAACCCGGCCCGCGGCGACGTGATTGCATCCGTCGCCGACCTGGGGCGCAAGGAATGCGCGCGCGCGATCGCGGCGGCCGAAAAGGCACAGAAAGACTGGGCTGCCTGGACCGGCAAGGAACGCGCCGCCGTCCTGCGCAAATGGTACGAGTTGATGGTCGAGCATGCCGATGACTTGGGAACGATCCTGACTGCCGAACAGGGCAAGCCGCAGGCCGAGGCGAAGGGCGAAGTGCTCTATGGCGCGTCGTTCATCGAGTGGTTTGCCGAAGAGGCCAAACGGGTCTACGGCGAGACCATTCCCGGCCATCAGCGCGACAAACGGATCACGGTGATCAGCCAGCCGATCGGCGTCGCCGCCTCGATCACGCCGTGGAATTTCCCCAATGCAATGATCACGCGCAAGGCCGGGCCGGCGCTTGCGGCGGGCTGCGCCTTCGTCGCGCGTCCAGCGGCAGAGACGCCCTTGTCGGCTCTGGCATTGGGCGTTCTGGCGGATCGAGCAGGCATTCCAAAGGGTGTTCTGTCGATCATCCCGTCGTCTCGTTCGTCCGAGATCGGCAAGGAATTCTGCGAGAACCCCGCAGTGCGTAAGCTGACCTTCACCGGCTCCACCGAAGTGGGTCGCATCCTCCTGAAGCAGGCCGCCGACCAGGTGATGAAATGCTCGATGGAGCTTGGCGGCAATGCACCCTTCATCGTTTTTGACGACGCCGATCTCGACGCCGCGGTCGAAGGCGCGATGATCAGCAAATACCGCAATAATGGCCAGACCTGCGTCTGCGCCAACCGGATCTATGTTCAGGCCGGCGTCTACGATGCCTTTGCCGAAAAGCTCAAGGCCGCCGTAGACAAGATGAAGGTCGGGGACGGGCTTGAAGGTGGCTCTCAACTCGGGCCACTGATCAACAAATCAGCCGTTGAGAAGATCGAGGAACATATCGCCGACGCCAAGAAGAAAGGCGGTACGGTGCTAGCCGGGGGCAAACCCCATGAAAAAGGCGGCACCTTCTTCGAGCCGACAATCATCACCGGCGCGACGCAGGACATGCTCTTCTCCAAGGAAGAGACCTTCGGTCCGCTGGCCCCGCTGTTCAAGTTCGACACAGTCGACGAGGTCATCGCGATGGCCAACGACACGATCTTCGGTCTGGCCGCCTATTTCTATGCCCGCGACCTGAGCCGGGTGACGCGCGTCGCCGAGGCGCTGGAGTATGGTATGGTCGGGATCAATACCGGCCTGATCTCGACCGAGGTTGCGCCCTTTGGCGGGGTCAAGCAGTCTGGGCTGGGCCGCGAGGGCTCGCGACACGGAATGGACGAGTTTATGGAGATGAAATATCTCTGCATCTCTGTCTAACGCGGAAGAATCCTATAGCAGCGTCTCCGATGAAGACCCCGCCCGGGAACGGGTGGGGTCTCTTCATGCGAACGCAAAGGTGCCCTGCGGGCGGTCATTGAAACGGACACCCGCGAACCGGTTTGTCAAAGGCCCCTGACCAGACAGTGACCGGCACCTGTAAGGCTGCGTGGTTGCTGCAGTGCAGAATAGTCTTGCGCGGCAGCGCGCAATTTAATAGCCGTTCCGCCGAGAAAATCGCAACATCGTTACCCGGAGTATCCATGTCCTTCCGCATCCAGCCCTCGCCCCCTGCCCGCCCCAACCGCTGCCAGTTGTTCGGCCCCGGCTCGCGGCCCGCGATCTTCGAGAAAATGGCGGCGAGTGCGGCAGACGTGATCAACCTCGATCTGGAAGATTCCGTCGCCCCGGATGACAAGGCCGCCGCGCGGGCCAACATCATCGAAGCGATCAGTTCGGTCGATTGGGGCAAGAAATGGTTGAGCGTTCGGATCAACGGGCTCGATACGCCTTATTGGTACCGCGATGTTGTCGATCTGCTGGAACTCAGCGGCGACCGGCTCGACCAGATCATGATCCCGAAAGTCGGGTGTGCCGCAGATGTTTACGCCGTTGACGCGCTGGTCACGGCGATCGAGCAGGCAAAAGAGCGCAAGAAGCCGATCGCCTTCGAGGTGATCATCGAGAGTGCCGCCGGAATCGCCCATGTCGAGGAGATTGCCGCAGCCAGCCCGCGTCTGCAGGCGATGAGCCTCGGCGCGGCCGATTTCGCGGCCTCCATGGGCATGCAGACCACGGGTATCGGTGGCACCCAGGAGAACTACTACATGGAGCATGAAGGCGCGAAATACTGGTCCGATCCCTGGCACTGGGCGCAGACCGCCATCGTCGCCGCCTGCCGGACGCATGGCGTGCTGCCAGTCGATGGTCCATTCGGGGATTTCTCGGATGATGAGGGATTTGTTGCGCAGGCCCGTCGCTCGGCCACCTTGGGAATGGTCGGAAAATGGGCGATACACCCGAAACAGGTGGCACTGGCGAACGAGGTTTTCACGCCGTCGGAGGCGCAGGTCGGCGAGGCCCGCGAGATCCTTGCCGCGATGGAAAAGGCCAGGGCCGAAGGCGCCGGCGCCACGGTCTACAAGGGACGGCTGGTCGATATCGCCTCGATCAAGCAGGCCGAAGTGATCGTGCGGCAATCCGAGATCATCGCTACAGGCTAGAGGTATTGCTCCGCAGTACTCTGAGGCCATTCGGGAACCGAATTGACGAGACATAACTTGCGGCGCAGGCGCTCAATTGTTGCTAGCGAGAAGCGCCTCTATCTCGGCGAGGCTTGGCATCGAGGGCGCAGTACCGGGTCGGGTGACCGAAATGCCGGCCGTCGCGCAGCCGAACCTGACAGCCTCGATCGGATCGGCGCCTTGGGCCAGAGCCGCCGCGAAGCCGCCGTTGAAGGCGTCGCCCGCACCGGTGGTTTCAATGACCAGCCCTGGCGTGATGGCCGGAATATGTTCCGTGCGGTGGCGACTGTGAAAGAGAACGCCGTTCTCGCCCAGCGTAATGAGCGCCGTGCCTACGCCGCGCTCGAGCAGCTTTTCGGCGGCCTTCTTCGCATCCTCGACGCCCTTGACCTTGATCCCCGTCAGCTCTTCCGCCTCGGTCTCGTTTGGCGTGGCGTAGTCGCAGAGGGCTAGAACTTCATCGGCGATTTCCGCCGCTGGGGCCGGGTTTAGGATGGTGATCGCGCCGCCTGCCCGCGCAATCTCCAGCGCCCGAAACGCGGCGGGCATCGGCTGTTCCAACTGGGTGACGAAGACCTTCGCGCCCGCGATAAGGTCGGCCCGCGCCTCGATATCCTCAACCGAGATTGTACCGGCAATGCCAGGGCAGATGATGATCGCATTGTTGCCCGTGGCTTCCTCGATGAAGATATAGGCGGCCCCGGTATAACTGTCCTCATGTTGGGTGACGACCGAGGTTACACCTGCCTCTTTCCAGGTCTTCAGCGCCATATCTGCAAAGGGATCGCGGCCAAGTTTTGTAATGAAATGGACATTGCCGCCAGCCCTGGCGGCAGCCACCGCCTGATTGCTGCCCTTGCCGCCGGGTCCGAGCGCAAAGCTGTTGCCCATGATGGTTTCCCCCATCCTGGGCGCGCGGTCGGCACGGTAGGCGGTATCGGCAACAAATACCCCAAGGATCACGATATTGTCGGACATGGCGTTACTCCTCCGGCGGGATCACGCCCTTGCGAAAGATGAAGCAGCCATAGAAACGGCGCTCGCCAGTCTGGATGACGGCATAGGCATCACGGGCGGCATCGTAGAAATCGAAACGTTCGATGCCGACCATCGGTCTGTCGCGACCTTCGGCCGCGTTAATGACATTCTGCACTTCGGCCTGAACCGGAGGAATGGTTTCGGGGTCGTCCACGATCTGCATCCGACCCGCAAAATCATCGACAAACGTATCAAGCGGCATCACTGAAAGCACCGCCTCTGTGGCCTCTGCCGCGGTCAGATTCTCCATGCGCAGCAGCTCACCATGGACGGTATCCTGCGCAACGCTGTCGGACGGGAAGTTGGTGTCGGCAATGACGATCTGGTCGCCGTGACCCATCGAGCGGAGCACGTAAAGGACGTCTGCATTCAGACGCGGATCAATTCCCTTGAGCATCGGTTCCTCCTCAGGTCAGACTTCTGCCGGTCTCCCGGTCGAATATGTGGGTCAGGTCAGGCGCGGGAGCGAGGCTGATCGGATCGCCGGGCCTGAACGGGTGCCGGGTCCGGAAGATCGCGGTCACGTCCTTGCTTGCCATCCGCGCGACGACATGGATTTCGGACCCCGTCGGTTCGATCACCAGAACCTTTCCGCTCATGCCGTCTTCGGACAGCGTCAGGTGCTCGGGTCGGATGCCAATCGTAACTTCTTGGCCATCCCTCAATTCGGACCCGTGGGGCAGGTCGAAACGGGCGCCCTCGACTACCGACCAGGTTGATGCGCCGTTACGGTGCACGACCGTATCCAGCATGTTCATCGCGGGCGACCCGATGAAGCTGGCGACGAACTTGTTGGCGGGTCGATCGTAGACCTCAAGGGGCGAACCGATCTGTTCGACATAGCCGTCGCGCAACACGACGATGCGGTCGGCCATGGTCATCGCCTCGATCTGGTCGTGGGTAACGTACACGGTCGTCGTCGAGAGCCGCTGGTGTAACTCGCGGATTTCGGTGCGCATCTGCACGCGCAACTTGGCGTCAAGGTTCGACAAGGGTTCGTCGAAGAGAAACACTTGCGGGTTGCGCACGATGGCGCGGCCCATTGCGACACGCTGGCGCTGTCCTCCGGAAAGCGCGCGCGGATAGCGGTTAAGATAGGGTGTCAGGCCCAGCACCTCCGCGGCGCGGGTAACGCGATCCTCGATCTCGGCCTTGTCCATCCGCTTCATCCGAAGCGCGAAGGCCATGTTGGCCGCGACCGTCTTGTGCGGATACAGGGCGTAGTTCTGGAACACCATCGCGATGTCGCGTTCAGCGGGTGGCAGATTGTTGACGACCCGCTCGCCGATCGAAATCTTTCCCGCGGTGATGCCTTCAAGTCCCGCGATCATCCGAAGGAGCGTGGACTTGCCACAGCCGGAAGGGCCAACCAGAACCACGAATTCGCCATCGGCGATGTCAATATCGAGGCCGTGGATGACCTCGGTCGCGCCATAGGATTTGCGCAAATCGCGGATGGTCACTTCGGCCATGTTGTTCCCGTTCCCCCCGATCTCGGGCCGAGGCTAGCGGGGCCGGCTGGACCTGTCCATTGTGAAGATGAGGGGCCAGTTCGCGGCCGGCCCATCGGCTTGGTTGAAGATATCAGACGTTGAGTACAGCGGTCGCGTTGCCGTTGATCGTCTGGCCGGCCCAGACGCAGCGGCGTCGGGATCACAATCGTTTCAAGTGGCATCAGACTATGTAACCGCCCGCAGGATCGGAACGCGTGCGCGGGTCCCGATCCGTACGATGCCCTTCAGCAAGGTTAGGAATAGTAGCCTCTCTCCATGCTGGGCGTGTCGTGCGACATCTCCTTGAGCTGGGCCTCGAGTTTTGCAAGTGCCATTTCCAGGGCGTCCAACCGTTCCTCGAGCTTGTCCAAGTCATGCTTGGTCGGCAGATCGGAATTCCGGGTTTCTGCAATCGCGTTCATATTTGCCATCCTTTCTTTCTGAAATCGTCACCAGCAGTTCGGTGACATGTCGTCAATCACGAGCAAATCGCCGAAAAGTTGCAGTCCATCTATCACAACACGGTGAATGGTTGTGCCGGATCAGGTGCGGAGGACGTGAATCTTGACTTAGCGTCACCTTGCTGAAATGGTTTTTCTGTTGGCGCAATCACCGGGCCGGAAAACACGCCAAGCTGCGGAACTTGCTGCGAAAACCTATTCAATGATCGGCGGCTCACTTTTCGAACCAGGCCGATCACCCGCAGATGAACCGGCCTTTGCCGTAGGGAGGAATTGTCGTGAAAGTCGAGATTTACAATCAGATGCTGCGCACCGGGAAGATTGACCGGCGGAACGTGATGAAAGGACTGGCGAGCGTCGGCGCATTGGGAGCCATGGGCGGTCTCTCCGCGCCCGCTCGGACTGCCGGGCACGGAAATGTCCGTGCCGAAATCCTGAAGATCCCGGGCGTTGGCATGGGTTCGCCGACTGATGCCGACTGGCAAAAGGTTGGAGAAATGTGCCTGGGGCCGACGATGGCCAATGTTGCCGAGGGCGAGTTCGCCGGGGTCGAGTTGACCTTCATGGGGCTCAACAATCAGAACCTTCACAACTTCCTGTTCCGCGGCTTTCTGAAACCGTGGGAGGCCTATACCGGCGCCACGATCAACTGGATCGACCTCGCGCAAGCGGACTACAATCCGCGTCTGCAGCAAGCAATTGCGACGGGCACTGTGGATTTCGACATCATTCAGATGGGCGCTCCGTTCGAGGGCGACACCGCGAGCAAGGGGCTGCTTGACGAAATGCCCGAATGGGTAAGTGAACAGATCGAGGCCGACGACCTGGTGGAATACCTTCGGGCGCCGGTCGGCACTTGGGAAGGCAAGACGTACCGGATCAACATTGACGGCGACTGCCATACCTTCGCCTACCGCCAAGACTACTTCACCGATCCCGCGATCACGGCGGCGACCGGGCTGTCCGAGCCGCCGACCACTTGGGAACAGGTCAACGATTTCTCCAAGAAGATCATCGGCCAGAATGACCCACTCACCGGCCTGCCGGCAACCGGGTTTCTTGACCCGCTTAAGTATCAATGGGGCGGTTTCGGGTTCTATTTTCTCGAAGACCGTGCGGCCGCATATGCCAAGCATCCCGGTGATCCAGCATGGTTGTTCGACCCCGAGACCATGAAGCCGCGTGTCAACAATCCGGCTTGGGTGCAGGCAATTCAGGACGTCATGGACCTGGCGGCAACTCCTGGTGCCTATCCTGCGGATCAGTTGAACACTGACCCAAATGGCACCGCTTTCTCGCAGTTCCTCGCGGGAACCGGCTCGATGCTGACTTGGTGGGGCGATGTCGGTTCGAACGTGCGCACACGTGACGATTCCATTGTTGGAGATGTAACTGGCTTTTCGATCAATCCGGGTGCAACACGCGTCTACAACTCGCAGACCGCCGAGTGGGAGGACCCAGAGGGCGGTGTAAACTTCGCACCGAACATGGCCTACATCGGCTGGGGCATCTACGTGACCAGCCGCGTTTCAGGCGACGAAATGAAGCGCAAGGCTGCTTGGTCGGCCGCGGCGCATCTCGGCGGCAAGGATCTCTCACTCTGGACAGCCGCTTATCCCTCCGGCTTTCAGCCATACCGCCAGTCGCACTTCCAGTATGACGAATGGGAGGAGGCTGGCTATGACCGGGCCTTCATCGAGGATTACCTGGGGTCCAACGCCGACAGCTACAATCATCCGAATGCCGCAATCGAGCCGCGAATCCCAGGGATCTTCCAATATTACTCGATCGCCGAAGATGAACTGGTCAAAGGGATCAATGGCCAATACGGGTCGGCCCAGGAAACCGCCGACGCTATCGCGGCAGCCTGGGAGAAGATCACCGACCAGATCGGGCGCGACAGCCAGATCGCGCTCTACAAAGCTTCGCTCGGATTGTAGTCGGTAGTTCGAGGGGCGCGACGATACGCGCCCCTCGTTCAGTGAACATCTCGAGCGTCTTGCATAAGACATGAACGCTTCTCAGATGCGATCTCTTATGTTTAGCATCCTTTCATGAGCAGCGAGGGCGATCTTCTTCACGTCGTGACGGCGGACGATATCTCGGAACGGCGCCGAGGCTTGGGCAAGGCGCTGATCTGGGGATCGTTCGGCTTTCTCGTGCTTGTGGCACTGGTCCAGACCGCCGATCGGCTGGGCTGGCTGGCGCTCGGACTCAAAACCTGGAGGCCGGTACTTTTCGCCTATATCCTCTGGGCCATCTGCCTCTGCTGGGCGCAGGTCGTGATCCGCGGCGAGCAGGGCAGGCGGGTACTGTTCGTGCTTCCTGCCGCGCTCTTCGTGATCTCGATGGTGGTGTTCCCGCTGATCTTCGGGATCGGCATCGCTTTCTCCGACTGGAACCTGTCTTCTCCGACGGGACGCAAATTCAACGGGTTTGACAATGTCCGGCAAATGTGGGGCGATCCTTTCTATTGGAACGCGCTCAAGAACATGGTCTGGTATACGGCGGCAATCCTTGTCGAATACACGATCGCCTTCGGCCTCGCTCTCTTGCTGAATGCCGAGATCAGGGCGCGAAAATTCTTCCGGGTGGCGTTTCTTCTGCCGCTAATGCTGTCGCCGGTCGCAGTCAGCTGGATGATCGGCAAGTCGATGCTGGAGGTCCGCTTCGGCCCGCTGGCCCGACTTGCACGCTGGCTGGGCTGGGACAACCCGTCGTTCTTCGGCTCGCCCGAAATGGCACGCTTCATGATCATGGTCATGGATGCCTGGACCTTCATCCCCTTCATGATGGTCATGATCCTCGCTGGCTTGCAGGCGATCCCGAAGGAGTTGCGTGAGGCCAGCCGGGTCGACGGCGCCTCGGCCTGGCGTTCATTCTGGGAGGTCACGTTTCCGCTGATGCTGCCGGCTTCGATCACGGCGATCCTGATCAGGATCATCTTCAAGCTGAAGCTCGCCGACATCATCATCAACGTCACTTCGGGTGGTCCCGGAGGAGCGACCGACAGCGTAACGAGCTTCATCTTCCGCGAATACCGCGACCGGTCGAACGTCGGTTACGGCACGCTTTTGGCAATGGTCTACCTCGTGCTGATCGTCATCGCGATCACGGTCTTCATGAAGCTGGCGGACCGCTGGATGAACCCGAGGTACTAGATGGTCGAGGCGCAGATCTTCTTTGACAGTGACCTAGATCGAACCCACAAGGCAAAGTGGTTCGCTAGCCGCGTCGCGATTTACGGATTCCTGGCATTGTGGACTGTCATCTGCCTGTTCCCGATCTACTGGACGATTACGACCAGCTTCAAGATGGCGCCGGACGTGATGCAGGGGAACATGGTGCCATGGGTCGATTTTGCGCCGAAGTGGCTGGGTTGGCGGTCGCTAGGCTTGTCGCCCGAAACCATAGGCAACGAAAGCACGGTGCGCGCCGAGTTCCTGAAGCGGTTTACAAATTCGACGGTAATCGCGCTCAGCGCCTCCTCGCTCGCGGTCATCCTGGGATCACTCGCGGCCTACGGGCTGTCGAGGTTCAGCTTCAAGTTCGGTTTCATGCGCAATCCCGATATCTCTTTCTTCTTCCTCAGCCAGCTGATCTTGCCGCCAGTAGTGCTCGCCCTGCCCTTTCTTGTGCTCTACAAGGAGTTGGCGCTTCTAGACACCCGGATCGGTCTGATTCTGCTCTATGCTTTGACGGTGCTGCCGATCGTCATTTGGATCATGCGCGATCAGTTCGCATCGATCCCGACAGAACTGGAGGAAGCAGCTCTTGTCGATGGCCTCTCGATCTGGGGCGCATTCATTACCATTATCCTGCCAATCGCTCTGCCCGGCATCGTGGCCTCTTTCATCCTGTCGCTTGTGCTGACGTGGAATGAGTACTTCTTTGCCGCCCTTTTGACCGGTTCAAACGCGGTCACGCTGCCGGTAATGGTCGCCAGCCAGACCGGCAGTCAGGGGATCAGCTGGTGGTCGATGGCGGCACTCTCTTTCGCCGCGATTGTCCCGCTAATCATCATCGGCGTGGTGCTTGAGCGATATATCATCAAGGGCATGGCGGCGGGCGCGGTGAAATAGCTCTGTATCGAATGCGCCAGATTTGCACCTACAGCATGTCAGTGACGGCACATTTCCGACGACGGCATACAATGCTTTCGCCGATCAGCACCAAAACTGCAGTGGGACGCATCGCTCAACCGTGCTGCTATTACGCGCCCGCTTCGCATCGGCCTCAACGTGCAACCGGGCGCGAAGCATCAGCACGATAACCAAGAACAAGGATTTCAAGTCGGATCTGCTAGAGCGTGAGCAATGTCGCGAGTTTGGGAATAGAGCCGTTTGAAGAGCGCATATTGACGCTCGTAGACCGGGTAGAGATGGGGCTCGATCTGTCTGGCGGGCGGGTTCCAGTTCGCAATATCGCCAGGTCTTGCCGTACCGATCGCCAGAGAGGCAAGATAGGCATCTCCATAGCAGGCGCCAATCGTCTTCTCGCTGACAACCTGAGGGATCTGGGCAATATCTGAGGTAGCCTGCAACCAAACCGAGTTCTTCACTCCGCCGCCTACCGCAAGGATCCGCTTTGCCACCTGACCTGTTTCGCCGAATGTCTCGATCACGTGCGCAGTGCCATTGGCGATGCCTTCGAGCAGCGCCCGGAACACGTCGCCTCGGTTATGCGTCAGGTTCAGGCCGAAAATTGCCCCCGTTGCCCGGGCATCGTGGATCGGCGTCCGCTCGCCCATGAAATAGGGAAGGACAAGCAGGCCGTTGGCCCCGGGCGGCGAGGAAGCGGCCTCGGCAGCCAGATCGGCAAAGGCGGTATCTCGCGGCAGGTCGCGCGCCATTTGGTCGCGAAACCAGTGGGTCAGCGTGCCGCTGGTCGCGAGACCCGCCATCGAAGCGTGCTGCCCGGGAAAAAGCCAGGGCGCGTACCAGAGGCGCGGGTCGTCGACCCGGCCCTCGGTGAGCGCGATGATAAAGATGGTCGAGCCATACATCACCATCATCTCGCCGGGTTGCTTTACCCCAACACTGACGGCCTCGGCGGCGGCGTCGATCGTGCCGCAGGTCACGGACGTACCTTCCACAAGACCCGTTTCGGCGGCGGCCTTGGCAGTAACCCTTCCTGCGATCTCGGTTGACCAGAGCAGGCGCGGGAGCTTTTCAGGGGCGATAATCTCCGGGGCCAGTCCGTGGATCCAGCGTTGTCCGTTCACGTCATAAAGCGGGCTGAAATTGGCAGCAGTGTAATGATCGATCACGAACTCGCCCGTCAGCCGGTGAACGAGGTACGTCGTCGAAGTGACCACTTTCGCGGTTTCGGCATATAGATCGGCCCGGTTGTTCTTCAGCCAGAGTATCTTCGGGCCCACCGATTGCGAGGTCAGGGCGTTGCCGCAAACCTGCAGAATGCGGTCCGCTCCGATGTTGCCGGTAAGTACCGCGATCTCTGCCTCGGCGCGGGTATCAACCCCATATAGGACCGCATTCATCAACGGCCTGCCATCTGCATCGACAGGCAGCATGCAGGGGCCTATGGCGCTGGTCGCAGCGCATTTGATGTCAGAAGGGTCGATCTTCGTGTCTGCGATCAACTGTCTGCTGATCGTACAGAAATCGTGCCACCAATCCTCGTCCGCGCGATGCTCTGCCCAGCCGGGTTGCGGCACGATCAGTTCATGCGGAGCAGTCGAGGTGGCGATAATATTGCCCTGATGATCGACAATGACACCTTTGGACTCGAAAGTGCCGATATCGATGCCAAGTGTGTAGCTCATCCCGCCGCCCCGTCGCGGCTCGGGCTGAAATCCGGCCCGATACGCCCCAGCATCGCGACAAGCAGGCGCACCAATGCCTCCAGGTCGGTCAGATCGCAGACCTCGAGGCTGGAATGCGAATAACGCATCGGAAAACCAAGGTCGATCGAGGCGACGCCCTGCCCAACAAGTTGCACGTAGGAAAGATCGGTCAAGACCCCGGCCTGTGCCGAGCGTTGCAGCGGAATGGCCTCGGCCTCTGCAGCGTCTTCGGCCAGTTTCACCAGCGCGGGGTGTGGAATGACGCCGTTCAAAGTGCCGCGACCGTGGAAGGAATAGAGGCTCATGCCCGGTCCCTTGCCAAGATGCATGTCCCCGCGATCCGACATGTCGGGCGTGTCGGTCGCCAACATCAGGTCGATCTGGATCGCGATATCGGGGGCAAGCGTCTGGGCCAGCGGCAGCGCCCCGCGCAGGTTGAACTCTTCCTGCACCGTGAACGCGAGATGTACGGTAGGACCGGATGTTCTTTCAGCCAGAGTCTCCGCCACCTTGATCAGCACCGCACAGCCGGCGCGATCATCGACTGAGGTTCCGGCGATCCTTGGGGAGGCCAGCGGCAGCACACGCGGGTGGTAGACTACAGGCGTGCCGATCCTGACCCCCGCTGCATTGGCCTCCGCCGCGCTGGCAAAGCCGGCATCGACATAGAGTTCGGCAAAAGGCAAAACGTGGTGCTTTTCCTCAGGTCGTGTGGCGTGATGGCTCTTGTTGGCAATGACGCCGGGCAGGTCGCCCTTGGCACCGCAAATCAGCACGGCCTGAGATGCAAGCGCCCGTTCCGGCACGCCGCCCAGCCGTTCCAGCCGGATCAGACCGTCGGCCTCGATCTTCCGCACGACAAAACCGAGCTGATCCATATGGGTAAAGAGCATGACGACGGGCGCCCCAGGGTCGCCCTCGAACGTCGTCACCAGATTGCCCACCCGATCCGACCAGCTTTGGCAGCCCAAAGCGCTCAACCGGCCGGTAATGTTGCGGCGAACCCGGTCCTCATGTCCAGACAGGCCGGGTTCGCCCATCAAGTCGATCAGGATCTCGCGCAAGCTGTCGGGCATCACCTGCCCCCTCGCGCGGCACGGGCGCGCGCCATGAAATCGGCGGCACGGTCCGAGTCGACAGCGTTCCAGGTATCGCCATCGACCTTGAGTGCCGAGCCCACAATGCAACCATCCGCGACCTTCAGAACATCGGCGACGGTCTGGTGCTGGACGCCGGTATTGGCCAGAACGGGGGTCGTCGGCAGCGCTTTCTTGACCGCCTCCAGATCGGTCAGCGCGGCTGCTTCGCCGGTGATCTGACCTGAAACCAGCACGGCATCGGGAATTGAAGAGAAAACGGCGCTGCGGGCGCGGTCCGGCAAGGGACGCCGGTCAAGGCTGTCGGCAAACTCGGCAGAGACATTATAAAGCATCGCCAAGTCGCTGCGCCCCAAGCGGTCGCGATATCGCATGGCGCGGCCGGCGTCAGGTGTCCACCGTCCCATATCGGAGGCGTAGCTGCCGGTGAAGATCTCTCGCACGAATGCGGCTCCGGTCGCCGCGGCGAGCGCGACGGTGGATTGCGGATCCCAAAGGACGTTGACGCCAAAGGGTACAGTGATCTCCTCGCGCAGCCGTCCGATCACAAATGCCATCGTGGCGGTTGAGGCCGTGTCGACGGCGAACTCATAGGGCCGGTCGTTCTCGTTGCCGAACATGACCGCATCGAAGCCAGCCTCCTGCAAGGCAGTCAGGTCGGCACGGGCAGCCCGGACAAGGCCGTCCAGACCCGTCTTTTTGTCATGCAGCGGTGTGCCGGGAAGCGCACCAAGATGGACCATGCCGATCACTGGCTTGGTCTGCCCGAAAACGCGTTCGAACTTGCTCATGCCCTCTCCCCCGACCGTGCTGGCGGAGCCTAGCGCGTTAGAGCTTTGTTCCCAAGTTGAATCCAACTAGTCTGATCTCGGCAAGACGGGGGTCGATATGGCTTTGGACGTGACGCACTGGGACCGGACCGGCAACGGCGGGTTGAGTTTCACCAAGCTTGGGTTTGGCACCGCCCCGTTAGGAAACCTCTACCGCGCGATCTCGGATGACGAAGCGCATGCGATCCTTGAATTGGCCTGGGAGGGCGGGGTGCGATATTTCGACACGGCGCCGCTTTACGGGTTCGGGCTGAGCGAGACCCGCTTGAACCGGTTCCTGCGCGGCAAGCCCCGGGACGAATATGTCCTGTCCACCAAGATCGGGCGGCTCCTGAAGACCACGACGCCAAATAGCCGCGACGGGATCGGCAAGTGGTTCGATGTGCCGTCACGCAACGAGGTCTATGATTACGGCTATGACGCCACGATGCGATCTCTGGAATTCTCGCTGGAGCGGTTGGGCGTGGATCATGTCGACGTGCTGTTCGCACACGATCTGGATGTGGCAAATCACGGTTCATGGGAAGTGCTGGAGGACAAGCTGTCCGAACTCATGGCCGGCGGCTACCGGGCGCTGATGCGCATGCGCGACCAGGGGGTTATCAAGGCGTTCGGCGCGGGCGTAAACGAGTGGGAGCCATGCCATTGGCTGGCGGAGCGCGGCGATTTCGACCTGTTCCTTCTGGCCGGGCGCTACACTTTGCTGGAACAGGAGTCGCTGGACAGTTTCATGCCCTTGTGTGAGGCGCGGGGGATCGGCGTCGTGATCGGAGGGCCTTACAATTCGGGCATTCTGGCAACCGGGCCGCACAAGGGAGCGTTCTACAACTACGATCCGGCGCCGCCGGAGATCTTGAAGAGAGTCGGCAGGATCGAAACAGTCTGCAAGGCGCATGGCGTGCGGATGGTCGATGCGGCATTCCAGTTTCCGCTGCATCACCCCTCTGTCGTCTCCGTCATTCCCGGCGGTCAGGGCGTCGCGGAGATGAAGAGCAACCTGGCTGCCGCGCGGACGGATATACCTGCGAATTTGTGGGAAGCGTTGAAGGCCGAAGGTCTGATGCGGCCCGATGCACCGACGCCTTGAGGGGGAAACATGGTTCAGGTTGATGCGCATCAGCACTACTGGAATCCCGGTCGGGGCGACTATCACTGGATGCCGAAGGACGATCCGGTGCTCTGCCGCACCTATGGCCCGGCCGATCTGACCCCGGCGCTGGCGGCGACCGGGGTCACGCATACGGTGCTGGTGCAGGCCGCGGCGACGGTCGAGGAATCCGAGTACATGCTGGGCATCGCGGACGTGACCGAGCATGTGGCGGGCGTGGTCGGTTGGGTCGATTTCGAGCGGCCCGAGCATATGGCTCATCTAGAGCGGCTGGCGGGGCATCCGAAATTCTTAGGGGTGCGACCGATGATCCAGGACATTCCGGATGTTGACTGGATGCTGCGAGACGACGTGCAGTGGGGGTTCGAGGCGGTCTGCGATCTGGGGCTCAGTTTTGATGCGCTGGGATTTCCACAGCATCTGGCAAATTTTCAGACCCTGCTCTCTCGCTATCCCGACATGCGGGTGGTCGTGGATCATTGCATGAAGCCCCAGATCCGCGATCCCTCCGACGCGAATTTCAAGCCGTGGGCCGACGGCATGTCGCGGCTGGCCGAAAAGGGCGCTTACTGCAAGCTGTCGGGGCTGGTGACCGAAGCCAAAGAGGACTGGTCGGCGGATCAACTGCGGCCCTATGCCAGTCACGTCCTTTCGGCCTTCGGCCCGGAGCGGGTGATGTGGGGATCCGATTGGCCGGTGGTCCGGCTGCGCGCCGAGTATGAACGCTGGCGATCGGCGGCGATGGAACTGACCGCTGAGTTGTCGCCCGAAGAACAGGCGCGGGTCTTTGGAGCTACCGCGGTCGAGTTCTATGGCCTGGCGGTCTGACCGGACAGCACAGGCTCTGTGGCTCAACGCTATCTAACTGATCGCGCCGCTGCACAATTGGCGACGAAATGGCGCGCGGGATCGAGTAAGACGTCCAACAAGATCCCGCCGTCAGAGCCAGGTCGGTCACAATCGCCGATGTGTTCAAGTGTCTGAACCGGAAGTTCGCTACCGCGTCGTCAAAGTCGGATTTGCCGGTTTCCTCGGCCCGTCGCAATGGGCACCGGTCAGGCTCCCCATGTTCGTCGCAGAACCGAAATCCAGTTCTCGTGACAGAGCTTTCGCATCAGTTCGGGCCCGTATCCGTGCCGTGTCATCGCGTCCTGCAGCCTCGGCAAACCGGCAACGTCCTTGATATCCTTCGGCATCGTGGCACCATCAAAATCGGAACCTAGGCCGACATGATCCTCGCCCAGCTTCTCGATCAGGTGGTCGAGATGTTGCAGCATCGGTTCCAGCGTCATGTCGGACGACTTGCGGCCATCCGGGCGCAGGAACTGAACTGCAAAGTTCAGGCCGACCATGCCCCCAGTTTCCCTGATCACGGAAAGTTGCCGGTCGGTCAGATTGCGGGAGCCGGGAGTAACGGCATGGGCGTTGGAATGGGTTGCGACAAGCGGTGCGTCGGAAAGCGCGGCGATATCGTCGAAACCCTTTTCGTTCAGATGCGAGAGGTCGAGCATGATTCTCAGCTGGTTACATTCCCGGACCAGCGCCTTGCCTGCATCGGTCAGGCCGGGCCCGGTATCGGGGCTGCCGGGATAGCGGAAGGGCACACCGTGACCGAAAACGGTCGGACGGCTCCAGACCGGCCCGAGGCTGCGCAAGCCCGCCGCGTGCCAGACATGCAATGCGTCTAGGTCCGGGCCAATCGCCTCAGCACCTTCCATATGCATGATCGCGGCAATTGTCCCGGTATCAAGGCAAGCCTGAATCTCGCCGGCCGAGTGACATACCCGGAAATCATCCGGCGCCGCGCGCTGCATCCACATCAGATGCCCCGCCATCGCCAGAGCCACGGGTTGAGCGGCAATGTGGTCGATCAGGTCGTCGAGCAGCAGGTCGTAGGGCGGCGACTCCATGATCGCGTCTCGGTCTGGCGCATCGAAAGGCTCAGGCGACGCAATGTAGATCGCGAAAAAGCCACCCGCAAAGCCGCCCTTGCGCATGCGGGGCAGATCGAGATGGCCTTTCCCTTCCCCTTTCAGCCAGATTTCTCCCCTGTTTCCCCGATCCCGTAGAAGGCGCAGTAAGAAGTCGTTATGGCCGTCGAAGACGGGAAAATGGTTGGTCAACTTGCCGTTTCCTTCTGCGCTGCGCGGTAACCGAGGCTCGCGATCAGCAGTTTGCGTGTATAATCCTGCGCGGCCTTCCGGGACTGCAGGCCCTCGCGGGTCATTTCCTCGACCGCTTGTCCGTGCTGCATGACCATCAGCCGTTCGCACATATGCGCCACGACCGACAGGTCATGGCTGACAAGCACGTAAGTCAGGCCACGCTCGTTTCGGATCCGGTCAAGCAGGTTCAGAACCTCGGCCTGGATCGAGGCATCGAGGGCGGAGGTTGGTTCGTCGAGCAGGAGAATGCGGGGCTCGAGGATCAGCGCGCGGGCGATGGCAACGCGCTGGCGCTGACCGCCTGAAAGCTGGTGCGGGTAACGAAAGCGAAAGCCCTTGCCAAGGCCAACCTCCTGCAAGGCCCGCTCGACACGCGCCTCGCGATCCTTGAAGCCGTGGATGGCAAGCGGTTCGGAGAGCACCCGGTCAACCGTATGGCGCGGGTGAAGCGAGGCATAGGGATCTTGGAACACCATCTGGACGTTGCGGTAAAAGTCCGGGCGACGCGGGCTGCGAAGTTCTTTGCCTTCAATTTGGATAGTCCCGCCAGTAACCGGGGCAAGGCCGCAGATGGCGCGCAGAACCGTGGACTTGCCCGAGCCGCTCTCACCGACGATGCCGTAACTTTCCCCCTCGGTGACCGAAAGGGTAACGCCACGCACCGCGTGAACCCGCTCGGCGCCCTTGCTGAAGGTGACATTAAGGTCATCGACGTCGAGGATCCCCATCAGAGCGCCCAATCCGCATCGCGCTGTAGTGTCGGCAATGGCCGCTGGCCGCCCTCGATTTTGGGCAGGCAGTTGAAGAGCCCTTGCGTGTATGGGTGCCGGGCGCGCGTCAGTTCTGTGGCGCTGACTTCTTCGACGACCTTCCCGGCATACATCACCAACACCCGGTCGCAGAAGGACGAGACCAATCGCAAGTCGTGACTGATGAAGATCAGGCCCATTCCCCGCTCGGTCACCAGCCGGTCAAGGATGCGCAGAACCTCGATCTGCACCGTGACGTCGAGAGCGGAGGTCGGCTCGTCCGCAATCAAGAGTTCGGGTTCCGTAACCAGCATCATTGCGATCATCGCGCGTTGACCCATGCCGCCGGAAAGTTCGTGCGGATAGGCGTTCATCACCCGTTCGGGGTCGCGGATCTGCACCGCGTTCAGCATTTCCAACCCGCGCTCTCGCGCCTCGGTCCTGGAAGCGTTACGGTGGGTGCGGTAGGTTTCGACCAGTTGCCGACCGATGGTCATCACCGGGTTCAGCGAGAATTTTGGATCCTGCATCACCATGCTGATCCGTTCGCCGCGAATGTCGTGCCATTGCGATTTCGTGGCATGGCGCAGATCAATTCCGTCGAAATCTATCCTGTCGGCCGTGGCCTTGCCGGGCGACGGCGTGAGGCCGAGGATAGCGCGGCCGGTCTGTGACTTGCCGGAACCGGATTCGCCGACGATACCCAGCCGCTCCCGGCCCATTGCAAACGACACACCTCGGACAACTTCAACCGGGCCCTGCCGGGACGGGAAGGCAATGCGCAAGTCCCTTACGGTCAGAAGATCGGTCATCCCCGCCCCTTCGGGTCCAGGACGTCGCGCAGGCCATCGCCCAGCAGGTTGAACCCCAACGAGACGGTGAAGATGGCGATTCCGGGCATGGTGGCGACCCACCAGAAGTCGATCAGGAAGCGCCGCCCTGCAGCGATCATAGCGCCCCATTCGGGCTGCGGTGGCTGCGCCCCGAGGCCTAGAAAACCCAGGCCGGCCGCAGTGAGAATGATCCCGGCCATGTCGAGCGTGACCCGGATGATGACCGACGACAGGCACAGGGGCACGACATGACCCGAGATGATCCGCGCCGGGGAGGCGCCCTGCAGACGGATCGCGGCGATATAGTCGGTGTCGCGGATGGTCAGCGTTTCGGCGCGGGCAAGCCGGGCATAGGGCGGCCAGGAGGTGATCGCAATTGCGATGATCGCATTCTCGATACCGGGACCGAGGGCGGCAACGAAGGCCAGCGCTAATATCAGCCGCGGAAAGGCGAGGAAGATGTCAGTGATCCGCATCAGCACCGTATCGACCCAACCGCCGAAATAGCCCGCTGTCGTACCGACCAGCAGACCGATCGGTGTGGCAATGATCGCCACCAATGCCACGACCATCAATGTCAGCCGCGAGCCGTGGACGACGCGGCTGAAGATGTCGCGGGCCTGATCGTCAGTGCCCATCAAATATGTCCAGGAGGGCGGCTGCAGTCGGGCGGTGCGCAGGTCGCCGCCTACGATCGGGTCGTACGGAGCGATGACGTCGGCAAAGATCGCTATCATTACCAGCAGAAGCACGACAACAAGCCCGATCATGGCCAGCTTGTTGCGCCGGAAAGTCAGCCAGGTGCGGTACATCTGGCCCAGCCGGGCCTGTCGCCGCGAAGCGGGGTGATCCGACAGAAGCCACTCGCGCCGGGAAGATTCGGTCAAGTTCATCCGCGCCTCCGGACCCTCGGGTCGAGCAACGTGTAGAGAAGGTCCGAAAGCAGATTCAGACCGACGAAGATCACGCCAATCACCAGCGTACCGCCAAGTACGGCATTCATGTCGGCATTCTGCAGGGAGTTGGTCAGATACTGCCCGAGCCCGGGCCAGGCAAAGACCGTTTCGGTCAGCACCGAGCCCTCAAGCAGGTTGGCGTAGCTGAGCGCGATCACCGTGACCAGCGGCACGGCGGCATTGCGCAGGGCATGAACCCAGATGATCCTCCATTCCGGCACGCCCTTGACGCGGGCGGTGGTGATGTATTCCTGCGCCAGCTCGTTCAGCATGAAGCTGCGAGTCATCCGGCTGATATAGGCCATCGAGAAATATCCCAGCAGCGAGGCTGGCAGGATGATGTGCGAAACTACGTTGCGGAAGGCTTCCCACTGACCCTGCATGGCGCTGTCGATCAGCAGAAGTCCCGTGGTTTGGGTCACAGAGTACTCGTAAGCGATGTCGATCCGACCCGGCCCGGCGACCCAGCCGAGCTGGGCGTAAAACACGAGTAACGCCAGGAGCCCCAGCCAGAAGATCGGCGCGGAATAGCCGACGAGCCCCAGCACCCGGACCAACTGATCGGCGATCCTGCCCTGTTTCACCGCGGCCAGCACCCCCATCGGCAGGCCAAGGACTGTTCCGATGATGATACCGACCGTGGCCAACTCCAGCGTTGCGGGAAAAACCCGCAGGATATCCTCGGTGATGTCTTTCTTGGTCAGGAAAGACTGGCCAAGATCGCCTGTCATCATCTTCTGGAGATAGATCCAGAATTGTTCATAGAGCGGTTTGTCGAGGCCAAGCTCGATATAGGCCTTGTCATAGACCGATTGCGATGCCCGGTCGCCGACGACCGCCAGAACCGGATCGACCGGAACGATGCGGCCGATCAGAAACGTCACGAGCAACAGGCCGAAGAAGGTCATTGCCAGCGTGGTGATCAGGCTGCCGGTTTTCCACAGCCATGCCGGAGGGGCGCCGAAGCGCGCCCCCGTTTCATCTGCCTTCAGGCTCATTCCTTGGTAACGGCCTTGAACGAGTTGTCATTGAAGGACGGGCCGACGACAAAGCCTTTGACATTGGCGCGGCGGCCCATGACCTCGATATCCTGGAACATGATCACGAAGGGGGACACCTGCTGGTGATCCTTCTGAATGGCCAGATACATTTCGGCCCGTTTGTCGGCATCGGCTTCCAGCACGGCGGCATCGGCAAGTGCAGTCATCTCGGGGATCTCCCAGGAATTCCGCCAGGCGAGCGGCTTGGAGGCCGCATCATCCGAATTGTCGGGGTTGCGCGCAAAGGTATCGGCGTTGGTATGCGGGTCCTGATAGTCGGGTCCCCAGCGACCGATATAGATGTCGTGGTTGCGCGCGCGGTACTTGGTCAGGGTCTGCTGACCATCGCCCGGGATCAGCTCGATCTCGATACCCGCCAGCGCCATCGTCTGCTGGATCGCCTGCGCGATGCTGGTGATGTCAGGCGTGTTGCGGGTGTCCATCGTCACCTTGAACCCGTCCGGAACCCCGGCGGCAGCCAGAAGTTCCTTGGCCTTCTCGACATTCAGCTCGAACGGTGTTTCCTCCAGCACTCCCAGGAAACCCTTGGGCAGGAAAGCCTGATGCACCGTCACCTTGCCCTTCATGATCGTGTCGGCGATAGTCTGATAATCGACCAGGTATTTCATCGCCTGACGCACTTCGGGCTTCGAAAGGAACTCGTTCTTCTGGCTGAGACCGAGATAGTAGACAGCCCCTTTCACACCGCTGTCGATCACGATATCCGGATTGTCGGCCAGCGCCTGAATCTCTTCGGCGCCGAGGTTGCGTGCGATGTCGATGTCGCCCTTCTCCAGCAGCAGGCGCTGGGTCGAGGTTTCCGGGATATGACGGTAGATCGCGCGCGCCATCGGCGCGGCCTCGCCGGAATAGTTGTCGTTGCGTTCCATTACGACAACCTCATTTGCACGCCATTCGCGGATCGTGAAAGCGCCTGAGCCTGCATAGGCGGTCTTCAGCCAGTTATAGCCGAAATCCCCGTCCACTTCGTTTTCCATCGCCAACTTCTGATCCACGATGAAGCCGACCGTGGCAGTCAGGCAATACAGCACCAGCGTCGGCGCATAGGCCTTGTCCATCTTGAACTGGACGGTGTTGTCATCGGTCTTGACGACCATCTCATCGACATTGTCGGCATTCAGGCCAAACTGGGTCAGGATGAAAGCCGGCGACTTGTCGAGCTTGATGGCGCGGGTGAGCGAGAACACCACGTCGTCGGCGGTGATCGGATTCCCGGAAGCAAACTTCATGCCCTCGCGGATCTTGAAGCTGATCGACAGACCATCGGGTGCGACCTCCCAGCTTTCGGCGATCACACCGAAAATCTCGGAGACATTCTCGACATTGTAGCCGATCAGACCCTGATAGCTGTTGCCAAGGATCTCAGAGGCGGTGAATTCAAAGACTTCGGCCGGATCGAGCGAGATCACATCGTCAATCGACCACGCCATGACCAGCGTGTCGGCCGGCGTTTCGGCCTGAACGGCGGGTGGTGTCAGCCCGGCGAACAGCGCCACTGACGCGGCAGCAAATACTCTTGGGACGTGTAGCATTGATAACCCCCTGGTAAGAATGGCGGCAGGTTGCGGTCGTGCCGGTCCTGCCCATGACGTGATTAGCGCGGCTGCCCGGATTGATGTCAAGGTCGTTGATATCCAAGCCTAAAAACCCGGCGCCTACCAAGACTTGTGCCAAAGCGTGCGAGCGGCAGACGATGTTGCATCTATTCCTTCCACCGGCCATATAATGCCGGGCAACAGGGCACCGGAGCGCAGTATGACCAACTACCTCGAATTCGAGAAACCGCTGGCTGAAATCGAAGGCAAGGCCGAGGAGTTGCGTGCATTGGCGCGGGCCAACAAGGAAATGGATGTAGAAAAGGAAGCCGCAGCTCTCGATAAGAAGGCCGAAACAATGTTGCGCGACATCTACCGGTCGCTCGACCCGTGGCGGAAATGCCAGGTGGCCCGGCATCCGGACCGACCGCACTGCAAGGATTACATCGAAGCCCTTTTCACCGAATACACGCCTTTGGCCGGTGACCGGAATTTTGCAGACGATCACTCGGTGATGGGCGGGCTCGCCCGGCTGGGCGGTACGCCAGTCATGGTCATCGGCCATGAGAAGGGTAACGACACCAAGACCAGGATCGAACGCAATTTCGGCATGGCCCGTCCCGAGGGTTATCGCAAGGCGATCCGGCTGATGGATATTGCCGACCGGTTCGGCCTGCCGATCATCACGCTTGTCGATACGCCCGGCGCCTATCCTGGCAAGGGTGCCGAAGAACGCGGCCAGTCAGAGGCCATCGCGCGCTCCACCCAGAAATGCCTGGAAGTGAAAGTGCCATTGATCTCTGTCATCATCGGCGAGGGCGGATCAGGCGGCGCGGTGGCCTTCGCCACCGCCAACACCGTCGCAATGCTGGAGCATTCGATCTACTCGGTGATCAGTCCCGAAGGTTGTGCCAGCATCCTGTGGAAGGACGCCGAGAAAATGCGCGAGGCTGCCGAGGCGCTACGATTGACCGCACAGGACCTTCTGAAGCTCGGGGTGATCGATCGTATCGTCACTGAACCGGTTGGCGGCGCGCAACGCAATCGCAAGGCCGCGATCGCCGATGTCGGCAAGGCACTCGAGGCGATGCTGAAGGACCTGGCCAAGAAAAAGCCGGATGAACTGGTCAAGCACCGGCGCCAGAAATACCTCGAAATGGGTTCCAAGGCGCTGGCAGCCTGACCTGCCACATCGCCTTTCGGGCGCGTTCCACCCATTCGGCATCATAGGTTTCGCCGCCCACGGCACCGTCGGTCAGGGTTGCCAGAATTTGCCCGACGGTCGGCAGCCCTTCGCTCTTGTCACCCGAGGTCCAAAGCCCCGATCGCATTATCGCGCGCAAACACTGGCTGTAGACCACTTCGATATTTACCACGATGACCGTGGCCGGCAGAATCTGCTTACGGGCGAACCGGGCTCACATATCTAGCTCGGCAGTGATCTTCGCCTGGCCGTTGATCCGGATCACATTCGACGACCCCGGCACCAGAAACATCAGCGACACGCGCGGATCGCGGACGATGTTTCGCAGGGAAGCCAGCCGCTGATTCCCGCGCCAGTCCGGCAGGATGAGGGTCCGATCATCAAGCGGTGTGACAACCGGGCCATCATCGCCACGTGGCGACGCATCAGTTCCTTCCAGTCCGACGCTTGAAAGGATGCAAAAGCGCGACCGCGATCCATGCGCCATATTCCGGCGTCAGACGCGTGGCAACCTTTCGCAACGCGGTCTCGGGAGGCGCTCCGTTGAGAGCCTGCAGGTCTTCAAGCGTTTCAATCGCTTTCATGCCTGACGACTCACTTGAACCCAGCCTCTGCCATCAGCCGATTCGATGCATCCTCGATCGCGGTTTCGAGTTCTTCCATGAACAACTCGATCTTGAGACCGGATTTGATGCGCGGCAGGAACTCCACAACCGCGAGACCCGGATGGCGCATGATCCCGTGCCGTCGCCAGAAGACACCGACATTGGTCGCGGCGGGAACGCAATCCTGTTTGGTCTCGCGGTAGAGCACACCCGTGCCAATCTTGTAGGGCTTCGATGCGCCTGCCGCGACCCTGGTGCCTTGCGGAAAGATGATCAGCTGTCCAGGAAACTGCGCGCCCGATTTCACATCCGCCACCATCTGTTTGATCGCCAGGCTGCGCTTGCCTCGGTCCACCGCGATACAGCCGATCCGCTTCGCAAAATAACCGACAATTGGTGCCCACTGGATCTCTTTCTTCATTACGAATTTGGGGCGCGGTACGGCCGAAACGATGATGATGATGTCAAAGAAGCTCTGATGTTTCGACGCCAGCAGCACTTCGTCGGTCGGGACCTCACCGCGCACTTCGGACTTCAGCCCGACCATCCAGCTTGCCGTCCAGCGCACCCAGCGGCAATAGGTATGGATGCCGCGAAAGGCCCAGTCGCGCTTCCAGACGGCCAGTGGCGTAAAGAAGAGCGCCATCAGGAACATCGCCAGATACATCTGGACGATGAAGATCAGCGAGCGGAGCCATTGGGCCGATTTCAGCATCAAGTCAGCTTTCGCAAGGAACGGAAGGCGGCAATACGCGTGGCAACGAAGGCAACGATAGCGGCGCCCAGCGGCAGAGTCAGCAGCCAAAGCCACTCTGCTCCCTGAAAGCCAAGGCCGGTCAGGAAGCCGTTCGGCGTATGCGCCTCGGGGATCAATGCGATGACGACGGCGCCAAGCAACGTTCCCGCAGCGGCACCGCCAAGCGCGCGCAGCATGAAACGGCGAACGAAGGCCCGGGCGATGTATCGGTCGAGTGCGCCGACAAGACGCAGAACGCGGATCACCTGACCGCTGGCGGCCAGAGCCGAGTTGGCCGCAAGTGCAACCATCGCCGCCGTTGTGGCGGCAATCAGGAGGATCGCCATCAGGCCAAGCGTCCTGATACGCTCCGCCGCGCCAACCAGCGGTGCGCGCCAACGCGTGTGGTCGTCGAGCACCGCGCCGGGCGCTTCGGCCTGCAACCGCAAGCGCAGGCCGTCGGCATCCAGACCTTCAGCGGTTTCGAAGATCTCGACGAGTTGCGGGATCGGCAGCGTATCCAGCGGCAGGTCGGGGCCAAACCAAGGCTCCAGCAGGGCACGCTCTTCGAGGTCACCGAGAGCCCGCGCCGACGCAACGCCCGGTGTGGTTTCTAGCACTGCCAGCACGGCGGCGGTCTGAGCGGCCACCTGACCTGCCGGTGCCGAGATCCTGACCGTGGCGGTGCGAGCCAGTTCCTGACCCCAGCGATCCGCCAGTCGCCCCGTGGCAAAGGTCAAAGCCAGTGCGAAGACCGCCAAAAAAGCCATGGCCCCTGCGGAAAAGGTCGTCAGCCGCGCGGTAAACCCTGATGGCGGGACAACGCGATCAGCCTGAGAATTGGCCCGCAGCAGGGCGGGCAGCGCAAAACGGCTCACAAGTCGGCCCCGGCAAGCTGAATCTGACGGTCGCGAATCCGCAGTACTCGCGCCGCGACTTGCGCCTTCGCGCTGCGAATCAGGTTCAGGTCATGCGTGGCGATCAGGATCGTCTTGCCCATCTTGTTCAGCTCAACCAGCAGCGTAAGCAGCCGCAACGACATTTCCCAGTCGACATTGCCCGTCGGTTCATCCGCGATCACCACGTCAGGCGACATGATCACCGCCCGCGCGAGTGCTGCCCGCTGCCGTTCGCCCCCCGACAGCTCGGGCGGCAATGCCCCTGCGCGGCCCGAGAGCCCGACCCAGGCCAGAAGCTCGGCGAGATCGTTGGTCTCGTCCCGCCTGTCTGCAGCAGCCAGCGGCAGCGCAACGTTCTCGGCGATCGGCAGGTGGTCAAGAAACTGGCAATCCTGATGCACGACGCCGATCCGGCGGCGCACGCGCGCGACCTCATCGCGAGAGAGAGAACTGGCATCCTTTTCGAACAGGTATACGTGGCCCGAAGTCGGCGTTAAGTCAGAATAGCAGAGCCTCAAGAGCGTGGTCTTCCCGGACCCGCTTGGCCCGGTCAGGAAATGAAACGAGCCGGGTTGAAGTAGCAAGGTGATGTCGGACAGCAATTCGGCTGGGCCGAAGCCGTAGGTGACGTTTTCCAGCTTGATCACGGTCGATTGTGCCCTCTGCCTGCCGCGACAGTTTTGCCTCACGCCGGCGGGTGATTCAATTGGCTGGAGCGCAAATGCTTGGATTGTGCTCCGGGCTTTGCTAGAAAAATCAAAAAATGAAGCAGGTAACCCCAAACACTGCGCAAACAAGGTGAGCTATCGGGGTTGCAGAGGTAGTCGAAAGGGCAGCATGAGGCTAATTTGTCCCAATTGCGGCGCGCAGTACGAGGTGGATGGCAGCGTTATCCCCGACATCGGCCGCGACGTACAATGCTCCAACTGCGGCCATACATGGTTTCAGCGTGCTGCAAGCCCGGATCGCACCACCAAAGACCAAGACGTTGCCGAGGTGACGGGCAAACCCAGTAACGACGAGGATCGCCCCGCGGAAGCCGTTATTGCCGAGGCGGATGAAGAGCATTTGCCAGAAGATGAGCCCAGTGACGATGTGGATCATCTGCCCGAAGATCGGCCGGGCGCCACGATCGAGGCCGGGTCAGAGCATCTACCTGAAGATGAGGCCGACGAGGAAGATGAAGATACCGAGGCTGACGAAGCCGCGGACGACTCGGAGAAGCCCAGCCTAACGCCTCGCCCCCTTGACCCCGAAGTTGCCGACATTCTGCGCGAAGAAGCCGCTCGGGAAACTGCCGAACGGGCCGAAGAGGCCGGAATCCTGGAAACGCAGCCGGATCTTGGGCTGGATTCGGGCGACGACAAGACTACGGTTCGCGAGCGATTGGGCAGGATGCGCGAGCAGGCTGAAGAGGGCCCAACAGAGGACCCATCTGACGCCGAAGATGATGCCGACGCAATTGCTGTTGCGGAAATGGTGGCGGCGTCGACACGGCGCGACCGGCTGCCCGACATAGAAGAGATCAATTCGACCCTCACGGCCTCTTCCGACCGCTATGAAGAAGACGAGGAAGAACGGGAGGAACGGCGCGCCCGCAGCGGATTTCGGCGCGGCTTCATACTGGCGGTTCTGTTCTTTGCCGTTCTGGCGCTGGTCTATTCCTACGCCCCGAGCCTCGTCGAGGCTTACCCGGCTGGCGAACCAGCACTGTCAGCCTATGTGGATACCGTTAACGGATTACGGCTGTGGGTCGATGGCCTGCTGCAACAGGCCGTTGCAAAACTGACGTTGCTGCTTGGGCAAGTCAGTGGGGACAGCGGCTAAGCCCGCCAGGCCAGTGTCTGTTGCCAAGTGGCGGGCCCGCCATCCCACCGCAGACTCCGGCCTTGAGCTTGAACTCACCAAGCGCCTGGCACTCCGGTTTTTTGCGGAAGCTAACACGCCCTAGAACCGGTCGAGCAATCTCCTGAGGTAGTCGAGTTCGACATCCGGGCGCTCCTGCTCGCCTGAACGGCGGCGAATTTCATCCAGCAATTCTCGGGCCCGGCGATACACGTCGTCACCCTGCAGCAACTGCTCGTCCGTGCCGATCCTGCCATTTGCGCCGCTGTCGCGGCCAAGCGGATCGCGCTGGTTTCGGCTTTCGTTCCGACCGAAGGCCTCTCCCTGCTGACCGGCCTGTTGCTGCTGCTGCTGTGCCAGTTCCCGGCCCAATTCCCGCATTCCCTCACGCAGCGCTTCCATCGCCTCGGCCTGATTGTCGAGCGCGCCTGCGAAATCCTCTTCCCTGAGCGCATCTTCGGCGCCCTCCATCGCCCGTCCGGCGCGATCGAGGGCGTCGCGCGCGGCGTCACCCCCCGGGGTGCCGGCGCCCGGAAGGTTCTGGGTTTGGCGGCTCAACTCATTGCGCAAAGCCAGTTGGCGGTCGGCCAGGCCCTGACCTGGGTTGTTTCCAGGGACGGTTTCATGCCCCTGGCCCTGGCCGGGCTGACTGCCCTGGCCGTTTTGCCCCCGTTGTTGCCCCTGTGGCCCTTGACCCTGCTGTCCGTTCTGACCTTGCTGACCCTGCTGCCCTTGTTGCTGCTGTCCCCGCTGGCCCTGCTGTTGCTGACCCTGTTGGCCTTGTTCGCCGAACTGGTCCTGCAGGTCCTGAAATGTATCATCGTTTAGCCCCTGCTGCTGCCGGAGCGTTTCGGCAAGCTCATTCATCGCCTGCTGGCCCGGGCTCTGCTGACCTTGCCCCTGCTGGCCCTGAGTGACCTGCATGTTCTCCATCAACTGTCGAAGCTGTTCCAGAAGCTGCTGCGCTTCGGCGGTGCGGCCCTGTTCCATCAGCTCCTGCAACCGGTCCAGCATCTCCTGCAGTTGATCGCCGGTAATTTCCTGCATGTTCTGGTTCTGTGCCTGCTGGTTGCCGTCCTGTTGGCTTTGTTCCGCCAGCTGACGCATGTAGTCCTGCATGGCCTCGCGCAGCTCCTGCATCAGTTCGGCAATTTCTTCGTTCGTCGCGCCCTGCTCCATTGCTTCGGCGAGGCGGTCCTGCGCCCGGCGCAGGCGCTCCAGTGCATCGGACAGGTTGCCATCCTCGATCAGCGTGGCGATGTCCCAAAGCGCCTGCGCGATCTCGTCGCGGCGCTCGGTCGAAAGCTGGTCGTACTCGATGCCCATTTCCAGACGTCGGATCGCGACCCGCAGCATCAGATACGCGGTCGAACTGTCGAAAATCTCCTCGGGCCGGTAGCTGATCGCCCTGAGCACCTGCGCCGTGCGGGGCCCGTTGGCGCGATGCCACAGCAGGTCGCTGCGCTGTTCTATCAAGGCGTTGGCCAGAGGGTCGAAGAACCGCCGACCGGGAAGGATCATCCGCGTCGGTTCGGAGGACCCGGTTTGGCCGGCCGCATCTTCGACTCCCAGCGTAACGCGAACCGGCAGCGTTGCCCAAGGGTGCTGAGCGAGGTTCTCGATCAGCAATTCGGTGAATTCCCTGCGATCGCCGCTGATCGGCATCGGAAGGTCCAACAGGATGGGCTCTTGTGGTTCGGGTTCGATGATCTTGCCATAGCGGCGATTGACTGCTGCGAGATCAAGTTCGATCCGGGCCGTACCGGCCATCACGCCGTAGTCGTCCTCTGCGCTGAACGGAAGGCGCATTTCCCCGTTTACCCCACGCTCCACGTCGCCGTCGGGTCTGACGGTGGGCCACGTGTCAGGAGTCATCTCAATCCGCCATGCCCGGCCGCCGGGTCCGTCGATCGACACGGTGCCAGAACGCGTGACGGTGAAATCCTGCGATGGATCGGCGGCACTTGTTATTTCTTCGGTCCTGCCCGACACGGTTTCAGCAACCGTCAGGACGCCAACCTCGCCATAAAGGCGCAATGTGATGCGGCTGCCAACCGGAACCGGCAGGCTGTCCTGCGTGATATCTGCCAGGTAGATGGACGGCTTGCCGGTATGGGTCGGCGGCTCGATCCAGCCTTCCCAGGCAGGACCACCGGCATAGGCACCGCCAGCAGAGGGCGCGAGCTCTGCTACCGAAGCCACGCGCCATACTGAGCCAAAAATCAGCGCCATCGCGAAGGCCAGAACCGCCACATAGCGCAGCGCATAGGGATCGCGATTTGATATCCGCAGGTCCGGCTCGACAGCCCGGGAACGCGCGGCGCGTTCGGCCATGCGGGCAACATGGGCGTTCCAGACTGCCCGCGAATCCGCGTCTTGTGCGCCGATGACCTGCTGGTCCAGAATCGCGGTGATCGGGCGGCCAGGCAGGGTACGATCAAGACGGTCCAGCGCTTCGGCGCGCGATGGCCAGCGAAACCGGCGAATGCCGAAACCAAACGCCGTGAGTGCTCCGAGGATAGACAGAACGGCCGCGGCCCAGCCGAATTCCAGCGACAGGCTGTCCTGCAATCCAAACATCAAAGCTGCGAGAATGGTGAGTATGATGGAGGTGAGCGGCCAAAACGCACGAGTCAACCGCTCGGCTACCATACCGGCGCGAGTCAAGCCAAGCGGCCAGCGCAGCATTCGCGCCTCCGCGTCAGGGATGATCGGATTTCTCTCCATATTCCCTGCAGTTAGGACCCATTCGCCGAAGATCCGGGTTCAGAGCCACGCCGGAATGCTATCCCGGTTTATCATTTCGTCAAAGCTCGGTCGCGCCCGTATGACAGCGAATTGATCACCTTGCACCATGACTTCCGGGATCAGCGGTCGGGAATTGTATTCGCTGGCCATGACCGCGCCGTAGGCCCCGGCAGAGCGGAAGGCGACCAGATCGCCGGACGCCAAGGGCGGCATCAGGCGTTGCCTGGCGAATGTATCCCCCGATTCGCAGACCGGACCAACGATGTCGATCGGCGCCTGTTCTGTGCCCGGAGCAGGCTCTACGACCGGGACGATATCGTGGTGCGAGCCATACATCGATGGGCGGACGAGGTCGTTCATCGCCGAATCGAGGATCAGGAAATTCCGTTCCTCGCCGGACTTCAGGTAGATGACCTCGCTAACCATGATCCCGGCATTTCCCGATATCAGCCGGCCAGGCTCGATCTCGACCTCGACATCAAGATCCCCGATCACGCGGCGGATCACTTCGCCATATTCCATTGGCAGCGGCGGTGACTTGTTGGAACGCTCGTAGGGAATGCCAAGCCCGCCTCCCAGGTCGAGCCGCTGGATGTCATGGCCATCGGCGCGCAGTTGCAGGGCGAGGTCGGCGACCATGGCATAGGCCTGCTCGAACGGTTCGAGTTCGGTGAGCTGGCTACCGATGTGAACGTCGATCCCGACAATCTTCAGACCCCTGAGCCTGGCAGCCTCGGCGTAGACCTCGCGGGCGCGAGCGATAGGGATGCCAAACTTGTTTTCTTTCTTGCCAGTGGCGATCTTCTCGTGCGTCCGGGCATCGACATCCGGGTTCAGCCGGATCGTGATCGGCGCAGCCTTTCCCAAAGACAGCGCCACTTCGTTCAGGGCTGCAAGCTCCGGTTCGCTTTCGACATTGAACTGGCGGATACCGCCTTCGAGCGCGATCTTCATCTCGTCCCGCGTCTTGCCGATACCTGAAAAGACGATGCGCTCGCCGGGGATGCCGGCGGCCCGCGCCTTGAGGTATTCACCGACCGAAACGACATCGATGCCCGACCCCAGATTGCCCAACAGGCGCAGCACAGCGAGGTTGGAATTCGACTTCATCGCGAAACAGACAAGGTGGTTCATCCCTGCCAGCGCCTCGTCGAAGAGCTTGTAGTGACGGGTCAGCGTGGCCGCGGAATAACAATAGAACGGTGTTCCAACAGCGGCGGCGATTTCGGGCACGGGAACATCCTCGGCGTGAAGGATGCCGTTGCGATATAGGAAATGATCCATGCACGCTCCAACCAATTGGTCGGCTGTTCTTATATCCATTCCTTTCCGGATCAAAGTTCCCAGAGCCTGGTTTCCGAAGAAATCCGATGGATGGCGGCAGGCCGGGACCGCTGCTGGCGGGATGCCTTGCGAAGCAGGCACCCCGCCGGAGTTTCAGCATTTGCTCAGTAGAACAGCAGGTTCCGCTGAATCAGTACTTGTCGGAGTGGATGTTGCTGCCAAAGCTGGCGGTCGGCTTTCCTGACGGCATTCCAGTTGCCATTCGGGTTGCAACCTCATTTGTCTTCCGAAGGATGAAGTCGATCTGCCCGGTACGGTTCTCTTGCTGGGCTTCCAGCAACCGGTTCAGCTCCGAAGTGCTGTAGACACCTGGCTCGACGCCGGCTTTCAGGGCAAGCTGGATATCACCGGGATCGATCGTCTCGGCGCCTGCGGTTCCGGCCACCAGGGCAGCAGCTGCAGCGCAAATGAATGTGCGAATGGTCATCGTAGTCTCCTTTTGTCAAATGTCGGGCCCATTGCCCTTCAATGACAGCAGTTACGGAAAGCAGCGGCAGAAGGTTTCAGTCGGATTGCCGGAATGCTCCTGCTTTCCTCACAAGCGCGCGAGTAAATGAAATACGGCTGTGTCCAAGGCGCACAGCCGACCCCCCGCCTAGTGGGGCAGGAGCCTCAGGTGACCGGTCGGGTCCGGAGAAACAGATACAAAGGCAGGCCAAAGCTGACGCCGACGCAAAAGGTTGCCGGGATACAGATCAGCGCCGTCCAGTTCTTGCGGACATAGGTTTCGGCAAGCGCCCAGACCGTCAGGGCGATCGCGGCGATGGTCAGATCCCATGTCAGCCCCGATGTCGCGGCGTTCGCGTGCCAGGCCTCCACCAGACCCGATAGCGACCAGCCGTATTCGTTGAACCAGACGAGGAACCAATACATCGGATGGACCGCGCCCCAGATCGCGAGCGACAGATAGACCATGCGCAGTTTCGACATCAGCTGCTGTCCGACACACCGGGCATGGCATCGCTCGCTACGGTCTCGTCACCGTTTGGAGTGACCGGAGCGCCATCAACGCCGCAGGACGAAAGCGCCATCGCAAGGCAAAGGGCAGCGATGCATTTCATTTCAACAGTTCCTTCCAGCGGGCGATCTGCTTGCGGACCTCTGCAGGTGCCGTGCCGCCGTACGATAGTCGCGAGGCAACCGAGTTCTCGACCCCAAGCACATCGAAGACCGATCGCGTGATGCCCTGATGAACCTCCTGCATCTGCTCCAGCGTCAGATCGGGCAGGTCACATCTGTTCTTCTCGGCCAACGCAACGAGGGTCCCAGTTACGTGGTGTGCGTCGCGAAACGGCAAATTCAACTCCCGAACCAGCCAGTCGGCCATATCGGTTGCAGTGGAAAACCCGCTGGCCGCGGCGGCTTTCAGCGCGTCGCGGTTCGCGGTCATGTCGCGCACCATCCCGTCCATCGCTGCCAGCGCGAGCATCAGCGAATCCGCCGCGTCGAAGACCTGTTCCTTGTCTTCCTGCATGTCCTTCGAATAGGTCAAGGGCAGCCCCTTCATCACCGTGAAGAGCCCGACCATCGCCCCGAGGATCCGCCCGATCTTGGCGCGGATCAGTTCAGCCGCGTCTGGGTTCTTCTTTTGCGGCATGATCGAGGAGCCAGTCGAGAAACGGTCCGAGAGCGCGACAAACCGGAACTGGGCCGAGGACCAGATCACCAGCTCCTCGGCGAATCGTGACAGGTGCATCGAGCAGATCGCCGCGGCGGACAGGAACTCCAGCGCGAAATCGCGGTCAGCCACGGCATCAAGCGAATTCGCTGCGGGCCGGTCAAAGCCCAGGGCCTTCGCGGTCGCGTGCCGGTCGATCGGAAAGCTCGTACCGGCCAATGCAGCGGCGCCCAAGGGCGACTCGTTCATCCGGACACGGGCATCGCGAAAGCGGCTGGCATCGCGGCCAAGCATCTCGACATAGGCCATCATGTGATGGCCCCAAGTGACCGGCTGCGCGGTTTGCAGATGGGTGAACCCCGGCATCACCCAATCGGCCCCTGCCTCTGCCTGCGCCAGCAGCGCCTTCTGCAACGCGGTTATGCCGCTGATCGCCGCGTCGGTCTGGTCGCGGACCCACATCCTGAAGTCGACGGCAACCTGATCATTGCGGCTTCGTGCGGTGTGCAGACGCCCAGCCGGTTCGCCGATCAAAGCCTTCAGGCGCGATTCAACATTCATATGGATGTCTTCCAAGGCCGCCGAGAACGGGAACCCGCCGCTTTCGATCTCTGACAACACCGTGAGAAGGCCTTCCCGGATCGCTTCCGCATCGCTATCGGTAATGATGCCCTGCGCCGCCAGCATCGCGGCATGGGCGCGAGACCCGGCAATGTCCTGGGCCGCCAGTCGCTGGTCGAACGCGATTGAGGCATTGATCGCCTCCATGATCGCATCCGGTCCGGCGGCAAAGCGCCCGCCCCACATGGCGTTCTGGGTCTTGTCGGTCATTTCTTGTCCCTCGGAGGGTTCATGCGCTGGTTCCGTTTCGCCGTTCTCTATACGGCCCTTGCCCTTGGTGCAAATACCGCTTCCGCGGATAAGACGGCTTTGGAAGCGCTGCGCGATGGGACGATGAAGAAGCTAATTTTCTCCGACCCCGCCGACGTGTCGCAAGCCGTCTTCACCGACCCCGAAGGCGGCGAGCACCGGCTGGCCGACTGGCAGGGCAAGGTCGTGCTGGTGAATTTCTGGGCGACATGGTGCGCACCTTGCCGCAAGGAAATGCCGATGCTCGACGAATTGCAGGCCAAGTTCGGCGGCGAGGATTTCGAGGTCGTGACGATCGCCACCGGGCGCAACGCGGTGCCCGGGATCAAACGGTTTTTCGAGGAGGTCGGGGTCAGCAACCTGCCGATCCTGCTCGATCCAAAACAGGAGCTGGCCCGCGAGATGGCGGTCTTCGGGCTGCCGATCTCGGTGATTCTGAACCGCGAAGGGCAAGAGATCGCCCGCCTGCGCGGCGACGCCGACTGGAACAGCGACAGCGCAAAGGCGATTGTTGCGGCATTGCTGACAGGGTCCTGAAGCGGAAGACCCACACCGCAACGGGAATCGTTCGCAATTGAAGGCGGTACAAGCGCAAAGACCTCTGGGAATTTCCGATTGATCGACATTTGCAACGGAACCGATCCGGTCGGAGAGAGCGGGACCTTCGCCACTCCCAAAACTTCCTGAAACATCTTGAAATGGCAGTTGGGCGAGGGTCTAGTCACGGTCAGAAGGTGACTGAAAACCGGTTCCATGATGCTGGTCGCGGCTGTCGGAAGCCTCGGCTCGGCGCCAGCGGATAGCGGGCCAAATCGCGAGGTGGCTGAATGAAGACGCGCACGAAAGTCGTGGTGATCGGCGGCGGCATCGCCGGCTGCTCGACGCTCTATCACCTTACTCAAGAGGGATGGAGCGACGTGATGCTGCTGGAGCGCGATGAGCTGACCTCCGGCACGACATGGCACTCCGCCGCCCAGGTGACGAATTTCGGCATGAACCAGACGATGGTGGGGCTCAAGAGCCACTCTATCGCGCTCTACAAGGAACTGGCTTCCGATCCCGACTATCCGATCAACTACCACCACGGCGATGGCGGCATCAGGCTGGCCAATACCGAGGCGCAGATGGACGGCTATCGCCACTTCAGGTCGATGGCGCGCGGGATGGGCGTAGAATTCGAGGTCATCGACGCAGAAGAATGCGCCCGGCGTCACCCCTTGATCTCGACCGATAACCTCCTGGGCGGGCTCTGGGACCCGCTGGACGGTGACATCGACCCGGCGCAGCTTTGCCAGGCGCTCGCCCGCCGCGCCCGAAAGGCAGGGGCAGAGGTGCACCGCAACACACCCGTAACCGGGCTGCGTCAGCTCAAGGACGACACTTGGGAAGTCGAGACGCCCAACGGTACGGTCCATGCAGGAATCGTCGTCAATGCCTGCGGCTACCGCGTGAACGAGGTCGGAGCGATGATGGGTGTGCATCATCCCGTCGCGTCTATGGAGCACCAGTATTTCGTCACCGAGGAGATTCCGGCCATTCGCGAAGCCGGGCACCGGATGCCGCTGATCCGGTGTCCGATCAGCGATTTCTATTCGCGGCAAGAAAAATTCGGCCTGCTTGTCGGTTTTTACGAGCAGGACTGCAAGACCTGGGGCATGGACGGAATCGACCCGAAATTCAGCAATGCGCTTTGCCCCAATGATCTGGACCGCGTGACCGATGTCCTCGAAGGCGCCTTTGCTCGCATGCCAGCACTTGCAGAGGTCGGCATCCACACGATCGTGAACGGACCGATTACCTATACGATCGACGGCGCGCCGCTGGTCGGGCCGATCCCCGGCAAACGGAATGCCTATTGTATTATCGGATTGCGCGCCGGGCTTGGCGAAGGCGGCGGGCATGGCTGGATGCTTGCCCAGCAGATCGTTCATGGCGAGGCCTGTTACGACACATGGGTGATCGACCCGCGCCGTTTCACCGGTCACGGCAACGTGGAGCTGACCGCGCTCAAGGCGATCGAGGACTATCAGAACGAGTTCCGCTTTCATCTTCCACACGAACACCGCCCCGCGGGTCGGCCGATCAAGTCAACGCCGCTCACCACGGCGCTCGCGGCCGAAGGTGCCGAGTTCGGCGTGGTGAACGGCTGGGAACGGCTCGATCATGTCCGGCCGTCGCCCGATTTTGTCGAAACGCTTGGTTTTCGGTTCAACGAGGTCCACGACGTCGTGGCGGATGAGGTCAAGGCGGTCCAGACGGGCGTGGGCTTGACAGAGGTCAGCGGCTTCAACCGGGTCGAAATCACCGGCGCAGGGACGCACGACTTTCTCGACCATATGCTCTGCGGCCGGGTCACGCGCAAGCCCGGGCGCGTCGGGCTCGGTTACCTGCTCAACCACCAGGGTATGCTCAAGGGCGAGGCAACTGTCGCCAACCTACCCGAGAGCCCGCATGGGCCAGCCCGGGTATGGTACGGATCGGCCGCCGCATCGGAATTTCATGACATGGACTGGCTGACCGCGCATATCCGCGCCGGCGAGGACGTGCAGATCCGCTCACTGACCAACGACTCGACCATTCTGGTTCTCGCTGGTCCGAGGGCGCGCGACGTGCTTTCGGCGGCGGCTCGGGGTGACTGGTCGGCGGCGGCCTTCCCGTGGCTTTCGGTACGCGAAGCCATTGTGGGCATTGCCCCGGCAGTCGTGATGGCCGTCAGCTTTTCCGGCGAACTGGCCTACGAGATCCATGTGCCGAACAGTCAGCTTCATGCCGCTTACCTGGCGCTGCGACGGGCGGGTGGACCGCACGGGCTTGGCCTCTTCGGCAGCCGGGCGGTCGAGTCGATGCGGCTTGAGAAAGGGTTCCTCCACTGGAAAGCCGACATCCTGACAGAGTTCGACCCGTTCGAGACCGCGCTCGACCGGTTCGTGAAACTCGACAAGCCTGATTTCATCGGCAAGGCTGCGCTTCTGAGGCGAAGGGCCGAGGGGCGCCGCAAGCGGCTGGTGACGCTTTCCGTCGAATGCGCAGACCGCCCCGCGCATCCCGGTTCGTCAGTGATGCAGGCCGGAGATGTGGTGGGCGCGGTGACCTCCGGCGACTGGGGGCACCGGACCGGGCTCAACCTCGCCCTGGCCTTCGTCCAGCTCGAACTTGCTGTTACGGGAACACGGTTGACGATCGACATGCTCGGCACAGAGTTCCCGGCCGAGGTCATCCCTGCCAGCCCCTACGACCCTGACTTTCAGCGTGTGATGGCCTGATTGCCGCGTATCGACGTCTTCAACATGTGCTGCTTGGGTTGGCCAGTTTGCAATCGCGCCGAGACTACCCAGCGCGAGGCGTCGCCCGGAGCCTCCGCGCGCAGGCGATCCGGCTGGCGAGACACGAGTCCCCAACGCTTTGATCGATTAACGCGCCATCGCAGCGACCTCGCGATGGCGGTGGCAGCCCGTCACGTGGTCATTCACTATCCCCGTCGCCTGCATGAAGGCGTAAACGATTGTCGGACCACAGAACTTGAAGCCTTCAGCCTTGAGGTCCTTCGAGATGCGCCTGGAAAGCTCGGTCTCAGCGGGGATATCGGACATCGAGGCAAAGCGATTCTGCACCGGCTTGCCACCGACATAGTCCCAAAGAAAACGGTCGAATCCCTGCCGCGCCTCGATCTTCTCCCAAGCACGCGCGCTGCTGATGGCAGCTTCGATCTTGCCGCGATGACGGATGATCCCCGGATCGGCAAGAAGGCGTTCGACATCCCCTTCGCCCCAGCGAGCGATCTCGGTAGGGTCGAAGTTCTGGAAGGCCGCTCGGAAATTCTCACGCTTGCGCAATATCGTGATCCACGACAGGCCGGCCTGAAATCCGTCGAGGATCAGTTTTTCCCACAGCGCGCGGCTCTCATATTCGGGCACGCCCCATTCCGTGTCGTGATAGGCGAGATAGAGCGGATCCTCGCCCGGCCAAGTACATCCATCATCCATGACTTGCTATACCACTCTGTCGCGGAAAGCGCGCCCGAGAATTCTAATCGAATTGGAACCAAATAGGAACATTCACGCGATCTTAAGCCCTGTCGGTCCAATGTGAGGCCGGTCACAAGAAGCGAGGTAACGATGTCGGATGCTGGTTCGAAAAAGCGGAGCGATATGGAGACTTCAGACGATCCTCTGTCAATCGCAATACGCGAGCGCGACCGCGACGTTCTGAAGATGGTGCGTGAGGCACTGACCGATCAGCGCGCGATGCTTGCCTATCAGCCCGTTGTCCGTGCGATCCAGCCCGACCAGCCGGCGTTCCACGAAGGACTGATCCGCATCATGGACAAGTCCGGCCGGATCATCCCGGCTCGCGATTTCATGTCCGAGGTCGAAAACGACGAGATCGGGCGGATGATCGACAGCCTGTCCCTGCAATTGGGCCTCGAGGCGCTGCGCGACCATCCCCAATTGCGCCTGTCGATCAACATGTCGGCGCGCTCGATCGCCTACCCGCGCTGGAACAGTATCCTAAATCGCGGCCTTCGGAACGATCCGACCATCGGCGAACGCCTGATCCTGGAGATTTCCGAGGGATCGGCCATGGCGATGCCAGAAATCACCCGCGTCTTCATGGCGAGCATGCAGACAGAGGGAATCAGCTTTGCCCTGGATGATTTCGGATCCGGTTTCACTTCGTTTCGCTTCCTCAGGGATTTCTACTTTGATGCCCTGAAGATCGATGGCCAGTTCGTCCGTGGCGTCCACCGCGACCCAGGCAATCAGGTGCTGTGTGCCGCGCTCGTTTCCATTGCGCAGCATTTCGACATGTTCACTGTTGCGAAAATGGTCGAGAGCGCCGAGGATGCCGCATTCTTGATCGAGTCCGGGATTGACTGCCTGCAGGGCCATCATTTCGGGGTTCCGAAAGTCCGGCCGGATTGGCTGCGGAAACAGGCCGAACAGCACAAGGTGGTATAACTCCCGGCGCCACCGGATCGCCGACCCCCGGCACCTAGTGCCAATCGGGCGAGGCTTCTGGTTGCAAATGCAGGATTCGACGCCTATCCCTTGCTTACCTGGCGGGGATTGGGGCTGTTCCATTGTCGAAGCGCCGACTACACTCCCAGCCGAAGTATCTTTCTGGGAGAAAGCATTATGACCAACGTCGTCATCGCATCCGCTGCCCGCACCGCCGTGGGCAGCTTCGGCGGATCCTTCGCCAACATACCCGCCCATGACTTGGGCAAGGCCGTTCTGGAAGCGCTGGTCGAGCGCGCCGGCATTGACAAGAGCGAAGTGTCCGAAACCATCCTCGGCCAGGTCCTGACTGGCGGTCAGGGGCAGAACCCAGCACGCCAGGCCCATATCAATGCGGGGCTGCCGCAGGAAAGCTCCGCCTGGTCGATCAACCAGGTCTGCGGCTCCGGCTTGCGCGCGGTCGCGCTGGCTGCGCAGCATATCCAGCTTGGAGACGCCAGCATCGTCGCCGCCGGCGGCCAGGAAAACATGTCAATGAGCCCGCATGTCGCCAATCTGCGACAGGGTCACAAGATGGGCGACATGTCGTTCATCGATTCGATGATCAAGGATGGCCTCTGGGATGCCTTCAACGGCTACCACATGGGCCAGACCGCCGAAAACGTCGCACAGAAATGGCAGATCAGCCGCGATCAGCAGGACGAATTCGCCGTCGCGAGCCAGAACAAAGCCGAGGCCGCCCAGAAGGCCGGTAAGTTCGACGACGAAGTGATTGCCTACACCGTCAAGACCCGCAAGGGCGATATCGTGGTCGACAAGGACGAGTATGTCCGCCACGGCGCGACCATTGAGGCGATGCAGAAGCTGCGCCCCGCGTTCACCAAGGACGGTTCTGTCACCGCTGCGAACGCCTCGGGCATCAACGATGGCGCCGCCGGTGCTCTGCTGATGAGTGTCGAGGAAGCCGAGAAGCGCGGGATCAAGCCGCTCGCGCGGATCGCAAGCTATGCAACGGCCGGGCTCGACCCGTCGATCATGGGCGTCGGCCCGATCCACGCCAGCCGCAAGGCGCTGGAAAAGGCCGGCTGGAAGCCAGAGGATCTGGATCTGGTCGAGGCCAACGAAGCCTTCGCCGCACAGGCCTGTGCGGTGAACAAGGATATGGGCTGGGACCCGGCGATCGTGAACGTGAACGGGGGCGCGATCGCCATCGGCCACCCGATCGGCGCATCGGGTGCACGCATCCTGAACACGCTGCTGTTCGAGATGCAGCGCCGCGACGCCAAGAAAGGCCTTGCGACCCTGTGCATCGGCGGTGGCATGGGCGTCGCCATGTGCCTGGAGCGCGCGTAAGCGACTATTGAACGGGCGGGCCCCGGCCCGCCCTCCACATTTCTGACATTGGAGAAGATCATGGCCCGAGTTGCACTCGTCACAGGTGGATCCCGCGGTATCGGGGAAGCCATTTCAAAGAAACTGAAAGCAGACGGCTATACCGTTGCCGCGACCTATGCGGGCAATGACGAAGCCGCCGCGAAGTTCACCGCGGAAACCGGCATCAAGACCTACAAGTGGAACGTTGCCGACTACGAATCGTCCAAGGCTGGCATCGCCAAAGTCGAAGAGGAGAACGGCCCCATCGACGTGGTCGTTGCAAATGCGGGCATTACCCGTGACGCCCCGTTCCACAAGATGACGCCGCAGCAATGGCATGAGGTGATCGACACCAACCTTACCGGCGTGTTCAACACCGTGCATCCGGTCTGGCCCGGCATGCGCGAGCGCAAGTTCGGCCGTATCATCGTGATCAGTTCGATCAACGGCCAGAAGGGGCAGTTCGCCCAAGTCAACTATGCCGCGACCAAGGCCGGCGATCTGGGCATCGTGAAGTCCCTTGCCCAGGAAGGCGCGCGCGCGGGCATCACCGCCAATGCCGTCTGCCCCGGCTACATCGCCACGGAAATGGTGATGGCGGTTCCGGAGAAGGTCCGCGAATCGATCATCGGTCAGATTCCCGCCGGACGTCTTGGCGAGCCCGAAGAGATTGCCCGCTGCGTGGCCTTCCTTGCCTCCGACGATGCCGGGTTCATCAACGGTTCGACAATCAGCGCAAACGGCGCGCAGTTCTTCGTCTGAACCAGACACTTTCTTGGAGAGGGCCGGTCTTTCGGGATCGGCCTTTCTTGTTCTGAACCCTCCGGAAGGTCCCTAACTTGAGCAAATCCCGAGCGACACTGGTCGGCTTCGTTGCCGTGCTGCTCTGGGCGCTCCTCGCGCTCTTTACCGTCTTCACGGTGCCGATGCCGCCCTTGCAGCTTAATGCCGTCTGCTTTGCGATTGGCGGCGTGATCGGCGTGATCTGGATCACCGCGACAGGGAATGCCAAGCGCCTGAAGGGTGTCGGCTGGCCGGTCTATGTCTTTGGTACAACGGGTCTGTTCGGCTATCATTTTCTCTATTTTTCTGCCTTGCGGGCAGCTCCTGCAGCCGAGGCGGGTCTGATCGCCTATCTCTGGCCGCTGCTCATCGTTCTGTTTTCTGGCCTGCTGCCCGGCGAGAAGTTGCGCGCCGGGCACGTGATTGGCGCGGCGATCAGCTTTGCCGGCGCGGCGCTGGTCGTGCTGGGCAGTGCCACCGGCTTTGATCCTGCCTATTTGGCGGGGTATCTGTTGGCCGCCGGCTGCGCGCTGACTTGGTCCGGCTATTCGGTGCTGTCGCGGCGCCTCGGCAAGATCCCGACCGAAAGCGTGGCAGTGTTCTGCGTCCTGACAGCGGTGCTTTCCTTGTTGGCGCATCTAAGCTTGGAAGAGACTGCCTGGCCGACCAGCGGCCTCGGCTGGGGCGCCATGCTGGCCTTGGGCCTTGGTCCGGTTGGGCTGGCCTTTTACGTCTGGGATATCGGCGTCAAGCAAGGTGACATCCAAGTACTTGGAGTCGCCTCCTATGCCGCGCCCCTGCTGTCGACGCTTGCACTCATCGTGGCCGGCGTTGCACAGCCACGATGGTCGCTACTGGTTGCAGCGGTGCTGATCACATGCGGCGCTTTGCTGGCGGCACGTGCCAGCGACACCGCTGCAAAAAGACCTCAGGCGTGAGAGAGCCGCTCGATTTCTTCCTTGATATGTAGCTTCTGCTTCTTGAGCTCGCGAATCTGGAGATCGTCTGTCGCCGGGCTGCGTTGTGCCTGTTCGACTTTCTCTGAGAGGGTCTGATGCTTTTTCCGGAGTTCCTGCAAGTGCGAACTCATGGTCATGTTTATCCTCCTGAAGGTATTACTGCTGTGCCCCGATCCGACCACAAAAACCGAGTCGTGTCACGCCCTGTCGATCGAGGCCGGTGCAAGCCCGACTTTGGCGGCGCAATCGTGTCCAATGGCTTAACGCCTCAGCAGCAGTTCCGCGCCGTCGCGCAGGACGGCCCTGACGGCCGCGGTGTAGCTCTCTCCGTCGCGCTCATGCCTGTCGCCACGATGCAAGATCAGTGGGGCGAGCAAACGAAAGGCAGCACGCCCTCCCTTGCAGGCCCTGACGATCACCAGTTCGGCAGCGCGGCCGGTACGCGGCGCGAGCGGCTGCACCATGACACTGCCAAGCCGGCCGTCCATGGCGAGCAGCACGTCGCGCAGCCGGTCGGCTTTCTGAATCAGTGTCAGGTGACCCTTCGGGGCAAGCCTTTGCGTGGCAACGGCGATCCAGTCGGCAAGCGGCGTGTCACCGGCAAGTGCCAGATCGCGGCCCTGATCCCGCGACGCTGCGCCGTCCGTGCGCCGAAAATAGGGAGGATTGGCCATTACATGGTGAAAGTTCTGCGCCTTCAGTTCCGGCGGAAGGTGTCGTAGATCCGCGGTGACGATCTGCAAGGACATCTGGTTTGATTGTGCATTTTGCCGCGCAAGGTCTGCATAGTCGGCCTGCAATTCTATTCCGGTCAGATGCAGCCCCGGGACGCGTCTGCCAAGGCAGAGCAACCCCGCCCCTACCCCGCAGCCAAGTTCCAGAACAGATTCCCCCGCACTTGCAGACACCGCAGCGGCCATGAAGACCGGGTCGATACCAGCCCGATAGCCCTTGCGCGGCTGTCTTATCGTAAGCTGCCCGCCGAGGAAATCATCCTCGGTAAGATCGACCTCGGCAAAGCTCAACGATTCACATCCCTGTATCGATCTGGTTGTCGCGCAGAACCGCGCTTGCCTGGAAGTGATCCCTGGTCCGCACCATCAGCCGACGCGGGAGAACGCCGATCGACCCTTCGAGCGCGCTCATGTGGACGTCGATCGGAAAGCAGTCTATACCCTCGCCCTGCAAGAGAGCGGTCGCGTAGGCGATGACCGTCGGGTCGGTGGTGCGCAGAAGTTCTCTCATATCCGGGACTTAAGGGCAGATGCCCGCCTTTGTCGAGAGAAGTGACGAGAGCGTGATGGGGCTGGACGACGTAGTGGTAAAGCCGCATGAGCGGCTGGCGCAGATTCTGGACGAGGATCTGACGGCGGTGAACGCCCTGATCCGCGCGCGGATGGCCTCGAAACATGCGCCACGCATTCCCGAAGTCACGGCGCACCTGGTCGAGGCTGGCGGCAAGCGGCTGCGGCCGATGCTGACGCTCGCGGCGGCGCGGATGTGTGGCTATGATGGCCCCTTTCACGTGCATCTGGCCGCGACGGTGGAATTCATACATACCGCAACCCTGCTGCATGACGACGTTGTCGATGAAAGCCGCAAGCGGCGCGGACGTCCTACTGCAAATCTGCTGTGGGACAACAAGTCCAGCGTTCTTGTCGGCGACTACCTGTTCGCGCGCTCTTTCCAGCTGATGGTTGAAACGGGGTCGCTGCGGGTACTTGACATTCTGGCCAATGCCTCTGCCACCATTGCCGAGGGCGAAGTGCTGCAACTGACCGCGGCGCAGGATCTGGCGACGACCGAAGAGACCTATCTCAAGATAGTCCGCGGCAAGACCGCTGCGCTGTTTTCGGCAGCAACAGAGGTTGGCGGCGTGATCGCCAATGCACCGAGGGAACAGATCGAGGCGCTCCACCGCTACGGCGATTCCCTGGGGATTAGCTTTCAGATTGCCGACGATCTGCTCGACTATGGTGGCTCAGCAGGCGCCATTGGCAAGAATGTCGGTGACGATTTCCGCGAGCGCAAACTGACCCTGCCGGTGATCAAGGCGGTGGCTGCGGCCAATTCAGAGGAACGCGCCTTCTGGGTGCGGGTGATCGAAAGGGGTGACCAGAACGACGGCGACCTGGCCCTTGCTATGGGACTGCTGGCAAAGCATGGGGCGCTCGAGGCGGCTCGGCGTGATGCCCACAATTGGGCAAACAAGGCCAAATCCGCGCTGGAGTATCTGCCATCCGGTCCGCTCAGGGAAATGCTGCTGGAACTGGCTGACTACGTGGTGGACCGGATCAGCTGACCACAGGCATCGAGCGCTGCTTCTGATCGCCCAGAATACCTCCGGCGACCCACCATTCCGGATGGTCCCGCCGAATCAGCTCTCCGGCAACAATGGCGCTGGCCTTATCCGGAAAGATCCCGAAACATGTCGCGCCCGAACCTGACATGCGGCAGAGCTGCACGCGTTCTGCTTTCTTGAGCCGGTCCAACACCTCGCCGATCGCTGGCTGCAACCTCAATGCGGTGGCTTGTAGGTCGTTGCGCTGGTTGGAAAGCCAGCTGACGAGATCCGGTGCGCTGGAAAATGTCGGCAGCGACTCTGGCATTGGTGGATTGATCTTGGGGCGGAGATCACGAAACACATCCGCGGTCGATACAGGTAGACGCGGGTTCACCAGCAATGCAGGCAGCGGCGGAAGGTTCGGCAGCGGCGTTGCCTTTTCACCAATTCCGCCAATCCGCACAGGACTCGACATCATGCACATCGGTATATCCGCGCCAAGCGCTAGAAGTTGTTCTGCATAGGGCCGCAGATCGGTATCCTTCATCTTGGCCATGTTGCCCATCTGCCAGAACTGCAGCAAACCCCGCAGAGCCGCCGCCGCATCGGCAGAGCCGCCACCCATCCCGGACGCAGTTGGAAGGTTCTTGGTCAGCGTTATTGAGGCGGGCTTTTCGGGCGACAGCATCCGCGCGACCTTGAGAACCAGATTCTCCATGTCTTCGGGAACGTCCAGCCGCTCTGGCCCTTCCACCCGAAGCGCGAGGTTCTTGCCAGCCTTGAACGTGAGCTTGTCACCAATGGGCGCAAAGACTACGAGGCTGTCCAGCAGATGATAGCCGTCGCGGCGGAGGCCGGTGACATGCAGCGTCAGATTGATCTTGGCCGGCGCGAAGACCTCAACCGTCGTTTGACTGCGTGATAGGATCGCCGCCTTCTTCTTCCAGTACGACATCAAGACCCACCTCAAGCTTGCGCCGGATGCGTTGTGCATCCTCTTCCTCTGGCTCAAAGGAAAGTGCGCGCTGCCATTGAAACTCCGCCTCGCGATTTCGTCCGACGGCCCAGTAGACATCCCCGAGATGATCGTTGACGATTGGATCGACCGGCGTCAGTTCCGCCGCCCGCTCCATCACACTGACGGCTTCGGAATAGCGGCCGAGCCGGTAGAAGACCCAACCAAGGCTGTCCGTAATGTAGCCATCATCGGGACGGGCAGCGACCGCGCGCTCGATCATGTCCAAAGCTTCGTCGAGGTTCTGCCTCATCTCCACGAACGAATAGCCGAGATAGTTCAGCACCTGCGGTTGATCCGGCGAAAGCTCCAAAGCGGCGCGAAAGTCTGCCTCGGCCAGCGGCCACTCGTCGGTGCGTTCGTAGGTAATGCCCCGGGCAAAATAAATCGGCCATTGGGCAGGGTCGGCTTCTTCGATCAGATCGATCGCGGCCGAATAGGCGAAGGTCGCCTCTTCGTAGCGTTCCTCTCCGCGCAACAGATCACCCAACCCGACATGCACACCCGATTGATCGGGATAGACCTCTGCAAGGCGCTGTAAGGCTGCAATGGCCCCTTCGGCATCGCCCGAACGACGCAGCGCATCGGCGCGGCCCAACTCGGCCGCATGAAATGCGGGATCATCTTTGGCTATGCGGTTGTATGCGGAGTTGGCCAACTCGTATCGGCCCAGCCGCTCCAGCAGTTGCGCCGAGAGCAGGATTGCATCGACGTGATCCGGCTTCAGGAATTCCGCCATTCTGGTATAGAGCAGCGTGTAGGCATCATCGGCCTCGCCCATCAGCGCGCCAGCGATCGAGAAGTAGACCTCTGCCACTCCATCGCGCGCCGACGTCACCGTATCAAATGGCAGAGCCTCTCCGGCCACCAGCCGGTCTCGGAAGACCTCAAGACCGGGATCGAGATTGCTGCCGAAGACCGTTTCCAGCAACTCTATGGCTGCAGCATTGCGCTCAAGCTGGCTGAGAATTTCCATATGGGCGAGTACCCCGCTTCGCGTGGCCGGAAGCGTCGGGCCGGAACGGCCGGACAGGATTTCATCCGCGCTTTCCAGATCACCCGCCACCGCGAAAGCGAGAGCTTTATGATAGAGGCCGAAATTCTGCAGTCCTGGCGCGGCTGTCACGGTGTCGAAGGTGTCCAGCGCCGCCGACATGTCGCCCTCGCCAAACTGGACCCATGCCAATACCAGACCGTCAACCAGCGGACCAACGGTGTCGCCATCCGCAAGCATCTGCTTGGCGGTTGCATAGTCTTCGGCCGCGATGGTGTCAGACAGCACGACGAGGTTGGAGACCTGGTCCGCATCGTCGAAGTCATGAAGCCGGCGCGCAATCGGCAAGGCTCGGTCAATCGAACCTGCCCCGATATGGGAAAGGATCGCGGCCTCCATCAATGCGGGGTTCGAAGGGTCCTGCACCAGCGCGCGGGTGTAATAGCTGGCCGCCGCCTCAAAATCGTGGTCGATACTGGCGCTGCGACCGGCAAGATACGCGCCGGCATAGCCGTCGGCCTGAACTGGCGAGCACAGGATCGCCGCGAGCGCTGCGCCCGAAAGCCAAGTCGACATGGATTTCCTGAACACCGACGGTGCCCCTTTGCGGTCTGAAAACATGGCAAACCTAGTCGGTCGATAGCCGGGTTACAATCCGGGTCTGCCAATTGGCCGGCCTGATGACACAGGTTTTACATGTTCGGATAGTTCGGGCCATCGCCGCCCTGCGGAACTGTCCAGACGATGTTCTCGCTGGGGTCCTTGATGTCGCAGGTCTTGCAGTGGACGCAGTTCTGGAAGTTGATGACGAAGCGCGGATCCCTACCCTCTTCAGTCACCACCTCGTACACACCCGCCGGGCAATAGCGCTGTGCCGGCTCGGCAAACTTCGGCAGATTCACATTGACCGGAATCTGCGGGTCCTTCAGCTTCAGATGCGCTGGCTGGCTTTCTTCGTGGTTGGTCATCGAGAAGCTGACATTGGTCAAGCGGTCGAAGGACAACACGCCATCGGGTTTGGGATATTCGATCGGCTTGTGCCTTTCGGCCGGCTCGGTCGATTGCGCATCGTTCTTGCCGTGCTTCAGGGTCCCGAACAGCGAGAATCCGAAGAGATTGTTTGTCCACATGTCGAAGCCGCCGAGGCTGAGCGAAGCCAGCAACCCATAGCGTGACCAGAGCGGTTTGACATTACGCACTCGCTTGAGATCCTTGGCGATCGGCCCCGAACGAAGCTCATCCTCGTAAACCGCGAGTTCGTCGCCGGCCCGGCCTGCCTTGATGGCGCCATGGGCGGCCTCGGCCGCGGCAATTCCCGACAGCATGGCATTGTGATTGCCCTTGATCCGCGGCACGTTCACCAAGCCTGCGGAACAGCCCAGCAGCGCGCCGCCCGGAAAGACCACCTTGGGGATCGACTGCCAGCCACCTTCGGTGATCGCGCGGGCGCCGTAGGCCACGCGCTTGCCGCCCTTCAACAGCTCCGCGACGACGGGGTGATGCTTGAAGCGCTGGAATTCCATGTAGGGGAAAACATGCGGGTTGCGGTAATTCAGGTGCACCACAAAGCCGACATAGACCTGGTTGTTGTCCAGATGGTAGATGAAAGACCCGCCGCCGGCATTTCCACCCAGAGGCCATCCCATCGTGTGGGTGACGGTGCCTTCCTTGTGCTTGGCCGGGTCGATCTCCCAGATCTCCTTCATGCCGAGTCCGAATTTGGGCACGTCATGGCCCTTCGAAAGGTCGTACTTGGCAATCACTTCCTTCGATAGCGACCCCCTGACGCCCTCGGACAGGAAGACATACTTGCCGTGCAGTTCCATCCCCGGTTCGTAAGCGTCGGACGGTGTCCCGTCCGCGTTCTTGCCGAATTCCCCGGCAACAACGCCCTTGACCTCACCGGCTTCGCCATAAACGAGTTCCGAGCAGGCCATGCCGGAGAAGATCTCGACTCCTAGGGCCTCGGCCTGCTCGGCCATCCAACGGCAGACATTGCCCATCGACACGATAAAATTGCCGTGGTTGTTCATCAGGGGCGGCATCAGGAAGTTCGGGATCCTGAGCTTGCCGCTTTCGCCCAGCATGTAGAAGTTGTCCTTGCGCACCGGAACCGTGACCGGGGCACCTTTTTCCTTCCAGTCCGGGATCAGTGCATTCAGTCCACAGGGGTCCAGAACCGCACCTGAAAGGATATGCGCCCCGACTTCCGAGCCTTTCTCGAGCACGACGACATTGATATCCGCATCAAGCTGTTTCAGCCGGATCGCCGCAGACAGGCCTGCGGGCCCTGCGCCGACGATCACCACGTCATATTCCATGGATTCGCGCGTCACTTCGGTCATTATCTGCCTTCCCAAGACGGAACAGACGCCGAGGGGCGTCTGCCTGTTAACGGACTTATGTGGCGTGAGTTATCGCAGGAGTGTGGAATGGGTCAATGCCAACGCAGTGCTCGACCGGCCGGATTTGTCGCCGCTTGCATCACGATGCCGCGCTTCCCGGCACCTCCCCTGGCGTTTTGGGCGAATAGTTGCTCCGGAGGCTTTGACGGCTTGCCAATCGGGTTCGAATTTGGTTGGGTCCCTGCCAGCAATAGTTCCTGAACACAGCGTCCCTTTCCATGGAAAAAATACCAATGACCCGCGCAGGTCACTCTGCGCTGAATGATGAATTGAAGACCCTGAAATCGGTCGAACGCCCCGCAATCATCAGGGCGATAGCCGAAGCGCGCGAGCATGGCGACCTGTCGGAGAATGCCGAATACCACTCGGCCCGCGAAAAACAGAGCTTCATCGAAGGCCGGATCAAGGAACTGGAAGCCATCCTGTCGCTGGCTGATGTCATCGACCCGGCATCGCTGTCAGGCACGATCAAGTTCGGTGCCACCGTCACGCTGGTCGACGAGGACAGCGACGAAGAAAAGACTTACCAGATCGTCGGCGAACCGGAAGCGGACATCGAAGCGGGAAAGCTGAACCTGAAATCGCCCCTGGCCCGCGCACTCATCGGCAAGGAAGAAGGCGATAGCATAGATGTCAGCACACCGGGTGGCGTCAAAAGCTACGAGATTCTAAGCGTCAATTTCATCTGAAGCGGACCTAGTTGCGGCGGGGGCCGAAAGCATGTCGGAATCTAAGAAACAGGAGCCAACCGACCTTGGAATCTACTCAAGGACGGTCGAACGCACCGGAATGACTTCGACCGAGGTCATAGCACTGATCCTGTCCGTTCTCTGGCTGCTCGGAGTGACGCTGTTCATCACGTTCGCCGGCGGCAGCGGCGCAGGCGAGGCGCCCCGGGTCGACACATTGCGATTCGTCATGACGTTGATCGCGATCTTCATGCCGATCGCGCTGATTTGGGTTGCGGCGGCTGCCGCGCGGAGCAGCCGGATCATGAAGGAGGAATCCGTCCGGCTGCAAGCCGCGATCAACGCGATGCGGCATAGCTACCTGCAACAGCAGCATGCAGCCGCGTCTGGCAGCAAGCCTGCCTTAGAACGCAAGCTGGAAGAGATCGCGGAAGCACAGCGCCGAACCGATGCGGCCATCGCGACATTTACTTCGATCCGGCCATCCGCCACCGAATCCGCAGCCGCACAAGCCAAAGCGGCGATGGCCAGTGCGCCCGTGGCGGAAGGCCAAGAGCAGGCATCTCTGGCGCTTGGAACGCCGGCCGAGATCATGTCTCCGCCGCTGTCGATAGAGGACTTCATCCGGGCCCTGAATTTTCCCGAGACAACCGAGGACAAAGAGGGTTTCCGTGCGCTGCGCCGAGCCCTGCAGGATCGCCACGTCGCAAAACTTGTGCAGGCTGCACAGGACGTCCTGACGCTGCTCAGCCAGGATGGCATCTACATGGACGATTTGCGACCGGATCGGTCTCGGCCCGAGATCTGGCGCAAGTTCGCGCAAGGCGAACGCGGCAAGGCTGTCGCGGCCCTGGGTGGGGTGCGCGACCGTACCAGCCTGGCGCTGGCAGCGGGCCGGATGCGCCAGGACCCGATCTTCCGCGACTCCGTGCATCATTTCCTGCGAATGTTCGACCACACTTTCGCCGGGTTCGAGGCCAATGCGAACGATCAGGAGATTGCCGAGCTGATGGATACGCGGACTGCCAGGGCTTTCATGCTTTTGGGGCGCGTGACGGGCACCTTTGACTGAGGCACCGGCAACACCTGGAGAATCGCTCGAATCGTGCATCAGATGCCGAAGCCTGCGAAAGGCAGAAAGCGCACCAGATCACCGACTTGGATGGTGCGGGACGCGTCATCCAGTTCGACCAGTCCTGTCGCCCAGGAAAGCCCCGATATCCTGCCCGAGCCTTCCGATCGAAAGACCTCGGCGTGACCCTCGGCGGTCAACCGGGCCCTGAGATATTCGCGCCTGCCGGCTTTCTTGCGCTTCTCGAATGCGGCAGGCACAGTCATCGCCAGCGGTTCGGACCATTGCCCGCCCCCCATGACCTCGAGTGCCGGTCGGGCAAAGATCAGCGAGCAGACAAACGCGGCGACAGGATTTCCGGGCAAGCCGAAGACTGGCACACCCTTCCATACACCGAGTGCAAGCGGACGGCCTGGTTTGACCGCCACCCGCCAAGTCGACAGCGACCCGGATTCCTTCAGCAGCGCCGAAACGTGATCCTCGTCGCCGGCCGAGACACCACCTGAGGTAAGGATGACATCGACGTCCGGAACGGACCCGTCGAGCCGCTCGCGAAGCGCATTGCGGTCATCCCCGACATGGCCAAGATCCACCGCTGCATGGCCCCAAGCCGACACAAGCGCAGACAGCATCGGTCGGTTGGCATCGTAGGTCTTTGCAGCCGCCTCAGTGCTGCCCGGCTCAACCACTTCATCTCCTGTCGACAGGAGGCCCGCTCGCAACCGGGTAAAAACGCGGGCGTGCGTGCAGCCGGTTGCGGCCAGCAATGCGCAATCCTGCGGAGAAAGACGGCGACCCCGTTTCAATATCTCCGCCCCGGCTTCGACATCCTCTCCGGCCTTGCGGGTATTGGCCCCGGACCGAATGCCTGCCTGAAACGCGACTTTGCCGTCGGCGATTTCGACGTCCTCCTGCAGAACGACGGTGTCGACGCCATCTGGCAGCAGAGCCCCCGTCAGAATGCGGATCGCCTGCCCCGGCGGGACTTTCCCGGTGAAGGGTTCACCTGCGGCAGCGCGACCATCGGCCAGAGGCAATGTCTGCGCGCCCGGCCCAAGACTCCCAAATGAAACACCATAGCCGTCCACGGCCGAATTCGCCGCCGGCGGATTTGCGCGCGCCGCATTCACGTCTTGCGCGAGGGTCCGGCCGCGAAGCTCGGCCAGTGGCAAGTCATGCGTGCCTGACATGACAGAAAGGCTGGCCCTCAGGCTTTCCAGCGCCTGATCGACCGGCACCCAGTTGACGCCCGCTGGCAGGGCAAAGCAGTCATTCCTTAAGCTTGGCGTCGAACGGGATGTCGATGCTGGACTTCGCGCCGCGTCCAACAACTCCGTCTCGGCTCCGACGCCCAGGATCCAGCCCTCCTCGACCAGATCCGGCCCTTCGGCCGCGTCAAAAGCCAATTCAAGCGTGCCAAGCTCCGACATTTCGAAAAGCGCCCTGCTGAGCAGCCGCACCTGATGCGCGCCCTTGATGGGGTGCCCCGCCATGCTGATGGCCCCGGTGACAATCGGGGCAAGCAGCGACGGATAGATTTCGGCCAGGACAATCGGTGTTCGGTTTGTCTCGAACGGCCAGACCGAAAGCTGCCCCGCGTATCTCTGTCGTAGCTGCCAAAGCCTGGGGAGGCCCATGAGGCTCTGAGACCCCACCGAGCCGGTAGCATGGAGTTTCCACACCGATTGAGCGGACTTGACCCGTCTCTCGACAAACCGACGTTCGGACAATCCGTGGCCGGCCCTGTTACTGCCCCTTTCGGGTACCCCCTTTGCATCAACGCTTGCCGGGCGGCGCCAGAAGGGACCTGTGCCGGGAAAAAGCGAGTTGATCCGGTCGGCGATCTCGAAGCGATTGTTCTTGTTGTCGGCTTCGTCGCGGATCTTTCCTGCCAGCCATTCCCAGACTGCAAACGCATTCCTATGACCCGTGAGGCGTTCGGCAAATCCCGCGGGAAAGCCGAAAGGGAAATCAAAGCCGATCAGCATCCGGCGCCCGGCGGCCAATTCAGCGGCGATCAGATCCTCGACAAAGGTGGCTGCCTCGGCCCGCGTCCGCTTGTAGATCTGATCAGTTCCCGCGGCGCCAGCAATACCCAACCAGATCGCATCAGCCGAGGGCTTACGCGGCGAGGGCGCGGAACGCGCCGACCAGTCAACGACAAGGACAGTGTCAAACCGGGTCAAAGCCCGACCTCGGTCAGGATGAAATCGGCGATAGCAACGGTATCGTTCAGATCGAAAAGCGGCAGGCCAAGATCCGGCAAGGCAGTATCGCTGGCAACGGCCCGGATCGTCGTGTCATCCCGCGCAATCAGCGGATGGCCGGTTTCCGAGCGATGGGCTTCGATCTTGGGGTGAGCATCGCTCTTGTAGCCTTCGACCAAGACCAGGTCGACCGGGCTGAGTCGCGTAAGCAACTCGGCAAGCTTGCATTCCTCCCGTTCGCGGTTCTCGTGCATCAGCGCCCATCGGTTGCGGGAAGAGACCATCACTTCGGTCGCTCCGGCGATCCGGTGCCTGTGACTGTCAGTGCCTGGCTGATCCACGTCGAATCCATGATGCGCATGCTTGATTGTCGAGACTTCAAATCCACGTCCGCAGATCTCGGTCACCAGACCTTCCATCAGCCCGGTCTTGCCGGAGTTCTTCCAGCCCACGACGCCGAAAATCCGCATCAAAAGCCCTCTTTCAGCAATGTTTGGGCCGTAACGAGATCGGCTGGAGTGTTGATATTGAAGAACGGATCCATTGTCCGGGCCTCGAACATCGCCGTCGCGGACCCTTGTGCATCTGTCCACAGAACGACCTTTCGAAGCCCGTCCTGAAGCGCCCTCCGAAGATCTTCCCGCAATGCCACGGGCCACAGGCCGAATGTCGGATGCCGGGTCTTTCCACGTTCGACATGGGGCGTGGCGGCAAGGGCCACGGGATGCTCTGCATCTGCAACCGCCTGAAGCCGAGCCACCAGATCCCTCGGGAAAAATGGCGTATCAGCAGCGACCGAAACCACATGGCTGGCCCCCTTCCCTGCTGCCCAGTCGAGTCCTGCAAGCACCCCTGCGAGTGGGCCGGCGAAACCGAGGATGCTGTCGGGCAAGACGGGAAGGTTCAGATCCGCAAATCGTGCCGGGTCACCGTTAGCATTCAGCGCCAGGCCGGTCACCTGCGGCGTCAGCCGGTCAATGATGTGGTCTATCACGCGGCAGTCGCCTAGCCTCTGCAGGCATTTGTCGCCGCCCCCCATGCGCGTGGCCAATCCTCCGGCGAGGATGATGCCGAACGGTCGGGTCAAACTACGGACCCCTTCCTGCGATGGCGCTTTTCGTCTTCGGCAACCCCGGCCAGATCGGCGTCGCGGATCAGCCGGTCCTCGCCGGATAGGCAAACATAGCGCTGGCCGCGCATCCGGCCGATCAGGGTCAAACCGACCTCCCGGGCGATCTCGACCCCCCAGGCCGTGAACCCTGATCGGGAGGCAAGAACCGGAATGCCCATCATCGCTGTCTTGATGACCATTTCAGAGGTCAAACGGCCTGTTGTGTAGAGGATCTTGTCTTCCGGGTTGATGCTTTCGGAAAACATCCATCCCGCAATTTTGTCGACCGCGTTATGGCGACCGACATCCTCCATGTAGACCAATGGGCGGTCCTGATGGCACAGGACCGTGCCGTGGATGGCACCGGCTTCGAGATAGAGGCTCGGCGTTCGGTTGATCTTGTGGGCAAGTGCATAAAGCCAGGAGGTGCGCACCTCGCATGCGGGCAGTGTCAGGCCTTCGAGCCCCTCCATCATGTCACCGAAGACAGTGCCGACGGCGCAGCCCGAAGTGCGTGTCTTCTTCTTCAGTTTCTGTTCATAGGTTGTCTGGCTGACAGTGCGGACGACGACGGTCTGGATTTCATCGTCATATTGCACCGCCGTAACATCGTCGGCTTGCCGCAGCATCCCCTGATTGCGCAGGAAACCGAGTGCCAAATATTCGGGATAATCGCCGATCGTCATCGCCGTCACGATTTCCTGGCTGTTGAGATAGATCGTCAGCGGGCGCTCCTCGACCACCGATATCTTGGTTTCCAAGCCAGTCTGGTCGATTCCCGTGACCGCCCGGGTCAGGCCTGGGCGTGCCGGATCAGGGGCAACGATATAGTCCGCGATGCCGTCCGCAATTGTCATTTGAACCCCCCGGCGTTGCATTGTATCGAAACCGGACCTCGTGACATTAGGAGCACAGCGTGCCCGCCGCCACAACCAAATCTGCCTTCTGGCGCGGCTTTCGGGACGGTCTGCCTTTTGTCCTTGGCGCAACCCCGTTCGGCCTGCTCTTCGGCGTTCTCGGCACCGAGGCCGGGCTGAACCTTGTCGAGGTCATGAGCATGTCGGTGCTGGTGATTGCGGGCGCGTCACAGTTCACCGCATTGTCGCAGATGCAGGAAAATGCACCGGTGATCATGGTCCTGCTGGCCGCCCTCGCTGTCAACATGCGGATGGCGATGTATTCCGCCTCGCTTGCCCCGCATCTTGGCGCCGCTCCGTTCTGGCAGCGCGCCGTCGCGGCCTACATCCTTGTCGACAATGCCTACGCGGTCAGTGCCGCGGAATACGAGAAGCGGCCAGATCAGCGCGTGGACGAGAAGATGTCCTTCTACATCGGATGTGCGATTCCGGTCTGGGTGTTCTGGTATTTCTCGACATTGGCCGGGGCGTTGCTGGGCCAGACAGTTCCGCCGGAATTTGCGCTGGATTTCGCGGTGCCGATTGCGTTTCTGGCGATTGTCGCGCCGATGTTGCGGACACTGGCGCATGTGGCCGCGGCTCTGACATCGCTGGTCCTGGGATTGCTACTGGCATTCCTGCCCTATTCAAGCGGGCTTCTGATCGCTGCGGCGGCGGCAATGCTTGTCGGCGCCGAGATTGAACGCCGGATGGGAGACAGATTCCAGTGAACTACTCCACTTTCGATCTTTGGATCATCATCGCCGTGCTCGGCATCGGAACCTACTTGATCCGGTTTTCTTTTCTGGGCCCGCTTGGCCGCACGGCTCTGCCGCCCCTTGTTTTGCGACTGCTGCGTTACACTCCGGTCGCAGTACTGCCGGCGCTGGTGGCGCCTCTCGTGTTTTGGCCAGCTGCAACTGGCGGCGAGCCGGACGCTGCGCGCATTCTCGCGGCCGTGGCGACAACGGCATTGGGCTATTGGACAAAGAACGTGATCGCGGCGATTTTCGGCGGCGCGGCCGTGCTGGCCATTGGCCTCTATCTGTTCTGACCGGACAAGTCAGGTGCCGTAGGCAGTTATGAACCCGGTATTGTCCGTCGGATCATCGTCGTAAACGACTCGCGTGGTCACACCCGGAAGCTTTCCAAAAGCCTCCGACACCGTTCTCGGGAACCAAGTAGATGGGATGGTTTCGAAGCCCGGCACGCCACGCAAGATCGACGTGACCGCCCTGCTGCATTGGGCTTTCGGGACGGCGCCGTAGGCCATGGCCCGTTGCAGGACCCGCTCGGCCACGTCCGGCGAAACCTGTATCTCTTGAATGATGACCCGGTACTGAGTGCGTGCGTGGTAATCTATGTAGAACTCGACGACCGTGTCGGTCATCCCGAAATGGACGTCGTTCCGTTCCGGCAGGTGGGGGTGGTACCAGGTCCCTGCCGGATCGAAGATGACCCTTTGCGAGGCGTTGATCAGAAGAGACGCATGGGCGCCGGTATTCCGGTAATTGTCGATGACCGTAAAGAGCGTCAGTTTCTTCGAGCCGTTATGGGAATAGGCAGCACGGGCAACCTCAGCGTCGGGCGCCCATTTCGGCTCGGCCGTGCTGACACAGGCAGCGAGCAGGACACTCGCGGCGAGCGCGAGCAACGGGCGCAAAGCAAAGGTCATCGCGGGAGAGGCAGCCTAGCCGTTGACCATCGCAAGGAAGACCAGGAACAACAGCGATCCGACCGCGACCCAACTGACCGCCTTGACGAATCCGGCGAATGTCTTTTCCTGGGTCTCGATGTTCATCTTGCCATGTTCATGGTCAGCCATGTCGGTACCTGCCTTATTTCTCTGCCCTCGGCATTAGACGATTTCGATCGGCCTGTCACTGCCCCAAAGCCGCCCTGGGTCATTGGTTGTCGTTTTTTTCCAGATCTTCGGCGAGCCGAAAGCCGATGCGCCTGGGCGCTTCCTCTTTCTCGTCCTTTGGCAATGCTCGCAACGTTACCCCGAGCTGACTGACATGCTGAATCAACTGGGTCTTGGCGCCTGACGGATCGGTGCCATAGAAGGTCACGATATCCGGATCGAAATAGCCGATCCCCTCGATTCGCAAGACGCCCGCTGAACCGCCGGCGAATCCGACCGCGATTTCGTGCTGGTTGTCGAGCTGCTCCTCGAAATTCTGTATGTACAGGATCAGCCGCTCATAGGCCCACTCTGCAGGGCTTTTCTGATCGATCGGCTTCCTCGCCAAGGCGTGGGGGAGCGGCTTTTGCTCGGCGGAAACAGGCGCGTTGGGGTTTGCGTGAATCACCCGCGCACAGGGCATGGCAGAGCTTTCATGCGCCTCGGCAGTGGTTGCAATCTCGTTGTCCATCATGCCTCCTTTCGCTGCCACAACCATGCCCCATCCTCAGCGCGGGCGCGAGTAACCAATCCGGCATGATAGAGGTGATTGACATGAGCTACGGCTTCCACAAGGGCCAGACCATAGGCCCCATCGCCTATGTCGCGCTTGAAGAGCGGCAGAAAGCACTCGGCCGCACGTTTTGGCGTTTCGAGGTGGTCGAGTAGCCGATTCAATGCACCGTGATGGTTATCGATCAGCTGTCTCAGACGCAAAGGCAGGCCAGTAAAGGGCAATTTGTGACCCGGTAGGACAAGCTGGCTATCGGTGGCGTGGGGAACGAGGATCTCGCAGGATTGCAGCCACTCGGCCACCGGATTGGCTTCGGGTTCGGTGGCATAAACCCCCAGGTTGGGAGAGATCGACGGAAGCAGCTGATCGCCACCGAGGACTATATCGCCCGCCTCCGACCACAGCATCGCATGTTCAGGCGCATGGCCATGGCCAATACGAACCAGCCAAGTCCGCCCGCCTGCCTCGATGCGGTCGCCTTCTTTGATTCGGGTATAGCCCAGGGGCAGTGGCGAGACGATATCGGCGAAGTTGAACGGGCGTTCCTTCCGTCTTTGTTCAAGCATCGCTGCGTCCATCCCGGCGGAGCGCCAGAATTCGAGGGTTTCCGGCTTGGGTTCGGCATGTTCATCAAGAACCAGCATCCGCGCCATCAACCAGGCCGTTCGGGTTGTCACGAGTTCCGCGCCATGCTCGGACTGGAACCAGCCGGCAAGGCCGATATGGTCGGGATGGTGGTGGGTCACGACAACACGACGCACCGGCTTGCCCGCCAGCGGCCCTGACAGGGCAGCGCGCCACATTGCGCGGGTCTTGCCGGTGTCGAAGCCGGTATCGATCAGCGTCCAGCCCTCGATGCCGTCGAGAATGAAGCAATTGACATGATCGAGCGCCATTGGAAGCGGAAGCCGCAACCAGCGGACACCATCGACAACTTCGGTGACTGCGCCAAAATCTGGCGGAGCGCCCACCAGGTAGCGAAGCTTGCCGTCAACCGAATGGTTCATCCCGACAGGTCTTCGACGCTAACTGCGTAGAGGTCGCCAGCTCCTTCGCGCACATGGGCAAGAAGCGCTCCATGTTCAGGCAGCAACCGCTTGATGTAAAAGCGCGCCAGCCGGGTCCGTGGTCCGGTGCCGCCCTCCGCGACAGCGGATTTCAGGTGATAATGTGCCCCCAGAACACGCGCAAAGGCGCGCAGGAAAGGTACGGCGCCGGCAAACCGGTCATTCAGATCCTTTCGCGCGACCAACCATTCGGTCGTTTCGCGCAGCGTTTCAGCGGCGCTCCAGACAGCTTGGGTCATTTTCGGGAATTGTTGGCGCGCGGTTTCGGCGGCTTCCTGGACTTCATCGAGCAGTCGATGGGCCTCATCGCCTCCATCCGCAAGCTTGCGGGCCACCAGATCCATCGCCTGAATGCCGTTCGTCCCCTCATAAATCGCCGTCACACGGACATCCCGATAATACTGGGCCGCACCTGTTTCCTCGATGTAGCCCATACCGCCGTGAACCTGCACGCCCATCTGGGCAACCTCGCATCCGACGTCGGTCCCGTAGGCCTTCACGATTGGTGTCAGAAAAGCGGCGCGCGATTGCCAGACGGGATCGCCGGTGGCGCGGCCCATATCCGTCGCAAGTGCGCAGGAAAGCGCAATCGCCCGGGCGGCGAAGGTTTCGGACTTCATCGTCGCCAGCATCCGTCGGACATCGGCATGATCGGTGATCGCACCACTGCCGTCTTCGATCGGACTCCTGCCCTGCCGGCGCCCCTCCGCATGCTCAAGCGCATGCTGGAATGCGGCCTCTGCCACTCCGATGCCTTGAACACCGACGCCGAGGCGGGCGTTGTTCATCATCGTGAACATCGCCTTCATCCCCTGATGCGGTTCGCCCACCATCCAGCCAGTCGCACCATCGAACTCCATCACCGCCGTTGGCGAGCCGTGCAGACCCATCTTGTGCTCCAGGCTGACAACCTTGAGGCTGTTGGCGACACCCGGCGACCCATTCGCGTCGGGAATGAGTTTCGGCACCATGAACAGGCTGATCCCTTTCGTCCCCGGCCCGCCATCCGGAAGCCGCGCCAGAACAAGGTGGCAGACATCGCCGGTAAAGTCGTTGTCGCCCCAACTGATGAAGATCTTCTGGCCGGTGATCGCGTAGGTGCCGTCACCATTTGGTTCAGCCTTTGTACGCAGCGCACCCACATCGGACCCGGCTTGCGGCTCTGTAAGGTTCATCGTGCCAGACCATTCACCCGAGATCAGTTTCGGCAAGTAGATCGCCTTCAACGCGTCGCTTGCATGGTGATCCAGCGCCTCGATCTGCCCTTGGGTCATCAGCGGGTTCAGTTGCAGCGAGAGGCAGGCCGAGGCCATCATCTCGTTGACGGCGGTGGCCACGATCTGGGGCAAGCCCATGCCGCCATGCGCCACCGGTGCGGCCATGCCAACCCATCCGCCTTCGGCAATCGCCGCATAGCCTTCGGCGAATCCCGGTGTGGTTCGGACAGCGCCATTTTCCAGAACCGCTGGATGCATATCGCCAGGTCGCTGCAGCGGTGCAAGGACGTCCTGACAGAGTTTTCCAGCCTCAGCCAAGATCGCGGCAGCGACATCGTGGGTGGATTCGGAGAACAATTCGGTCTCGACCAACAGGTCCAGTTCTGCAACATGCTCAAATATGAAGCTGTAATCATTCAAAGGCGCGCAATAGGCCATCTCGGTCTCCTGATATCCCGCATTGACTTTATGCCAGCAGGAATCTGTGAAATGCGATCTATCCCTCAAGGGTAATGCATCGACTATGTCCATCAATCAGAACGCGACGTCACGTGAGATGAAATACAAAGATACTAGACTGTTGCAGGCTAACGACGCGGGCTTGGCAGCGGCTGCAGAGATCCTGCGGCTGGGTGGCCTGGTCGCGTTCCCGACCGAAACAGTTTACGGGCTGGGCGCCGATGCGCGTAACGACGAGGCCGTTGCAAAGGTCTTCGCGGCAAAGGCGCGCCCACAGTTCAATCCCCTGATCGTGCATGTTCCTACCGTTGATGCCGCCGAAAGTATCGCCGGGTTTGACCCGATCGCCCGGCGGCTGGCCTCGGCTTTCTGGCCGGGTCCGCTGACATTGGTGCTGCCACTCAAGTCCGGTTCAGAGATCTCCGCGCTCGTTAGCGCCGGCTTGCAGAGTGTCGCTATACGGGTTCCGGAACATCCGCTTGCCAAGAGGTTGCTGACCGCCTTCGACGGTCCGGTTGCTGCGCCCTCGGCGAACCGGTCGGGCCGGATCAGCCCGACGACCGCGCAACATGTGATGGAAAACCTCGCAGGGCGAATAGACGCCGTACTCGATGGCGGCGCTTGCGGGGTTGGCGTCGAAAGCACAATTGTCGGCTTGACGCCGGAACCCGCCCTGCTGAGGTCCGGTGGCCTGCCCGCCGAAGCGATCGAGGATTGTCTCGGCCACGTGCTCGCCGAGCCGGAGCCCGGCGAGAAGCCGAACGCGCCGGGTCAGCTCGCCTCGCATTACGCGCCGGATGCACCGCTGCGCCTGAATGCGGCCGGGCCGGGACCCGGAGAACTCATGCTGGGATTCGGCGCCGTGAACTGTGATCTGAACCTCTCTGCCGCTGGTGACCTGACTGAGGCGGCAGCAAATCTCTTTCGCCATCTGCATGATCTCGATGCCCGGTCCCCGGCGGTCATTGCGGTTTCGCCGGTCCCGGATCATGGGCTCGGCCGCGCGATCAACGACCGGCTGCGCCGAGCAGCTGCGCCGCGCGGCTAGGCTCGCCCCGCAGCCGCCGACAGGCCGGTCGGATCGATGCCCATCGAGTTCAGGGCGTTGCCCCACTTCGCGCCGCTGTCGTGCGCGAAGACCAGTTCCGGCGATGCATCGCATGTCAGCCAGCCATTGTGCAGGATCTCCGCTTCCAACTGTCCTGGTCCCCAGCCTGAATAGCCCAGCATCAACAGCGCCGTCTCAGGGCCTTCGCCCTTGGCGATCTCTTCAAGAACGTCCAGGGTAGCCGTCATCCCGAAATGATTGTCGACGCGAAGTGTCGAGTCCTTTGCGGCGTAGTCGCCGGAATGCAGAACGAAACCGCGACCATGTTCGACCGGGCCGCCGAAATGGACCCGGATTGCGTGGCTTGCCTCGCCCAGCGGTATCTTGAGCTGTTCCAGCAGATCGACGACGTCGACGCCGGGCGCTGGTTTGTTGACGATCAGACCCATCGAGCCGTCTTCCGAATGCGCACAGATCAGGATCACCGCTTTCTCGAATCGTGGGTCGCCCATACCCGGCATTGCGATCAGCAACTTGCCGGTCAGATTGATTGGGTCTTGATCCTCTGCCATGCCTCATGATGGTCCAAGGCAGGGCTGCGTTACAAGCATGGCGATGAGATATGCCGCCCGGCTCTCGCCGAATTGTGATTTCCCAATCCCGTCCACCAGCCTAGTGTCGGCGCATGATCAGATCCGTGATTTCCACCATATGCTTGGCTTGCATGATCGCCCTGAACGCCGCCCCGATCGCGGCTCAAGGCAATATTGTTGTGCTCGAAGACGTTGCAAAGGTCGATATCCTACCCGGCTGGCGGACCGAGAACGGCACTCACATAGCCGCGCTTCGGGTCCGATTGGCCCCCGGATGGAAGACCTACTGGCGTGCGCCTGGCGATGGCGGAATTCCGCCTCGATTCGACTGGAGCGGCTCGAACAACCTCAAAGCCGTGCGGTTTCATTGGCCGGTACCCGAGGTTTTCGTGATCAATGGCGTGCAATCCATCGGTTACGATACCGAACTGATTCTGCCGATGGAACTGACGCCCGGCGAACTCGACGAGCCCATCTCTGTCAGGGCGAGCGTCGAGTTGGGCGTTTGCGAGGAAATCTGTCTGCCGATGCATGTCGATCTGTTGGCCGATCTTTTGCTTGAAGGCGAGAGCGACCCCCAGATACAGGCAAGCCTCGCCGATCAGCCCGACTCGGCAAGCCGCATGGGCATGCCGAACGCGACCTGCGCGATCGAGGCGATCACTGATGGGCTCCGGGTAACGGCGATGTTGGACCTGGCGGACAAGGGTCCTGAAGTTGCGGTGATCGAGCTTCCCGACAAGACCATCTGGATTTCACAATCCTCCATGGGGCGGACGGGAAGGATGCTGACCGCTACTGCAGACATGGTGCCTGCCAACGCCGCACCTTTTTCGCTGAACCGCGCGGATCTCAGAATCACCGTTCTTGGCAGGACGCGCGCCATCGAGTTCGTCGGCTGCCGTGCAGGTTAGGCGTCCCGGCGCCGCAGACCCTGCCAGAATGCACCTAACAGAAACGCAATCAGCACCAGCAATGCCGAACCCAGCACGAACAGCCCAAATGCCGCCGGCATTGGTGGCAGATCGAAAGCCGAGGGCAGCCTCGCTTCGATAACGACGGGAAACTGCCCGGTCAGAGCCACTGCCCCGAGCGTCGCGGAAAACAGGGCAGCAATCCCGAAGGCAGCAAGAACGGTCGGCAGAAATACACCCCGGTTCCGGCGGGCCGGATGCAATGACCTGCGCAATGCCCGAATCTGGCCGCCGACATCCTGCTGCATCGCCACCAGGGCAGGGACAACCAACAGGACCAGGAACATACCGAAGCCAAGCCCGTAGACCAGCGTGATGATGGTCGGTTTCAGAAACTGCGCCTGCTGCGAGGATTCGAACAGCAGCGGCGTCAGCCCCAGAACCGTCGTCGCCGTGGTCAGAAGGACAGGACGCAGCCTGTCGGCGGTACCGTCGATGATCGCAGGGATCAGCCCACGATCTTCGGCATAACCGTCGATCGTCGTCACCAGAACGATCGAGTCGTTGATGATGATGCCCGACATGCCGATCAGCCCGACGATGGAGAACATGCTGAGCGGCAGGC
>JBFKFZ010000007.1:0-92467 GCA_041633555.1 Paracoccaceae bacterium | reverse complement strand
TGGGTTGGGCAAGGCGCCGGGGGCTTTGCGCCCCCGGACCCCCGCGGAGTATCTAGGCAAAGAAAAAGCCGCTCGGTAATCGCGCATTAACCTCGTTTCGGCATCGTGAATGGTGCGGTACAGGCTGGAGAGCCGATGACCGCCGAAGGAAGAGTCGCCCCGGCCGACAGGCCCAAGGCTGAGTGGCCGGGGCGCAACCCGCGCTTTATGTTCGTAAAAAAACTCAAGATCCAGACCCATCAGCCTTTCGCCCCCGAGAATGACCGCGCGATCAGTTCCTTCATGATTTCGTTGGTCCCGCCATAGATGCGCTGCACGCGGGCATCGGTCCACATTTCGGCAATATCATATTCCTGCATATAGCCGTAACCGCCATGGAGTTGCAGGCATTCGTCCAACACTTCTCCTTGAGTGTCGGTCAGCCAGTATTTCGCCATCGCCGCCTTTTCGACGCTGAGCCTGCTTTGCAGATGCTCCGCGATGCATTCGTCGAGGAAGGCGCGCGCGACCCTGGTCTTGGTCAGGCACTCGGCCAGTTTGAAGCGGGTGTTCTGGAACTGCATGATCGGACCACCGAAGGCCTGCCGTTCCTGGCAATAGGCGATAGTGCGCTCGACCGCGCCTTCCATGGCACCGACTGCGCCGGCGCCGATGATCAGCCGTTCCTGCGGCAGCTGCTGCATCATCTGGGCAAAGCCCTGGCCCTCTTGACCGCTGAGGATGTTCTCGGGCGGCACTTCGACATTGTCGAAGAAGAGCTCGGACGTGTCAGAGGCATGCGTGCCGATCTTTTCGAGGTTGCGGCCGCGCGCAAAGCCCTCCGCTCCTCCGGTCTCTAAGACGACCATGCTGATGCCCTTTGCGCCTTCCCTGGGATCGGTCTTGGCGGCGACGACGATCAGGTCGGCATGCTGGCCGTTGGTGATGAAGGTCTTCTGGCCTGACAGGCGATAGCTGTTGCCGTCCCTGACGGCACGGGTCTTGATCGCCTGCACGTCCGATCCGGCGGAGGGTTCGGTCATGGCAAGCGCGCCCACGAGTTCGCCCGAGACCATTTTCGGCAGCCAGCGCTGCTTCTGGTCCTCGGTGCCATAGGCCAGGATGTAATGCGCGACGATGCCGGAATGGATACCGTGGCCCCAGCTGGCCAGGTTGGCCCGGCTGCCTTCCATCAGGATCACCGCCTCATGCCCGAAATCGCCGCCCGCGCCGCCATATTGCTCCGGGATCGAGGGGCAGAGAAGGCCAAGCTCTCCAGCTTGTTTCCATGTGGACTTGTCCATCTCGCCCTGCTTGCGCCAGCGCTCGAAATGCGGCCGCCATTCGTCGGTGATGAACTTCGCGGTCATCTCGGCGAGCATGCGGTGCTCTTCGGTCATCCAGTTCGATGTCAAGATGGTTCCTTCTAGCGCTTGCGGGCGTCGAGGTCCGAATTGAAGAGCCGCAGCCGGTGCGACAGGTTGTCATGGTCGATGACCGAAGTGAAGTTCTCGAACAGGAAGGACAAAGCTTCGCCTTCGTCGAGCCCGGCCTCGCTGGCGAATGATTTCAGGTTTCGATAGCCGTCCTCTGTCATGGCGACGGGAAAGCGGCGTGTCAGTCGGAAGCGTTTCGGCATAGATCCCCTCAACATTGGCCCCGGCTCGTCCCCATGAGCCGGGGCAGTCCGTGAGTGGACATCCCTAGAACTCCTCGGTGGCCAGTGCCATGACAGTTTCTGCCCCAGAACGGATGCGCGCAAGGTGCATTGCCGTCGCGGGCAGATGTCGGGCCATGTAATAGCGGCCCGTCGCGATCTTGCCTCGGTAAAAGGCTTCGTCGCCGGTTCCGGCGTCGATGGCGGATTGCGCCGCCCTCGCGATCCGGGACCACATCAGGCCGAGGCAGACATGCCCCATCATGTGCATGAAGTCGGTCGATCCGGCGAGCGCGTTGTTGGGGTTCTTCACGCCTTCCTGCATGAAATACATGCCGGCGGCCTGCAGATCCTTGGAGGCGGCTTTCAGCGGGGCGAGGAAACCGGCCTTCAGGGCCTCGTCGGTCTCGTTTTCCTTGATGAAGCTTTTCACGATCTCGAAGAAGGCCATCACGTGCTTGCCGCCATCCTGAGACAGCTTGCGGCCAACGAGATCGAGCGCTTGTATACCGTTGGCGCCTTCGTAGATCTGCGTGATGCGGGCGTCGCGGGCGAACTGGCTCATCCCGTATTCTTCGATATAGCCGTGCCCGCCATAGACCTGCTGGGCCTGCACCGTCATCTCGAAGCCCTTGTCGGTCTGGAACCCCTTGATGACCGGGGTCAAGAGCGAGATCAGCCCCTCGGCGGCTGCATCGTCCTTGCGGGCGGCGCGGTCAATCAGGCTGGCGCCCCAGAGGGTGAAGGCGCGGGCACCCTCGACGAAGCTTTTCTGGTCCATCAGGGACCTGCGGATATCGGGATGCACAATGATCGGATCGGCGGGCAGCTCGGGATTAGCGGCACCCGAGATCGCGCGGCCCTGCAGCCGTTCGGTGGCGTAGTTGACCGCGTTTTCATAGGCCACGGCGGCCTGCGCGTAGCCCTGCAGACCGACGCCAATACGGGCTTCGTTCATCATGGTGAACATGGCGCGCATGCCATTATGCAGCTCACCCAGCAGGAAGCCTGTCGCCTCATCATAATTCATGACGCAGGTGGCGTTGCCGTGGATTCCCATCTTTTCTTCGATATTGCCGACGCTGACCCCGTTGCGCTCGCCGATGCTGCCATCCTCGTTTACGAGGAATTTCGGCACGATGAACAGCGAAACGCCCTTGGTCCCCGCGCCGCCGCCGGGCGCCTTGGCAAGCACCAGATGGATGATGTTGTCGGAAAGGTCATGTTCGCCCGCCGATATGAAAATCTTCTGCCCGCTGATCCTGTAGCTGCCGTCGTCCTGCGGTTCGGCCTTGGTGCGCATGAGGCCAAGATCGGTGCCGCTATGCGGCTCGGTCAGATTCATCGTGCCGGTCCAGCTGCCTTCGACCATCTTCGGCAGATATGTCGCCTTCTGCTGGTCGGTGCCATGGGCATGGATCGCGGAATAGGCGCCGTGGGTCAGGCCCTGATACATGTTGAAGGCCATGTTGGCCGAGACGAACATCTCGCCGACGGCGGTCTGCAACAGATAGGGCATGCCCTGACCGCCGTAATCCGGGTCGCAATCGAGACCCATCCAGCCGGCGGCCTTCATCTGCTCGTAGGCGTCCTTGAATCCCTTCGGGGTCCGCACCACACCGTTTTCAAGTGTGCAGCCCTCACGATCGCCTGATACGTTCAGAGGTGCCAGGACTTCCGACGCCAGTTTGCCGGCCTCTTCCAGCACGGCCGAGGTGAAATCCGCCTCCAGCTCCTCGTAGCCGGGAATATCCGCTTTCGTGACGTTCAGAACGTCATGCAGCAGGAATTGCAGATCCCGAGTCGGGGCGGTGTAGGTCGGCATCGTATTTCTCCCTGGGCCGTGTTATTCCGCGGCCTGCGCGACGTTGAACTTGGCCAGTGCCTGCTCTCCCCAGGCAAGCTGTTCTTTCAGTTCCTCGATCGCCTGATTCAGTTCGTCCCGCTGCTGCTCCATCTCCTGGAGCCGCTGGGTCGCCATTTCGTAGGTTCGGGTCAGCTGGGTCAACTGCTGATCGCCCATGTCGTACATGTCCAGAAGCTGGCGAATGTCTTCGAGTGAAAATCCAAAGCGCTTTCCACGCAGAATGAGCTTGAGTCTGGCTCGATCACGCCTGGTAAAGAGGCGTTTCTGCCCGTCTCGGACCGGGAACAGCAACTCTCTCGCCTCATAGAACCGCAGCGTCCTGGGCGTGACATCGAACATGTCGCACATCTCGCGGATCGTAAGCACCTGGTCAGTCATTCAATGCCCTCCTGTGACTGAATTCGTCTGTCTCAGGTGCTGTTTTCGAGCAATTTTCACAAGAGTTGTTAAATGGAGGGGGTTCGTTACGCTACGTCATTTCCACCTCGACAAAACAAATGCAAAAGTGACCTAGGGTCATACGAAACAAATCTCGTTTTAAAGCGCTTTGATTTGACGTGAGCAGCGTGTTTTTCCCCCTAATTCACGCCATTGATTCCACCGTTTCATCCCGCAGCTTCTGCAGGTCGTCAATCGTCTTGGTCAGTTCGTCGCGCTGACCACGCAATTCGATCAGCTGGCGGTCGGCATATTCGATCCAGATCTGCATCTGGGCCTCCGTCCCCTCTGACTCGCGCATATCCAGCCACTGCCGGATTTCCTCGAGCGAGAAGCCGAAGCGCCTGCCGCGCAGGATGAGTTTCATACGTGCGATATCGCGCGCGTTGTAGAACCTGCTGCGCCCTTCCTTTTCGGGTTCCAGCAGTTCGATATACTCGTAATACCGGAGGGTTCGCGGTGTTACCTCGAACGTGCTGCACATTTCCTTGAATGAAAGACGCTTGTCGGCCATGCATGCGACCCCTCTACCGAAAGGGTAATCCTTACGGCTGGCTCGCGCAATCCTTGTGGGGTAGATCAGTTCATGAACCCCGGCGCGAGGAAGTAGAAGCCATAGGCGACGATCAGGGCAGGAATGGCCGAATAGGCTGTGGCCAGAATTGCCGCCCGGGGCTCCAGCGCGATCGCCGGAAACAGCGCATCGCCATCGTTGGAGATCGCGTTGCCGATCAGGGCAGAGAACGGGATCACGCCATTGATATAGAGCGTGGCGACCAGAACTTGAGGACCGCAGCCGGGAACGAAGCCCACGACGATGGCGATCAGCGGAAGTAGCGGAGCGACCGAAGAGAACATCGTCTCGAGGTCGAGGCCGCCATATTGAGCGAGGTAGTCGTAGGCCAGATAGGCGCCGATGACCCAGACCGAGATGAACGAGGTCTCCTCGGCCATTCGGGTGATGGGTGCGTCCTTGGTGTTCGTCATCGCATGAAGCCGCGAGGTCGACCAGATGAAGAGGCCAATCGCGGTTCCCGCCAAGGCGAGCCACTGGACCGGTATGCCGGCCAAGGACTCTATGTCGATCTGCGCCAACTGCGCCGCCCCAACGATCAGTCCGGGGGCTGCAAGCAGCAGATAGGATAGGTCGCGAGCGCGGATCTTGCCGATCAGCGGCGCGAATTCGCAGCTTGCGGTCGAGCGCGGCGACATGTCGATCCGGTTGAACCGGTCGACCGCCCAACCGGAAATGATGCCGACGGCAAAGGACAGCGGCAGAACCACCGCCGCTGCATCCGGGCGGGTAGCAATCAGCAGGAACGCGGCATCGCCCATCGTCGCCGTCAGCGTGGCGACGACGGCGCCGAACCCGACATTGCCCGATGAATAGGCGGCCACGACCACGACGGCCCCGCCGCAACCCGGCGTGGCGCCCAGCAAGGCGGCCAGCGGCACCTGAAAGCCGCGCGCATTCTTCAACGCCTGGCCGATATCGAAACGGAAGACGCGCTCGGCGCCGTAAAAGATCAGCAGCGTTGCGGCGACGAAGACCGAAACCTGCACGAAGGCATCCGTCATCAGGCTGCGGGTCAGATCGCCGAGCTCCGTCGGAAGCAGGGCAAGGATCAGCAGTATGGCCGCCACCAGCGCGCGTCTGGGCCGGAACGGACCCAGCCGGTCGGCTTCCCCGACCTGCGGTGTGGCGGCGATGTCTAGCGAGGCGTCTGGTGCGATCGTCATTCAGTTGCTCTTGCGAATTATTCTCAATCGCAGAAGATAACACTTGCGACGCTTTTGGCAAGGGCCAATAAGAAGAACGGTTCACGACGCTGCGAGGGCCCGATGACAGACCGTAAGACATTGATTGCAAAACAGTTCATTCAGACGCTGCCGCATTCGGTCGCGCTGGGGATGGAATTGGTCGAGATCGGCGACGGTGTCGCGGTGATCCGGATGCCCTATGACAAGCGCCTCGTCGGCGATCCGGAAACCGGCGTTATTCATGGCGGCGCGGTGTCTGCATTGATGGACACCTGCGGCGGGGCGGCGGTGATGAGCCATCCGACCAAGGCCAGCGGCACGGCGACGCTCGACCTGCGGATCGACTACATGCGACCGGCCACGCCGGGCCAGACGATCACGGCACGCGCGGAATGCTACAACATGACCCGCTCGATTGCTTTCGTGCGGGCGACGGCGACCGACGAGGATACCGAACGGCCTGTGGCCGCCGCGACCGGGGCCTTCACGCTGGAGCGGCAGTCATGAAGCGCGCGCGTCCCGAACCGGTACAGGTGGTCAAGCAGCGCCGCGACCGTGCCTTGAAGACGATCGTGGACGGGGTTCCCTATGCCCAGTTCCTCGGCATAGAGTTCGAGCGTCACGGCGATGAACTGACGGCGGTCCTGCCGTTCGACGAGAAGCTGATCGGCAATCCGATCCTGCCGGCCCTGCATGGCGGCGCGACGGCGGCGTTCCTCGAGATGACGGCGATCATTGAACTGAGCTGGTCGACGGTCTGGGAGGATCTCGAAGCGGGCCGGATCGATATCGCCAAACTGGACCGCAGTCATCTGCCGAGATTGCCCAAGACGATCGACTTCACCGTCGATTATCTGCGGTCCGGCCTGCCCCGCGATGCCTATGCCCGGGCGCGCGTGAACAGGTCGGGACGGCGCTACGCCAGCGTGCATGTCGAAGGCTGGCAGGACAATCGCAGCCGGTTGTTCGCCCAGGCTACAGGGCATTTCCTGATGCCACAGCGCGATGGCTGAAGCGGATGTCGGGCCGCTGACGCATGGCCGCGTCCTGAAGATCGCCATTCCGATTGTCCTGTCGAACGCGACTGTTCCGATCCTGGGAGCGGTGGATACCGGGGTTGTCGGGCAGATGGGGCTGGCGGCACCGATCGGCGCGGTCGGGATCGGGGCGATCATCCTTGCCGCGATCTACTGGATGTTCGGCTTTCTGCGGATGGGCACAACAGGCCTTGTGGCCCAGGCCAGGGGCGCCGGCGACATCGGTGAGACCGGCGCGCTGCTGATGCGGGCGCTGATGATCGGCGTGGCCGCAGGAGCCATATTCATCGCCGCGCAAGCCTTGGTTTTCATGGGCGCCTTCGCGCTGGCACCAGCCTCGGCAGAGGTCGAGGGGCTGGCCTTGCGCTATCTCCAGATCCGGATCTGGGGGGCGCCGGCGACGATCGCGCTCTATGCCGTTACCGGCTGGCTGATCGCGGTCGAGCGGACGCGTGGCGTTCTCGTCCTCCAGTTCTGGATGAACGGGCTGAACATCATCCTGGACCTGTGGTTCGTGCTGTCGCTGGGCTGGGGCGTTGAGGGCGTGGCGGTGGCCACGCTGATCGCCGAATGGACGGGGCTGGCGCTGGGGCTGTGGCTATGCCGGGGGGCGTTCTCGGGGAATGCCTGGCGCGACTGGGCACGGATATTCGACCGGGTGAAGATCCGCCGGATGATGCAGGTGAACGGCGATATCATGGTCCGGTCCATGATATTGCAGGGAAGCTTTTTGGCCTTCATGTTTCTCGGCGCGCGGTTCGGGGATGTGACCCTGGCCGCCAACCAGGTGATCCTGCAGTTCCTGGAAATCACCGCCTTCGCGCTGGATGGCTTCGCCTTCGCGGCCGAGGCGCTGGTGGGGGCCGCACTCGGCGCGCGGAACCGTCCGGCGCTGAGACGGGCAGCGATCCTGACGAGCCAGTGGGGTCTCGGCATTTCCATTCCCTTGGCGGCCTTCTTTCTGATTGCCGGGCCCTGGATGATCGACCTGATGGCGACGGCGCCCGAGGTTCGGGTCGAGGCCCGGGTCTATCTGCCCTGGGTCGTGGCCGCACCGGTGATCGGGATCGCGGCCTGGATGCTGGACGGCATCTTCATCGGGGCGACCCGTACCCGCGACATGCGGATCGCGATGACGATCTCGGCGGCGATCTATCTGCTGGCGATTCTGGTGCTGTTGAAGCCCTTCGAGAACCACGGTTTGTGGCTGTCCCTGATGGTCCTCAATGTAACCCGGGCCGTGACGCTGGGGCTACGCTACCCGGCGCTGGAGGCGGCGGCGGAGCGATGAGACTTGGTAGCCTGGCGGAGAAGGCTCCCAGGCAGACAATGGGTCAGAGAAGCGCCAGCACCGCCTCCGGCGGGCGGCCGATTTCGGCGCGGTCGCCGGCGACGAGGATCGGGCGTTCGAGCAGGATTGGATGGGCAGCAATGGCCGCGATCAGCTCGGCGTCCGGGCTGTCGACGGTGAGGCCGCTTTTCTTGAAAGCAGCCTCGCCTTTGCGGATGAAGTCGCTGATCGGGCGGGCCATTTGCCGGTGCAGGATTTCGAGCTCGGCGATGCTGGGCGAGTCGGCCAGGTAGAGGCGAAGCTCGGGCGCGTGGCCGTTCTCCTGCAGCAGCGCCATCGTCTGGCGGGATTTCGAGCAGCGCGGATTGTGCCAGAGTGTGAGTGTCACAGCCATGCCTCTCTGTTGGTGCCAACGGCCTCTGCCAGATTGGCAAAGCCGTCGCGTGCAAGCAGTTCGTCGAGGCCTTTCGCGATCCGGGGAGCGAGCGACAGACCCTGATAGACCATCGCGGTATAGAGCTGCACGGCCGAGGCCCCGGCGCGGATCTTGGCATAGGCATCTTCGGCGCTCGCGATGCCCCCGACCCCGATCAGGGGCAGTTTCCCGGCCGTTAGATGCGACAGGCGCGCCAGAGTGCGAGTGGACATTTCGAAGATTGGACTACCAGAAAGGCCACCAATCTGTACCTTGCCTTCACTTATCAAGCGTTCACGCAACAATGTCGTGTTTGTGGCGATCAACGCATCAATGCCGGATGTCAGGGCGACCTCGGCCAGATCAGCCAGTTCGGACTCGCTGAGGTCAGGCGAGATTTTAAGAAAGATCGGGATGCGGCGGGGTAGCGTTTCGCGGGTTTCTATGACGCCGGCCAGAAGGGCTGCGAGCGCGGCCTTTCCTTGCAGATCGCGCAGTTTCTCGGTGTTGGGCGAGGACACATTGACGGTGGCGAAATCGACATGCGGCCCGCAATGCGCCAGCACCTTGGCAAAGTCGCCGGCCCGGTCGGCGCTGTCCTTGTTCGCGCCGAGATTGAGGCCGACCGGGATGCCCGGGGGCCGTGCCGCCAGGCGGGTGGCGATCGCCTCCATCCCGTCATTGTTGAAGCCGAAACGGTTGATGACGGCGCGGTCCTCGGGCAGGCGGAAGAGCCGGGGTTTCGGATTGCCGGGCTGGGCGCGTGGGGTAGCCGCGCCCACCTCTATGAAGCCGAAACCGGCGCGCGAAAGCTGCGGGACCGCGGTCGCGTTCTTGTCGAAGCCCGCGGCAAGGCCGACCGGGTTCGGCAAGGTGAGTCCCGCCAGCCAGGTCGCGAGGCGCGGCGAAGAGACCGGTCCGGGCAGCGGCGCGAGGCCGGCGCGCAGCGCTTTCAGCGCCAGACCGTGGGCCATTTCGGGATCGAGGCGGTGCAGCAGCGCAAGGCCTGCCCGCTCTCTCAGGCTCATTCCGGCAGGTCCGGGAAGATATGGCCATGTTCGCCGCGCGGCAGGGCGTGGTGCCAGACCACATCCGACATCTGCAGCGAGCGGTAGAGGTGCGGGAACAGGGCGCCGTCACGCGAAGGCTCCCATTTCAGGTCTGGGCCGAGCTTCTCGGGGTCTGCGGCCAGCAGCATCAGCCCGTCCTCTCCGGCGAAATACTTGGCGCAGGTTTCGTGAACCTGGCTGGCGCCCGAGAAATGCACGTATCCGTCCGCGACGTCCACGGCCGATCCGGCGGTCACGCCGTAGTGGCGAAGCTCTGCCCATTCGGATGGGCGGAAAATCTTGTAGATCAGCATGGCCAAGAAATGCCCTCTGGCCGACGTCCGGTCAAGCGCATGGTGCAATGCAATTGCCGCCGGCTTCCGCGACGAATGGGCGCGCAACAGGCTTTGACATGGAAGTGAAGTCGCGCCAGTGTGACGGCGTCACCAGATGGGGGGGTTATCCATGTATACACGTTTACTGACATTAGCCGCTGTTCTTGCGCTTTCGGGCGAAGCAGCCCTTGCCGATTATTCACTGACCATTCTTCATACCAATGATTTCCACGCACGCTTCGAGCCGATTTCGAAGTTTGATTCGGGCTGTTCGGAAGAGGACAATACTGCGGGCGAGTGCTTTGGCGGGTCGGCGCGTCTGGCCACCGCGGTCGAGGCGGCTAAGGGCCGGACCAACAACTACATCCTTGTCGATGGCGGCGACCAGTTCCAGGGCACGTTGTTCTACACCTATTACAAGGGCGCACTGGCGGCCGAGATGATGAACAAGATGGGCTATGATGCGATGACTGTGGGCAACCACGAATTCGACGATGGCCCGGAAGTGCTGCGCGGTTTCATGGACGCGGTCAATTTTCCGGTGCTGATGTCGAATGCCGATGTTTCGGCGGAGCCACTCCTGGCGGACAAGCTGGCGAAATCGACGGTCATCGAGCGCGGGGGTGAAAAGATCGGCCTGATCGGGCTGACACCGGAGGATACGCCGGAATTGGCCTCGCCCGGCGCTAACATCACCTTCTCCGATCCGGTCGCTGCGGTTCAGGGCGAGGTCGACAAGCTGACGGGCGAGGGGGTCAACAAGATCATCGTGCTGTCGCATTCGGGGCTGAATGTCGACAAGCGCGTGGCCGAAGGGACAACCGGCGTCGATGTGATCGTCGGCGGGCATGACAACAGCCTGCTGTCGAATACGATCGAGGGGGCGAAAGGCCCATACCCTGTCATGGTCGGTGATACGGCAATCGTGCAGGCCTATGCCTACGGCAAGTTCCTGGGCGAGCTGAACGTGACCTTCAACGACGAAGGCGTGATCACCGAAGCTGTTGGCGAGCCAATCATCATGGATGCCGCCGTGACCGAGGACGAAGCCACGAAGGCGAGGATTGCGGAGGCGGCAGCACCGCTCGACGAGATCCGCAACAAGGTGGTGGCCGAGGCCGCCGAACCCATTGACGGCGACCGTGCCAATTGCCGGGCGCAGGAATGCACCATGGGCAACCTCGTGGCCGATGCGATGCTCGACCGCGTCAAGGATCAGGGCGTCCAGATTGCGATCGCCAATGGCGGTGGTCTGCGCGCCTCGATCGATGCCGGCGAAGTGACGATGGGCGAGGTTCTGACAGTGCTGCCGTTCCAGAATACGCTCTCGACCTTCACTGTCAGCGGTCAGACCATCATCGACGCGCTGGAAAACGGTGTCAGCCAGATCGAGGATGGCAGCGGCCGGTTCCCGCAAGTGGCGGGCATGTCCTTTGCCTTTGACGGCAGCCAGCCTGCCGGGTCGCGGGTGAGCGACGTGATGGTCGGCGGAGCGCCGATCGATCCGGCGGCGAATTACGGCGTCGTTTCGAACAACTTCGTGCGCAATGGCGGTGACGGCTATGCGATGTTCATCGAGGCCGCGAACGCCTATGACTTCGGGCCGGATCTGGCCGATGTCACGGCGGAGTATCTTGCCGCGAATGCGCCCTACAAGCCCTATCTCGACGGGCGCATCACCAAGAAGTAGGAAACTTGGTCTGAATCTTTTTGGGGCCGTCCATCGGGGCGGCCCTTTCCTGTTCTTATCGAGCAGTTGACGAATGCTGCGGGTCGGTGAGGCGGAAGGGGGATCTCGAAGTCATTCGGAGCCAGCCGGGCCTTGCGGGGGCTCGACCTGAAGATCGAAGATGGCGAGTTCTTCGTGCTGCTGGGCCAGACCGGCGCGGGCAAGACGACGACCCTGCGAGTCATCGCGGGGCTGGAGCGGCCCGGCGAGGGGCGGTGCTGATCAACAGCCAAGATGTGGCCAGCTGGAACGCGGCGGAACGCGATGTGGCGCTCGTGCTGCAGCAATATCCGCTCTACCCGCGGCTTACGGTGCGCGGGAACCTGGAATTTCCGTTGAGATCGAAGATCCGCAAGTTGACCGAGGCGCAAATTGCCGAGCGGGTCGAAAAGGCAGCGAAGACGCTGCAGATCACGCCGCTGCTGGACCGAAAGGTTGAACGGCTGTCGGGAGGAGAGATGCAACGCGTTTCGATAGGCCGTGCCATTGTGCGCGAGCCCTCGGTGTTCCTGATGGACGAGCCCTTGTCAGCGCTGGATGCAAACCTGCGCGAGGCGCTGCGGGTTGAGCTAGAATCCCTGCGCAACAATCTTGGTGCTACCTTCCCGTTCGTCACGCACGATCAGGTCGAGGCAATGTCGATGGGCGACAAGATCGGAGTTCTGAACAAGGGTCGGCTGGTCCAGGTCGGGTCGCCCGCCGAGGTCTATGACGCGCCGATCAACACTTTCGTGGCGCGGTCGGTCGGATGCCGCCAATGAACCTCATCTGGGGGTCGCTGGAAGGCGGTGCGGCCAAGATGCGGCGCGAAGGATTCCATCAGTCCGTCTCCTCCGGTTGGTCAGGTGAAGGGCGAAGACTGATCTACGGGATCCGCCCCGAGAACCTCGTGCTGGAGGGCGGCGCTTCGGTAGACGGAAGGGTCTTCGATATCGAGGGTCACGGCGTGATCAAGATCCTGGCCATCGAGGTCGGCGGGGCGAAACTGCGTGCGACGATTTCGGCGCAGATGAAGATGAAACTCGACGAAGTGGTGCGGTTCGGCTGGAAGCCGGACAAGGTGCTGCTGTTCGATGCCGATAGGGGAACAATCTGGCGATGGCCTGAACTGCCGAGTTCTCGGATCAGGTCCGGGGCAGGTTCATCTTGCCGGAAATCGCGCGCGAAAGGCGGTCAGGGCCGCGGGATTCACGAAGTTCTCCCGGGGGGGGGGCTCGCCCGGGATGATGCGCCGGACCTCATGGACCACGCCTTGCCTCATCCGCAGCCTGCTTTCTTCGGTAATGCCGGCCATGTGCGGCGTCAGAATGACGTTCGGGAGCGCCGGGAGAGGGTGATCGGCGGGCAGAGGCTAGCGGGAGAATACATCCAGCATGCGCCTGCCGGCTTGCCCGATTGGAGGGCCGCGAGCAGGCCCGCTTCCCCTAAGACCGGGCCGCGGGCGACGTTGACGAGGAACGCGTCGGGTTTCATCTGCGCGACGGCAGCGGCCTCGATCAGCCCGGTCGTCTCATCCGTCAGCGGACAGCGAAGTGCCACGATGTCTGCCCGCACGGGAAGATCGCTCAGCCGCGTCGCTTCGACGCCATGGGGCAAGTTCCCGGGCGTGCGGGCGTGGGCGAGGACCTGCATGCCGAAACCGCGCTGTGCGATCCGGGTCAGCGCGCGGCCGACATTGCCAATGCCAACGATGCCGATCAAGCGGCCGGTCAGTTCGCGGCCTGCGTTGGAATGGCGTCGGGCGGATTCCCAGCCCTTGGCGCGGAGATCGGAGGCCACCCGCGGGGTGCCGGCGGAGGAGCGACATCGCAGACCAGATGATGTGCTCGGCGATCGTAACGGCGTTGACTGCGGGCACGTTAGCGACCAGCACACCCGCTTGCCTGGCTTCGGCGACCGGTATCATGTCGAGACCCGCGCCGTGACGCACCAGCGCCTTCAGATGTCTTCGCGGTCGATGATCTCGGCGGGTATGGGGGCGCGGACGACAATGATCTCGGCACCTGCGCTTTCGTCAAGGATTGCGTCCGGTGTCGGCGCGCTGCTGATGGTGAGCGCACCAGGCGCCTGCAGGTCCCGCGTGATTTCAGGGTGCAGCGGATGGGTCGAGAAGATCGCGGGGCCGGTCATTCCGGGGCGCTGTCTTCGGACGCAGGTTCCAGAAGCTCGGCCCAGTAGCTCATCGCCCCGCGCAGATGGCTGTTCATCAGGGCCTGTGCCAGCGTGGCGTCGCGGTTCACAAGGGCATCGTAGATCCGTTTATGCTCGGCATGGGAATTCCGGTTTCGCTCGACCTTCTCGAAATAGATCGGCAGCCTCTTTTCCGAGAGTGCGTAGAAGGTTCTGCAGATGTTGTAGAACACCGTGTTCTGGGTCGCCCGGACAATCTCGAGGTGGAAATCGTGGTCGAGCTTGGCAAGGCCCAGACCCTCCGCAATATGTATTTCGGACGCGTCGAGGATCTGCTTCAGTCGGTCGAGATTTGCCTGGGTGGCGCGTTCGGCGGCAAGTTCAGCGGCCTTGATCTCGTGGATCCTGCGGACCTCGACCGCCTCGTAGATCTGGCGCGGCTCCAGCGGAATGCTGGCGCGGGCATAGAACGCCATTGCCTCGATACCTGCATGGTCCTCGTTGATGTAGATGCCCGACTTGGCGCGGCGCTCGATGACCTGCATGGCTTCGAGGATTGCCAACGCTTCCCGCACCTGACCGCGGCTGACAGCGAAATGTTCGGCTAGTCCGCGTTCGGAGGGGGCTTTGCCGCCTGTTGTTTTGGCAACCGCGTAAAGATGGGCAGCAAGGGTCGGCAGAAGGCCATTGTCGGTTTTGGTGGTCATGCGATTGCGCGGTCCTTCAGGACCTTTTCGTTGCTGGTCAGGCCGAGGCCGGGGGCCTCCGGGATGGCGATCATGCCGTTTGAGACGGCTACTACCTCCGCAGCAAGATCATGGATCATCGGGTTGGTCCCCAGCGAATATTCCACGGTGAACCTGGCCGGCGAGGCGGCGCAGATGTGAAGGCCGGCGATGAAACAAGGCGCGCCCGCCCAAAGGTGCGGCGCCAGCCTCAGATTGAAGGCGCTGGCCAGGGTTCCTATCCGCATCGCCTCGGTGATGCCACCGCAAAAAGCGGGGTCTGGCCGGAAGATGTCAGCCGCGCGGAGCATGGCGAGATCACGGAAGGCATAGCGCGTCGCCTCGGAGTCTCCGACGGCTATGGGGATCTGCGTCTCTGTGCGCAGCTCGGCCAGACCGGGCTTGTCATCGGCGATCACCGGCTCCTCGAACCAGGCGAGGTCTTCGTCGCGCTTCAGGTAGCCGAAGCGCCTGGCGTCGGCAACGGAGTAGGTGCCGTGGGCATCGACCATCAGCTCGACATTCGGGCCAAGGGCTTTGCGCGCAGCCTTCACGCGTGCGCCGTCCATCGCGCCGACCCGCATCTTGACGGCTGTGAAACCGCCCTTGTCGATGTAACCCCGCAACTGCGTCCCGATCTGCGCCTCGTCCGCCCGGCCGCCAGAGGCATAGGCGGGCAGGCGGTCTGACTTGCGGCCGCCGAGCAGTTGCCAGACCGGCTTTCCGTCGGCTTTGCCAAGGATATCCCACAGCGCGATATCGATCGCGCTAATCGCTGGGACCGTCAGTCCAGGACGGGCAAGCTCGGGCATCGCCTGCCCGGTGGTGCGGGATTTCTCGGCGCGGACGCCGTTATGGTGGTCCTCCCAGATGAAAGTGATGTCGGCAGGCGCGCTGGCGCACCGATCCGGCGCGTTCAGGTGCCGGAGGGGCGATTGGCGACATCGGGACGCATGCCTTCAATCTGGCGAGTTTCGTTTCGGGGCTGGAACTGGAGGCGCTGGCGGCAGACATGCAGACCTTCGTCTCGGGCCGGAAGCTCGACGACAATTGCCACGTGATGCTGCGCTGGAAAGGTAGCGCGCGGGGGATGCTCTGGGCGTCGCAGGTCGCTCCGGGCAACGAAAATGCGCTGCGGTTGCGCGTTTATGGTACGAAGGGCGGGTTGGCCTGGGAGCAGGAGCAGCCGAACCACCTGTGGCATACACCGTTCGGGGAGCCCAAGCGGCTGATCGCCCTTGGCGGGGCCGGGGCGGGCGCGGCTTCTGGTCGAGTCAGCAGGGTGCCGCCTGGCCATCCAGTGGGGTATCTGTAAGGTTTCGCCACGATCTATGCCGGGGCCGCAGAAGCCATTCAGGCGCGGCGCGAGGGAAGGGCCTGTCCGGCCGACGTGATCTATCCGACGGTCGAGGATAGGTTGAAGGGCGTGCAGTTCGTCGATGCCTGCGTCCGCTCCTCGGCACGCAACGCGGCATGGGTTAAGTTCGCGTCGGAACGGCGTTCTTTCGTCCTCCTTTCGCGAGGTTGCCGGGTGAAATGCCGGATCGCGGTGGAATACGCGCGAGTCTGGCCGCGAGCCAGGGACATCGGGTATGGACTACTGCAAAATGTGCCTGCATGATGCGTCTGCAACAGGCGGCCGGCGAATTGCAAACTTCGGCTGGCGGAGCGGTTATGTTTGCGCTAACCTAAGCTCTCTTTGCCACGCAACCAAAGCGAATACTGATGCCAAAAGACATGACCAATCCAATCGAAACCAAAGCCATGCGTACGGCCGTATCGCACCATCTGACCTATTCGCTGGGTAAGGATGAAAGCCACGCGACGCTCTATGACTGGCGGATGGCGCTGTCGCTGGCATTGCGGGATCTCGTGGTCGATCCATGGTTCGCCAGCACGAGGCGCACGTACGAGGAGAAGGGCAAGCGGGTATATTACCTGTCGATGGAATTCCTGATCGGCCGGCTGATCGAAGACGTCGCCGTCAATCTGGGCGTCGAGGATATCGCACGCGAGACGATGGCCTCTTTCGGCCAGGACTACGCAGAGGTGGTTGCTAATGAGCCCGATGCCGCTTTGGGAAATGGCGGACTTGGCCGCCTGGCGGCCTGTTTTCTGGACAGCCTCTCGACCTTGGGTATCCCGGCTTACGGCTATGGCATCCGCTACGAGCACGGCTTGTTCGAGCAGCATTTTGAGGATGGGCGTCAGGTCGAAACCGCCGAAAGCTGGCTTGCACAACGCCATGCCTGGGAGTTTGAGCGGCCCGAGGTCAGTTTCACCATCGGTTTCGGCGGAGAGGTCGTTACAGGCGAAAGCGGCAAGCAGTGGGAACCGGCGGAAACTGTCATCGCATTGGCCTATGATACGCCGGTGGTCGGCTGGCAGGCAAAATGGGCAAACACTTTGCGGCTCTGGGCGGCGAAACCGACCCGGGTCTTTGATCTCGCCAGCTTCAACCGCGGTGAGTATCTGGCCGCGACCGAGCCGGAGGCCCTGGCTCGGACGATTTCGCGGGTTCTCTATCCGGATGACACCACCGAGACCGGCAAGGAACTGCGGCTGAAGCAGGAATATTTCTTCACCTCGGCCTCGATCCAGGACCTTTTGCGCCGGTACCAGTCCGAGGGCCACGACCTGCGGGATCTGGCGGACCATGTCGCGATCCAGCTCAATGACACGCACCCGGCGATTGCGGGCCCCGAACTCGTCCGCCTCCTGACCGATATTCATGGCATCGCGATCGACGAGGCGATTGAGATTGCACGGGCCTGCCTAGGCTACACCAACCATACCCTGTTGCCGGAAGCCCTTGAGCAATGGCCCGAGGGGTTGTTCCGGCGCATTCTGCCGCGGCACCACCAGATCATCGTCGAGATCGAGACGGCCCATCTGGCCGCCAGCGGTGGGGACACGCGGATCCTGAAAAGCGGTTCGGTCCGGATGGGGGAACTTGCCTTTGTCATGGCACATCGAGTCAATGGCGTATCGGCGCTGCATACCAGCCTCGTCAAAGAGACCGTGTTTGCAGACCTGCACCGTTCCTATCCAGAGCGGATCGTCAACCAGACCAATGGCATCACTCCGCGACGCTGGTTGCATTCGTCGAACCCACCGCTGCGCGAACTGATCAACCAGACAATCGGCACCGGCTGGCAGGATGATCTCGAGCGGCTGCAGGAATTGCAGGTTCATGCTGACGATCACGGTTTCCAGGAGGCGTTCCGGGACGCGAAACTGCAGAACAAGCACCGCCTTGCGACCCGTCTTCTGGCCGGACACGGGGCCGTCATCGACACATCCGCGATCTTCGATGTGCAGATCAAACGGATTCACGAATACAAGCGCCAGCTGATGAACGTCCTGGAAACAGTCGCACTCTGGAACGAGATGCGCGACGCGCCGTCGGCGAACTGGACGCCCCGTCTGAAGATCTTCGGCGGCAAGGCGGCTCCGGGCTATGTCGTGGCGAAGGAGATCATTCACCTGATCAACGATGTCGCCCGCGTGGTGAACGCCGACCCTGCCACACGGCACCTGTTGCAGGTGGTCTACCCCGAGAACTACAATGTCACGATGGCCGAGATTCTGATCCCGGCGGCGGACCTTTCGGAACAGATCTCGACCGCCGGCAAGGAAGCCTCTGGCACAGGCAACATGAAGTTCGCCCTGAACGGTGCGCCAACAATTGGAACGCTCGACGGCGCCAATGTCGAGATCCGTGAGCATGTCGGGGCGGAGAACTTCTTTCTGTTCGGTCTGACCGCCGCGGAAGTGGTGGAGCGCAGGGCGGTCCCGGATTTTGCGCGGAAGGCGATCGAGGCGAGCCCGCGGCTGTCTCGAGTGCTGGAACAGATATCGCAAGGTAAGTTCTCGCCGCAGGAACCGGGGCGCTATGCCGGGCTGGTGAAGCGGCTCTACGAGCATGACTACTTCCTCGTCACCTGCGACTTTGACAGCTATTTCAAGACGCAGAGGGAAGTTGATGCGGCCTATCTAGACACCGAAAGCTGGACCCGAATGGCCATCATGAACACCGCGCGGGTTGGCTGGTTTTCCTCTGATCGCACGATCGCGGGATATGCCCGCGAGATTTGGGATGCCAAGTCAATCGCCGACAGCTAAGGTTAAGAGATTCAGCAGAGCAATTTTGAAGGGGGCAGGGTTCCTTGATCAGTCCGGAGAACGCAGGTGCAATCGTTTCAGGACGTCATGGTGATCCGTTCGGGCATCTCGGAATGCACGAAGTTGACGGCAAGCTGGCCGTCTGCACTTTTCAACCCGCGGCGGAAAGCGTTGAGGTGATCGACGCGAAGACCGGGCGCAAGGTGGCAGATCTGGACCCGATAGGCCGGGCGGGGGGCCTGTTTTACGGATATATGGGGCGGCGCAAGAAGCGGTTCGAATACCGGCTTCGCATGACCCGCGGTGGGGCCAGTTGGTCGCTGGATGACCCTTATCGCTTTGGCCCGGTAATGGGTCAGTTCGACGAATATCTGATCGGCGAGGGCTCGCATCGCCGCCTGTGGGATGTTCTTGGGGCGCATATCATTCAGCATGAAGGCGCCGACGGCACTCATTTCGCTGTCTGGGCGCCGAATGCCCAGCGCGTGTCCGTGGTCGGTGATTTCAACGGCTGGGATGGCCGCCGCCACCCCATGCGGCGGCGCGGGCAGACCGGTGTCTGGGAGATCTTCATACCGGGCGTCGGTGAGGGCGAGCCTTACAAGTACGAGCTTCTCGACGGGCATGGTCATCTCTTGCCGCAGAAGTCGGATCCGGTCGGATTCGGGGCTGAACACCCGCCGAGGACAGCTTCGGTGACGCGCCAACTTGCAGGACATGACTGGAACGATGATGCCTGGATGTCGCGACGCGAGGCCCTGCAACGGATCGACAAGCCGATCACGATTTACGAAGTGCATCTGGGATCGTGGCGGCGCGTGATCGAGGACGGGGGGCGTTCGCTTTCCTATGACGAGCTTGCCGAACAGCTTGTATCCTACGTCAAAGAAATGGGGTTCACCCACATCGAGCTGATGCCGATATCGGAATATCCTTTTGACGGGTCCTGGGGATATCAGCCGATAGGCCTATTCGCACCGACCATCCGGCATGGCACGCCCGCGGAGTTCCGCGGCTTCGTCGAGGCCTGCCATGCCAACGATATCGGCTTGATCCTTGACTGGGTGCCGGGCCACTTTCCGGAAGATCAGCACGGATTGGGCAGGTTTGACGGAACCGCGCTTTACGAACATGCGGACCGCAAGGAAGGGTTCCATCCGGACTGGAACACCCTGGTCTACAATTACGGTCGAAGCGAAGTCGCCAATTACCTTGTCGCCAACGCGATATACTGGTTGCGCGAGCATCACGTAGACGGTCTGCGCGTCGATGCGGTCGCTTCCATGCTCTACCGCGACTATTCGCGGAAAGAGGGCGAATGGGTTCCGAACATTCATGGCGGGCGCGAGAACCTGGAAGCGATTGCCTTTCTTCAGCGCATGAACGAGGCAGTTTATTCGGAAGTGCCCGGCATCATGACGGTGGCCGAGGAATCCACTGCCTTCCCGGGTGTTTCATCGCCGACCGATAACGGCGGTTTGGGTTTCGGCTTCAAATGGAACATGGGCTGGATGAACGACACGCTGTCCTACATGTCCGAAGACCCGGTGCACCGCAAATATCACCACAACAAACTGACCTTCGGCCTGCACTACGCATTCAGCGAGAATTTCATCCTGCCGCTCAGCCATGACGAAGTGGTGCATGGCAAAGGCTCTATCCTGTCGCGGATGCCGGGCCCCGGCCCCGACAAGTTCGCCAACCTGCGCGCTTATTACGGCTTCATGTGGGGCCACCCGGGCAAGAAACTGCTGTTCATGGGCAATGAATTTGCACAAGGCCGGGAATGGGACCACGATGGCAGCCTCGACTGGCACTTGCTGGATCGGGACGCGCATCTTGGCATGCAGACTCTGGTGCGCGACCTGAATCGTCTCTACGCCGAGATGCCGGCGCTGCACGAACTTGACTGTAAGGCCAAGGGCTTTGAATGGATTGAGGAATCGGCCGGCGACGAGAGCATTCTTGCCTGGATACGCCGTGGCACCGGAGACGCTCCGCCCATGCTCGTCGTGTCGAATTTCACGCCCGTTGAGCGGCGGGACCGCCGCATTGGTGTGCCGGAACCGGGCCGGTGGGTCGAGAAGCTGAACACCGACTCGGAACATTATGGCGGCCAAGGGCGGGGCAATCTGGGCGGAACGACCAGCCAGCAGGTTGCAGCTTCGGGCCGGGCGCATTCATTGACCATAACACTGCCGCCTCTATCAACGCTGTTTTTTGAGCTTGATAGCCCATCCGGGCAGAAAAAAGCATAAGCCAACAGAGGGATCTGGACATGAACGATCAACCGGAGAGACTAGCCCAGCAGACGATGGCGTTCGTTCTGGCCGGCGGGCGCGGCAGCCGATTGAAGGAATTAACCGACAAGCGCGCCAAGCCGGCGGTCTATTTCGGTGGCAAGAGCCGGATCATCGACTTTGCGCTGTCCAATGCGGTCAATTCCGGCATCCGGCGGCTCGGCGTTGCGACGCAGTACAAGGCGCATAGCCTGATCCGCCACTTGCAGCGCGGCTGGAGCTTCTTTCGCGCAGAGCGCAACGAGTCAATGGATATCCTGCCCGCCTCTCAGCGGCTGGATGAAGATAACTGGTATCGTGGAACTGCGGATGCAGTGACCCAGAACATCGACATCATCGAAAGTTACAACACGAAATACATCATCATCCTGGCTGGCGATCACATCTACAAGCAGGACTATTCACTGATGATCAAGCAGCATGTGGATAGTGGTGCCGATGTGACCGTGGGATGTATCGCTGTCCCCCGGAAAGAGGCCAGTGCCTTCGGTGTGATGCATGTCGACGAGAACGACCGTATCCTTGATTTCGTCGAGAAGCCCGCCGATCCCCCGGCGATGCCCGGCCATCCGGATCAGGCATTGGCCAGCATGGGCATCTACGTGTTTGAAACCGCCTACCTGATCGAGCTTCTGCACAAGGATGCGAATGATCCGAATTCCAGCAGTGATTTCGGCAAGGACATCATTCCCGAAATCGTAAAGAAGGGCAAAGCCGTCGCGCATCCCTTCAGCCGGTCCTGCGTGCGCACCGGGCCAGACAAGGAGCCCTACTGGCGCGACGTCGGCACCGTCGACGCTTTCTGGCAGGCCAATATCGACCTGACGGATTTCACGCCCGAGCTCGACCTTTACGACAATAGCTGGCCGATCTGGACCTATTCAGAACTGACGCCGCCTGCCAAGTTCATTCACAACGAAGAGGGTCGGCGCGGGCTGGCATTGTCGTCGATGGTCTCTGGTGGCTGCATCATCTCTGGTTCCCAACTCAACCGCTGCCTGCTGTTCACCGGTGTACGGACCCATTCCTTCTCGACGCTCGAAGGCGTGATCGCCATGCCCTACGTGGAAATCGGACGTAAGTCTCGGCTAACAAATGTGGTGCTCGACCGGGGGGTCAGGATCCCTGAAGGACTGGTTGTCGGAGAGGATCCCGAACTGGACGCCAAACGGTTCAGGCGATCGGAAGGTGGTGTCTGCCTGATCACTCAACCGATGATCGACATGCTGGACTGACCGGATGAACGTACTTTTCGTCGCATCCGAATGCGCCCCGTTCGTCAAGACGGGGGGGCTGGCCGATGTCATCGGTGCGGTGCCGAAAACGCTCGCCGACGCGGGCGTTGGCGTAAAGGTCCTGCTGCCCGCTTATCCGCAGTTGGGCGGCATCGTGCAGAATGGCGAGACTGTTCTGGAGTCAAGCGATCTTCATGGCGGGCCTGCGCGGCTGGTTTCGGCGCAGGCCGAGGGGCTGGACCTGCTGCTGCTGGTTGCGCCGCATCTCTTCGACCGGCCGGGCAGCATCTATCTGAACAGCGAAGGACGCGATTGGTCGGACAACCATCTGCGCTTTGGCGCCCTGTCGCGGATCGGGGCAAAAGTGGCGCAAGAGGGTGCCGCGGACTGGTCCCCGGATCTCGTGCATGTGCATGACTGGCAGGCCGGACTGGTGCCCGCCTACCTGAAGATGGCCGATGGCCCAGTTCCGCCCTGCATACTGACGATACACAACATCGCGTTTCAGGGCCTTTTCCCGCCCTCGATCTGCTCGGCCCTCAATCTGAAGACCGACCTCTTCACATCCGAGGGGATGGAATATTTCGGCTATCTCGGCTTTCTGAAGGCTGGCATTGCATTCAGCGACAAGATCACGACGGTCAGCCCGACCTATGCCCGCGAACTGATGCAGGCGGAATTCGGCTTGGGACTGGAGGGAATATTGCGGGCGCGGCGGCAGGATCTGACGGGCATTCTTAACGGTATCGACCTCGATGTCTGGAACCCCGAGGAAGATGACGCCCTGCCGGCGACCTATTCGGCCCGGACCCTGAAGCGCAAACAGCAGAACCGCGAGGAAGTTGAGCGGCGGTTCGGGCTTACGCCGAATCCCGATGCGCCGATCTTCTGCGTGGTCAGCCGGCTGACGACCCAGAAAGGGCTGGATCTGCTGCTGAAGGTTGTACCCGGCATCGTTGCGCGCGGGGCGAGGCTGGTTGTTCTGGGGTCCGGGGACAGCGGGCTCGAAGGCGGATTCGTGGCCGCGGCGCGGGCCCATACCGGGGCTGTGGGCGCGATTATTGGATATGACGAGCCGCTTTCCCACCTGATGCAGGGGGGCAGCGACGCCATCCTGATCCCCTCGCGGTTCGAGCCCTGCGGGCTGACCCAGCTATACGGGCTGCGATACGGCACGCTGCCGGTGGTGGCCCGAACGGGCGGGCTTGCCGATACTGTCATCGACGCGAACGAGGCCGCGATTGCGGCGGGCTGCGCGACCGGCGTGCAGTTCGCGCCGGTTACGGCCGCAGCACTGGATGAGGCCATCGGCAGGACCTGCGATCTGTTCCACCAGACCAGGGTCTGGGACAAGATGGTGCGCAACGCGATGCGGCATCCGGTCGGTTGGGACATTTCTGCCCAGTCCTATCTCGATCTCTACAAATCGCTGGTCAAGGATCGTTCCTGATGATGCACGAAGGTGCGCCGAAATTGAAACTGCAGGCCGGCCGTTCGCATCGTCTTGGGGCGAGTTTCGACGGTGAGGGAACGAATTTCGCCGTCTTCTCCGCAAATGCGCAAAGCATCGACCTGTGCATCTTCTCGCCAGACGGCAAGACCGAGGTCGCGCGGCACAAGCTTCCCGAGCGCACCGGGCCGGTCTGGCATGGCTATGCACCGGGGCTGGTGCCCGGCACCGCCTATGGCTACCGCGCGAACGGCAGCTATGCGCCCGAGCGGGGGCACCGCTTCAACCCCAACAAGCTGCTGCTCGACCCCTATACCCGTGAATTTCGCGGCAGCTGGTCCAATCACGCGGCGACGCTTGGCTACGATGTCGCCTCGTCCGGGCAGGATCTGTCTTTCGATCCGCGTGACAGTGCGGCCTATGTCCCGAAGTCTGTGGTTTCCGATCCCGCGCTGTTTTCCCGGCTTGAGCGCCCCGCAGCCCGCGACCGCGCCGAATCCCTGATCTACGAGGCCCACACCAAGGGGCTGACACAGGAACATCCCGGCGTCGCGGAAAGGCTCAAAGGCACCTACGAAGGGCTCGCCTCGGAAGCCATAATTGAGCATCTTCAGAAGCTTGGCATCACGGCGATCGAATTGCTGCCGGTTCACTCCCTGCTGGACGACGGATTTCTGGTCGAGCGCGGATTGCGGAACTTCTGGGGTTACAACACGATCGGCTTCTTTGCTCCCGAACCGCGCTATTTTGGGCCGCAAGGTCTGGCGGGCTTTCAGGACATGGTGCGGCGGTTCCATTCGGCTGGGATCGAGGTCATTCTGGATGTGGTTTACAACCATACCGCCGAGGGTGATCACCGAGGCCCAACGCTCTGTTACCGGGGGCTCGACAACGCATCCTACTATCGGCTGATTTCAGGTCAGCCACGCTATTACGTGAACGATACCGGCTGCGGCAACACGCTGAACATCTCGCATCCTTACGTCCTGCGCATGGTGATGGACAGTTTGCGATTTTGGGTCGAGCAGATGGGCATCGACGGCTTCCGCTTCGATCTGGCGACGACCCTTGGCCGCGAGGATCACGGTTTCGACCCTCATGGCGGATTTCTCGACGCACTTCGGCAGGATCCTGTTCTGGCCGGTGTGAAGCTGATCGCGGAGCCCTGGGATATCGGCCCCGGGGGCTACCGGCTGGGAGAGTTCCCGCATGAATTCTCCGAATGGAACGACGGGTACAGGGATGCCGTTCGACGCTTCTGGCGGGGCGATGCCCATAGTGCGCAGGACCTCAGTGCGCGCCTGCTCGGGTCAGCAGGTGAGTTCGACAGGCATGGGCGGCGCGCTTGGTCCTCTGTCAATCTGGTCACGGCACATGACGGTTTCACGCTGGCCGATGTGACCCGCTACAACCACCGCCACAACGAGGCGAATGGGGAGGGCGGCGCCGACGGGCATCATGAAAATCATAGCGACAATTGCGGCGTCGAAGGAGATACCGACGATCCGGTTATCCTGACGCGACGGGCACGGCGGCAGCGCAATATGCTTGCGACGCTGTTTCTGTCGCAGGGCACACCGATGCTGCTGGCGGGTGATGAAATCGGCAACTCGCAGGCTGGCAACAACAACGCCTATTGTCAGGACAATCCGATCGGCTGGGTTAACTGGGCCAAGGCGGACGATGCGTTGACGGAATTCGTGGCACGGCTTTCAGAGTTTCGGCGCTCACACAAATCCTTGCGGCAATCCCGCTTCCTGCATGGCGCTAAGCGGCCGCATGACGGCTTGCCCGATGTCGAATGGACGGACTTCAGCGGCGCGGCACTGCAGTGGAAATATCCCGGCCTCTCGAATCTTTGCCTGACCCTCCGGTGCTCGGCAGAGGCTTTGGGCCATGAGGGGGAATGCGATACCGTTTTCATCGTCTTCAATCGCGAAGAGCGGGATGCGGAGGTCGTGCTGCCAAAGACGCTCGCAGGCCAGCACTGGGTGCGCTGCGTTGATACGGCGGCAATGGACATGTTCCCTGCCTGCGAGATCAACGACACGAAGATCATTGTCGAAGGTGCTTCGGTCGTGGCGCTGTCACTGAAGGAAGACGGGTTGGTATCTTGAACGCAACCGAGGCCCTGAACGGACTGGCGCGCGCATATGGCATCGTGACCGAGTTCCAGGATCTTTCCGGCACGGTACGCCACACATCGCCGGAGACGATCAGGGCCCTGCTTCGAGCGAACGGGCTGATCCTCGATAATGACGCCATGGTCATCGAGGCGATGGCGGCCTGGCACGCAGGCAATGCCACCCGCCGATTGCCGCGAGAAATCGTCGTGAGAAGCGGTTCAGAGAACAACCTCGATCTGCCGGAGGCTGGTGACTGGCGTCTGGTTCTTGAGGGGTCAGAGAAGGTTGCGGTGGAGGGTGCCGGAAGCCCGGCCAGTCTGCCGTGGCTGCCTTCGGGCATCCACAACCTGATCGTCCAGACAGACTGTCAGGAGGAGGAGATCACGCTGATCGCCGCTCCGGCAACCACCCCATCCATCGAGGACGTGACCGGAAGATCGCGGATCTGGGGGATCAATGCCGCACTTTTTGCCTTGCGGTCGGAGCGCAACATGGGGCTCGGGGATTACGAGGATCTGGCCCGGCTTGTGGAGCTTGCTGGAGGCAGCGGTGCCGGGTTCCTGGGCATCAATCCGATCCATGCCATTGGCTGGGCCGCCAGCGATACGATCAGCCCCTATTCGCCGTCGCACCGGGGATTCCTGAACAGCGCCCATATTGCGCCCGATCAAATTGGCTGCATTCCCGAGTCGGCCGCGACACGCTTCCTGTTACGTGGAAACGAGGCAGATATTGCAGCTTTGCGCGGCGCAAGGATGGTCGACTACCCCGGCCATGGGAGGCTACAACGGGCGCTGCTGGTGTCGATGTTCGAGCTATTCGAGGCAGAAGCCGGGGATCGGGAACGGTCCGAGTTCAACCGGTTCTGCACCGAGCGCGGCAAGCCCCTTGAGGATTTCACGCTATACGAAGCGTTGAGCGAGGAGCATGGCCCGGATTGGCGGGTCTGGCCGGCAGAGTTGCAGTCGGCCGGTGGCAACGCTGTCCGCGCTTCCCGCCAAACTTTGGCGCCGCGGATGCGATTTCATGCATGGCTGCAATGGGTTGCCGACGCGCAACTGTCCGAGGTGCAGCGCCGCGCACAGCGGGCGGGAATGCTGCCGGGACTCTATCTCGACCTCGCCGTCGGCCCGCGGCGCGGGGCAGCAGAGACCTGGTGCGAGGCCGGGTCGGTGGCCACCGGCGTGTCGCTTGGCGCGCCGCCGGACCGTCTGAGCCCCGCCGGGCAGAACTGGAACCTCGCGGCCTATGCACCGGAAAGGCTCAAAGAGGGTCGGTATGCCGCCTTGCGCCGGGTGATCGCCGAAACCATGCGCCATGCGGGGATCCTGCGGATCGACCATGTTCTTGGCCTCAACCGGAGCTTCTGGATACCTAACGACGGCAGCCCCGGCGGCTACATCCGCCAGCCCTTCGAATCGCTGCTGGCGGTGGTGGCCATCGAGGCGGAGCGCGCCGCAACTGTGGTGGTCGGCGAGGATCTTGGCCTAGTGCCCGAAGGATTTCGGGACGCGATCAACGGGCGCGGACTCTACAGCTATTCCGTGCTGCAATATGAGCGCGATCAGGGTGGTCAGTTTCGTCCGCCAGAGGATTTGCCAACCGCCTGCCTGGCCTGTTTCGGCACGCATGACACCCCCACGGTGCAGGGATACTGGCAGGGGCGCGACATTGACTGGTGGCAACGCCTCGGTTGGATCGACAAGGCCGATGCGCTGGCAGCGCGCACTGAACGCGATATCGACAAGGCCAAACTGCTCTCGGCAATTGGCAAAGGCGGCGAGGCCCTGAATGCCGATCCGGTTGGCGACCTGCATGCGTCGCTTGCCGAATCGCCGGTTGCGATGGTCGCCCTGCAGCTTGATGATCTCTTGGGCGAGGTCGAGTCGCAGAACCTGCCGGGCACGATAGACGAGCATCCGAACTGGCGGCGGCGGACCAGCGCCGCGCTGGACGAGATCGGCGAGGCGGCCGGACTGGATCAGGTCAGCCGACTCATGGCGGAGCGAAGCGGACCGCCGGCGAAAGCGAGAAAGGAATTGGCATGAAGATTGAAACAGTTTCCTGCACCCCCATCGCGGGCCAGAAACCCGGCACTTCGGGCCTTCGAAAGAAGACGCGGGTGTTCGCGCAGCCAGGCTATGTCGAGAATTTTGTCCAGTCGGTTTTCGACGCGATTGACGGTACCAAGGGCAAGACCCTCGTCGTGGGCGGGGACGGGCGGTTCTTCAACGCGGCGGCGATCCAGACGATCCTGAAGATGGCGGCGGCGAATGGCGCGGCGCGGGTGATCGTCGGCCAGAACGGCATCCTGTCGACCCCTGCCGCCTCGCATCTGATCCGCAAGAACGGCACTGATGGCGGGCTGATCCTGTCGGCCAGCCACAATCCCGGCGGTATCGATGAAGATTTCGGGCTGAAATACAACATCGCCAATGGCGGACCTGCTCCGGAGGGAGTTACGGCGGCGATACATGGGCGGACCGAGACGATCGACCGCTATCTGATCGCCGATGCCCCCGATCTCGATATCGGGACGATCGGCCGGCAGAGCCTGGGCGAGATGGCTGTCGATGTTGTCGACCCGGTCGAGGATTACGAGGCGCTGATGCAGACGCTTTTCGGTTTCGACAAGATCCGGGCACTTTTTGGATCTGGGTTCACCATGCGATTCGATGCGATGCATGCAGTAACCGGCCCCTATGCGAAGGCGATTCTGGAAGGCGTGCTGGGCGCGCCAAAGGGAACGGTGCTGAATGCAGTGCCCAAGGAGGATTTCGGCGGCGGCCATCCCGACCCGAACCCGGTCTGGGCGAAACCGCTGGTCGATCTGATGATGTCGGGGGACGCGCCCGATTTCGGCGCGGCTTCGGATGGCGACGGCGACCGCAACATGATCGTCGGACGCGGCATCTACGTGACGCCGTCCGACAGTCTGGCGGTGCTGGCGGCCAACGCGCATCTGGCGCCCGGCTATGCCGAGGGGCTGGCCGGTGTCGCCCGCTCGATGCCGACCAGCCGCGCCAGCGACCGGGTTGCTGCCAGCAAGGGCATTGGCCACTACGAGACACCTACCGGCTGGAAATTCTTCGGAAACCTGCTGGATGCGGGGCTGGTAACCCTTTGCGGTGAAGAAAGCGCTGGCACAGGGTCGAACCACGTTCGCGAGAAGGATGGTCTTTGGGCGGTGCTGCTGTGGCTTAACATCATCGCCGAACGCAATGCCTCGGTCGTCGATATCCTGAAGGCGCATTGGCAGAAGTTCGGGCGGGACTACTATTCGCGCCACGATTACGAGGCGGTGCCGTCGGACGCTGCCGAGGGGTTGATGAGTGATCTAAGGGCAAAGCTGGCAGATCTGCCGGGACAGGCTTTTGCCGGTCTGACGGTAAGCGAGGCCGATGATTACGCCTATACCGATCCGGTCGATGGCTCGGTCAGCAAGAACCAGGGCCTGCGGATCAGCTTCGAGGGCGATGCGCGTGCGGTGTTGCGCCTGTCCGGTACCGGCACCGAAGGCGCGACATTGCGCGTCTATCTGGAACAGTACGCCCCGCCCGATGCGGATCATGGCCGCGAGACCCAGGAAGCGTTGAGCGCCGTGCGTGACGCGGCGGCCGAGATCAGCGAGATTGCCGCCCGGACCGGCCGCAGCAAGCCCGACGTAATGACCTGACACCAGTGCTCAGAAGATCGCCGCAGGCAGCCATGTGGCCAAAGCGGGCAGAACCCACACCAATGCGACGCCAATCGCCTGCAGCGCGATGAACGGGATGACCCCGGCATAGATCTGGCCGGTCGTCACCTCTTCGGGTGCAGCGCCACGCAGGTAGAACAGAGAGAAGCCGAAGGGCGGCGTCAGAAAGCTGGTCTGCAGGTTGATCGCGATAAGGATGCCGAGCCAGATCGGGTCATGTCCCATCAGGATCAGCGTCGGCGTCACAAGCGGCAGCACGATCACCGAGATTTCAACGAAGTCAAGGAAGAAGCCCAGAACGAAGATGAAGATCATGCAGAAAACCAGTGCGCCGTTGGCGCCGCCGGGCATGTTCGACAGGATGCCCGCCACACGCTCCTCGCCGCCGAGGCCGATGAAGACAAGTGAAAACATACCGGCCGAGAGGATTGTCGCGAAGATCATCGCGGTCATCGTGAGGGTCGAGTCGACCGCCTCATGCAGCACCCGTTCGCGCAGAGCCGCGCGCAGCGCGAGCGCGACGGCGACTGCGCCGATCATCGCCAAAAGGGCATAGCTGCCCCCGGCAAGGTAGGATCCGAGCCCGAGATCGCTGCGCTGCAAGCGAACCGGAAAGAGACCCGCGAAGAGACCGAGGGCGAGCAGGGCGGCGGTGCCGGTCAGAATCAAGCGCGGGTTCAAGCCCAGCCGGTGGCCGGCCATAAGAAGCGCGCCGATCGCGCCGACCGAGGCGGCCTCGGTCGGTGTAGCGATGCCGCCCAGAATTGCGCCAAGCACCGCGAAGATCAGCAGGATCGGCGGCAAGATGGCGCGGATCACCTCGGCCCGGTCGGGCCTGGCCATTTCGGCGGGGGCCGGGGGCATGTCATGCGGGCGGATCATGCCGCGTATCAGGATGTAGATCAGGTAAAGCACGACCAGCAGCAGCCCCGGCAGGATCGCGGCGGCAAAGAACTGGCCGACTGACAGCGCCTCGACCGAGAACTTGCCCTGTTCATACTGCGCCTGCTGATAGGCGTTCGACATCACGTCGGCGAGGATGATCAGCAGCGTCGAGGGCGGGATGATCTGGCCAAGTGTGCCGGCGGTGCAAACGATGCCAGAGGCGACGCGCGGATCGTAGCCGGTGCGCAGCATCGTCGGCAGGGCGATCAGGCCCATCGCCACAACGGTTGCACCAACAATGCCGGTCGAGGCGGCCAGAAGCGCGCCAACCAGCACCACCGATATGCCGAGGCCGCCGCGCAGCTGGCCGAAGAGCCTACCCATCGTGTCGAGCAGTTCCTCGGCAATGCGGCTCTTTTCCAGAATCGCGCCCATCAGCACGAAAAGCGGAATCGCGATCAGCACCTGATTGCTGATCAGGCCGAAGACCCGCTGCGCCAGCGCACCCAGAAGCGTGATATCCATCTCTCCCAGCAGCCAGCCGAAATAGGCGAAGGCGATGGCAATGCCGGCAATGCTGAAAGAGACCGGGAAGCCCAGCAGAATCGCGCCCATCAGGGCCGCGAACATGATCAGATCAAGGTAGTCGGTCATTCAGCCGCGTCCCGGCCGAGAAGCCCGATCAGGAGCGAGAGCGATTGCAGCATGACGAGGATGCAAAAGGCCGGGATCAGCGTTTTCAACAGGAACACCGCCTCGATGCCGCCGACAGAGATCGGGCCCTCGAGGATCCTCCAGGAATTGCGGACCGAGGGCCATGACCAGTAAAGCAACGCCGCCATCGAGGGCAGGAGCAGGAAGACATGGCCAAAAATGTCGATCCGCCGCCGAGTTTCGGGGCGGGCCTTTGCGTAGAACACATCGACCCGGACGTGTTTGTCCACGAGCAGGGTGTAGCCCGCGCCCAGCATGAAGAGGGTCGCATGCAGATAAAGCACGCTTTCCTGCGCGGCAATGGAATTGACGCCAAAGACATAGCGCCCGACCACGATGGCAAATTGGATCAGCACCATGAAAAGTGCCAGCCAACGAATTACGCTGGCCGTGCCGCGGTTGATCCCGTCGCACAGCTTCGCGACATGTTGCATTTGCACCTCCGGCCGCAGGCGATTCGGCGCGCGGGCGTGACCCGCGCGCGCGATCGGTCAGTAGCCCATCACGCCCGCGCGTGCGTTCATCTGGCCATTGTCGGCATAGGTCATGTAACCGCCCACCGAGTCGCGATAGGCGACGAAGCTTTCGGTGATCCGCGTGACCAGCTCGTCATCGTTCTGGCGCAGCTCGTCGATTACTTCCACCGCTGCCTTTCCCATGGCCGCAATCACGTCATCCGGGAACATCCTGACCTCGACGCCATGCTCTTCGACCAGCGCCTTCAGCGAGGCGGCATGCTTTGTGGTGTATTCCGTCCAGACCGGGTTGTAGAGGCTCTCGCAGGCGAGGCTGACCGCATGCTTCAGGTCGTCCGGCAGCTCGTTGTAAACGGCGGCATTGACTCCGCATTCCTCGGCAGAAGAGGGCTCTCCGACGCCAGGCCAGTAGTAGTTCTTGGCCACCTGGTAATAGCCAAGTGCGGAATCCGTCCACGGGCCGATGAACTCGCCGGCATCGAGCGCGCCGGTCTGCAGCGCCTGGAACATCGCCGGGCCGCTCATGGCCTCTGCCGCCATGCCCATCTTGCTGGCCATTTCCGAAGCAAGGCCGGTCGTGCGGAATTTCAGCCCCTTGAGATCCTCGGCCGAATTGATCTCGTTGCGGAACCAGCCACCCCATTGCGGGCCGGAATTGCCGCAAAGAAAGGGCTTGATGCCGAACCGGCCATACATCTCGTCATAGAGCGCCTGACCGCCGCCATGATAGAGCCAGCCGAACTGCTCATCCGCGCGCAGGCCGAACGGTTGTGAGCCGAACAGCAGGATGCCCTTGGATTTCGAGCCCCAATAGGCTGGCACCGCGTGATAAAGCTCTGCCGTCCCCTCGCTGACGGCATCAAAGACGCCGGGTCCCGGCACGAGTTCGCCAGAAGCAAAAAGCTGCACCTCGATCCGGCCCCCCGACAGTGCGGTGATCCGGTCGGCCAGCATCTGCGCAGCCACGCCAGGGCCCGGCAGGTTCTTTGGCCAGGCGCTGACCAGCTTCCACTGGCGCTTCTCCTGCGCAATCGCGGGGCTTGCCAGTGCCGTCGCCGCGGCACCGAGCGCGCCGGTTGTCAGAAACGCACGTCTTTTCATGGTCTCACTCCTCCTAGTTGATGTCCTATCCCAGTATCCTCGGCAACTTCAGTCCATGCTCTCGAGCACAGTTCAAGGCCTCTTCATAGCCTGCATCGGCGTGGCGCCAGACACCCGAGGCCGGGTCGTTCCACAGTACCCGCTCCAGACGTTTCGCGGCCTCCGGCGTGCCGTCGGCGCAGATCACGACGCCCGCATGCTGCGAGAACCCCATGCCGACGCCGCCGCCGTGATGGATGCTGACCCACGTGGCCCCCGACGCCGTGTTGACCAGCGCGTTCAGGAGAGGCCAGTCGCTGACGGCGTCGGATCCGTCCTTCATCGCCTCGGTCTCCCGGTTCGGCGAGGCGACCGAGCCCGAATCGAGATGATCGCGGCCGATCACGACCGGGGCCTTCAATTCACCGCTCGCGACCATCTCGTTGAAGGCGAGTCCAGCGCGATGCCGGTCGCCGAGACCGATCCAGCAAATTCGTGCGGGCAGGCCCTGAAAGGCGATCCGTTCCCGGGCCATGTCGAGCCAGGTGTGCAGGTGTTCGTTTTCGGGGAACAACTCCTTCATTTTGGCGTCGGTCTTGTAGATATCCTCGGGATCGCCGGACAGCGCGCACCAGCGGAACGGGCCGATGCCGCGGCAGAAGAGCGGGCGGATATAGGCGGGGACGAAGCCGGGGAAAGCGAACGCATTTTCTAGCCCCTCGTCTTTCGCCACCTGTCGAATGTTGTTGCCGTAATCCAGCGTCGGCACGCCAGCGTTCCAGAAATCGACCATCGCGGCGACATGTACCTTCATGCTGGCGCGGGCGGCCATTTCGACGGCTTTCGGGTTGCTTTCTTGCCGGGCTTTCCATTCGGCCATCGTCCAGCCCTGCGGCAGATAACCATGCAGCGGGTCATGGGCGCTGGTCTGGTCGGTAACAATGTCTGGGCGGACACCGCGCTTGTAGATCTCGGGAAACACGTCCGCTGCGTTGCCCAGAAGCCCGACCGACTTGGCCTCGCCGGCTTTGGTCCAGCGCTCGATCATCGCCAGCGCCTCATCGAGGCTGTCGGTCTTTTCGTCGACATACCGGGTGCGCAGGCGGAAATCGATGCTGTAAGGGTTGCATTCGACCGCCAGGCAGCAGGCCCCGGCCATGACGGCGGCCAGCGGCTGCGCGCCGCCCATCCCGCCAAGGCCGCCGGTCAGGATCCACCTGCCGGTCAGGTCACCGCCGTAATGCTGCCGCCCCGCCTCGACGAATGTCTCGTAGGTGCCCTGAACGATGCCTTGCGAGCCGATATAGATCCATGAACCCGCGGTCATCTGGCCATACATGGCCAGACCCTTCTTATCGAGTTCGTTGAAATGGTCCCAGGTCGCCCAATGCGGCACGAGGTTCGAGTTCGCGATGAGAACGCGCGGCGCATCGGTGTGGGTCTTGACGATAGCGATCGGTTTGCCCGACTGCACGATGAGGGTCTCATCGGCCTCAAGATCCTTCAGGCTTGCGACGATGGTGTCGAAATCCTTCCAGGTCCTCGCCGCCCGCCCGATGCCGCCATAGACGACCAGTTCATGCGGATTTTCGGCCACGTCGGGATGCAGGTTGTTCATCAACATCCTCAGCGGCGCCTCGGTCTGCCAGCTCTTGGCATTCAGTTCGGAACCGGTTGGAGGGTAGATATCTCGGGTGTTCTTTCGGGGGTCGGTCATTCGGGCCTCCATGTCGCAAGCGCTTTGAGGATTTCGGTCAGGTGGCCCTGCAGCTTCTCGGCCGAGGGCGCCGCGTAAGTCCATGGCGGGGTTTCGAGCATATAGGTCGATTGGGCCAGTTCCATCTGGATGGCATTCAGGCCCTCTGCAGGCCGGCCGTAATGACGGGTGGTCCAGCCGCCTTTGAAGCGGCCGTTCAGAACCGACCGGTAACCCTTTGCCTCTTGGCAGATCCGGTAGACCCCAGCTTCGATCGACGGGTCGCAGGTCGCGCAGCCGTTGGTGCCGATATTGAAATCCGGCAGTGTGCCGTCAAAGAGGAACGGGATCTTCGAACGGATCGAATGGCAATCGAAGAGAATCGCAAATCCGTGCAGATCTCGTACCCGGTGCAGCTCTGCCTCGAGCGCCGCGTGATAGGGCGCGTGGTAACGCTGCCGGCGCCGATCGATCTCTGCTGCGTCGGGAACCTGATCCCTGAGATAGATCGGATTGCCGTCGAAATCGGTCGTGGGGCACAGTTCGGTAGTGTTCTGTCCGGGATACAGGCTGACGCCGGTCGGGTCCCGGTTCACGTCGATGACATATCTGTGGACCCTGGTCCGGACGGATGTCACCCCGTCAACGAGACCTGCATAGAGGTCCTGGATATGCCAGTCGGTGTCGGCGAGGCTGAGGCCACGTTCGTTGAGGCGCTCCGCGCAATCTTCCGGCAGGTCGGTTCCGGTATGGGGCAGGCCCAGAACCAGCGCGCTGGTCCCTCGGTTGATCTCAAGGAAATCCATCAACGCCCCCGAAGATGCGGCGATGCAGCGGATTGATCCCGATGCCATAAGAAAGCTCCCCCGGCTCCTCAGCGTTCCAGATCGCCAGATCGGCGCGCTTGCCCACCGCAATCACACCGCAATCCGTCAGCCCGAGCGCCCGCGCGGCATTGCGGGTGGTGCCTGCCAGCGCCTCGGCCGGGGTGAGACCAAACAGGGTGCAGGCCATGTTCATTGCCAGGAGCAGCGACCCCATCGGAGAGGATCCGGGATTCCAGTCGGTGCCGACGGCCATCGGCACATTATGCTTGCGAAAGCCATCTACCGGCGGCCTCCGGGTTTCGTGCAAAGTATAGAACGCGCCGGGAAGCAGGACTGCAACCGTGCCGGACTTGGCAAGGGCCTTGGCGTCCTCCTCGGTTGCATATTCGACATGGTCTGCCGACTTCGCCCCGTATCGCGCCGCAAGCGCCGTGCCGCCGATATTGCTGAGCTGTTCGGCATGAAGCTTCACCGGAAGGCCAAGTTCCTCTGCCGCCCGGAAAACGCGTTCGATTTGGCTTGGGTCATATGCGATACCTTCGCAGAAGCCATCGACCATATCGACGAGCCCTTCGGCATGGGCTGCGCTCAGCGCGGGGATGCAGACCTCGTCGATGTAACGATCGGCATCTTCGCCCTTCGGGACGGCATGTGCGCCAAGAAACGATGTCACGACCCGCACCGGGCGCTGGCGGGCGATCTCTCGGGCGGCGCGCAGCATCTTAAGTTCCGTATCGCGGTCCAGGCCGTAGCCGGACTTGACCTCTATCACGGCAACACCCTCGGCGATGAGCGTATCCGTCCGGCGAAGGGCAGAGCCCAGCAGTTCATCTTCTGTCGCGCGGCGCGTGGCCTCGACGGTCGAAACGATGCCGCCACCGGCGCGGGCTATCTGTTCGTAGCTCGCGCCCTCCAGCCGCAATTCGAACTCTTTCGCCCGATTGCCACCATGCACGATATGGGTATGGCAGTCGATCAGCGCCGGCGTTGCAAGCCGTCCGCTCTGCGGCGCCTTTTCGATGCCGGAGTAGTGATCCGGTAGGTCCCTTTCGGCACCCACCCAGGCGATGACCCCGTCGTCAATCACGATCGCCGCCTCGGGGATCAGCCCGTATCCTGGACCATTTTCAGTCATCGTCGCCGCTGAAATCTCTGTCAGGATAACACCGGGTCGCATCTGAAATCCTTGTGTAGGAGCGGTTCGAATATTAATATGTAGCTACTTATAGAAGTCAATGAAGACGTTCCCGTGCAGATAGTTCAGGCCAAACAAGCTCTTATCGGCGCAGGCTGGTGGCACGATGTCCAGGTGGCCATCGGTGCCGACGGGCGAATCAAAAGCGTCTCTTCGGGGGATGGAACTCCAACGCAGAAGGTCGACATGCTTCTGCCGGCACCGGTGAACCTGCACAGCCATGCCTTTCAGCGGGCGATGGCAGGGCTGACGGAGGCGCGCGGACCGGATCCGCGAGACAGCTTCTGGACCTGGCGGAGCCTGATGTACCGGTTCCTCGATCGTCTGTCGCCGGAAGATGTGCAGGCGATCGCAGAGCTGGTCTTTATGGAGATGCTTGAGGCGGGCTATGGGGGGGTGGTCGAATTCCACTACCTGCACCACGATATCGGCGGCAGGCGATACGACGGGATCTCCGAAATGTCGGACCGGATCATCGCGGCGGCTCGGCGTACGGGTATCGGGCTGACCCTGCTGCCGGTCCTCTATCAGTTCGGCGGTTGCGATCGTCGCCCGCTGGCGGGTGGTCAGCAGCGTTTCGATAATGATCCCGAGCAGTTCCAGTTGCTTCATGCGGCTGCGGCCAAGACCATCGGCAAGGCCGATCCCGACTATGTACTGGGCGCGGCACCGCATTCCCTACGGGCGGTTGATGCAGCGGGCCTTCAGGCGGCAATTGCGGCTGCTGGAATCGGACCGGTTCACATGCATCTGGCCGAGCAGGTCGCGGAGGTCGAAGAAGTAGAGGCGCATCTGGGCGGTCGGCCGGCTGATTGGCTGCTGGGCAATCACGACGTCAACCAGAACTGGTGCCTGATCCACTGCACGCAGATGACCTCAAAAGAAACTGTCAGACTTGCCAGTACCGGTGCGGTCGCAGGCTTGTGCCCGATCACTGAATCGAGCCTCGGCGACGGCATTTTCAACGGGGCCGAGTACTTGGCCGCGACCGGTCGGATCGGGTTTGGGTCGGATTCCAACATTCACATCGCCTTGTTTGATGAATTGCGGACGCTGGAATATTCGCAGCGGCTGCGGGACCGGTCGCGTGCGGCGCTCGCTTCGGCCGAAAAAACCACCGGACGCCTGCTCTTTGACCAGGCTGTCGGCGGCGGTGCGCAGGCGGCCGGTCGTTCGTCGGGCCGCATCGAGGTGGGCTGTTGGGCCGATCTGGTCGCACTCGAAACCGACAACCACTGGATCTGCAATCGAACGGGCGACGTGGCGCTCGACACATTGATCTTTGGCGGTCATGGGCAGGCCTGCATCAGTGACGTTTGGAGCGCCGGGCGGCACGTCGTCAAAGGCCAACGCCACGTGGCCCACGACGAAATTGCGCGGACCTTTCAGAATACGGTTCGGACACTGGGGCAGGGAATTTGACGCAGACCCTTCGGCATTCCTGGAGAGAAGTGCGGGCGCGGATCCTAGCATTGATTCTCGACGGAACTTACAGGCCCGGAGACAAGCTGCCGCGTGACAAGGATATTGCTGAACGACTGGGCTGCGCCCGCAGCACAGTGCAGCGCGCCATGGGCGATCTGTCCGACGCCGGGATTGTCGAGCGCAGGCGCAAGGGCGGTACCCATGTCCGCCCCGATCCCGTTACCCGAGCGACGTTCGATATTCCGATCGCCCGAAAGGAAGTCGAGCAGCAGGGAAGCACCTACGGCTATAACCTGCTTGACCTAAGGACCGAAAATCCGCCGCCAGCAATTGCCGAGAAGTTCGGCTTACCGAAGACCGGTGCGATGTTGCATGTCGAGGCGCTGCATCTGGCGGATGAGCGCCCCTATATATTGGAGGATCGCTGGATCTGCGTCGAGACAGTGCCGGAAATCATGGATGTCGACCTGGCGGTCCACAGCGCAAATGAATGGCTTGTCCAGCACAAGCCATACAGCCGGTGCGATCTGCGGTTCTACGCGATCGAGGCCGACGCGAAGACCGCAGACAGGCTTGCGGCTCCGGTAGGTTCAGCCCTGTTCGTGATGGATCGAACGACATGGATCGAGGATGCGCCAATAACAACCGTGCAGGCCGCGACCGCGCCCGGCTATCAGTTGCTGACCCGGACCTGACCTGGACAAATGGCAGTCCGCTGATTGGAATTGTCAGCGGAACAATTCCTGGCGATCGCTGCGGCAGTGAACTTGGAACAAGGCTCGGGCACGGGTTAACGACGCGATTGGAAGTCAGAACTGGATCGACGGGGTCAGGGCCAGCAGCTCTCTGGAATAGGGCGCGGAAGGATTGGTAAAGAAGTCTTCCGATTGGCCAGCCTCCACGACCTCTCCGTTTTGCAGGACTGTGATGTCGTTCGACATCTGCCGGACGACGGCAAGGTTATGACTGATAAACAGGATTGTCAGGCCGAACTTGGCTTGCAGATCCTTCAACAGGTTCAGCACCTGCGCCTGGATCGAGACATCAAGCGCCGAGGTCGGTTCGTCGCAGATCAGGAAGCGCGGCCGGGCCAAGAGCGCGCGGGCCACCGCGATGCGCTGCCGCTGACCACCGGAAAACTGATGCGGGTAGCGGTTGATGCTGTCCGGCGCCATCTCCACCAGTTCCAGCATCGCAGCGGCAAGCGCACGACGTCGTGCGGCATCGGGCTCGAGGCCGTAAAGCGCCAAAGGCTCGGCTAGGATCGCGCCGATCCGGTGGCGGCCATTCAGCGAGGAATAAGGATCCTGAAACACGATCTGGATCAGGCGCCGTGCCGGGTGCCCCAGTGACCTTTGATGCGCAGGCGGCAGTGGGTCATCACCAAGCAGCATGGTGCCGGTCGCGGGCTGGACGAGACCAGTCACTGCCTTGGCCAGTGTCGATTTCCCGGACCCGCTTTCTCCGACCAGCCCCATGACCGATCCAGGTTGAACCTGCATCGAGACGCTGTCGAGGGCAACATAGGGGGCGGGTTTTCGCCAGAGGCTCGTCCGCGTGCCTGCGAACCGGACCGAAAGGTCGCGGATATCAAGGCCAAGCCCACCCTCCTCTACGCCTTCGAGCAGCCAGCCTTCAGCATCGATTCCGCCGGTCAGGGCGGGAGCTGCAGGCGAACCCTCGGTAGGGACGAGGAAGCGGTTGAGGCGCCGGTCGAGCCGCGGAACCGCCGCCATCAGCGCCTTGGTATAGGGATGCGCGGGCTGGCCCAGCACCTGCGGCGTGTCGCCGGTCTCCATGACCCGGCCGCCGCGCAGCACCGTCACCTTGTCTGTGATCTGCGCGATGACGCCGATGTCATGGGTGATCAGGATGAAGCCGATGCCAAGTGTATCGGCAAGGCGGCGGATGAGGTCGAGAACCTGGCTTTGCACCGCAACGTCAAGCGCTGTGGTGGGTTCATCTGCGATGATGAGCTCGGGATCGGTACAGAGCGCCAGCGCAATGACGACGCGTTGCCGCATGCCCCCGGAGAATTGGTGCGGATAGGCGGTGATCCGGGTTGCGGCATTCTTGATGCCGATCTCTTCGAGAAGATCCACCGCGCGCTTGCGGGCATCGCTCCTGTCCACATCGCTGTGGGTCTGAATCGTCTCGATCAGCTGATCCTCGATCGTCATCAAGGGGTTCAGGCTGGTCTGCGGATCCTGAAAGATCATCGAGATCCTGTCGCCCCGGACCGCATGGGCCTGGAGCGGCGTCAGCTTGCGCAGGTCGGTATCGCCGAGCATCATCGAGCCGGCGGCGACATAGCCTGGCGGCTGCAGAAGGCCGATGATCGCCGCGCCGACGGTCGATTTGCCCGCGCCACTTTCGCCGACGAGGCCGTGGATCTCTCCGGGTTCCACCTGTATCGAAACATCCTCAATGGCGGTGAAATCGCCGTGCCGAGAGGGAAACTTGACGGTGAGGCTCCGCACGTCCAGCATCAGCGCAGCCTCGGGTTGAAGACATCGCGGAGGAAATCCCCGAGGATGTTGATCGAGACAACAAGCGCGACGAGGAAGAGCGTCGGCACCCAGAGGATCCACCATTCGCCTGACAGCAGGAATTGCATGCCGATCCGGATAAGTGTGCCGAGCGACGGGCTGTCGGCCGGCAGGCCGATGCCGAGGAATGACAGTGTGGCTTCCAGAAGGATCGCGGAAGCAAGATCGACGGTCATGATCACCAGCAACGGCCCGAGGATGTTGGGCAGGACATGCCAGAACATCACTCGCAGCGGGTGTTGGCCCATGATCATCGCGGCCTGCACATATTCCTTGTTGCGCTCGACGAAGGTCGAGGCGCGTGCGGTTCGGGCGAAGTTGACCCAGAGCGAAAGGGCAATGGCCAGCGTCAGCACCACGACGCGCAGGTTTTCCAGCATCGAGGGCGGCAGAAGGCCCCGCGCGATGCCATCGATCAGAAGGGCGGTCAGGATCGCGGGCAGCGCCAGCTGCACATCGGCGATCCGCATTACGACGGCATCAAATCGGCCGCCAAAATAGCCCGCGGCAAGGCCGAGACCGACGCCAAGGACCGAGGCGATCAGCATCGCCATCAGGCCGATCAGCAGTGACAGCCTAGCGCCATAAAGGATCGCCGAGACCATGTCTCGGCCCTGATCATCTGTGCCGAGCAAGAAGCGTGCGTTTCCACCGGTTTCCCAAACGGGAGGCAAGAGTCCGTCGATCAAGCTGAAGGTGGTCAGGTCATAGGGATTGGACCGAGCGATCCACGGCGCCAACAGCGCGCCGCCAAGGATCAGGATTGCCACCAGTGCGGCCAGTATCGCGGCCGGGCTGTGGCGAAAGGCCCAGAAACCGTCACTGTCCCAGAGCCGCGCCAGCATCAGGCGGCCTCTTTCACACGAAGGCGCGGGTCGATAGCGACATAAAGCAGATCGACGATGAGATTCACCAGAACGAAGAAGAAGGCGATCACGACAAGGTAGACGCCCATGACCGGGATATCGACAAAGCGAATCGATTCAAGGAACAGGAGCCCCATGCCGGGCCATTGAAAGACGCTCTCGGTGACGATCGAGAAGGCAATGACGCCGCCGAACTGCAGGCCGATGATTGTGATCACGGGGATCATCGTATTGGCAAGCGCGTGCCGGAAATGCAGCCGGCGATAGGGGATGCCGCGCGCCGTGGCGAAACGGATGTAGTCGGAGCGCATCACCTCCATCATCTCGGCCCGGACCAGTCGCATGGTCAGCGTCAGTTGGTAGACGCCAAGGGTCAGGGCGGGCAGCAACAGCGACCGCCAGCCATCCACAGTGAATAGCGACGAGGTCCAGCCACCGATCTGAACCGTTCCGCCGCGCCCGAAGGTAGGCAGCCAACCAAGCTGCACGCCGAAGAGGAAGATCAGCATGATGCCGATTACGAAAGTCGGGATTGAGACACCCACGAGTGTTGTCAGCAGGAGCGCCTGGGTCGCGAGGCCGCGAGGCCTGAGTGCGGTGTAGACGCCCGCCGGGATGCCGACGATCAACGAGATGATCAGCGCCACGGTCCCCAGTTCCAGTGTCGCCGGAATCCGGTCTGCGATCATCTCGGCGACCGGCTGCCGGGTGCGGTAGGAAAAACCGAAATCGCCCTGTAGCAGATCTCCTGTGAAGCGAACGAACTGGGTGACGAATGCATCATTGAGGCCGAGTTCCTCGCGCAGGCGTTCACGATCCTCGACCGAGGTTTCAACCCCGGTCATCTGGCTGACCGGGTCGCCGACGAAACGGAACAGCGAAAAGGCCAGGAGAGCGACCGCCAGCATCACGAAAACGGACTGAAACAGCCGCTTGAGGATGAAGTAAGTCACCTCCTGATCTTAGCTGCAGGCGTTCAGTTGACCGTGACCCAGCGCAGGAGGAAGAAATTGTCGGCGCGCTGTGTGACGTCGATGTCTTGCTTCATCGCCCAGATGAGTGGCTGCGTGTAAAGCGGGATATAGGCGACATCTTCCTGCGTGATGCCCACGAGTTCGTCGATCAGCGACTGGCGTTTGGCCGGGTCTAGCTCCTGCTGGATCATTGGCAGCAATTCATCGACGCGTGGGTTCATGTAGTTGCCGAAATTCCATGACCCCAGTTTCTTGGTGTCATCCTGGCTGTGCAGCAGGAAACGGATCGGATGCTCTGCGTCGAACGTGCCGGGCGACCAGCCCAGAAGATACATGTCGAAATCTTCCGCGCGCAGCTCTTCCCAGTAGTTGCGGACCGGTATCGTTGTGAGTTCGGCCTTGAGGCCGACGGCCGCGAACATCGAGGCCGCCGCGCGGCAAAGAGCCTCGTCATTGATATAGCGGTCGTTCGTGCATTTCAGCCCGAAAGAGAACCCGTCCGGATAGCCGGCCTCTTCCAGCAGGGCCTTGGCGCGCTCAGGGTCATAGCCCGGACGGTTGCTGTTGGCTTCGGAATAACCCGAGATGCCAGCCGGAACCAGTTGCGACGCGGCTTCGATCTTGCCCCGCATGACGACCCGGTCGATCGCATCGATATCGATTGCATGGGCGGCAGCCAGACGCACCTTGGGATCGGCGAAGGGGTTCCTGTCGGTCACATCGGTCGAATATTTCAGCGTCTTGTGGTCATGCCCGAAGCCGAACATGATCACGCGCGTTTCCTCGCCCTCCAGCACCTTGAACCCGTCCCGGCCCTCGACCTGCGCCACGTCCTGAAGCGGCACCGGCTCGATGAAGTCGATCTCTCCCGACAACAGCGCCGCCAGCCCGGTCGCGGCATTGCCGATCGGGGTCAGGACCGCCTCGGTGACATTGCCGCGGTCGTTGTCCCACCAGCCTTCGAAAGGGGTCAGCCGGGTTTCGACACCCGGATCACGACTGGAGACCGCATAAGGCCCGGTGCCGTTGGTGTTGCGGGTGGCGAAATTCTCGGCATCCCGCGCGGGCAGGGCTGCGTCGTTCGAGGTGGCCCATCCGCTGTCGAGGATCATGAAGTTGGCGATGCTGTCCGGAAACAGCGGATTGGGCGCGTCGGTGACGAAATCGACGGTGAAATCGTCGACGACGCGAAACTCGGTCACCGGCGCGAACCAGGAGCGGACATCGGATGCCTCGCTTGCCGCTCGGTCATAGGAGAACTTGACATCCTCGGCGGAGAAATCGGCGCCGTCCTGGAACTTGACGCCTTCACGCAGGTGGAACCGCCAGCCATTCTCTCCTTCGAGCCCCGCCCAGGAGGTTGCAAGCGACGGCTCGATCGTCATGTCCTTGCCACGACGGACGAGGCCCTCATAGACATTGTTGAGGAATGAGAGCACCGGTGCTGCATTCACCGCATGGGGATCCATGGTCTGCGGATCGGTGGTCGTGGCCCATCGAAAGGTCTCTGCGCCTGCGGCCGTAGAGGTCAGAGCGACAAGGCCGGCAAGAGCGCTCGTACGAAGACAGTTTGCAAGCGACATCAGACATCCCCCATATGCGATTGATCCGCACTTACTGTGTAGCTGTTCGCGGAGGGCGTCAACCAATGGTGCTGAACGGTCACGAGGACTTGCTTGCGCAGAATCGGGTCACGCGGTACCCGCTCGACCGCTGTCTGCGATCGTCAGTGTGCCTTCGAACCCGTCAGACGACGCGGACCAACGGTTCGGCCAATTCGAGGCGTGCGCTGGTATGTGTCTTCAACGCCGCGTCGATTTCGGCATCCGACATGATGGAGAACGCCGTCGAAAGCCCATCCGCCAATACCGCGCGATCTGCCGAAACCGAAACAAGCTCGCGTGCAGCGGCGGGGAAGCCGGTGCGCGGATCGAGGATGTGACCTTTCGCACAATTCCCGCCTAGTCGCGTGCCCATCGACGCCGAGGTTGCCAGGGCCCGGTCGCTCAAGGCCGTGCGACCTAGAACGCGCCCGCCCGGTGCCGCTATGCCGGCTTGCCATGCGCCCCCATCGGGCCGATGACCTAGCGCCATCACCTCGCCGATGTCGATGAGAATATCGGTGAAGCCGCGACGCCGCAGCAGGGCCGCGATGCTGTCGGTGATGTAGCCTTGCGCGATGCCGTTCAGCGTCATCGCCATGCCGGGTTGGGCAAAGGCAATTTCAGCGGCGCTGACGCCGAGATTTGCCCAGCCAACCAGTCTAAGCGCCGCACTCAGCGCCGACCGGTCGGGACGCTGCCCCTTTGCTTGGGCATGCAGCGACCAAAGCGGCTGGACAGTCGGGTCGAATGCACCATTTGTGCTGCTGTGGATCACGCCGACCAGCGACAGAAGCGCCAGCATTTCGGACGGCGGAGCGAACAGCCGCCCGGTTCTGTTGAGGTGCGAAAGCGCGGAGTGGGGCTTGTACAGGCTGAAGATTTCTTCCAGCCGCGCCAGTTCCGCGTCGACGGCGGCAAAGATCGGATGGGCTTCCTCCTGGCTTGCTCCGGCCAGTGCAATTGACGCCTGCGCCCCCAGCGCGACGCCGTGCCATGTGGCGACGCTCGGCCGGCCGCCGGCGATCGCGGGCGCGGCAGCGAAGGCTGCCGAGATCGTCAGAAAGCGTCGGCGAGAGATCCCGGCCTTCATTGCGGAACCTCCAGCACCTGCTCCAATTCGACGGGTCCGATGGCGGCATCGTCGGGGATGGCCTCCAGCGACAACGCGTGGCCCCCATATTCCAACACGAACATTTCCGCGGCTTGCGCGTTGGCGAAAGGTACGATTTCCGGCGCGCCCATGCCGCCCCTGACCCCAGCGCCGACAACGAAGATGGCGGATCGCGCATCGGTCCAGTTCGATGCGCCAGGCTCGGCCCAGCTCTTTGCAGCGCCCATGTCACTGACATAGATCGCCGTGATCTCGGCCTGCCGTTCTGCCCCCTTCAGGTAAGCGACGACATCTCGGACCTGACCGAAGAACAGGGGGGTCGGGTTATCGGCCAGATGGATCTGGCCCTTCGGACCGTCATGTTCGGACAGTTTCATCCGGCAGAAATGCCCTAGCACGTCGTCTGTAAGGGCCACCGGGTCGGGCGCCTTGGCGACCTCCTCCTTGCAGGCGGCCAGCAGCAGGACGAGTGCAAGCCATCTCATGGCTCGACCCTGCCGAAGGAGAGGCGGGCCAGCAGAAATCCCAATGGCAACCAAACCAGAAGCGCGAGGGGCGCGGCCCAGCCCGGCAAGGCATTTGCAGCCCCTGTCAATCCGGATGCCATCGCGACGCTGTCGGTCGCGCCGATATTCCACAACCGGAACGCGTCGGCGGGATTGGCGGCCATCAGCCAAGGAAAGATGCGCTGGGTAAAAAAACCGCCATCGTCAAGGACTATGGCCCCAAGCAAGCCAAGGTCATAGAGAACAACAAGCACCAGCCATACACCCGCGCAAAGGCCGGCCGCCGCTGTTGAGCTGCGAGACAGGGCTGACAGCGCATAGCCGATGACTAGGAAAACGGCTCCCAGAAGGATCGAGGTCAGGACCAGCCGAAGCAAGGCGGCGAGGCTCTCGGGTCCGGCCGCGCCGAGCAGAGCCGTGACCAGCCCGGCCGCGCCGAATCCGACCCCCATCGCGATGGTCAGCGCGGCAAGATGAGCGGCGAACTTGCCAAGCAGGATCTCGGCGCGCGAAACGGGATAGGACAGGATCAGGCCAAGGCTCCCGCGCTCCGCCTCACCGGCGACGCTGTCAAAAGAGATCATCAGTGCGAGAAGGGGCGAGAGGTAGACCGACAGAGTTGTCATCGAGGCAACCGCGATCGTCAGCATGTCCACGCCGAGCGCGCCGGTCGGCGTGCTGCCGGCGAATGTCAGGGCGAGGGCGAAGAGCAACATGATGAGCGTTGCCGTCAGGACCCACAGGTTGCGCAGGGCTATGCGAAACTCCGATCCGGCGATGGCGAGGATACGGGCGATCATTGCGGTGTCTCCGATGAATAATGCCGATAGAGGTCTTCGAGCCTTGGCGGTGAGATGTCGAAATCCGAGATCGCGTCGCCAAGCGCGATGATCCGTTTCATTTGGTCGATCTTGTCGTGTGACTGGCAGGTGAAATCGACGGTTTGGCCATTGATGCGGGATCCGCCAAGTTCTGCCGCCACGCGATCTGCCTCTGCGCCATTCGCGGTCACGCGGATCCGGGTCGGAAGCCCCGCCTTTTGCGACAGGTTCGCAAGCGTGTCATCTGCGACCAGCCGACCGGATTTCAGGATGGCGACACGTTCGGTGCGCGCCTCGACCTCTGTCAGGGCGTGGCTGGCGATCAGAACGGCCGCACCGCGAGCCGCGAGTTCGTCGATGATGGAGTAAAGCTCGTGCCGCGATGCCGGATCGAGTCCGCTTGTCGGCTCGTCCAGCAGGGCAACGCTCGGATTGCCAAGGAGGACCTGTGCCATTCCCAGCCTTTGCCGCATGCCCTTGGAATAGGTGCCGATCCTGCGGTCCGCGGCGGGCGTCAGGCCGACCCGGTCCAGCAACGGGCCGACGGAATGTTCCGGCGCGCCCGCGAGCCGGGCAAGGAGCGCCAGCTGCTCTCGCCCGGTCAGTGCCTTGTGAAACGCGACGGCCTCCGGAAGATAGGCGGTCGCCCGGCGCGCACTGGAATCTCCCGGGGCGGCCCCCATGACCGCCACCGTCCCTTGGGTCGCACGGAGGAGCCCCAGGACGATCTTCATGAGCGTGGACTTGCCCGCGCCGTTATGCCCCAGCAGTGCGAGCCGTTCGCCCGGGCGCACCGTCAGTGATACGTCGCAGAGCACCGCTTGCGTGCCGCGCAGCATGCCGACACCCTCAATCCTCAAAGCCTCATCTCGCATGATCAGCCTCCAGTTCCGGCATATCGATCTCGACGGGACGCATCAGCGGGTGCGTGTCAACGACACCCCCCGGTAACAGGGCCGGAAATGCCGATTGCGACCATTTCACAAGCTGAACCGCGGGTGAGCCCAGCAGCATCTTGGCCGCGGGCTGAGTCCACAGAATGTGGTCCATACTGTCATTCGGCCGGTAGGGAGCATCGGCAATTCCGTCGCCATTCACGTCATAGGCCGCGAAGTCGCTCCAGTAGTTTCCACGCCCCTCGGCAGACCATTCGACCCAGTCCGTCGAGATGTACTTGACCTGTGTCCGGTTGCCGATGAAGGCGTTTCCAGCGACTTCGTTAAGTTCGGACCCGGCGGTGAAGTGTATGCCGATTCCGCAGCCCTCGAAGCGGTTTCCCGCCACCCGGTTGCGATGGGCGTTGTACATGAAGAGGCATTTGTCCTTGCCGCCCCGCACCAGATTGCCGGTGATCTCGGACTTCGTGGTATAGTTAAGCATGACGCCGTGCTCGTCGTCGCCAATCGAGATGTTGTCCGTGACCTTCACGCGGTCGGAATACATGATTGCGTAGCCAAGATCATTGCCGACCGAGATGTTGCCCGATACTTCGCTGCGGTTGGCATACATGTAGTGAACGGCAAAGCGGAGATCGCGGAAGGTGTTGCCGCGGAAGGTGTTCATCTTCGAGGTGTTCACGAAGATCCCGTCGCGGCCCCAGATGATGTCGTTGTTCTCGACGACGGCGCCCGGTGCGTTCCAGACATAGACGCCGTTGCCGCGGTCGTTCATCCGGCGGTCCTGCCGGCCGCGGATCGTATTGCCCGACACCTGGGCATCGTCGGCACCGTGAATGTCGACGCCATGGAGGTTTCCAAGAATCAGATTGTCGCGCACCACCGCGCGATCGGCGGACTTGGTCAGTTGAACGCCTGCATCGATGGTCTGATGTGACGATCCCGATCCCTGGATCGTCAGGCCCTGAATCGAGACATCCGGTCCTGTCACGGTAATGACACTTCCCGCACCGCTGCCCTGCAGCACCGCCCTGCCGCCGCCATCGATCGTCAGCGGCCGGTCGAGCACCAGGTTTTCGTGGTAAATCCCGGGCCGCAGACGAAGGATGTCCCCGTCTGCGGCATTCTTGATGGCGGCTGCAACCGTTCCGGCGCCTGGCCACACGTCCAGCTCTGCCGCCATCCCGGAAAGGGGCAGCATGAGCAGAAGCAAGGCAGCCAGGCGCCCGTGCATCGGTCAGGCTCCTGCCGGTTCGACGAACATGCGGCCGCGCATTTCCATGTGCAGCGCATGGCAGAACCACTGGCAGTAGAACCAATGAACACCCGGACGATCCGCCGTGAAGGTGACAGAGGCCGTGGCCTGGGGCGCCACCTCCATCGCGATGCCGTAATTCGACAGGCAGAAGCCGTGGGTCACATCATCCACATCGTCGAGGTTGGTGATGTAGATTGTCACCTCGTCGCCCTGTTTCACGGTGAACTTCTCGAGGCTGAAGGTCGGCGCGACCGACCACATGTAGATCCGCACCTTGTTGCCGTCGCGGATGACCTCGTCGGCACCGTCTTCCAGAACGACGCCATCGGCTTCGGCCTGAATGCGGGCATCCTCCCAGGTCGGATCGTTGCGATCCCAGACATTGACCGGGTTCACGATGTCGGCGCGCACGATGATACTGTCATGCGGTTCGGCGAAGGTCGGCCCGTCATGAACCACCTTCATCTCGTCCGACGAGATGTCGATCAGCTGCTCGTTCTCGGGCTTCAGCGGGCCGGTGTTGAGAAACCGGTCCTTCGAGAACTTGTTCATAGAGATCAGCCACTTGCCGTCCGCTTCAAGTGTCTCGCCCATCGAGGTCGAGTTGTGGCCCGGCTGGTAATGCACATCGACTTTCGAGATGATCGGATCGACATCCTCGCCGGCATAGGCGCGGATCGCCTTGTCGATGTCCCACTTCACCACCTGACTGTCGAGGAAAAGGGTCGTGAAGGCATTGCCCTTGCCATCGAAGGCGGTGTGAAGCGGGCCAAGTCCCAGCTGCGGTTCGGCGACGATGCAGGACCGGGGGTCGGCATCGCTGTCGAAAAGCGCGTCCACCTTTTCCACATCGATCACCGTAACCGTCGGCGACAGCTTGCCGTTGATCATGACGTGCTTCTTGTCCGGCGCGGTGTTGCAGCCATGCGGGCTGTTCGGGATCGGGATGTAACGTGTATACTTCTTGTTACTTCCCTTGCGTCCGTCGATGACCGGCACCCCGTTCATCATTTGCACATCGCCGTCGGCCACGCCCTTCTCGATCTCGGCGATGTTGAACACCACGACATGGTCCATCTCGTTCTCGGTCATCTCGGCGAGGTTCATGCCCATTTCCGAGTTGTAGGAGGTCGAGAAGGCGTACTTGCCCTGATAATCGCAGTCGGTGTTGTCGAGGTTGCCCGACACCATGACCTGCCACGCGACCTTCATCTCGTCGCCGTCGATGGCGCTGAAGATGTTCACATACTGACTCGGGTCATCAAGGATCGTGCCGTCATTGACCAGCGGGGCTTCGTGCTCTCCATTGGCGAAAACGTAGCCCGTGCGCGGATATTTCTGCGGCCGCATCCCATGGATGTCATGCGCGTTCGGGATCTCGATGATCTTGTCGCATTTCATCACGTCGCAGCGCACCCGGGCCACGCGGGTATTGGCCTTGTCGTTCATGAACAGGTAGCGACCGTCATATGTGCCGTCAGTGAAGGACATATGCGGGTGATGGAGATCGCCGTTGTCGTAGGTCTTCTTGCCCTGCTTGGCGAGGAAAGCCTTGGTCTCCTCTGTCAGCCCCTCGGTCAGGATCTTGAGGCTTTCATTGGTTTGGCCCCAGCCCGTTGCCGAGCAGCGATTGAAGACCGGCACCCGCATGAGTTCCCGCATCGAAGGGAAGCCGAGAATGCGCAACTCGCCGGTTTGTCCAGAAGACCAGAAGCCGTAATATTCGTCGAGTTCACCCGGTTCGAGTTCGAATTTCGGGGTCGACCCCTGCGCCTTCGCGGCGCCGGCGCTGAACAGGGACGCTCCGGCACCGGTGGTGGCTAGAACGGCTCCGGTGGCGCTGGCGCCAAGCAGACCCCTGCGGGTCAGGGCCATGTTCTTGTTCTCCTTGGTCATATCAGATCTCCATTTTTGTTGGTTTCTTCGACAGGACTCGCTCCATCGCGGCCCTGTTTTCGGCGGCAGACGCATGGTCCGCCGCCCGTCGTTTCAGTTTTCGGTTTACGACAGGGCATTTCGCCTCGGACTGGTACAGAACCTGGCAATGCAGGCAGTTCACGCATTCATTCGGGTTGATCTGCCCGGTCGGATGGATCGCCTGCACCGGGCATTCGATCGAGCAGACATGGCAGGGGCTGCCGCATTCCTTGTAGCGGCGCAGCCAGTCGAACATCCGGATCCGCGCCGGGATCGCCAACGCGGCGCCTAGCGGACACATGTAGCGGCAATAGAACCGCTCGACGAAAAGACCGATCACCAGAAGGGAGAGGGCGAAAACGACAAACGGCCAGTCGCGAACGAATTTCAGGATGATGGCGGTCTTGAACGGCTCAACTTCGGCATATGTCTCGGCCAATGGGATCGAGGCCAGTGAAAGCCCGAAGAGCCCCAGAAAGATTATGTACTTGATCGGCCACAGGCGTTCATGCAGGCCCCAGGGCAGCTCCCATTGCGGGACCTTGAAACGGCGCGCGATCTGGTTCGTCAGTTCCTGAAGCGCGCCGAACGGGCAGAGCCAGCCACAATAGGCGCCTCGTCCCCAGAACAGCAGTGCCGCTGCCACCGCGAACCACTGGATGAATACCAGCGGGTCGAGCAGGAACGCGTCCCAGGTGAAACCGGTCTGAAGCGAACCGGCCAATGCCATCAGGTTCACGACCGAAAGCTGGGCATTGGCGAACCAGCCGATGAAGAACAGGCTCATTGTCAGAAAGCCGATCCGGAACCAGTAGAACTGACGCGCATTCGCCGTCGCTTGGAACTGGAAGAAGAAGGTTAGAGTCAAGACGCCCAGCATGCCCACAACAACGCCGATCTCGACTGTCCGGTCGCGCCATATCCGCTGCCAAAGCGCGCGCTTGGCGGCCGCTTCGCCCTCATCCGCGACCTGGGTCGGGGCAGTGGCTGCGACGGAGGTTGCATGGAGCGGCAGCAGGAAGGCTTCGGGAAGCCGGTATTCCAGATCGAACGTCAAGAAGCTCTTGTCGACCGCGCCGACCGCGCGTTGCACCAAAAGCTGCAGCCGGAACGGAGCGGTCGGATCGAAGCCTGCATCGGCGGGGATCTTGAACAGGTCCAACTCCCGGAATTGGGGCGCGTCCGGCGCGTCCAGCCTGCCGAGCCGGCGCTGCTGCCTGTCGAAAAAGCGGATCGACTTGTCGCCCTGGATCAGCTGGATGCGGTCGAAAATGCCGCCGCGCACGTATCCAGACCCCTTGAAGGAGTAGCGGCCCCTTCCTGCCACCAGAATCGCCTGTTCGCTTTCCTCGAGCCAGTTCAAGAGGTTGGCATATTCCGCGTCACCCAGCAGGCTCTTGCCGATCACCGGTACGCTGACAACCGCCAAGTTCAGATCGAGGAACGCGTCTTCGGGCGCACCTTGTTCGGGGCGCGCGATGGCCCTTTCGTCGCCGGTCGCCGCGAAGGCTGCATTGACCGCGGCATTGGTCAAGAGCAGTCGCCCAACTGATCCGTCGCCGGTGAGGTCCTCCCAGCTTTTCTTGCCGTCTAGGGACAAGTCGATTTCGCGCTGCGGACCAGATGCGGCTGCCGGTGCAAGCCCGCCGAGGCCGAGAAGCCGGGCGACCTTGATGCCCGAACGGACAAGGGAATCGTCGATCACCATCACCGTCACCGTCGCGCCGGAAATGATGTCCAGCTCATGCGATGATCCGCCGCTCGCCGCCTCTGCTTTCAGATCGAGGCCGACATAGTCCTCGATCATCGACCGGACTTTCGATTCAGGGATGCCGATCAGGACGATGGGTTCGGAATGCTCGACCAGTTTCGCCCCGGTCAGAACGGCGTCGGGCGAGATCGCTGCAACCACATGTATCGGCTTGCCCGAATACCCCGTCGTGCCAACGAAATCAGAGGTCGCGAAGGCGTGCCCGATGATCTCGGATCCCGCTAAGATCGGAGAAGTGGGCACCGCGTTGCCGACCGGCCCAAATCCGGTCGCACCCGCGACCAGTTCGGAAGGGTCGAGATCTGCTAGAAGACGAGAAAGTTCCGCCGCCTGCAGGGCAGACGAGATTGACAGAAGCAAAACAAATGCGCGCAGAAACGCGCATAGGGTTGTTCCGAATTTGGTCAAAGCCGTCCCCCAATCATGGCGCCGGAATCGCAATGGGATCCACGACGTCGGAGCGACTATCGGGCGGCGACGGCTGACGAACCTTGATATTGATCAAGTCTCAGAGATTCTTGGGGGGACAGGTTTCGGGCCGATTCTGTTGCGCAAAGCAACGGGGAAGTTCCCATGCAAGGCCCCCGATGTGAAGCAATGCCCCGCTAAGACAAGGTCCAGGGGCGGGCGTGCCTCGAACTTGGGTCCCGCAGCTCAGGAATGATGTTCTTGCAGGCGCGAGATATTTCCGTCGGCGCTCAGGTGAATGGCATGCGCTGGCGCCCCAATTTCAAAACCACCGAACCCCAGCCGGTCGCACAACAGGGCTGCCGGTCCAGAGGTCACCATCGACAGGGCAATCTTTCGTTCGACGCCGACATCATTGACCATGACCGCAAGCGCGGTGGGAAGATCGAGGTCCGCGCCCGCCAGCGTGCCATCCTCCAATGTAAGGCGTCCGTCCCGCCTGAGCACCCGGCGGCCATTGAGGCGGAACTCGGTAATGTCCGATCCGACCGTCGACATGGCGTCGGTGACCAGAAAGATTCGCCCGGGTCCGGTCTTGGCCGCGATGGCTGACCGGATGCTGGACGGGTGAACATGAATGCTGTCGGCAATCAGGCCGGCAGAGACCGTCCCGCTCTCCAACGTCGCCCCGACAAGTCCGGGCTCGCGGCCGACGAGTTGACTCATGGCGTTGAAGAGATGCGTCACGCAGGTGGCCCCCGCTGCAATCGCGGCCCGCGCTTCGGCAAAGCTGCAGTCGGTATGTCCAAGCGAGACGATCGCGCCCGCTTCGCTGAGCCGCGATATCTGCGCGTTGGTGACGTTTTCGGGCGCAACCGTCAGCATGACATTTGGCAGCCGCGCGGCTGCCTCGCGGAGCAGTGCCTCGTCCTCGGGCAGCATCGGCCGGATCAAGGCCGGGTCATGCGCGCCCTTGCGCGCAACCGACAGATGCGGCCCTTCCAGATGGATGCCCAGGATGCCCGAAATCCCGCCCTCTATCGCTGCAGAAACCGCGTCGATTGCCGTGAGGGTCTTTTCTGGTGTATCCGTGATCAGTGTCGGCAGAATCGCGAGCGTGCCGGTCTTCGCATGCGCGGCTGCGATCGTGGCCAGCCCCTCGACGGACGTCTGATCATTGAACAGGACGCCACCGCCGCCATTGACCTGAAGGTCGATGAAGCCGGGCGAGATGGTTCCGCCGTCGAGCGTTCTCCGCTCGTAATCCGCAGGCACATCGGACGGCTCCACGATGCCGGCGAGCAAATCGCCGTCGAGCAGCAGTGCCCGGCCCTGACGAAGGGCTGTGCCGTCAAAGACATCGGCTCCAAGAAAGGCAATGCGGCTCATACCGTTTCCGTGACCTTGCGCAGGTGCCGCGGCGTGTCGGGGTTGATGCCGCGGTCCACGGCAACCTGCTCGACCATCGCGTAGAATGAAACGATCAGCGCGATCGGATCGGTGAGCGGATGGCCCGAGCGAACGGCCGGCAACACCGTAGCGCGCCCGGCCTTGTCGGAAGTGACGAAGACCGCCGCCCCCTTGGCCGCAATCTCCTCCGCCACACCGACCAGTGCGGACTCCGCGGCGTCGGCGGCTGCGAGCGCGAGAACGGGAAATCCCTGATCGACGATGGAGACCGGACCATGCAGCACCTCGGCGGAGGAATAGGATTCCGCGTGCAATTGGCAGGTTTCCTTGAACTTAAGGGCCGCCTCGTTCGAGATCGCGTAGGCCGGCCCGCGCCCGAGGCAATAGAGCGAGTTGCGAAAAGATAGCTGCGCGCGCAACGCATCCCAGTCTGCCGTTGTGGCTTTCTCCAGCACCGCAGGCAGGTTTTGGATGGCCGAAAGAAGCGCCTTGTCCTGCTGCAATTCGGCCAATAGCCAGATCGCAGAAACGATCGACGTCACGAATGTCTTGGTGGCGGCGACGCTCAGCTCTGCCCCGGCATGCAGGTTCAGTGTGTGATCGCAGACCTTCGCAAGATCGCCCTCGGGATGATTGGTCAGTGCAAGGGTCAGGGCGCCTTCCTGCCTCGCCATCTCCGCCATGCAGACGATATCGGGACTTTTCCCGGACTGCGACACAGAGATACAGGCGCTGCCGGCAATCCGAAGCCTGCGTTCGTAGATCGACGCAATCGACGGGCCGACAGATACGACGGGGATCCCGGTCAACAATTCACTGGCATATTTGAAGTAAGTTGCCGCGTGATCGGAGGATCCGCGCGCCACGGATATCATGAAGGGTGGATTCAGATCCGCCACCGCGCGGGCGGCGCGGCGCATGTCGTCCTTGCCGTTGGTCAGAAGTCGATCGACCGCCGCGGGGATATCAAGAACTTCACGGCGCATATGGGTTTCGGAGGACATCATTATTCCTTTGCAAGTCTCAGTTCGGCGACGAAGTTGTAGGCGTCGCCGCGATAGAGCGACTGGGTGAATTCCGCGACGCGGCCTTCGGCGAGGTAAGAAGTCCGCTCGATCCTCAAACCGGCGGCGCCCGGCGGCACTGCAAGCAGCTCGGCGTTCGGACCAGCAATATTGACCGCAGAGATCTTCTGCAGCGCGCGGACCGGACGATTGCCGTTTCGTTCAAGGATCTCGTAAAGCGACGTCTCGACCTCCAGCGGATTGGGCAGGATGTCAGTCGGCAGCGACGCGCGCTCGATTGCCATCGGTTCATCGTTGGCCATCCGCAGCCGCGCGATGCGCGCGACCGAGGCGTCGGAAGCAAGGCCGAGCGTGGTGATCTCATCGGGCGACGGCATGAAGATCCCCCGTTCCAGCCACCGCGAGGTCGAGGACTTGCCGCGCCGCGCCATGTCTTCTGAAAACGAGGTGAGGCGGGACAGCTTCTGCTCAATCCGCATGGGCTTGGTCGAAATGAATGAGCCCGATCCCTGCTTTTGCACAATAGCGCCCTCATCCGCGAGTGCCTGGATCGCCTTGCGCACGGTGACCCTGGATAGTTCGGTAATATTCGCGATCTCGCGTTCAGGAGGCAGCGGGCTGCCGGGCGGGAGAATACCCTTTTCTACGCCTTCGCTCAGCCGTTGACGCAACTGCAGGTATCGAGGCCCGGCATCGGACCGCAGCCATCCGGAAGGCGCAAGGAATTCGGCGACTGTCATCTTGCCTCCAGTTGCTCTTGAAGTGCTTCGCGCGCGAGCCGCAGCGCCCCGTCGAGGGCGTTGCCCAACGGTGGCTCGATGCGTTCGCGGAAGGGCGCGCGCAGGAAGCCGGCATAGTGCGGACCGACGCCGCCGGACAGACAGAGAACGTCCTGTTCAGTGAAGCCCAGGCTGTCCAAAGCCTTGTTGAGATAGGCTGCCCCCAACTGCACAAGGGCATGACCGTTCGGATCATCCTTGCCGGCCGACGCAAAGACCGAAGGGGCGAGCTTCGCGTAATCCCCTGGGCGGGCGCCTTTCGCAAAGGATACGATCTCGTTCGGTTCGTTCCCGAATGTCTCGAAGGTCGCGCGGGTCAGATTGCTATACGCTTCCACCCCGTCATGGCAAAGCAACACCCGCTCCAGCAGCGCGCGCCCTAGCCAGGCGCCAGAGGCCTGATCGGACACATGCAAGCCCCAGCCGCCGACATAGCGCATGAACTTGCCGCGCTTCAGGGCGACGATCGTGCCTGTCCCGACCGACAGCAGGGCGCCGTCGCGCGGGCCCAGTGCGCCGATCACCGATGTCACGCGATCGTCGGTGACTTTGCAGCTCCTGCCGGGCAGGCTGCGGGCAACGGCCTGCGCATCGTCGTCGGTCAGGACCCCCGCAAGTCCGACGTGAAGCACCGCGGTGCGCAGCGCCGAATCGTCAAGGCCGGCCGACTCGGCGGATGCCATGATGGCCTGCCGGACATTCCCGATCGCCTGATCTGCGTTGGTGGAAATATTGGCAGGTCCTGCCGTGGATTGGCCCAGCACCGATCCATCCATTGCGGCAATCGCGGCGCGGCACCCGGTTCCGCCGCCATCTACGCCTATGATCAGATGTCTACCATGAATCTTCATGAGATACCTTTAACATACCTATTATCAGAATAGAAGACCTAAATAATACCAAAAAACCCGAAAATCCCTAACTTTCACCCAAATCCGTGAGAGAGATAATAAATGGTAGACAAAAGGTATTAGTTAGGTATTATTGCTGGCAATGGGAGATTCGACGTGCAGGACCGTCCGTCACAGCAAGACAAGGCCAGACCCATCGACGCCGTTTCGCGCGTCGATGCCTTGCGGCTGATGCTGGCGTCCCACATTGCGGCGGCGCAGTCCGTCGCGGCAGCAGAATCTGAAATCGACGCGGCCGCCGAATTGGTGGCAGGTACGATTGCGGCGGGCAGGACCCTGGTTTACGCGGCCGCCGGCAGTTCGGGCCTGATGGCGCTGGCCGATGCAAGTGAACTGCCCGGCACGTTCGGCATCCCGCAAGACCGGATCCGCATCGCCATGGCCGGCGGGGTTCCCGCGGATGGCCGGATGCCGGGAGATACCGAGGATCGGACCGAGGATGCCGCGATAATCGCGCAGGACATGCAGCCGGGCGACATCGCCATCGTGCTGAGCGCCAGCGGCACGACTCCCTATGCCTGTGCCATGGCAGAAGTGGTGGCGAGGTGCGGCTGCAAGGTCATCGGCATTGCCAATGTGACGGGATCCCGCCTGCTCACACTCAGCGATATCGCGATTGCCAGTCCGACCGGAGCCGAGGTTCTGGCAGGATCGACACGGCTTGGTGCCGGCACCGCGCAGAAGATTGCGCTCAACATGATCTCGACGCAGGCGGGTATCCTGCTTGGGCATGTCCACGAGGGGCTGATGGTCAACCTGAAGCCCGACAACATCAAGCTCCGGCAGCGGGCCGCCGATATCGTCGCGCAGATCGCGCAGGTTTCCCGCGACGCAGCCAAGCAGTCGCTGGAACGGGCGGGCTACGATACCAAGCTTGCGGCCCTGATGGCCGCGGGCGCTGACGAGATTACGGCCCGCGCGCTGCTGGAGCGCAGCAATTACCGGCTCCGTGATTGCCTTGGCGACCTGCCGGGCAAGGATACGAAAACGAACTGACTTCATCAAAAGGGAGAGACCAATGAAGGCCAAGACATTGAAATGCACGCTGCTTGCCACAACGCTGCTTGGGGCAGCGGCGCAGGCCCAGGATGCTACGCTGACCATCGAGAGCTGGCGCAACGACGACCTGGCGATCTGGCAGGACAAGATCATTCCGGCCTTCGAAGCTGCGAATCCGGGGATCAAGGTCAATTTCACCCCATCTGCACCGGCCGAATATAACGCGGTCCTGAATTCCAAACTGGATGCGGGCTCTGCCGGGGATCTGATCACCTGCCGTCCCTTCGACGCCTCGCTGGCGCTTTACGAGGCCGGACATCTTGCCGACTTGTCCGATCTCGAAGGCATGGCGAACTTCTCGGCCGTGGCAAGATCCGGCTGGAGCACGGATGACGGCAGCGCAACCTATTGCGTGCCGATGGCGTCGGTGATCCACGGCTTCATCTACAACAAGGATGCCTTTACCGAGCTGGGCATCGAGGTCCCGCAAACCGAAGAGGAATTCTTCGCCGCACTCGACAAGATCAAGGAAGACGGCACCTACATCCCGATGGCGATGGGCACGAACGACCAGTGGGAAGCCGCCACGATGGGCTACAACAATATCGGGCCGAACTACTGGAAAGGTGAAGAAGGCCGTCAGGCGCTTCTGGCGGGTGAACAGAGCCTGACCGACGAGGGCTGGGTCGCGCCGTTCCGCCAGCTGGCGAAATGGGGCAACTATTTGGGCGACGGCTACGAGGCCCAGACCTACCCCGATAGCCAGAACATCTTCACCCTCGGCCGTGCTGCGATCTATCCGGCCGGAAGCTGGGAAATCTCGGGCTTCAACGCGCAGGCCGATTTCGAGATGGGCGCCTTCAATCCGCCCGTCGCAGCGGCTGGCGACACCTGTTACATTTCCGACCACACCGATATCGGGATCGGTCTCAATGCAGCAAGCGCCAATGCCGATGCCGCCAGGACATTCCTGAGCTGGGTGGCGTCGCCCGAATTCGCAACGATATTCGCCAACGAACTGCCGGGATTCTTCCCGCTGTCGAAAGAGCCGGTAGCGCTCGAGGATCCGCTGGCGCAGGAATTCGTTTCCTGGCGCGACAAGTGCGAGAGCACGATCCGCTCGACCTACCAGATCCTGTCGCGCGGTACACCGAACCTCGAAAACGATACCTGGAATGCCTCGGTTGCCGTGATCAAGGGCGACGAAACGCCGGAAGACGCAGGCAGGCGCCTGCAGGATGGCCTCGCCAGCTGGTACGCACCGCAGCAATAGGCTTTCGGCCCAGACCCCGGGCGACCTGATCGCCCGGGGACCCCAAAATCCAACTCATCAACTGCAGGAGACGACCGATGACCTCGTTCACCGGAAAGGCGAAGATCAGGTGGCATATCGCCGTTTTCTTGGCGCCCGCGGTAATCGTCTACTCGGCGGTCATGATCTATCCGCTCTTCAATACGCTGCGCCTGTCGTTCTTTTCGGCTGTCGAACAAGAGCGTGTCTATGTCGGGCTGCAGAATTTCCGCACGCTTTTCGGTGATGCGCTCTGGTCGTCGCAGTTCTGGAATGCGCTTGGCAACAACACTTGGTTCTTCATCGTCCACATGCTGGTGCAGAACCCGATCGGGGTGGCGCTGGCCGCGATCCTGTCTTCGCCCCGCCTGCGCTTTTCGGCGCTGTACCGCTCGGCGATCTTCGTGCCGACGATCCTGTCCTTCGTTATCGTTGGCTTCGCCTGGAAACTGATCCTGTCGCCGATCTGGGGCATTGCGCCCGGTATGCTCGAGGCAATCGGCCTCAAGTTCCTTTATGCCCCCTGGCTCGGCAAGGAAGAATATGCGCTGACCACGCTTGCCCTTGTATCGGTCTGGCAGTTCGTCGGCATCCCGATGATGCTGATCTACGCCGCCCTGCTGTCGATCCCAGAGGAGATCCTCGAGGCCGGCGAATGCGACGGCATCACCGGCATGGCGGCCTTCTGGAAGATCAAGCTGCCGCTGATCCTGCCCTCCATCGGGATCATCTCGATCCTGACTTTCGTCGGCAACTTCAACGCCTTCGACCTGATCTATGCAGCACAGGGTGCGCTCGCAGGGCCGAATTTCTCGACCGACATTCTAGGCACGTTCATGTACCGGACCTTCTTCGGCTTCCAGCTGCAACTCGGTGATCCCTACATGGGCTCTGCGATCGCCTCGGCGATGTTCGGCATCATCCTGATCGGCGTCTGCCTCTATCTCTTCGGCATCCAGCGCCGCCTGCGCCACTATCAGTTCTGAGGAGCGAGCCAATGAACCAAGCCCGCCGGAACATCAGCACTACGCTGGCCGCCCATGGCGCCCTGATCTTCTACACGCTGATCGCGCTGTTCCCGGTCTTCGTGATCCTGATCAACAGCTTCAAGTCCAGAAGGGCGATCTTCAGAGAGCCATTGGCGCTGCCGGATACCGAAAGCTTCAGCCTGATCGGCTACCAGACCGTGCTGAAGCAGGGCGACTTCTTCCTCTACTTCCAGAACTCGATGATCGTGACGGTGGTCTCTCTGTTCTTCGTCCTGCTCTTCGGCGCGATGGCGGCGTTTGCGCTGGCCGAATACCGCTTTCGCGGCAACACGTTGATGGGGCTCTATCTGGCGCTCGGGATCATGATCCCGATCCGTATCGGCACGGTCGCGATCCTTGAACTGATGGTCTCGACCGGGCTTGTAAACACGCTCTGGGCGCTGATCCTCGTCTACACCGCGCAGGGCCTGCCGCTGTCGGTCTTCATCCTGTCGCAATTCATGAAGGGCGTCTCGGACGATCTGAAGAATGCCGGCCGGATCGACGGCCTCAGCGAGTACAAGATCTTCTTCCGGCTGGTCCTGCCGCTGGTGCGTCCGGCCATGGCGACGGTTGCGGTCTTCAACATGATCCCGATCTGGAACGACCTCTGGTTCCCGCTTATCCTCGCGCCCGCCGAAGAGGTCAAGACGCTGACGCTCGGCAGCCAGGTCTTCATAGGCCAGTTCGTGACCGACTGGAATGCGGTCCTGTCGGCGCTGTCGATGGCGATCCTGCCGGTGATGATCCTATACGTGATCTTCTCGCGCCAGTTGATCCATGGCATCACTTCGGGAGCGGTCAAATGACCTTGCGGGTACTCATTGCCGGTCTGGGCAATATGGGGCGCAGCCACGCGCTGGCACATGACGCGCATCCCGATGCCCGGATCGTTGCACTCGTCAACCGGTCCCCTGTCTCTCTGCCGGAGAAGTTGCAGGACTATCCCCTCTTCACAGATTTCAAGGCGGCGCTGGCAGAGACCAAACCCGACCTCGTGGTCATCGCCACCTATACCGACAGCCACGCGGACTATGCGGTTGCCGCGTTCGAGGCACGCGCGCATGTCTTCGTCGAAAAGCCGCTGGCGGCCAGCGTCGCGGGCGCGGAACGGGTGGTCGAGGCAGCGATCCGCCATGACCGAAAGCTCGTGGTCGGCTACATCCTGCGCCACCATCCAAGCTGGCAGCGCCTCGTCGCGGAAGCACGCGCACTCGGCGGGCCCTATGTCTTCCGGCTGAACCTCAATCAGCAGTCCGACGGCGCCACCTGGGAAACCCACAAGGCCCTGATGCAGACAACCTCACCTATCGTCGATTGCGGCGTTCATTATGTCGATGTCATGTGCCAGATCACCGACGCCCGACCCCTGCGCGTCCACGGCATCGGCCTGCGCCTGTCTGACGAGATCGCGCCGGACATGTACAATTACGGCCAGTTCCAGGTCGTTTTCGACGATGGTTCGGTCGGCTGGTACGAGGCCGGATGGGGCCCGATGATGTCCGAAACCGCGTTCTTCGTGAAGGATATCGTGTCGCCGAACGGTGCAGTGTCGATCGTCGATGCCGACAAGGGCAAGTCCGACGATGTCGGCGGCCACACGCGTGTGGACGGGCTGCTCGTGCATCGGCCGGGCTGCGACCAGCGCATCGACCTGCCAGATGAGCCCGGCCATCAGGCCCTCTGCGCCGCCGAACAGGCCTACATGATCGAGGCCATTCAGAACGACACCGACCTCAATCGCCATATGCGCGACGCCGTGCAGTCACTGCGCATCTGCCTTGCCGCCGACGAAAGTATCCGCACCGGCCGGACCGTCAAACTGGGAGAGACACAATGACCGCCCTCAGGCTTGAGAACGTCAACAAATATTTCGGAACGGTGCATGTTCTCAAGGACATCAACCTGACCGTCGAGAAGGGCGAGTTCGTCGTCTTCGTCGGACCGTCGGGCTGCGGCAAATCTACACTTCTGCGCGTCATCGCCGGGCTCGAGGACGCCTCCACCGGGACCGTCGCAATCGCCGACGAGGTCGTGAACCATGTGCCCCCAGCCAAACGCGGCATCGCCATGGTGTTTCAATCCTACGCGCTCTACCCGCATCTGACCGTCAAGGACAATATGGGCCTCGGTTTGAAACAGGAAGGCCAGCCCAAGACGGTCGTGGAAGAGCGCGTGACCAAGGCCAGCAAGATGCTGTCGCTCGACGACTATCTGAAGCGCCGTCCGGCAGAGCTTTCCGGTGGGCAGCGCCAGCGCGTTGCGATCGGCCGCGCCATCGTCCGCGATCCCAAGCTCTTCCTGTTCGACGAACCGCTTTCCAATCTCGACGCCGCCCTGCGGATGAACACCCGAGTCGAGATCGCGGCCCTGCATCGCACGCTGTCGGCCACGACGATCTACGTCACACATGACCAGACAGAGGCGATGACGCTGGCCGACAAGATCGTCGTACTGCGCGACGGCAGGATCGAGCAGGTGGGCAGCCCGATGGAGCTCTACAACAACCCCGCGAACCGGTTTGTCGCGAGCTTCCTTGGATCTCCCTCGATGAATTTCCTTGAAAGATCCGTACCCGGCCTGCCGTCCGGAACTACGCTCGGAATCCGCCCCGAGCATCTGAGGCTTCGGGATGACGGGCCGATCAAGGGGCGCGTGAAACATGTCGAGCGGCTGGGCGGCGACACCAACCTGCTTGTCGAAACGAGTGCCGGAGAGGCCCTGACGGTCCGGCTGTTCGGACAGGACCTTACAGAAGTCGGAACGGAAATCGGACTGGGCTATGACGATGACGATGCATTCCATTTCGACGACGCCGAGCAGCGGATCAGACAAATGGCGGCCTAATCGGAGAGCTAGGCACTTGTAGGACCGGACGATAAGGTGAAAGCTGCATAGGGTCATGGCCTGGCAGGTCGCGTCATCCGACCGGGCCGAAAGGCCCGGCGAAATGGACTGGCAGGCAAACCGGCGCGGAGAGAACCATGCGACGTCTCGGAATTCACTCGTTCGTCTGGACCGGCGGCCAGAGCCAGGCGGGGCTGGAAATGGCTTTGGAGAAATCCGCCGAGCACGGCTATCGCTGTATCGAGTTCGCCTATCTGCGCCCAGAGCTGTTCGACCTTGACCGGCTTGCGAAGAAATCCCGGGAACTGGACATCCAGATTGGCGTGACCATGGGTTTGCCGCTTGAAAAGGATGTCTCGTCCGAAGATCCCGACATTGTCGCAGCCGGTCGGGCGATGCTGGCGGACGCCGTGAAAGCGGTGCGCGATATTGGCGGCGACAAGCTGGGCGGGATTCTCTATTCGGCCCATACCAAGTACAATCGTCAGCCGACGGATCGCGGATGGAAGAACTCGGTCGAGGCGATAAACGCCACCGGCGACATTGCCAGGGCGGCGGGAGTGGACCTTACGCTGGAGATTGTGAACCGCTTTGAAACCAACCTGTTGAACACGACGGCGCAGGGGCTGAAATTCCTGCAAGACTGTGGCAATGACCACGTCATGCTGCACATGGACACGTTTCACATGCAGATTGAAGAAGCCAATCCGGCAGCGGCCATCCGCATGGCCGGCGACAAGCTGGGCTATTTCCACATCGGCGAGTCGAACAGGGGTTTTCTCGGCGACGGCACCATTGCGTGGGAGCCGATCTTCGATGCGCTTCTGGAGATCGAATATCGCAAGGACGTCGTGTTCGAGAGCTTCTCGACCGCCATCGTGGATGAAAGCCTGTCGCTGGCCTGCGCGATCTGGCGCGATACCTGGGCGGACAATGATCCGTTGGCTGCACATGCGAAACAGTTCATCGAACTGAAATGGTCCGAAGCCGGGCGTCGCCGCGCATCCAATGCGCAGGCCTGATCACGGGTTATCGCCAATGCCCTCCGCCTTTCAGCTCGCGCCCGACGCCTTGGGCCCGACCGTTTGCATTGGCGAAATCCTCGTTGAAATCGTCGCCAGGACCGCCGGCAACGGCTTTCTCGAACCGCAGCCGCTGACTGGACCCTATCCCAGCGGCGCGCCCGCGATCTTCATCGACCAATGCGGGCGCATTGGCGGGTCTGCCGCTCTTGTCGGAGCCCTCGGCAAGGACGATTTCGGACGCCTCAACCTCGACCGGCTGCGCCGCGATGGCGTGGACGTGTCGTGCATCCAGATCGACGAGATCTTGCCCACGGGAACCGCCTTCGTTCGCTACCGAGGGGATGGCGGGCGCGATTTCGTCTTTAACATGTGGACCTCGGCCGCGGGCAACCTGTCATGGACCCCGCAGATCGAGGCATTGGTCATGCGGGCGGGACATCTTCACGTCATGGGAACGCTGCTCGTTCACAAGGCCATCTCGCAGATCATCGCGCGCGCCGCCAGGGCGATCAAGGAGCGCGGCGGAACGGTTTCGCTCGATCCCAACCTGCGCAAGGAACTCAACGCCGACGCGGACACAGCCGCGCGATTCGCGGAAATGGTTGCAGGGTCCGATCTGCTGCTGCCCTCGGGCGAGGAACTCTACCTCGCGGCCGGTCTCGATCCCGGCCTGGGCGAGGATGCTGCACTTCAGAGGCTCTTTTCCTTGGGCGTTTCAGAGGTCGTGATCAAGTGCGGCGCGGCTGGTTCGAGCTCTTTCCGGTCGGATGGCACAGCGACGCATGCGCCTGCATTCATCGTCGAAGAGATCGACCCCACCGGCGCCGGGGATTGCTTCGGAGGGGCCTATGTCGCCTGCAGGCGTCTTGGTCTTTCTGTGGAGGATGCGCTCACCTATGCCAACGCCGCCGGAGCACGGAACGTGACCGTGAGGGGCCCGATGGAGGGGGCAGGGACGCGCGACGAACTGGACCGCTTCATCGCCGCCACGAGGCGCCGCACGTGATGCTGTCGCCTTGACCGATCTCGCCGCGCTCCATAACGGCGGCAGGCCCAAGGGCATTGCGTCGGTCTGCTCGGCGCATCCGCTCGTCCTTCGCGCGGTCCTTCGGCACGGGCGCGAAACCGGTGCGACAGTCCTGATCGAGGCGACCTGCAACCAGATAAGCCATCTTGGCGGCGACACCGGAAGTCGGCCCGCAGACTTCGCGGCCATGGTCCAAAAGTTGGCGGCGACCGAGGGCTGCCCCATGGGCCAGATCGTGCTTGGCGGCGATAATCTCGGCCCCAATTCTTGGCGTGACCAGACCCCCCCGGAGCAGCGATGCGCGGGGCCGAGAAGATGATCGCAGCCTGCGTGGCGGCCGGGTTTCGCAAGATCCATCTCGACACGTCCATGGGCTGCAGGGACGAGCCGCCAGCGCTGGACGACGCCACGACCGCCGAGCGCGCGGTGCGGCAAAGCAAACGCTCGCGGTCCATGAGTACCATTTCGAAACGAACGGGCCAAGCGAGGCCCATTCGCGCATCATCGGCCTCGTCGTTCAGCCGGGCGTGGAGTCCGGCAACACCAATATCATCGCTTTCGACCTGGAGCAGGCAACCAAACTGCGCAGTGTCCTCGCCGGTCAGCCAGGTCTCGTCGTCGAGGCGCATTCAATCGGCTATCAGGGCGCGGCCCCACTCGCGCAGCTTGTCAGGGACGGGTTCTCTATACTCAAGGTCGGCCCTGAATTCACCTTTGCCCTGCGCGAGGCGCTCTAGGGGCTCGACCTGATCGCGACAGATATGGTGCCGGGCTACGGGGACCGCCCGCTCTTCGCTGCAATGGAGCAGTTGTTGATGGAGCCCCCCATCACTGGACCAGCCATTACGCCGGCGACGCGGCCGACCAGCGTGCGCTTCGTCATTTCTAGCTGTCCGACCGCATCCGCTATTATTGGCCGGCCGATGAGGCAAGGGCCGCGCTTGCGCGATTGATCGACATGTTGAGAGGCCGTTCGATCCCGCTGCCCCTGATCCAGCAGCATCTGCCCAGTGCGGCGGCCTTCGCGAATGTGCCGCTGGAACTCGAAGACCTTCTAATCGGACATGTCACCGAGCGAATGCCGGTCTGTCATGGGGCCTGCAACAGCGAGCGGGAAAGCGGTGCCGCGGATTTGCTACCGGTAGCGCACAAGGTTGGAACGCCAGGCTGTCGGGCTGTTTGCGGGTCAGAGCGGTTTCAGAGACTGCAGGACGATACGCGTGGCGGCGACCAAGGGATCGTGGGTTTCCTTCAGGATCGCCACGCGGTCGAACCGGTCTGGATCGCGAGTGACTGCACTCCGCAGCGCGTCGCCAAAGGCCATCCGAAGCTCGGTCCCGATGTTGAACTTGCAGATGCTCGAGCCGCGCGCCAACTTGCGGCGCTGCGCCACCGAAACGCCCGAGCCGCCATGAATGACCAGCGGCACTTTCGTCACCGCCTCGATCGCGCGAATGCGGTCTTCGTCAAGTCCGTCCGTCTTGTCCTGCTGCAGATGCACGTTGCCGACCGAAATCGCCATCGCATCCACCCCGGTATCTCTCGCGAACCGTGCTGCTTCTTCGGGGTCGGTGCCTGCCGAGCTTTCGCCGCCGGAATAGCCGACAAAGCCGATCTCGCCCTCGCAGGACACGCCCGCCGCATGGGCCATTTCGGCAATCGCCGCGGTTTCCGCGATGTTCTCGGACAGCGGCTTGCGCGAGCCGTCATACATCACGGATGTAAAGCCGCAATCGATCGCGATGCGGCATTCCTCGGCAGTGTAGCCGTGATCGAGGTGGGCAACGACGGGAACGGAGGCATTCTCGGCGAGATACTGGAACATGTTGGCCAGAACGGGCAGGGGCGTGTGCTCGCGACAGCCGGGCCCGGCCTGCAGGATGACCGGCACCTGCTCGGCCTCCGCCGCCGCCACGTAGGCGCGCATGTCCTCCCACCCCAGCGTGACCAGCCCGGCAACCGCATAGCCTTTCTCAAGCGCCGGCTGCAGGACCTCTGACAGGGTGACGAGGGTCATTTGAACTTGGCGACCATGTCCATGATGCCTGGAATGGTGTGCAACTGTTCGGCATGGGTCGGCTGGAAATACTGCTTCAGCGACCTCTGGCTAAGGCCTCCGAGAATCGTGAAATAATACATCTCGTAGCCCGGCAGGGCGGCGCAGGGGTGATAGCCCTTGTCGATCAGGATCGTCGAGCCATCCATCACGTGATAGGCATCGCCCGGCTTGTTGTCCTCGCGCTGCAGCATCTGCAGGCCCGAGCCGTAATTCGGGCGAAAGCGGAAATTGTACGTCTCATCATGCCGCGTCTCGTCGGGCAGCCGGTCGGTGTCGTGCTTGTGGCTGGGAAAGCCCGACCAGCCGCCCGCGCCCACGGTGTAAAGCTCGCTGACCAGCAGCCGCCCGACCTTGTCATGATAGTTGGCGCCCAGTATGTGCTTGATCTTGCGGTGGGTCTTGGTGTCATCGGACCCATACTGCACCAGATCGATTTCATCCGCGCGCACATCGAACGGTTGCAGCACCTTGTCGTATTTCGCGCCCGCGATGAACGTTTCGGTGGCGTCCGACACACAAGTCAGTCGTACTTTTGCGCCAGACGGCGCATAAACGCCCTCCGGTTCGCCGTCCCAGACATCCGCGCCGCGCTTGCCCAATGCCTTGAACACCGCGCCCTCGACATCGACATCCACCGTGCCGGTGGCCGGAACGATGCAGGTCTCGTATCCCGGCACCGCATATTCAAACACCTCGCCCTCCTTCAGCTTGACGATGTTGAAATAGTTGAGCGGCACGAGGTCGTGATCGACATCGACGATGGGCCTGTTCTGGTTGTTATGGGGCGCGATATGCACGGGTCTTCCTTTCAGCTGTCGGTGGGGCCGGGATGCGAAGTCAGAAAAGCTCCAAGCTCTGCGGGGTCGGGCATGGCGGGCGCGCAGCCGGGTCTCGACACGACGATCGAGGCGCAGGCCGATCCGCGCAGAACCGCGTCTCGCAGCGGCATGCCGCCCGACAATGCGGCCAGAAAACCGGCCAAGAAACTGTCGCCCGCGCCGGTGGGCTTGACGGCCTCGGCCGGATAGATGCCGGTACGGATATCTTCGCCATCCGCGAAAGTGATCGCGCCTTTCGGACCCATCTTGTAGACGACGATGCTGGCGGAACTGCCGGCAAGGGCGCGCGCCTTGTCGAGCCCTTTCGCCATATCGCCGGCCATGAACCCGAATTCCTCGTCATTGCCGATGATGATGTCCGACAGCGCGGCCACGCGCGACAGCACCTCCACGGCGACCGCCGGTGACGGCCAGCTATAAGGGCGGTAATCGACATCGAAGATGATCGGCAGGCCCGACGCACGGGCCAGATCGAAGGCGCGAAAAGCCGCACTGCGCGAGGGCTCGGCGGCAAAGACCGTACCCGTCGTGATCAGCGCGCCAAAGGCGCCGTAATCCACGGCCTCGGCATCCCCAACCGTCATCTGGAAGTCGGCGGCGTTGTTGCGGTATATGACGGTCTGATGTTCTTCCAGCCGGGTCTCAGAGACGGCCAGCGAGGTCCGCTCCTCTCCCTTGATGCGCGTGACATGGGTCCGGTCGATCCCGTATCGGTCAAGCTGGCCTTCGCAGTACCAGCCCACCGCATCATCTGACACCCGGGTCAGCAGCGCGGCGTGGCAGCCCAGCCTGGTCAATCCCGCAGCGATATTGGCGCTGCTCCCGCCCATCGAGACCATCATGGTATCCGCATCGCGGGTACGCGTCCCGGCGGGCAGGGGGGAAAGGTCCATCCCCACCCGTCCGACTACGAGAAACCTGCGCTTGGCGATGCCGTCCAGAACCATATCCAACCCGTTCCTGGTTTGTTGCCCGAAATGGCGAATTCACGCCGCTGAGCGGGAAATTGGCCGTCCCAACTGCCGAATGCTTCTTGCGGTAGACCGATTCCCAAGATACTAGTTTTGCAACCGGTTGCAAACCGAATTCCCGAAACGAGGGGGGGATCTTGCCGTGGCAGAGATCGGCGTTGGCATTGTTGGCGGTGGCTACATGGGCAAGGCACATGCAGTCGCGATGTCTGCGGTTGGTGCGGTCTTCGACACGACTCTGCGGCCCCGACTGGAAATGGTCTGCGCCTCGAGCGGCGAAAGCGCCGAGCGCTATCGCCTGGCATACGGCTTTGCGCGCGCCACCGCCGACTGGCGGGTTCTGGTAGACGACCCGAAAGTGCAGGCCATCATCGTCGCCTCGCCGCAGGAAACCCACCGCGCCGTGGCCGAGGCCGCCTTTGCCCTTGGCAAGCCGGTATTCTGCGAAAAGCCGCTGGGCGCGTCGCTGGATGACAGCGCCGCGATGGTCACCGCCGCCGAATCGTCTGGCGTGGCGAACATGGTGGGGTTCAACTACATCCGCACCCCCGCCAGTCAGTTCGCCCGGCACCTGATCGCCGCGGGCGAGATCGGCGACATCACCTGGTTTCGCGGCGAACATACCGAGGATTTCTACGCCGACCCAGAGGCTCCCGCGACCTGGCGCACCACGGGCCAATCCAACGGCACGATGGGCGACCTCGCCCCGCACATGATCAACGGTGCGCTGGCGCTGATGGGGCCGATCGCCCGGGTCATGGCCGAGGTCGAAACGGTGCATCGGAACCGTCCGGGCGGCGAGGTCACAAACGACGATCACGCGCAGATGATGTGCCGGTTCGCGAGCGGCGCCATGGGCCATATCTATTTCAGCCGCGTCGCCACGGGCCGCAAGATGGGCTACGCCTATGAGATCTCGGGCACCAAGGGCGCGATCCGCTTCGATCAGGAGGATCAGAACGCGCTCTGGCTCTACCGGATGGAAGGTCCCGAGGCCGAGCGCGGTTTTACCAAAATCCTCACCGGCCCGTCGCATCCCGACTACCTGCCGTTTTGTCAGGGTCCGGGCCACGGCACCGGCTATCAGGATCAGATCATCATCGAGGCACGGGATTTCCTGACCGCGATCGAGACGGGCACGCCCATCTGGCCGACCTTCCGCGACGGCCACGAGGTTAACCGCGTCATCGCGGCGGCGCTGGCCTCGGCCGACAGGCGGCAGTGGCAGGACATCGAACATTCGTAAACACGGGAAGATACGAACATGACGATCAGAATCGGCAACGCTCCCTGTTCTTGGGGCGTCGAATTTGCAGAGGATCCCCGCAACCCGACATGGCAGTCGGTCTTGTCCGACTGCGCGGCGGCGGGCTACAAGGGGATCGAGCTTGGACCGGTGGGGTTCATGCCCGAGGATCCCGCCATCCTCGGCGATGCCCTTGCCGAGCACGATCTGGAACTGATCGGCGGTGTGGTTTTCCGCCCGTTCCACGATGCGAGCGCCTGGGACGACGTGATGGACGGGGCAATGCGGACCTGCAAGGCGCTGACGGCCCATGGTGCGCGGCAGCTTGTCCTGATCGACTCGATCTCGCCGCGCCGCGCCCCGACAGCGGGCCGTGCCGCCGAGGCCGAGCAGATGGACGATGCGGAATGGACCGCCTTCCGCGACCGGATCGCCACCGTCGCCCGCATGGGGGCAGAGGAATTCGGGTTGACTGTCGGGATCCACGCCCATGCCGCCGGGTTCATCGACTTTGAACCTGAGCTAGAGCGGCTGCTGGACGAGGTCGACGAAAAGATCCTGAAAATCTGCTTCGACACCGGCCATCATTCCTATGCCGGGTTCGACCCGGTCGCATTCATGAAGCGCCATGTCGGGCGGATTTCCTACATGCATTTCAAGGACATCGACCCGGTGGTCAAGGCCAGCGCGATTGAGAACCGCACCGGCTTTTATGATGCCTGCGGGCAGGGCATCTTCTGCAATCTGGGTGACGGCGACGTGGACTTCCCCGCCGTCCGCCAGGTGCTGCTCGATGCCGGTTTCGAAGGCTGGTGCACCGTCGAGCAGGATTGCGACCCGACGCTCGACCCCGACACGCTGGGGGATGCGCGCAAGAACCGTGAATACCTCGAATCCATCGGCTTCGTCTGAGGAGACAGACCATGAGCAAACTGAACTGGGGCATGATCGGCGGCGGCGAAGGCAGCCAGATCGGACCAGCGCACCGGCTGGGCGCGCAGGCCGACGGACGTTTCAACTTTGTCGCCGGCGCTCTGGACCACCGCCCCGAAGAGGGCCGCGCCTATGCGCAGCGTCTGGGGATCGCGGCGGACCGCGCCTATGGTGACTGGAAGGACATGCTGGCCGGTGAAAAGGACCGCGACGACCGGATCGATCTGGTCACCGTCGCAACGCCCAACGCCACCCATTTCGAGATCGCCAAGGCGTTCCTCGAAGCGGGCTTCAATGTGCTCTGCGAGAAGCCGATGACCATGACGGTCGAAGAGGGCGAGGAAATCGTCAGCGTCGCCCGGAAATCCGGCAAGGTCTGCGCCGTGAACTACTGCTATTCCGCCTATCCGATGGTCCGGCAGGCCCGCGCCATGGTCCGCGCCGGCGAGATCGGCAAGGTGCGTCTGGTCGTCACAAACTTCAGCCATGGCCACCATGGCGATGCCACCGATGCCGACAACCCCCGCGTCCGCTGGCGCTATGACCCCCAGATGGCCGGCGTCTCGGGCCAGTTCGCCGACTGCGGCATCCACGCGCTGCACTTGGCGAGTTTCGTCTGCGACGAAGAGGTCGAGACGCTGTCCGCCGATTTCGCCTCGACCATCCCTTCGCGCGAGTTGGAAGATGACGCGATGGTCAATTTCCGCATGTCGGGCGGAACCGTGGGGCGGCTCTGGACCTCTTCAGTCGCCATCGGTCGGCAGCACGGCTTCGACATCCAGATCTTCGGAGAAACAGGCGGGCTGCGCTGGGCGTCGGAACAACCGAACCAGCTGATCTACACCCCTGTCGGCGGGCGCACCCAGATTATCGAAAAGGGCGAAAGCGGTCTGCACGCGGATGCGCGGCGCCTCTGCCGCGTCGCCATCGCCCATCCCGAAGGCTTCCCGCTGGCAGTGGCCAACATCTATTGCGATTTGGCCGACGCAATTGCGGGCGAGACCCGCGACGGTCTGCCCGGCGCCGAGGCTGGCGTGCGGTCGATGGCGGCGGTGCACGCCGCTGTCGCATCGGCCAAGGACAGGGGCGCGTGGATGGATGCCCGCCCGCCGATGTTCAGGTAGCACCTGCCGAAGGCAGGGGGCGCAGCGTTCCACGCTCGATCACGCTGCAGGGAAAGATACGCGCCTCGGGCGAATCGCCTGGTGCGCCCAGCATCGAAACCATCAGGTCGATGGAGCAGGCGACAATCTGTCGGATCGGCTGGCGGATCGTCGTAAGATTGATGTTCTGCCAGCGCGCCATCTCCATGTCGTTCAGGCCCAGAATGCCGATATCTTCCGGCACCCGCAGACCGATGTCCCTGACGGCGGACAACGCGCCGATGGAAAGCACGTCATCGCCACAGAAATAGGCTTCGGCGGGCGTGCCCTTGAGCTGCCGCAGCATTTCCTCGCGGCCGGCATCAAATGAATAGGCCTTGGCGAATGAGTGGCTGAAACCCACGTTGCCGTCGCCCGTGAGGATCTCGGAAAAACCCGCGAACCGGTCCTGCGTCGAGGTCGCCGTTTCCGGCCCGCCAAGGAAAGCCAGTCTTCGGTAGCCGCGCGTCAGCAAGGTTCGAGCGGCAATGCGCCCGCATTCGACATTGTCGACACCGACGACATGGATCTCGGGCATCTCCGCGTATCGCCCGAAACTGTGCACCACCGGAATGCCCGCCTCGCGAAAGGCGCTTGCGAAGTCCGGCGGCAGGGTCGACGATGCCACGACCACCCCGTCCACGGAATACTGGCGCAGCAGCCGCACCGAAGCGGCAGGGTCGGTTTCATCCGAGAGATTGACCAGCAGCGGGCGCAGGCCCTGATCCTGAAGGCCGCGGGTGAAAAGGTCGAAGACTTCGAGGAAAATCGGATTGTAAAAATTGTTCGAGACCAGGCCGATCAGCTTGGTCCTGCCGGTTGTCAGCGACGAGGCCAGCGCATTCGGACTATAGCCAAGTTCGCGAGCGGCCTTCTCGACCTTCCGGCGCATCTTGTCAGAGACCGACGCGCCGTCGGTGAAGGCGCGCGACACGGCGGACCGGGAAACGCCTGCACGGATCGCAACCTCCTTAAGCGTTATCGCCATGGCGCCTTCGTTCGTTTCATTGAATGCCTCGTGGTTGCTGACTGGGGTTCGCCTCACACTAGGTTGACGGGGGACCGGCTGCAACCGGTTGCAACGCGTTCGGAGGCCTCTCAGGCGGGTCCGGACAGGCGGGACGGCACTTCACCAAAGGCGAGCGAGGTCGCATTTGCACCGACAATCCCGGAAATGCCCCCGATTCCTCGGAAAAACCGGACTGATTGTTTGACGAACGCGCACCATTGGTATCTTTTTGTTTCAGTCCAAAGGGACAAATGCGGGCGATCCCGCACATGACATTGGGAGGATACTATGAAAGCACGCTTTCTGAGGGCGCTGGCAACGAGCGCCGTTCTGGGGCTTGGGGCCACCACCGCTGCAACCGCAGCCGAGTGCATTGCACCGGCCAACCCGGGTGGCGGCTGGGATTTTACCTGCCGGCAGATCGGCAAGATTCTTTTTGACATCGGTGCCGTGGACAAGCCGGTTCAGGTCACCAACATGCCCGGCGCGGGCGGCGGTCTCGCCTATGGCAACGTCGTGAATGAGCGCGGCGACGATCCCGACCTGATCGTCGCGGCATCGTCGGCCACGACCACGCGCCTTGCCCAGAACGCCTATGCCGGAATGACGGCTGACCAGGTGCGTTTTGTCGGCGCCATCGGTGCCGATCCCGGCATCATCGCCGTGGCAGCCGACAGCAAGTACCAGTCGCTGACCGATCTGGTCGAAGCGATCAAGGCAGACCCCGGCTCGGTTGCCTTCGCGGGGGGGTCTGCCGTGGGCGGGTTCGACCACATGAAGCCTCTGATGGTTCTGCAGAAAGCGGGCTTCACCGACATCGCCAAGATAAAGTATATCGGTGTTGACGGCGGCGCGGACGCGATCACCCAGACCGTCGGCGGCTTCACCCAGGCGATGACCGGCGACATGTCCGAGGTCATCAGCTTCCTCCAGAACGGCGACATCCGCGTGATCGCGGTGCTGACCGAAGAGCGTGTTCCGGGCTTTGAGGACATTCCCACCGCCAAGGAACAGGGCTATGACGTGGTCGCGGTCAACTGGCGCGGGCTCTACGTGCCCAAGGGCATCAGCGACGAGCGGTTCCAGGAATGGGCCGACAAGCTGCAGCAGGTGGCCGACAGCGAGGAATGGGCCCAGGCGATGAAGGATAACGGCCTTGCCCCCTTCACCAAGGTCGGTGGTGACTTCCAGTCCTACGTTGATGGACTGGTTACCGATATCGCCATGATGTCGAAGGAACTGGGGGTCACCCAGTAATGGCCGCAGACCGAATCTTCGGTCTGATAGCCCTGATCACGGCGGTCGCGTATCTCGCAGCCGCCAGTCAGATTCAGACGAACCAGTTCTCTGGCGAGTGGCTGCCCAAGCTCTTTCCGCTGCTGATCGGGGGCGTTGCCGCGATCTGTTCTCTGGTGATGCTGTTCAAGCCCGATCCCGATCCCGACTGGCCCGGCGCGCCTACCTGGATATCCATGGCGCTGGCCGTGCTTGTCCTGGCGGTCTACGCGGTGCTTCTGACGCCCCTCGGCTTCATTGTGCCAACGATCTTCGCGGCCGGCATCCTCAGCTACCAGATCTCGCCGCGCTTGGTGCCGGCGATCCTGTCGGGCATCGGTCTGTCGCTTGGCCTGTTCGTCCTCTTCAAGTTCGCGCTGGGGCTGGGCAACATCGTCGCCTACCGCATCCCCACAGCGGAAAAGCTGTGGGCCGCAATCTCGATCCTGATTCCGTTCGTGGGGCACTAGGCGATGGAAATCCTGTCCAACCTGGCGTTGGGGTTCAGCGTCGCGCTGTCGCCCTACACCCTGATGCTGGCGATCATCGGCTGTTTCCTCGGCACCATCATCGGCGCGCTGCCGGGCCTCGGGCCCTCGAACGGCGTGGCGATCCTGATCCCGATCACCTTCACACTCGGCCTCGACGCGACCTCCGCGCTTGTCCTGATGACATCCGTATATTACGGCGCGATGTATGGCGGTCGGATCAGTTCGATCCTCCTGAACATTCCCGGCGACGAACCGGCGCTGATGACCACGCTCGACGGCTATCCGATGGCCAAGGCGGGACGGGCTGGCGATGCGCTGGTGCTGTCGGGCGTCGCCAGCTTTGTCGGCGCTCTGCTGGCCACCATCGGGCTGATGCTGCTGGCGCCGTCGCTGGCCCGGGTCGCGTTCCTGTTCGGACCGGCCGAGTATTTCGCGCTCTACCTCCTGGCGTTCTGTACGCTGGGCGGCATGGCCTCGAACAACCAGGCGAAATCGGCGCTGGCGGCCTGTATCGGGCTCGGCATCGCGATGGTGGGCGTCGACCCGTCGTCCGGACTGCCGCGCCTGACCGGGGGCAACCTGCACCTTTATGACGGCGTCGACTTCCTCGTCGCAATCGTCGGCCTTTTCGCTATCGCCGAGATCTTCTTCTTCATCGAGAGCCACGGCAAGGGATCGTCGATCGGCGTCAAGCTGGAGAAGGTGACGATCCCCTGGAAGGACATCATGTCCACGAAATGGACCATGCTGCGGGCCTCGGGCGTGGGATTTATCGCCGGAATCCTGCCCGGCGCCGGGGCGTCTCTCGGCTCGTTCCTGGCCTACATGTCGGAAAAGTCGCTGGCCGGCGAGAAAGGCGGGTTCGGCACCGGCGTGCCCAAGGGCATCGCCGCGCCGGAAGCAGGCAACAACGCGGCCGCCGGCGGCGCGCTGGTGCCGATGCTGACGCTCGGCGTGCCGGGTTCGGGCACCACCGCGGTGCTGCTGGCGCTGCTCGTGACGCTGAACATCACGCCCGGCCCGACACTTTTCACCGAGCGGCCCGAAGTTGTTTGGGGTCTGATCGCCTCGCTTCTGATCGCGAACTTCGTGCTCTTGGCGATGAACGTGCCGATGGTGAAGATCTTCGTGAAAGTGCTGACCGTGCCTGCCTGGGTGCTGCTGCCGGGTGTCACGATGATCTCGTTCGTCGGCATCTACTCGCTGTCGGGCAGCTATTTCGACCTGCTGATGATGGTCGGGTTCGGCGTGATGGGTTACATCCTGCGCAAGCTGGATATCCCGACGGTGCCGGTGATCCTCGGCATCCTTTTGGGCGGCAACATGGAAAACGCGCTGCGCCGGGCGATGCGGCTGTCGGATGGCGACGTGATGTACCTGTTCTCCAGCCCCATTGCCATCGGCCTTTGGATCGCTGCCATCGCCGGCTTCATCGCACCGATGTTCCTGCGCAAGGTGCTGAGCAAACCGCAGCGGATCACGGATTAGGCCAATGTCAGCGGCAAAGTCGGGACTGAACCTCCAGGCGCTGCGCGGGATCGGATGGAGACTGTGGGACCCCATCGGGCTGAACCCGGACGCGGAGGACCGCCCGCTCATCGACGACGAGTATGACGGGTATCTGTTAAAGGTCGCGGGACGAATGCGCAGCGGTGCATCGGCAGATGAATGCGCGGCCTACCTGCTGGATATCGAGGCCGATGGCATGGGCCTTGGGCTTCCGGACGAGGAAGCGTCGCGGCACCGGGCCGAGTGCACGGCAATAGCCATCGGTGCCCTGATTGAGGAAAGGAAATAGAGGATGGTGAAGGTCCTGATCCCCTCCGGCGCGCTGGGGCTCGGCTATGACAAGGCGGCGCTGGATCGCGGCATCGCCGCCGGGCCGGACATCATCGCCATCGATGGCGGCTCGACCGATAGCGGCCCGTCCTATCTGGGGCGCGGCGTTTCGAAATATTCCCGGGCCTCGACCCGGGTCGAGTGGCAGGGTCTGATCGAGGCGCGCGCGCGGGCGGGCGTTCCGCTTGTTCTCGGTACAGCCGGAACCTGCGGCGCGGACAGCGCCGTTGACTGGCTGGTCGGCATCACTCGCGAAATCGCCGAGACCACCGGCCAGCGGCTGAAGATCGCCGTTCTGAAAAGCGGGCAGGCGCCGGAGGTGGTGACTGCCGCCCTGCGCGCCGGCCGGATCACGCCGCTCGCCCCTGCACCCGAAATCGACGAGGCGCTGATCCACAGCTGCACCAACATCGTAGCACTTGCCGGAGCCGAACAGATTGCCGCAGCACTTGCCACCGGGGCCGATATCGTCATCGCAGGCCGGACCACCGATACTGCGATAATCGCCGCACGGCCCCTCATCGACGGCTGCAATCCCGGCGGCGCATGGCACGGCGCCAAGATCGGCGAATGCGGCGCGATCTGCACCACGAACCCCGCTTCCGGCGTCATACAGGTCGATTTCGACGCCGAGGGGTTCACGATTCAGCCGATGTCGGACAAGGCCCGCGCGACGCCGCACACCGTCTCGGCGCATATGCTTTACGAAAACAGCGACCCGTTCATCCTTTACGAACCGGGCGGCCATCTCGACGTCACCGGATCGACCTACGCGGCGCTCGACAATCGCTCGGTCCGCGTGACCGGCTCGAAATGGGTGCCTTCCGAGCGCTACACTGTGAAGCTCGAAGGTGCGCGCAAGGCCGGCTACCAGACAATCGCCCTCGCGCTCGTGCGTGATCCTCGCTATGTCGCGGCGGTGCAGGACTGGTGCGATGATATCCACCGGCGTACGACGGAAAAGGTGCTGGCCCGGCTCGCTGTCTCTCCAGAGGATTTCTCGATCGAGCTTCGCCAGATCGGCCGGAACGCCACGCTCGGCCCGCTGGAAACCAACGAGACCCCGCCAACCGAAATCGGAGTCCTCGGCATCGTTACCGCCAGGACCGAGGCGATGGCCGAGGAGATCGGCAAGATGCTGAACCCCTACCTGCTGCACCATTCGCTGCAAGAAGAGGAAGAGATGCCCACCTTCGCCTTCCCGTTTTCCCCTGCAGAGATCCAGCGCGGCGAGATCTACGAATTCTGCCTCAACCACGTGATGCAACTCGACGACCCGATGGAGGCGTTCCGCCTCGAAGTGATCGAGGTCGGGCCATGACCCGGCTGGGCGATATCGTCGAAAAGGTGCGGTCGAAGAATGCCGGTCCGTTCTGGATGACCGTTGATATCTTCTGCGGCACGCCTGCCGCCTTTGCCCGCGTTTCCGGGCTGCCGATCGCGCGGGTCGCGGCCTTGTTCCAGACCGACCACGTGCAGATCCGCAGGTTCGACATCGACGATCTCAACGTGGTGAAGTTCAGCTTCCCGCGCCCGCAGGTACAAGGCTCGATTCACGACCGCGACATGCATGGGGCTGCTTTCGGCGCGCTCCTGGCAGAGCTTGACCTCGACGCCTGAATCCGGCCAACCGGGTTTCACCCCGCAGTGTCGAGCCAGATCGTCACCGGCCCGTCATTGACCAGCGCCACTTCCATCTCTGCACCGAATTTGCCGGTCTGAACCGGCACCCCGAGCCCTGCGAGATCGCCCGCGAAGGCCTGGTAGAGCGCATCGCCAAGCTCTGGTGCCGCGGCGGCCGAAAATCCGGGGCGGTTGCCGCGCGTGGTATCGGCGGCCAGCGTGAACTGGCTGACAACAAGCGCGGACCCTCCGGCATCCAGCATCGAACGGTTCATTCGCCCCGCCTCGTCCCGGAAAATCCGCAGCTTCGAGATCTTGGCCGCCAGCGCCGCGCCTGTGACTTTGTTGTCGCCCTGCATCGCGCAGACCAGCACCAGAAGACCCGGTCCGATCTGACCCATCACCGTGCCTTCGACGCTGACCGAGGCTTGCGTGACCCGCTGAACGAGGGCCCGCACGGGGCTAGAGCTCCCGTGCCCAGGGCGGGTTGGCTCCGGCACGCGACACGGTCACCGCCGCCGCCTTGGCACCCAGTTCCAGCGCGGCGCGCAGGACATCGGCATCGAGCGACGTCACGCCTGCCTTGTTGAGCACACCGGCCCTGTGCAGCGCGGCCAGAACCCCGGCATTGAACGTGTCGCCGGCCCCCACCGTATCGACAACCTTGACCTTGTTGGCTGTGACGCGCACCGAGGTCTCCGCCGCATAGGCAGAGGCCCCGCTGGCGCCCTCGGTCACGAAAACCGCCTTGGCACCACGCTCCAGCACCGCCCGGGCCCGATCTTCCAGCGATCCCTCGCCATAGAGCCAGCGCAGATCCTCGTCCGACATCTTCACCAGATCGGCATTCCCGATCATCCGGTCGATCCGCGCGCGATAAGCCTTCTCGTCGGTGATGAAACCGGGCCGGACATTCGGGTCGATCATGGTGACCCGGCGGTCCGCCTCGCGCGCCTGCAGCGCCTCGTAGGCCGAGCCGCTCGGATCCACGACAAGGCTGATGCCGCCGAAAAACAGCGCCTCCACCTCGTCGGGCAGATCGGGCAGGTCCTAGGGTGTGAGCATCCGTCCGGCCGTGTTCTCATCATAAAACGCGTAGGTCGCCTGCCCATCGACAAGCCTGACGAAGGCAAGGGTCGTCGGACGGCCGGATATGACCGCCAGATCGGTATTGACGCCGCTTTCTGCCAGCGACGCCATTAGCATCTCGCCAAAAAGGTCCGATGACAGGCCGCAAAGGAACCCGGCCGGCGCGCCCAATCGACCGAGTGCGATCGCGGTGTTGAACACTGCACCGCCCGGATAGGGCGCGAACGCCTCCTCCGCGCTCGTGGTCTTTCTCGGCAGCATGTCGATCAGCGCCTCGCCACAACTCAGGATCATCGGGCAGTCCCCTTTCAGCAAACGGTTCTCCCTCACTTATCGGTCGGGGCCGTAGGGGACAAGCTTTGACCGGAATCAAAGCCGAAACATCTTGCCTGTGTCATGAGATCTGCATCTTGAACAATCAGATGGAGGCCACAATGGTTGAGAAATCCCTTTCGAGCGGTCTATGGCCGCAAATGTTCGACCCCTTCCGTAATTTGGGCACCCGAGTCGCCGACTGGCTGGCACCCGCATCCGAGGCGTCGGTCAGGGGCGATGCCTACCGGATCGCGGTGGAATTGCCGGGCGTTGCCGAGAAGGATATCGATCTTACGGTCGAGAACGGGATGGTCACAGTGAAGGGCGAGAAGAAGACCAGCCGCGAGGAGAAGGGCGACACCTGGTATTTCTCCGAGCGCGCATATGGGTCGTTCTCCCGCACCTTCCGCCTGCCCTCCGATGCCGATGAGAACGGCGTCAAGGCTGATCTCAAGGACGGCGTCTTGACAGTGACGGTGCCAAAACTCGCGCCGGACCAGGGAAGCGGCAGCAAGAAGGTCCAGATCAGCAGGGGCTGACCCTCGAACGGCCCGGCTGCCAAGGGCGGCCGGGTCGGATCAGGGGGCGTCCTGCAGGATGCCAACCCCTTGGCGGACGATCTGCATCTTCTCTGCCGGATAGGGCTGTAGCAGGGCGGTGGCCTCATCGATGCTGCCAAGCAGATAGGCCTCGTAATCCGCCGGGCGCAGGATGATCACCGGCATCCGGTCCGGATGCAACGGACGGACGATCTCGTTGGCGCTGGTGGTGATGATCGTATGGGTATCGATATGGCCCGCGGGATCCTTCAGTTCTCGCTGGTCGTTCCGCCACATGCCGGCGAAGGCGAAAGGCGGGCGCGGCTCGTCTCCCTTCAGCGCGAACCAGTAATCGGTCGCCGGGCGCATGCCCTTCGCCTCGCGAAAACTCGACGCTGGCACGAGGCAGCGCCGCTTGACAAAGCTGTCGCGCCAGAGCGAGGCGCTCTGCACCTTGTTGGCACGGGCATTGTTCCAGGCGGAGGGCGAAATCGGCTTGCCAGTCTTCTTCGACAGCTTCTGCGTCAGGAAGCCCCAATGCATCATCACCATCTCGCGGTCACCCCCGGGCGTCAGTCGCACGACGGGGCATCATATTTCGGCCAGATCGCGGTCAGCGGCTGCGCGTTGCCGAGATGGTCGAATTCTTGCTCCACGTCAAAAAGCTGGCGCATCGCTTCGACGGCGGTGGTGTTGGTGTAAAGGCTGCACATCGTCCAGCCTCCGGCCTCCCCTTACCCCTGGCCGTGCATCGCATAGAGATAGCCCGCGATCGCCGCCAAGATCGAGCCCAGCACCACGGCAAGGGCGATCTTCCAGGCAGACCAGGGCCGCTCGCCCTGTACCCGTCCAGTGCGACCGTTGACCACGAAACGGAACGTCCGCCCGCGATATTTGTAGGCAGCCATCCAGACCGGCAGCAGGACATGCTTGAATGTCACGTCCGAAACCGCGGTCCGGATATCAAGGATCCGCTGCCGGTCACCGCCGATATCGAACCTCACGTCGCGCTCAATCACCCGGTCGATAGCGGCCCGCGCCTCGACCCAGCCGTCTTCAAGAGACACGGTGTAGCCCTCGGCCCGGAAACCGGCGAGATATTCCGGCCGGTAGGGCTCGAGCGCCGCGAGGTCCCAGGGTTGCAGCGCATCGGTGAAGCGTTTCGGCAGGCTCCGCGAGGCCAGCACCAGCACATCGTCGAACCAGCGCGCCACATGGCCCGAAACGCCGCGCCAGCGCACTTTCTGCACCCGCACCGTCTCGGTCTTGCCGTTGCGCGTCACGCTGCGGCTTTCGTAGTAGACGGTGCCGCGCTCGCCCTGGTAGTCGCTTTTCGTGTCGGCATCGAAGGTCCAGTAGGGCACGTAGATTCCGTCGAGCCGGCGCCCCTTGCGGGCATAATCCTGCAACCCGCTCGGCGCGAACCAGAGCGAGCCCAGCCATGCCACCATCGCCTCGCGCGCCTGTGTCTCGGTCAGCCCGAACGGCAACAGCCCGCGCGGCTTGACATAGCGCTGGGTGCCGGTGCCGATGACAACGGGCGTGGCGCAGAATGGACATTCCCTGGCATGGATATCGGGATCGAATTCGATCTCGGCACCGCAGTTCGGACAGGACGAGACGCGCTTTTCCTCGACTTCCTGCTCCGGCATGCCGGCCAGCGCGGACCGGAAATCCAGCTCGCGGATCGAGGCGCTGGCAGCGCCTTCGCCCTGCAGCGGCGCGCTATTGCCGCAATGATCGCAAACCAGTTCGCCCTCCCCGGGCGCAAATCGCATGTCCGCGCCGCAGGCATCGCAGGGAAAACGGTGTTCGATTTCTGGGGCGGTTGCTTTTGTTTCGGGCAAGGCGGTCTCCGGGCGGCTTTGGCCGCATCCTTCCCGTGCCGATTGCCCGCGTCAAGCAATCAGGGGAAGCGGTGCTTCGCCTTTGGAGCCATGATACGCGGTTCGAGCTCTGGAAGTCTCAACGGCGCAGTCCGGCGCCATTCGCAAGGCTGTAAAGGCACGTGGCCGCGTCCGCGCCGGAGTCAATGGGCTTGGCGGCCACGCCGGTCGCGGCAGGTCCGAAGATGTGCTGAAACGGCCGGTCAGACTTGCGATCAGCCAGCGAAAAATGGCGATGGTGCCAGCGGTGGATCTGTACTCTTCGGTGTCGATCAAGGTCATTTCATGCTCCGTTCGATTTTTGGGGCTCGCGGCCCGGATTCGATGGAGAGAGCCTGTCAGAGATCGCCGGGAAGGGAGTAGTTCAGAGACTGAAGCGCGGCCGGTACAGATTCTGAACTGGATCGGCCCGGGTCCCTTGCGTTACTCTGATAGCAGCATTGAAGGTCGCAATGACCAAAAGACCCTATGGTATGATCTGCCCCATCACCCGCGTCTGCGAAATCCTTGAGCCGCCCTGGACCATAGCCGTTCTGGTGGCGCTGCGGGCGGGGGCGACGAAATTCAACGAGATGCGGCGCGAAATCGGCAGCATATCCCCGGCGCTTCTGTCGAAGCGGCTGAAGGAACTGGATGAACTGGGTCTGGTCGAACGTATCGAGGATGCGGCGACCGGTCAGGTCGACTACATCCGCACCGAGGCGGCCATCGCGCTGGAGCCCGCGCTGAAGGCGCTGGCGCATTGGTCTCGGCGCCATGTCGATGCCGAGGTGGCGATGTGCACCGCCTAGGCGTCGAACCTGATGTGGAACGCGCGCAAGAATTTCCGCCCCGAGGAACTGCCTGATCGCCGGGTGGTGGTCCAGTTCCGGTTCTCCGACGAGGGACTGGATTACGATACCTACCGGGCGCTGATCCAGCCGGACGCGCCGGTCGAGATCTGCACGTCGATCCCCGGATTCGACGTCGATCTTTATGTCGAGACCAACGTGTTATCGCTGCTTGGCGTGGTTCTGGGCAGAACCACGATCGCGAGAGAGCGCGAGCTGGACGAAATCTTCATCAACGGCGACGCCTTGCTGGAACGCACCATGGACCGCTGGTTCGTGCCCATGCCTTATGGACGGATCGACGGGATATCGCCCCTGCCGGACGGGCGCGACTGGGCCCGCGCGCCCGAGCGGCGCGGCGCCTGACCTTAAACGTCAGGCGCCGGGCGGCGGCGGCGGCAGAATGGTGAAGAGCTGCGCCAGTTCGATGACATCCTCGGCCCGTTTCCAGCCGTCCTGGCCTTGCGTCCAGACATGCGTCTGCCGGGTCAGGCTGCCATCCGCGGCCATCCTGCCCATCGTGGCGCGGGAATAGGGACCCTCGGTCCTGCCGTCTTTCGCCACGTGCCAGACATGCTCGACCGGCGGGGGCGGAGGAGGCGCTGCCGCCGCAGCGGGTGCTGCGCCCCACGGTCCCGGCTGCGCCATCTGCGCGCCCATCGCCATGCCCATGCCGGCACCCAGCCCTGCGGCCATGCCGCCGCCGGCCGGGTTCTGCGCGGCGGCGGTCATCGCCTCGGCCGCCGAATACTGGGTGAACCGGCCCAGATCGCCGGCCAGCCCCGCGCTGGTGCGCTTGTCGAGCGCTGCTTCGACGGCGGGCGGCAGGCTGATATTCTCGATATAGAGTTCCGGCAATTCCAGCCCGTATTGCGCGATCGTCGCGCTGATGGCCGTGGCCAGCAGCTTGCCCAGATCCTGCGTATTCGCCGCCATGTCGAGCACCGGAATGCCGGACGAGGCGATCACCCGGCTGAATTCCTGCACGATGATATTGCGGATCTGGAACGAGATCTCATCCATCGTGAACTCGCCGTCGGTCCCGACGATCTCGACCAGGAACTTCGCAGGGTCCGTCACCCGCACCGAATAGGTGCCGAAGGCGCGCAGCCGGATCGGGCCGAATTCCGGATCGCGGGCGATGATCGGGTTCTTGGTGCCCCATTTCTGATCCGTGAACCGCGTCGTGCTGACGAAATAGATCTCTGACTTGAACGGCGATTTGAAGCCGTGATCCCAATGCTGAAGGGTGGTCAGCACCGGCATGTTGTTGGTCTCGAGCATGTAAAGGCCCGGCGTGAACACGTCCGCCAGCTGCCCTTCATGGACAAAGACCACCGCCTGACCCTCACGCACCGTCAATTTCGCGCCGTACTTGATCTCGTGGCCCTCGCGCTCGAAGCGCCAGACCATCGTGTCCCGCGTGTCATCGGTCCAGTGAATGACGTCGATAAACTCGCCCGTCAGGAAATCGAAAATACCCATAACACCACTCCTCGGTTCAACTTTCGCCGCCAACCAATTCATTCGCAATCACCACCGCCCAGCCCTCGGCGGCGGTGGCCGACATTCCGGGCCGAAGCCGCGGATCGTAGAGGATCTTCAGCAGCATCTCGTCATGCGTGGTCAGCCGCCCGAACTCCTCGTCATCGTTGAAAATCGAGGGCCGCGCCCGCGGGCTGTCATTGAAGAGGCCCAGGCCTTGCGCGATTTCCTCGTGGAAACACATCCTACGCATCATCTCGGAATGCTCGGCCCGGATGATCGCCAGCGCGTTGGAGATCACGCCGTCATTCTTGCGGTCCTCGGTCAGCACGGCGCAATAGTCGTTGCGGCTCATGCCGGCGATGGCGTCGACCATGCCGCGGCTCGGCACCACCCCGGCGCGCTGAAGGATCGGATTGACGGCCAGCCGCTGATCCTCGTGCAATATGACGATATCGAAATTGGTGTTGCTGCCCGTCACCGACATCGGGTGGCCTGTGATCCGGGCGAGCCGCCTGACATAGGCCTCGATGAAGGCACGGTCGCTGACGCGGATCTCTTCGGGAACGGTGTCGCCGAAATGGATGCCGAAGCGGATGGGCGCGCTCCAGCGTCGCAGGGTGATCAGCGCCTTGCCCGGCAGAACCCGCCCGTTCTCGACCCGCATCTCCTCGGACAGCGCGATGGCCTTGAAATTCTCGGCCAGATTGCGTGCCGTATAGGGCACGTCCGGGCCTCCGCCATCGACCCGCAGCAGGCCGCGGGTCAGAAGATCGTTCTGCACTCGCAGGTAATATGTCTCGAGATCCTTGGAAGATTGCGACTGCACCGTCGGAACTGCCGGCGCGGCCGCCGGCGCGGTGGCCGCGCCGCCGTCCGAACCGGTCAGGTCGGCATTCACGCAGGCCCCCAGCGCCAGAAACACCGCTCCGGCCGGCCAGGCGTGTCGCCTGAATGTTCCTCTTAGCCTCAAGGTTCGTCTACCTCGTTCGGTTCAAACCGCGGCGCCGACATTGTCGCCGACCTTGTCGCCGCGGGCCTTGGCCGATGCGAGCGTATCGCGCAGTTCGGACTCCATCTTCTTCAATTCCTCTTCTGCCGCAGCGCGCTTCTTCTTGCCCTCGTCGGCGATCTGCAGGCTTTCGTTGATCGTCGCGATCAGCTCTGCATTGGCTTTCTTGACGGCCTCGATATCGAAAATGCCGCGCTCCATCTCCTCGCGCACGGCCTTGTTGGCATGACGCAGGTTCTCTGCATTGGCCGTCAGAAGTTCGTTGGTCAGGTCGTTCGCCTCCTTGACGGCCGCCGCCGCCTCGGACGAGCGCTGGATCGTCACAGCCTGCGCCAGCTGGGTTTCCCACAGCGGCACGGTGTTGACGAGGGTAGAGTTGATCTTGGTCACAAGCGACTTGTCATTCTCCTGCACCAGCCGGATCGAGGGCAGCGACTGCATCGTGACCTGCCGCGTCAGCTTCAAGTCATGCACGCGGCGCTCCAGATCGTCGCGTGCGGCGCGCAGGTCACGCAATTCCTGTGCGGCAAGTACCGCCTTGTCCTCCCGCGCCTTGGCGACGGCGGTTTCCTTGGCCGGGATCACCTTGTGGTCGAGCTCAAGCAGTTTTTCCTCGCCCGCGGAAATATAAAGCGCCAGCTCGTCATAGAAACTCAGCGTCTTTTCATAAAGCATATCGAGCGACTTGATGTCCTTGAGAAGCTTGTGCTCGTGGTTCAGAAGGTTGTCCGTCACCTTGTCGATCTGGCCCTGCACATCCTCGTAGCGCGCCACGAACTTGGCGAAAGGTGCGACACCCCCGGTCAGTTTCTCCCACCAGGACTGTTTGCGCCGCACGTCAAGCTCACTAATCGAGAAGCCCCGGATCGTCGTCACGATCTCGCGCAGGCTGTCACCTGCAGGGCCCACATCCTTGTTCTTGACATCGGCCAGCATCGCCTGGCTGATTTGCTGCAATTCCGACTGCGCGCCTGAACCAAACTCGATGATCGACCCGGTATTCTCCATGTCGATCTCGGCCATCCGCTTCTCGATCTCCGCGGCAACGGGCTTGTCGGCCTTGGCCAACGGCACCAGTTCGGTCGAGGGTTCGGGCAGAACCACGGCGGTGACATCCTCGATCAGCTTCAGGTCTTCGGCGGCTTTCTGGCGCACGGTCTCGGTCATCTAAGGGCTCCCTCTCTACTCGTCGCGGACCGCAACGCCCTCGCGTTCCAGCCTTTCGCGCAACACTTCGATTTCGACATTCAGGTCGGTTTTGTTGTCCAGCAGCATCGCCCGCGTCCGGGCGGCGAAGTTCTTTTCCAGATCGTCCAGCAGTGCTTCGTAGTCGGCCCGCGCGCCCGCGTCACGTGTGCGGGCATAGATATCGGCGAACTTCGCCGTCGCGTCGCGTGCCCCCAGCAGGTAGACGCCCAGATACTTGCGCGCCGCCGTCAGGTCGCGCGGATCCTCCTCGACGGTGCGGAACATGTCGCGCGCCAGTTCCTGGAACCGCTCGACGCGACCCTCGAGCCTGCGATCCCCGGCGCGGGCGATTGCGTCCTTCATCGCCGACAGATGTCGTTCCGCCTCGACCACGGCCCGCGCGACACGGTCCTGCTGGAATGTGTCCACCCCTTCCATGCCCTTGTCGCGCATCGGATCGGGGCCGAAAGTGAAGGCATGCAGGCCAAAGCCCAGCACCGCAAAAATGACCGGGTTCAGCAAGGTCTCGTTGGCGGCGAAGGCCGCCACGAACAGGCCAAGCCCGGTCAGGCCCGAGGCGATCAGCTTGCGAGGCAGGGCAGGGCGGCGGGCGATCTTGCGCGCCTCGTAGGCCTCCTGCGCCAGCACGCCCTCGCGCGTCAGCCAGGCCGCCAGCATCAGGATCGCGAAACCGGCAAGGTTCAGCGCCAGACCGGCGGGATCCTGGGTGAAGGCGCGAATGGCAAGTGGCAGGGGAGCCAGGAACAGCATGTTGACCCGGCCACCGGCACGGCTGCGCCGCTTGCCTTGCCAGGGGTTCCGCGCAAGGTCTGTCGGGCGGTCGCGATCCGCCTCGGGGCTGTATTTGCCGCCATAGCGCTCGGCCATCAGACGCCTCCCGACGCGGCGACGTAGAGGATCAGCGCCAGCAACAGAAAGAACGTGATCTTTTGTAGCCCGGTTCCAGACACCGCGCGGCCCCACTTTCCTGCAGATTTCACCCGTGCCCCATATAGAACATGGGCCTTTCCCTTACCAGAGTTAAGGGTTTCCCCGGCGTCACCCCGCCCGCGTCTGCGCCTTCCGCTCGGCATTCAGCTTGCGGGTATAGCCCGATTGCACGATCTCGACCGCCACCAGCACCAGAACGCTGAAATAGAAGGTCGATTTCGACATCGGCACGATGTGATAGCCGAAAACCCGGATCTCCAGCTCTGGATCATGCATCGCATGGGCGGCGGCCGGACCGGCCTCGCCCAGCAGAACAACCCCGACGATCAGCAGGATAAACAGGCCCAGAACCTCGTACATCCGGTTCTTTTGGAGGAACGTCGTGACGCCATCGGCCAGCACCAGCATCGCCGCACCCGACAGCAGGATCGCGGTCGCGAGGATCGGGAAGACATCGGTGATCGCCAGCGCCGACAGCACCGAATCGAAACTGAAGATCAGGTTCATCAGCACAATGAACGCCACCACCGAAACCGCGGAACGCCCGCGCATCTTCTGCACATCGGTATTCAGATGCTCGATCGAGAGCATGTGACCGATCTCCTTCACCGCGGTGTACATGATGAAGATGCCGCCGAAGATGAAGACCACCGTGGCAAAGTTCACCCCGCCTTCGAGGAAGCCGGGAAAATCGAGGATGAAGAACGGCTCTGCCATCGCGTCGATCAGCCGGATCATCGTGAAGAGCAGCACCACCCGCAGCACGACCGCGATGATGATCCCCCAGAACCGCACCGCCTTTTGCTTCTCTGCAGGGGCGCGCTGGCTTTCGATCGAGATGTAAAGCAGGTTGTCGAACCCCAAGACCGCCTGCAAGAACAACAGCATCGCCAGATTTCCAAGGTTCTCGAATGTCAGTAATTCAGCCATATTGCCGTCCCTCGCCACGAATTTCCCGAAGGAATAGCGGCCCCGCGCTGCAGGGCCAACCCTCTCGGGTCTGCCCGTCCCGGCCAGGCGGCCAGAAACCTCCGGATTTCCTTTGAATGTTCGTTACGTCCGCCGCCGAACCGGCTTTTTCCGGGCCACCGCCTGACCCTTTGTCGAAAGTCCCAGCTGGTCGCGCACGACCCGCGCCTTGACCTCTTCGACCGCGCCGGGGGCTAGGTCGCGTAACTGGAACGGACCGTAGCTGATGCGGATCAGCCGGTTCACCGCCAGCCCGACATGCTCCATCGCGCGCCGCACTTCGCGGTTCTTACCTTCACGGATGCCGACGGTCAGCCAGGCATTGGCTCCTTGCTGCCGGTCGATCACGACGCTCATCGGCAGAAACCGCTCGCCCTCGATGATCACGCCCTTGCGCAGCGGCTCGACAGTCGCTTCATCGGGTACGCCCTTGACCCGCACACGGTATTTCCGCACCCAGCCGGTCGAGGGCAATTCCAGCTTCCGCTTCACGCCGCCATCGTTGGTCAGCAGCAGCAATCCTTCCGAGTTGATGTCCAGCCGCCCAACGCTCATCGCCCGCGGCATGTCCTCGGGCAGGGCATCAAAGACCGTTTTCCGGCCTTTCTCGTCCCGCTCGGTCGTCACCAGCCCCAGCGGCTTGTGGTAAAGCCAGATCCGCGGCGGTTCCGGCTCTGGCAGCGTCTCGCCGTCCACCGTGATCCGGTCCTTGGTCGTCACGTTCAGCGCGGGGCTGGAAATGGCCTTGCCATTGACCGAGACCCGCCCGGCCTCGATCATCCGCTCCGCCTCCCGGCGAGAGGCTATACCGGCCCGCGACAGCACCTTGGCGATCCGGTCGCCTTCTGGGGTCTTCTTTTCCATGGCCCTCGCTTAGCGAAGTGCCGCGGAAAGGGAAAGCATCTTGGCAAGCCGGTCAGGGCAGGGCATGAGACCCTCCATGCCCTTCACCAGTCACATGGAAACCGCCCTTCAAGAAGCCCGCGCCGCAGCAGAGCGTGGCGAAGTGCCGGTCGGCGCCGTGATCACCGGGCCGGATGGCCGCGTCATCGCCAGTGCGGGCAACCGGACCCGCGAGTTGAATGACCCGACCGCGCATGCCGAGATCCTCGCGCTTCGCGCCGCCTGCGCGGCCCTCGGCTCGGAACGGCTGACGGGTCACAGCCTCTATGTCACGCTGGAACCCTGCCCCATGTGCGCCAGCGCCATTTCGCAGGCGCGCATCGCCCGGCTCTATTACGGGGCGCCAGATCCCAAATCCGGCGGCGTGGCCTCCGGCCCGCGGATCTTCACCCATCCGCAAAGCCACCATGTACCAGAGGTGTATGACGGCATCGACGCGCAGGCAGCCGAACGGCTGCTCAAGGCCTTCTTTCAGGACCGACGCTAAGCCGTGACCCGCTTGGCCTTTGGAAGCTACAAGAGATCCCGGCGTCAGCCGAGGTTGCGCAGATAATCCATCACCGCCGGCCGCACCGTCTGCGCTCCTGAATCGCTGGCATGGTCGATGACATTCCGCAGATCGGTCAGGTTGACGCGCCGTATCAGCGACTTGACCGGCCCGATCGAGGCGGGCCGCATCGACAGGGCGCGCAGACCCAGCGCGGCAAAGCAGAGCGCCTCGATCGGGCGCCCGGCATCCTCGCCGCAGAAAGACAGAGGCGTGCCGGCCGCCTCGCAGCGCTCGACAATCTGGCGGATGATCGACAGAAACGAAACGTTCAGCGTGTCATAACGCCGCCGCACCCGCTCGTTCTCTCGGTCCGCGGCATAGAAGAACTGCTTGAGGTCATTGCCGCCGATCGAGATGAAATCGCATTCTTCGAAGAACTGGCGTGGGGCGAAAGCCATGCTGGGGGTCTCCAGCATCGCCCCGACCTCCAGCTTGAAGGGGACCGCATGTCCCAGCCGCCTTTCGCCTTCGACGGTCGCCAAAAGGATTTTGCGCGCCTCCCGGAACTCTTCCGTCTGGGCGATGAATGGGAACATGATCGTCAGCGGCCGCCCGGCCGCGGCGCGCAGAAGCGCCTGCAGCTGCATCCGCATCACGCCCTTCTTGTCCAGACCCACCCGGATCGCGCGCCAGCCCATTGCCGGGTTCGGCTCGTCCTGCGGTTTCATGTAGGGCAGCACCTTGTCCGATCCGATATCGAGGGTCCGGAACACCACCCGCTTGCCGTCGGCCGCCTTGAGAACCCGGTTGTAGAGCGAGGCCAGTTCGCCACGCTTCGGCACCTTGTTGCGGATCAGGAACTGCAACTCGGTCCGGAAAAGGCCGACGCCCTCGGCCCCAGAGCCCTTCAGCGACGGCAGATCCGCCATCAGACCGGCATTCATGTGCAACGATATGACCGTGCCGCACAGCGCCTCTGCCGGCTTGTCGCGCAGGCTGGCATAGCGCTCCTGCGCCTCGGCCTGCATCGCGATCTTGTCACGGAAGGCTGCTGCGACATTGTCCTCGGGTCTGAGATGCACGATGCCCTGCTCGCCATCGACCAGAATGGCGTCGCCATTCAGCGCCTCCGTCGTGATCCGCTCGGCATGGATGACAAGTGGAATCGCCAGCGCGCGGGCGATTATCGCGGCATGCGACCCGACCGAACCCTGTTCCAGCACGATCCCCTTCAGCGACCGGCCATATTCCAGCAGCTCTCCGGGCCCGATATTGCGCGCGACAAGGATTGGGTCTTTCGGCAACTCGGCCCCGGTCTCGCGGCCCTGTCCGGTCAGGATCCGCAACAGCCGGTTTGACAGGTCATCGAGATCATGCAGCCGCTCGCGCAGATAGGCGTCGGGCACCTGCGCCATGCGCGACCGCGCCGCGGTCTGTTCCTTCTCGACAGCCGCCTCGGCGGACAGGCCGCTGGCGATATCCTCCTCCATCCGCCTGATCCAGCTGCGTGAATTGGCGAACATCCGGTAGGCCTGCAGGACCTCGCGCTGTTCCTTGTCGGTGCTCTCGACCACCGAAAGCATGTCATCGACCGAGATGCGCAGCGCGTTGACCGCCTCCTGCAGCCGGATCAGCTCGATCTTGGGATCGTCGGCCACCGGGTTGGTGACCACGACGCGCGGCTCGTGCAGCCAGACATGCCCGTCCGCCACGCCTTCCTGACCGACGGCGCCCTTGAACATAACCGGCTGCTGGTGCAGCGCCGAAAGTGCCGCGCCTTCGCCGACGAAAGCGCCAAGCTCGGTCATCTCGGCCAGCACCATGGCCACGACTTCCAGCGCATAGACCTCGTCTTCCGAAAACTCCCGCGCATCCTTCGACTGCACCACCAGAACCCCGAGCGATTCCCCCAGCCGCTGGATCGGCACGCCCAGGAAAGACGTGAAGATCTCCTCGCCGGTCTCCGGCATGAAGCGGAATCCCTTGGCCTGCGGCGCGTTCGGCGTGTTGACGGGCGCCTCGTTGCGGGCCACGCGGCCCACCAGCCCCTCGCCGATCCGCATCCGGGTCTTGTGCACCGCCTCGGGGTTCAGACCCTCGGTCGCACAAAGCTCCAGCGTGTCATCGTCGCGGAATAAGTAGATCGAGCACACCTCGGTGCGCATCGAATCCGCGATGAGATGCGTGATCCGGTCCAGCCGTGTCTGGCCCGCGCTGCTTTCGGCCAGCGCATCCCGCAGCCGCCCCAGCAGCTTGCGGCTTTCACTTTCGAGGCGTTCTGCCATAGCGATCCCGATGTTTCTCCCGGGCCCTCTATAGGCGAGTTGCGCGGCGAGGGGGAGGGGCGATTATCACCCCGCGCACCGCCTGTGGCGTGTGCGAGCGAAAAGGGCAGGGCACGCTGCGATTACCGCCAAACCGGGCGGTTTTGCTCTGGAGGCGGCGGGAGTCGGCGGGGAGGGGCGAGGCGCCGAATGGCCGGCACGATCCTGCCGTTCGTCCCACCTGCGAGAATGCGGGCTTTGGCGCTCCGCGGTCGCTGCGCATATCCCTTGGGCAAAGGGATCCAACCTCCGCCAGAGGCGCTCAGGTATCGGTCCGGGCCGTAAACGGATGCTCATCCTGCAGGCGACTTGGACCCTGAAATGTGATGCTCTCTTTTTCGTGAGGTCGGCTTCGCCCTCGCATTATCTACCAATAAGAACCGAATAACAGG
>JBFKFZ010000006.1:0-101651 GCA_041633555.1 Paracoccaceae bacterium | reverse complement strand
TGGTTCGCGAACCCGTGCCTGTGGAATGGGATGAAGAGGCCGAAGAGGCGGCCCGGGCAAAGGCGGCGCTCAGCGCGCCGGACTCGCCCAGCGCCACCACCCACTGACCGGGCAGGCAGCTGCAAAATCGGAGGGGCGAGTGACATTGCGCGCCCCTTTTTCATACTCAATCAATGCATGGGGACTCTGCTACATGTCCCGTGGATTATGGCTCCGGTTCCGGCTATCCTCGCGCCAGAGCAGACCCAAGGAAAGGCAGGAACCTCATGGCCACCAAGGCCTCCACCACCAAGAAGCCCGCTGATGCAGAACCGCATGCCGCTGTTGCCGGCGGAGACGGCACAGCCACGGCCGCGCCCCGCTTCGTCCGCCGCAAGGAATTCGTGGCCCGCGTCGTCGCGTCGTCGGGACTGAAGCCGAACGCGGTCAAGTCGGCGCTCGACGCGGTTCTGCGGGAAATCGGCGATGCGCTGTCAAGCGGCGAGGCGCTGCAACTCCAGCCGCTCGGCAAGCTCAGCGTCAAGCGCCGGCGCGACCTGAAGAACGGTGAGATGCTGGTCTGCAAGTTGCGGCGCACCACGCCGCCGCTGAAAATAGACCCGCCACTTGCGGAAGCCGCTGAGGACAGTTAAGACCCGCCCCGTCGGGTGATTAGCTCAGTGGTAGAGCGCTTCGTTCACATCGAAGATGTCAGGGGTTCAAATCCCTTATCACCCACCAGATTGCCGAAAACGCGCCGCATAGCCGGCGCGTTCTTCAATCCAGGTGTGAAGGATTCATGCCGGTCAGCGATGCCGGCCGCGGAATCCATCGCCAGTCGCGCGCTGCTCAGCACGGCGCGCTGTTCTTTTCGGCATTGCCATCGGCAAGCTGCTGCAGGTCCTGGGCCCAGCTCAGGCTGGCCAGTTCCTCGCTGATCTGATGCTCTAGGCAATCGTTGCACAGCGTTACCGGATCGCCGGCGTGACGGGTCAGACGCAAGAGGGCGCGAAGCGCGTCGGTCAGCGGGCGGGTCATGGCTGGATCACCCGCCGCAGACGGATCAGTTCACCTCGGATCTGGTCGTCACTCAACCCCACGTCACGTGCCAGATGCGGGTCAGCGAGCAAACGGTCCAGTCCGCGCCGCGACTGGCGGCGCAGCTCCATCGCGTGCAACAGGTCGGCAATCCGCCGGTTCAGGCTGAATTCAACGCGCCGCCGCGGCTGGCGCTTCAGAACGGCAGTTGCAGGTCGCAGGTTTTGCATGGTCATATCCTCTCCATAACTTACGAGGATTCGGACCCTAGAACTTTAACTATACTTTAGGTCAAGAGAAAAAGATGCCCACCGTTTAACGCCGCATCAAAAGACCTGCGCGCTCCTATCCTGAACTCTACATCCTGCGCCACGGCCAGACCGAGTGGAACGCCGAGGACCGGATGCAGGGACATATGGATTCGCCTCTAACTGACCTTGGCCGTGCGCAGGCCAAGAGGCAGGGCAGGATCCTGCATGCTCAGGATCTGCCGGCCGATACAACTTATCATTGCTCGCCCCAGGGCCGCGCGCGTCAGACCGCCGAACTTGTGCTGTCGGGGTTAAGCGAGGCGCCGACCTACGACGACCGCCTGAAAGAGGTGTCAGTCGGCAATTTCGAGGGTCGGACGATGGCCGAACTGATCGCCGGCTGGCCCGACCTGATGACATTGAAATCAGCGTATAGCTGGCATTACCGCGCTCCGGGCGGTGAGCGTTTTGAGGATTTCAGCGCCCGCATCGCCGAATGGCTCGACAGCTTAACCGAGCCCACCGTGGTCGTCACGCATGGCATGGTCTCGAAAGTACTACGCGAGCTTGTTCTCGACCTCGATGTCGAGGGTATTGCCAATCTTCCGGGCGGGCAGGGCGTTGTCTACCATGTCAAGGAGGGTGTGCACCGTCGCCTCGAGGGCTGATCATGCCCATTGGCCTTCCATGACTTCCCGGCTCTCTATGTCCAAATCGAGGATCTGCTGGCCAGTGTCGGCCCGAACATTCAGCCGGGCCGAAATTGTCGGAGCTGAAACCTTCCCACCCCCGAGATCGCAACGCCATCAATCGGGTTTGCAGGCCGGCCATAGTTGCTCAACATCCAGATTCCGGTGATCGCGGGCAGAGTTCTGCCGTTCATTATGCATATCGATTAACGGACGGGACACCGCGACCCGGGGATCCGAACGGCAAAGGAGACACCGCACTGGTGTAACGCAGGTAGAGGCGAAGCCTCAGATCAGTGTGCCGTCAGGCGTGATCCTCGTCCGGCCGGCAAGGTAGGGATGCAATGCCCCGGGCAGAGAGACGGACCCGTCTTCCTCCTGTCCGTTCTCCAGTACCGCGATCAGCGTTCGCCCGACCGCAAGACCGGAGCCGTTCAGCGTATGAACGAAGTCGGGTTTGCCGCCGGTCTCGGCGCGGAATCGGGCATTCATCCGGCGGGCCTGAAAATCGCCGCAGGTCGAGACCGAGCTGATTTCGCGATAGCGATTCTGGCCCGGCAGCCAGACCTCGATATCGTGGGTCCGCTTTGCGCCAAAGCCGATATCGCCTGTGCAGAGGACGACCGTACGATAGGGCAGTTCCAGTCGTTCAAGGACGGCCTGAGCGCAGTCGGTCATCCGGTGATGCTCGGCTTCGGACTGGTCAGGGCGGGTGATCGAGACCATCTCGACCTTCTCGAACTGGTGTTGGCGCAACATCCCGGCAGTGTCCTTGCCCGCCGAGCCGGCCTCGGAGCGAAAGCAGTTGGTGTGCGAGGTCATCCGGATCGGAAGCTGATCGGCATCGAGAATGTCGCCGGCAGCCGTGTTGGTCAGCGTGACTTCCGAGGTCGGGATCAGCCACCAGCCGTTGGTGGTCTGATAGCTGTCCTCGGCGAACTTCGGCAGCTGGTTGGTGCCGTACATCGCCTCGTCACGCACCAGAACCGGCGTGATCATCTCTGTCAGCCCATGTTCTTCGGTGTGCATGTCGAGCATGAACTGCGCAAGAGCGCGGTGCAGCCGCGCCATGGCGCCCCGTAGCACAACGAACCGCGCGCCCGAGAGCTTGGCGGCCGTGTCGAAGTCGAGGCCCATCGCGGCGGGGATCTGGTAATGTTCCAACGGCGTGAAGGCGAAGTTGCGCGGAGCACCCCAGCGGTGGATTTCCCGGTTGTCGTCTTCGTCCGCGCCGTCGGGCACGTCGTCGTAGAGGATGTTCGGCAAAGTCATCAGCATGTCGGACAGACGCGTATCCTCGCTCGCGGCCTCCTCGTTCAGCTTGGCGACCTCGGCTTTCTTCTCGGCGACGAGCGCCCGGAGACGTTCGAACTCGGCCTTATCGCCCTTGGCCTTCGCGGCCCCGACCTCTTTGGAGGCAGCGTTCTGAGCTGCCTGTGCGGTTTCGGCGGCAAGGATGCGGGCGCGGCGGGACTCGTCCAGTGCAAGGATCGCGGGGGATTGCGGCGGTAGACCCCTGCGAGCCATGGCGGCGTCGAAGGCGGCGGGATTGTCGCGGATCGCGCGGATGTCGTGCATAATTTCGGTCCTTGCTTGATCGTCGGCTTGCCGCCCCCATATGCCGCAATGTGAAGACGAGGTGAACACCGAATTGCGGCCCCCTTCGCTTGCCAAGCAAAAGGGCCACATATAGGGTGCGCGCGAATTGCCGGAGGCCTGTCGGGTTCCGGCCAATATCAAGAAGGACGACCTTATGCTTGCAACTCCTGCCTATGCGCAGGCAGCCGGGGGTGGCGCAGCCGCGTTCGGCAGCTTCATCCCGCTGATCCTGATCTTCGCGATCATGTATTTCCTGCTGATCCGGCCCCAGCAAAAGAAAGTGAAGGATCATCAGAAGATGGTCGCAGCGGTACGTCGCGGCGATCAGGTGGTCACGCAAGGCGGCCTCATCGGCAAGATCGCCAAGGTCAAGGACGACAACGAGGTCGAAGTCGAGATCGCGACCGGCGTGAAGGTGCGGGTTGTCAAGTCGACCATCGCGCAGGTTCTTTCGAAAACCGAACCCGCCAACGACTAGGCGCAGGCCAGACAGGCGGTTAACATGCTGCAAATCGCATTCTGGAAACGGATCCTGATCTGGGGGCTGGTCGCCCTTGGCGTGACCTTTGCCTTGCCTAACGGATTCTACACGCGGGTCGAAGGGCATAATGACGCGCTGCAGCTGATCGACGTGCAGGGCGAGACGCCGGAACTTGCGGCCAAGCGCGATGGCTGGCCGTCCTGGCTGCCGTCTTCGCTGGTCAATCTGGGGCTTGATCTGCGCGGCGGCGCACATCTTCTGGCCGAAGTGAAGGTCGAGGATGTCTATGAAAGCCGGATGGATGCGTTCTGGCCCGAGGTGCGCGATGCATTGAGAGACGAACGCGGCACGGTGGGTACCGTCCGCCGTCAGCCCTCGCCGACCGACGAACTCCGGGTGCGGATTTCGGATTCCGCCGGAATGGCCCGGGCGCTGGAGGTGGTTCGCGGGCTTGCAAGCCCGGTCGTCTCGCTGACCGGCGTCGGTGCCTCGGATTACGAGGCGCGGGGCGAGGGCGATACCATCATCGTCACGCTTTCGGAAGCCGAACAACTCGCCACCGACGACCGCACCATACAGCAATCGCTCGAGATCATCCGCCGCCGTGTCGATGAGGTCGGCACCAGAGAGCCGACGATCCAGCGTCAGGGCGAACGTCGGATCCTGATCCAGGTGCCGGGGATCGGAAGTGCTGCGGAACTGAAAGCCCTTATCGGCACCACGGCACAGCTAACCTTTCACCCGGTTGTCAGCCGGACCAGCGACAAGAGTGCAGATCCGGGCGGGCGCAACGTCGTTTACCCGTCGCTCGACGAAGAGGGCACCTTTTACATTCTTGAGCAGACACCTGTTGTAACGGGCGAGGAACTGGTCGATGCGCAGCCCGCCTTTGACCAGAACGGGCGGCCAGCGGTCAATTTCCGCTTCAACCCGACGGGTGCGCGCAAGTTTGGCGACTACACGGCCGAGAATATCGGCAGCCCGTTTGCCATTGTGCTCGACGAAGAGGTGATCTCTGCCCCGGTGATCCAGAGCCATATTCCAGGCGGTTCAGGCATCATCACGGGCAACTTCACCGTCGAGGAATCTACGCAGCTTGCAGTACTGCTGCGGGCAGGCGCCCTGCCGGCTGAGATGACGTTCCTCGAAGAACGCACGATCGGGCCGGAACTGGGGCAGGACAGTATCGATGCAGGCAAGATCGCCTGCCTCGTGGCGGGTCTCGCCGTACTTATCTACATGGCGCTGAGCTATGGCTGGTTCGGGATCATCGCCAACGTGGCGCTGATCCTCAATGTCGGCATGATCTTCGGGGTTCTCTCGATGATCGGGGCGACGCTGACATTGCCCGGCATTGCCGGGATCGTGCTGACCATCGGCATGGCGGTCGATGCCAATGTTCTGGTCTACGAACGGATACGTGAGGAACTGAAGACCGCGCGCGGACCGGCGCGCGCCATCGAGCTGGGCTACGAGAAGGCGCTGAGTGCCATTCTCGACGCCAACATCACGACGTTGATAACGGCGACGATCCTGTTTGCGATGGGTTCTGGTCCGGTGCGCGGTTTTGCGGTGACGTTGGGGATCGGCATCGTCACCTCGGTCTTCACCGCGATCTTCGTCACAAGGCTCCTGATCGTGACCTGGTTCGAATATCGCCGCCCGAAGACGATCGAGGTTTGATGTCATGCGTTTGAAACTAGTCCCTTCGGAAACCAGCTTCGATTTCTTCAAACATGCGCGTTTCACCTTTGGCGCGTCGGTTGTGGCGGCGGTCCTTTCGGTCATCGCGTTCCTCGTTATCGGCCTCAACTACGGCATCGATTTCCGCGGCGGCACGACGATACGGACGGAATCGGTGCAGCCGGTGGATGTCGGCGCCTACCGCTCGGCTATCGCGCCTCTCGATCTCGGTGACGTGTCGATCACGCAGGTATTCGATCCGACATTTGCCGAGGATCAGAACGTCGCCATGGTGCGGATCGAAGCGCAGGAAGGCGAGGAAGCGATCACGCCCGAGTCCATTCTGGCGGTCGAGGCCGCGCTGCAGGCCGTCGATCCCTCGATCACTTTCCCGTCCGTTGAAAGTGTCGGGCCGAAAGTCTCCGGTGAACTGATCCAGAAGGCGGTGATATCAGTGCTGCTCGCGACGCTGGCGATTCTGATCTATATCTGGCTGCGGTTCGAATGGCAGTTCGCAGTCGGAGCGGTCGCGGCGCTGGTTCATGACATCGCGCTGACAATCGGGATTTTCGCGCTGTTCCGGCTGCCCTTCGACCTTTCGATCATCGCCGCCTTGCTGACGATTCTGGGTTATTCGATCAACGACACCGTGGTCGTGTTCGACCGGCTGCGAGAGAACCTGATCAAGTACAAGAAGATGCCGCTGCGCGATGTGATGAACCTGTCAGTGAACGAAACGCTTTCGCGCACCGTCATGACCTCGGGCACCACGTTGATCGCGCTGATCGCACTTCTGGTACTGGGCGGCGACGTGATCCGCGGCTTCGTCTTCGCGATGACCTGGGGCGTCGTTGTGGGAACCTATTCCTCGGTCTTCGTGGCCAAGAACGTCGTCCTGTTCCTTGGACTCGACCGCGACAAGTCGAAGCCCAATGCTGGCAACCAATATGCCGATATAGATGCCTGATCCGATCCCTTCTGCCGCGGGGTGAAAGAAGGTGACATGCGCCTGAACGAGATACGCTTTACTGATGCCAAGCCGGTGGACGGTTATGGGCCGGGTTTTTTTCGCATCGGTGGAGAGGTGTTCGAGGGCGCGGTTCAGGTGCTGCCTTCGGGCGTATCGCTTTGGGGCGGCTATGCGGAAGTCGACGCACTGGTCGGCGCGGCCGACGCGGTCGATGTGATTTTTGTCGGGACTGGCGCCGAGATGACGCATCTGCCTGCCGAATTCCGAGCCGCCCTCGAAGCCGCGGGGATCGGCGCAGAGCCGATGGCCAGCCCCACGGCCTGTCGGACGTACAATGTCCTGCTATCAGAGGGGCGGCGCGTCGGATTGGCGCTGTTGCCGGTCTAGGCCGGCGGAAGGCTCGGGCGGGGATAATCGGAGGCGGGTGATGGCGGCGGATCCGCAGAATTTGTTGGAAGTTACGGGTCTGGCCGTTCAACGCGGCGGGATCGCGGTTCTCGCGGGCATCAGCCTTGCCCTGAAAGCAGGTGAGGCGCTGATCCTGCGCGGGCCGAACGGATCCGGAAAGACAACACTGCTGCGCACGATTGCGGGGTTGCAGCCTGCCCTTGATGGACGGCTCAGCACACCCGAAGGCGCGATCGCCTACGCGGCCCATGCCGACGGTGTGAAATCGGTGCTGACGGTGGCCGAGAACCTGCGCTTCTGGGCTGACATCTACGGGTTCACCTCGATCTCAAGAGCGATGGCGGCGTTCGACCTTGAAACGCTCGCGGATCGCCAGGCCCTGGCCCTCTCTGCCGGTCAGAAGCGGCGCTTGGGGTTGGCGCGGCTGTTGGTCACCGGGCGGCCGGTCTGGGTTTTGGATGAACCGACCGTGTCGCTGGATCGCGAGGCGGCGGCGATGTTCGCAGAGGTGATCGGCGCGCATCTGTCGTCAGGCGGCGCGGCTCTGATCGCGACCCATATCGATCTGGGGATGGAGGCGGCGGAGTTCGATGTGACCCCTTATCGGGCAAGCGCCGAGACCGCCCGGTCAGCGTTCGACGAGGCCTTTCATTGAGCCGGCTATTGATCCGCGATCTGGTGCTGGCGGTGCGCGCGGGCGGCGGCTTCGGCCTTGGCCTTGCCTTCTTCCTGATCGTCGTGGTGCTGGTACCGTTCGGCGTCGGACCAGAGGCGGCACTCCTGTCGAGGATCGCGCCGGGGATCCTCTGGATCGGCGCACTTCTGGCCAGCCTGCTGTCGCTCGACAGGATCTTCCAGCTTGATTTCGAGGACGGTTCGCTGGACCTTCTGGCCACAGCCCCCATCCCGATGGAGGGCGTGGTCGCGGTCAAAGCGCTGGCGCACTGGCTGACGACCGGCCTGCCGCTGGTCCTGGCCGCGCCGGTGCTTGGCATCCTGCTGAACCTGCCGCAGCCGGGCTATGGCTGGCTGGTCCTGTCGCTTGCGGTCGGCACCCCGGCGCTGTCGATGATCGGCGCATTCGGCGCGGCGCTGACAGTCGGACTGAAGCGTGGCGGGCTGCTGTTGTCGCTGCTGGTGCTGCCGCTTTACGTGCCGACGCTGATCTACGGCACAGAAGTGGCGCGGCGCGGGGCAGCGGGACTGGAGCTGGCGACCCCTCTGGCGCTTCTGGCCGGGATCACCCTGGCCTCGGTCGCCCTCTTGCCATTCGCGGCCTCGGCAGCGCTCCGCGTCAATCTGCGCTAGGGGTTGACGGCGATGTGTGTGGCAGATGCAAAAGAGAGGCGCTAGAACCGGGCCATGTCGATCTGGGAATATGCAAATCCGCTGAAATTCATGGGCTGGACCGCGCCGCTGGTGCCGGTCTTGTCGGTGCTGGCGGCCGCCGCGCTGATGCTGGGGCTGATCTGGGGTTATTTCTTCACGCCAGACGACTACCGGATGGGAGCGACGGTCAAGATCATCTACATCCATGTGCCCTCGGCGATGATGGCGATCAATGCCTGGGCGATGATGCTGGTGGCGTCGCTGATCTGGCTGGTGCGCCGGCATCATGTCAGCGCGCTGGCGGCCAAGGCGGCCGCGCCGGTCGGCATGATAATGACCGTAATCGCGCTGGTTACGGGCGCGATCTGGGGCCAGCCGATGTGGGGAACATGGTGGGCCTGGGATCCGCGCCTGACTTCGTTCCTGATCCTGTTCCTGTTTTATCTCGGCTACATGGCGATGTGGGCGGCAATCGAGAATCCCGATACGGCCGCTGACCTCACGTCGGTTCTGTGCCTCGTCGGATCGGTCTTCGCGATCCTGTCCCGTTACGCGGTGAACTTCTGGAACCAGGGGTTGCATCAGGGCGCCTCGCTGTCGCTCGATGCCGAGGAAAACGTCGCCGACGTGTTCTGGTTCCCGCTTCTGGTGGTGATTGCGGGGTTCGTGCTGCTGTTCCTTGCGCTGGTGCTGGTCCGCACACGTACCGAGATCCGGGCGCGGAGGCTGCATGCGATCGCGCTGCGCGAAAGGATGGGCTGATGCCGGATCTGGGGAAATACGCCGCCGAGGTGCTGTCGGCCTACACCTTGTCATTCCTGCTGGTTGGCGGGCTGGTGCTGGTGACTTGGCTGCGCGCGCGCCGCGTACGGCGGGCGCTGGAGCAGGCGGAAGCGCGGCGCGCCAATGGCTAGGATTTCACCCCTGATGATCGCGCCACCGCTGATCTTCGCAGCCCTCGCAGGCATGTTCTGGATGGGCATGAACCGTGAGGATCCCACAGCGCTACCCTCGGCGATCGCGGGCAATCCGGCGCCGCCGGTAGTGCTGACCGACCTCGGTGGCCTACCGACATTCGACGATGCAACCCTATTGGCGCCGGGCGTCAAGCTGGTCAACTACTGGGCCAGTTGGTGCGCCCCCTGCCGGGCCGAGCATCCAAGCCTGGAGAAACTGGCCGCGGAGGGCGTGCCGATCTACGGTATCAACTACAAGGACGACCCGGACAAGGCGATGGCCTTTCTGGTGGAGCTTGGCAATCCCTATGAGGGCATTGGCGCCGATGCCAACGGGCGAACCGCACTGGACTGGGGACTTTACGGTGTTCCCGAGACCTATGTGATCGACGGGGAGGGGCGGATCTTGCTGCGCTTTGCCGGGCCGATCACTGAACGCGTGCTGACCCGCACGATCAGACCCGCGATCGAGGGTGCCAAGCAGCCCTAGCCGAACTGCGCCGCCGCAACGGCCAGAAGGATCAGTCCGATAGCCTCAAGCAAAGGCATTGGAATGCCGATGGCGCGGGCGTGTCTGCGACGTTTGATCATTCACCGACCATGTCTGAAATTGGTTAACGAGACGTGAAGATGGTCGTCCCAAATCGATGGAGTCGCGCCTGATCATGTCGATGGTTCAGGCCGTCCGGTCACGACTCCCGGGACCCGCGAGATCATGTACAGGAAGGCCCCGGTAATGCCACTCGCCACCTGACGGCCCGAGTCAAGGCCCGGCGAGATCACGCGGCAAGTCGGCAGCACTCCGCCAGGCCTTCCACGCTCCTTCGCGATAACGAGATCGTGGCTTTTCTGCAATCATTCGGCATTGCCTGTCAAGAAATTCTGTTCATGAACGAGCTTTCAGATGATCAGAAAAATCGCCTTGGCGCTTGGCCTAATCCTAGCCGCCCCGTCCGCCATTGCCGCCCCCATCGGCATCGAAGGGTTCGACCCGCTAATCACCCCTGGCTTCAATCCGCAGCCGGAGACGCCGCCGGAATTCGATTTCATTACCTCTCAGGTGGTGAACCCGATCGACGTCGTGGCGCAGGTCTCGGGAATTGATCCACAGCCATTCCTGCTGTCGCTTTCGGTAAGTGAGGGCGTTCTTGTTCCGCCCGAGCCCATTCTACCCGACTCGAACATGTTCGCGGTGCTTTTGCGGACCGGTGGCGAGGAACTTACGCTGGCCTTCACGCTGTTCGTAAGGAACGGTTCCCCGATGTGGTCCGTGGCCAGTTCGCGAGTGAGCGGCGATCCGTTCCTCAACTTGGGATTCCTGATCGAGAATACCGGGGGCGGGTCTCCGGACGCCGTGGGCGTCAGGATGCAGGTCTTCAGAGACGGCTCTCCGCTTGGCCTCTCGGCAGTGCCGGTCCCGGCCTCGGCTCTGCTGCTGCTGGCGGGGATCGCCGCCTTGGGGTTCGTCCGGCGAAGATCCTAGATCACTTGTCCGGCGGGACATGCGCCTTTCGGCCACTTGACCAGCAAGACAAAAGGGTGGGCCCATCGGCCCACCCCCCGATTATTTACGCTGCTTTCGCGAGGTTCCGCAGCACGTAGTGCAGTACGCCGCCATGCTCGACATATTCCTTCTCGATGGCGGTATCGATCCGGCATTTGAGCATGATCTCCTTGGTTGAACCATCGCCGTAGGTGATGGTGCAGGGCACCTCGGAAAGCGGCTTCAGATCGCCTTCGAGTCCGCTGATCGAGACGGTCTCGTCGCCTTTCAGTTTCAACGACTTGCGGGTATCGCCGCCGGTGAACTCGAACGGGATCACGCCCATGCCGACAAGGTTCGAGCGGTGGATACGCTCGTAATTCTCGGCGACGACCGCCTTGACGCCCAGAAGCGCCGTTCCCTTGGCGGCCCAGTCCCGGCTGGAACCGGCGCCATATTGTTCGCCGGCGAAGATCACCAGCGGGGTTCCGGCTTCCTGATACGCCATCGCGGCATCGAAGATCGAAGTCTGCTTGCCGTCCGGCCCAAGGGTGTAGCCCCCCTCGACACCGTCCAGCATCTCGTTCCGGATGCGGATATTGGCGAAGGTGCCGCGCATCATCACCTCGTGGTTGCCCCGGCGCGACCCGTAAGAGTTGAACTCTCGCGGCGCGACCTGACGGTCGGTCAGATACTTGCCGGCCGGCGTCGTGTCTTTGAATGACCCGGCGGGCGAGATGTGGTCGGTGGTGACCATGTCGGCAAGCAGCGCCAGCACCTTGGCGCCCTTGATGTCGCTAATCGTGCCCGCATCCTTGGGCATGCCGCGGAAATAGGGCGGGTTCTGGATGTAGGTCGATGTCGAGGGCCAGTCATAGGTCAGGCTGTCGGTGGTCTCGACCCCCTGCCATTTATCGTCACCCTTGAAGACGTCGGCATATTTCGACTGGAACGCATTGCGGGTGACGGTCTTCTGCACCAGATCCGCGATTTCCTTGGTCGAAGGCCAGATGTCCTTCAGGTAGACATCCCTGCCGCCCTTGTCCTGTCCGATCGGATCTTTGGCGATATCGACATTCATGTCACCGACCAGCGCATAGGCCACGACCAGCGGCGGCGAGGCGAGGTAGTTGGCGCGCACGTCGGGGCTGATCCGGCCCTCGAAGTTTCGGTTGCCTGACAGAACCGAAGTGGCGATCAGGTCATAATCGTTGATCGCCTTCGATATCGCCGGTTCAAGTGGACCGGAATTGCCGATGCAGGTCGTGCACCCATAGCCGACGAGGTTGAAGCCGATCGCGTCGAGATCCTCCTGCAGGCCGGCGGCTTCCAGATATTCAGAAACGACCTGACTGCCCGGCGCCAGCGAGGTCTTGACCCAGGGCTTGCGGTTGAGGCCAAGCTCGCGCGCCTTGCGGGCGACAAGTCCGGCACCGATCATCACATAGGGGTTCGACGTGTTGGTACAGGAGGTGATCGAGGCGATCACGATCGAGCCGTCATGCAGCTGGTAATGGCCACCCTCGGTCGCGACGTAACCGCGCTGGTGATGGCCCTCGTCGCCCGGGATCGACTGCGGTTCGGGCTGACCGCCTTCACCTTCCCAGCGCACAGCCGCAGCCTTGCCGGCCGATTTTCCTTCGCGGAAGCCTTTGACATATGCGGCGAAAGCCGAGCCGGCAGAGTCGAGCGCGATATGGTCCTGCGGGCGTTTCGGACCGGAGATGGCCGGCACGACCGTGCCCATGTCAAGCTCGAGCGTGTCGGTATAGATCGGATCGTAATCCGCGCCGCGCCACAAGCCGTTCTCCTTGGCATAGGCCTCGACCAGCGCGATGCGGTCCTTGTCGCGGCCGGTCTGTTCGAGATAGCGCAAGGTTTCCTTGTCAATCGGGAAGAAGCCGCAGGTTGCGCCGTATTCCGGGGCCATGTTTGCGATCGTCGCACGGTCGGCCAGTGGCAGATGGTCAAGGCCGTCACCGTAGAACTCGACGAACTTGCTGACCACGCCCTTCTTGCGCAGCATCTCGACAACCCGCAGCACCAGGTCGGTGGCGGTGGTGCCCTCGACCATCCTGCCGGTCAGCCGGAAACCGACCACTTCGGGGATCAGCATCGAGATCGGCTGGCCCAGCATCGCGGCCTCGGCCTCGATCCCGCCAACACCCCAGCCGAGGACGGCGAGACCGTTGACCATCGTGGTGTGGCTGTCGGTGCCAACGAGCGTATCGGGGTAGGCGATCTCCTTGCCGTTCTGGTCCTTGTCGGTCCAGACCGTCTGGGCAAGGTACTCGAGGTTGACCTGGTGACAGATGCCGGTTCCCGGCGGCACGACGCGGAAGTTGTCGAATGCGGACTGGCCCCATTTCAGGAACGTATAGCGCTCCATGTTGCGTTCGTATTCGCGGTCAACATTCATCTGGAAGGCCCGCGGGTTGCCGAATTCGTCGATCATCACCGAATGGTCGATCACTAGGTCGACCGGGTTGAGCGGGTTGATCTTTTCGGCGTCGCCGCCAAGCGCCACGATGCCGTCGCGCATCGCCGCCAGATCGACCACCGCCGGAACGCCGGTGAAATCCTGCATCAGCACGCGGGCAGGGCGGTAAGCAATCTCGCGCGGATTGTTGCCGCCATTCGCTGCCCAATCGGCAAAAGCCTTGATATCTTCGGTCGAGACCGTCTTGCCGTCCTCGAACCGCAGCATGTTTTCCAGCACCACCTTCAGCGCCGCCGGCAGTCGCGAGAAGTCGCCAAGGCCTGCTGCCTCGGCGGCCGGGATCGAATAATAATCGACGCTTACGCTGCCGGCGTTCAGTGTCTTGCGGGTCTTGGAGGTGTCTTGGCCAACTGTGACGGTCATCGGGGGCTCCCATCGGGTCAGGGTTCTGATTGCGAAGGGTGTGCCGCAACCGAAGCCAGCAATCAAGGGGGTGTAGCAAAATTTGTATACCATTGTGCACAAAGTTGCCGCGCGAACCTGACAAGGCCGTGATATTCGGGGTAAGTCGCAATTGCTTGATTGGCAGTTGAGGTATGACTGGTCTAGGACAGATGCGGGGGCGAATTCCGAGGACGGGTGGATGAAAGCATTCTTGGCAGCCATATCGCTGGCGTTCACGTTCGGCGTTCCAAGCATTGTGGCGGCGCAGTCGCAACCGGTTGTCGTGGAGCTCTACACCTCTCAGGGCTGCTCGTCCTGCCCTCCGGCAGATGCGCTGCTGGCGGATCTGGCGAAGCGTCAGGATGTGATCGCGCTGGCGCTGCATGTCGATTACTGGGACTATCTTGGTTGGAAGGACGAGTTTGGTGATCCGGCTTTCACCCAACGCCAAAAGGCCTATGCACGGGCCGCCGGGCATCGGACCGTCTACACGCCGCAGATGATCGTCGGCGGGCGCGATCATCTGGTCGGGGCCAAACCCATGAAGCTGGCGCAGCTTATCGAGGCGCATTCGAAATCCCCGACGGTCGTCAAGCTGCAGGTTGCCAGACAGGGCAGCAGGCTGTCGGTGAAGGCGGACCGGAACGGCTCCGCGCTTCTGCCCAAGAAAATGTTGCTGCACGTCGTCCGGTTCGCACCGCTGCGCAAGGTGGATATCCGGCGCGGCGAGAATGCGGGGCGCAGCATTGACTACGCGAACATAGTGACTTCCTGGACCCCGGTTGCAAAATGGGATGGGAATGCGCCTCTGCGTCTTGCCATTGACCTCAAAGGTGACACATCACCGGTTGCGGTGATCCTGCAACAATCAGGACACGGCCCGATTCTGGCTGCAGCGCAATTGCGCTAGCACAGGTTCCGCGAGGCGGCGGCCGGATCATTTCTGCTTTCGCAGGATCGACTTTATTCGCCCGACTTTCCACCGGCGATGGATCCAGAACCACTGGCCGGGATTGGCCTGTATGCGCGCTTCCAGGCTAGCATTGATAGCGTTGGTCATCGTAATCGGGTCGCTATGCGGCACCGGAGCTTCGAGTTCGATATCGAAGGTCAGTCCGTCGGCCCGCCTTGTGCCGTAGAACGGGATCAGTTGCGCGCCATAGCGCAACGCCAGTTCGCTGGCAGAAAGCGCTGTCATCGCGGGGCGGCCAAGGAACTGCAACCGTCTTCCTTCGCGCACGTGCTGATCGAAAAGCAGCACCAGGATGCCGCCCGCCTTGAGATGCCGGACAAAACCAGCCGTGCCGCGATGGCCCTGCGCGAAGATTGGGCCACCGTAGGCCGTGAAGGTACCGGCATAGTGATCATTGAAGAATTTGTTCGAAGCCGGTCGATAGAGACCGCCTATGTCATAGCCGCGGCTGACCAAGGCCGCACGCGGAGCCTCGTAATTGCCGAAATGTCCGGTGACGAGGATGACCGGCTGGCCCTTGGCCTGCGCTTCTTCCAGCGCAGCGATTCCGGGGCCAGAGATCTCGGCGCCTTCGTTGCGGGCAAGGAACTCGTCAGGCGAGTAATTCTCGATGAAGGTGCGCCCGGCATTGTCGGCAACGGCGGATATGATGTCAGCGCGCTCGGCCCGGCCCATATCGGGAAAGATGTAGGACAGATTTACCGCCGAGCGCCGGTTATACCCGGCCAGCGGCGCGATCACGCGGCGCGTGAACCAACCCATCGCCGGTACTCGCCTTTCGTAAGGTATGAGCCGCATGAACCCGATAATGGTCCGAAGCAGGCGGTCGGTGAACCAGTCAGTGAGGGTCCGGCCGGTCCTTGTCTTGGTCTTCGCGTTCATTCAGACCGGTTGCTTGCTGTGCTGGTGGCGCTCACGGTGCCAGACATAAAGTCCCGATCCCGCGATCACAAGCGCGCCGACAAAGGTCATCGCATCCGGCACTTCCGAGAAGAAAACATAGCCGAAAATCACCGCGAAGATCAGCCCGACATATGTGAAGGGCGCAACGGTCCCGGCTTCGGCCAGCGTGAAGGCGCGGATTAGAAAGTACTGCCCTGTGCCGCCGATCGCGCCCATCAGCAACATCAGAGCGGCATCGGCAGGGGCAGGCGTCTGCCAGACACCCGGCACCAGCGCCGAGGCGACGACGGTTCCGATCAGCGTCGTATAGAGAAGGCTCGTCAGGCTGTTCTCGTTGCTGCCGAGAAAGCGGGTCGAGATGACATAGCTTGCGTAACACAGCGCGCCGAGCAGCGGCAGCGCCGCGTAGGGCGAAAAGATCTCGGTGCCCGGACGGATGATGATCAGGGCGCCGCAAAGGCCCGCGCAGACGCCGAAGATGCGGCGCGGCCCGGCCCGTTCCTTCAGCACCAGAAAGGCGAGGATCGTCACGATCAGCGGATTCGCATCGAAGACCGCCGTGGCTTGTGCCAGCCCGATATGGGCGATCGCGGTAAAGAAGCTGAAAGTCGCACCGAACAGGAAAGCCGAGCGGATCAATTGCAGGCCAAGATGTCGGGTGCGCAGCAGGCTGGTCAGGCGCGGCGCGAACCACAGGAACACGACTGCGGTGTGGCAGGTATAGCGCGCCCAGACCACCTGCAGCGGGTCATACCGGCTGCTGAGTTCCTTGGCGATGCTGTCCATCAGAGAGAATGTGGCGACGGCCGCGATCATCATCACGATGCCTTGCGCCGTCGGTGTCAGGCCGCGGAACCAATTCATGCGCTGGCTTTGGGCAGACCGGTGCCGATCATGGAGTCGCGGGTCACGAGCGCGGCCAAGTCCGACTCCGTCATTCCTTCCGTGCCTGAAGGGCGTGCGGGCAGAACGATGTAGCGCATGTCGGCAGTGGAATCATGCACCCGCACGCGGGTGCTTGCTGGCATGTCGAGACCGAATTCGGACAGCACCTTGCGTGGTTCACGGACCACCCTGCTGCGATAGGCACGGGTCTTGTACCAGTCCGGTGGCAGTCCCAACAGGTTGCGCGGGTAGCAGGAGCAAAGCGTGCAGACGATCACGTTGTGGATGTCGGCGGTGTTCTCGACGGCGATCAGCCGCAGCGCACCGATATCAAAGCCCATTTCGCGGCTGGCAGCCGAGGCGTCTGCCAGCAGCCGCGCCTTGAAACCGGGATCGCTCCATGCACGGGCCACGACCTTCGCCCCGTCAGCCGGGGAGCGGGCATCCATCGCGTCGATCTGGGCGGATATCTCGGCAGCGCTGGTTATTCCTTTCTCGATCAGCAACTCGCGGATCGCGATCTCCAGCGTCTGCCAGTAGGTCAGGGGGGCGTCATTATCGGGGCGAAACGGGTGACCTGACGGCGAGATATGCTCGTGGTCGTGATGATCGTGCGGCATGTCAGTTCTCGCCCGATTCGAGCCAATGCGCGAAGATCTCGGCATCGAGTGTGTCGTCGGGGTTCTCCGCCGCCTCGCCCCAGAGTTCTGCCATGGTAAAGCGGACGCGGTAGAGCGCGCGGGGTCCGGCCTTTTGCCGATAGGCAAGCTGCTCGGGGTTCGGGAAGGCACCAAGGGCGCGCTCGATCTTGCCGGTCTTGCCGCGCAGATAGGCCGGAGTTCGGACATGACCGGGCGGCATCATCGCGCGGACACGGACCCATTCAACCACTGGCCGCCTCGCCATAGGTGGTACCGCGCTGACGGACCACTTCCATCTTGCGACCGAGTTCTTCGACTGAATAGACACCCGCCTCCAGCAGGTTCTGGTTAACCGCCGCCACCCAGCGTTCATAGTAGGTCATCGTTTCGAAGGCCTCTTCGCCCAAATCCTCCAATGCCCGGCGCAAACCGTCGACGGTGAAATGCCCCTTGGCCGCGGCCAGCACCATGAGCGCATCGACCCGTCTTTCCCAAAGCGCGTAGTCGTGCTCGGCAGGGTCGAGAGGACCCGCTTCGAGCCCGCCAAAATCATGCCAGCGGCGTCCGGTTTCCTCGATCATGTCCGGGACCGTAGGCCGTCGGCAGTGGGCTGTCCAGAGGTCGCGACAAGGCCAGGCTACTTCTCCGCACTGTCGATCGGGCGATATTGAATCGGCAAGGACCAGGTAGAGCGAACAGTTCCTAGGGAGCAGCTGCGATCAGCGACCGGACCGGCCATTCATCCGGCAAGAAGTGATCATAACGGTTGACCGAATTGTCCGCTCCTAGGGCGATGAATGGAGTTCCGTACCCCTGCCGAAGCTCGCCGTTGAAGTGACTTCGCAACCGTGCATGGCTAGCGGCCGTGAGTGCTGCGCGACGCGACGACAGACGTGGTCCCTCGAACCGGACGAGATCAAGTCGTGCACTTGCGCGTCTGCAAGTCTCATCTGACCGATCTTGTTGACGCCAGGGCAGGTCGGAATCGCAAGAGTGCCATTTCTACTGGGTACGCCGTTCGGGGACTGCCGAACAAGATCGAGGCTAAGTAACGCCGGTTCGAATCGTTTGAAGCGCAATACCTGTGAGGAACCTGGATCGGTGTGGCCTACTCGTCTTCGGCCACCAGGAAGATCTCGCCTGCAGCCTCAAGCTCGCGGATCACGGCGACGACGGCATTCTGGGCCTCTTCGCCGTCGCGCTCCTTGACCTTGCCAAGCGCCTCCATCTCCTCGCGCATCGAGCCGGCCATGCGCTGCGACATGTTTGAAAGGATAAATTCGGTCGCCTTCGCCGCCTCGCCGCTGGCAGCGGCAAGCGCGGTGATAAGCTGGGCCTGCTCGATGTCGCGGGTGATCTTCGGGACATCGCGCGGGTCGATCCGGGCCGGGATGTTTGCGAAGGTGAAAATCGCTCGGCGGACCTCGGTTGCGAAACTCTCGTCTTCCTCGTGCAAACCGGCCAGTACATCATCTCGCGTCACGGCAGGCGAGAAGTTGAGGATCGCGCCGACGCGTTCGACAGGCCCTTCGGCAAAGGCCTTGAGTGGTTGCGCATCGAGTTGACTGGCCAGCGACAGGCCGATCCGGCGTACTACGTCGGGGGCGATGTTGCCAGTCAGCGAGATCGCGTAGGCGATGCGGCGGGCGCGTTCGCCGGGCAGCATTCCCAGGAGTTCGGCAGCCTTCGAGACCTTGAGTTTTGAGAGAAGCACAGCGCAAATCTCGACGCTTTCTTCCTCCATCACCGGTAGCAGCAGTTCGGCCCCGATCGCGCCGATCCGCTCCCAGGGATCGCCCTGGGCCGAGACACCCGCCTGCAAGCGGAGCTTGGTCGCGGTTTCAGAGCTTATCGCGCTTTCGAGAATCGAGAGCGCTTCATCGACGCCACCGGGAAAGGAAAGGCCAATGCCCTCTATCTCTGCTAGGAACTCCTCGATCACCCGTTCCAGGGTCGGGCGGTCGATGTAACGCAACGTGGTCATCTGGCGGGTGAGTTCGGCGAGTGTCGCCTCGGGCAGGCCCGACAAAGACAGGTCTGCGCCTTCGGACATCAGCAGGCGCACGACGATAGCCGCCTTCTGCCGCTTGGTCAGTTTGCGTACCGGACCGGGAGAAACCGGAACCGGGCCGCCAGGGCGGTCTATCTCGGTGGACAGCGCAGATGACACCAAACCCTCCATTCTGAAGTCGTCAGAAGGTTGATGTCACATCTTCGGTTAACAGGCCGTGACCTGTGGGCTGAATTCCGGCTAGCTGGTGGTTTTTTCCACGCAGGCCTGGGCGCTGCTGTCCCAGACAAAGCCTTCCGTGCAGGAACTGGCCGACCGTTCCTCGTGGCCGGTGCAGATGGCGAAGGCAAGTGTCGGCACACTGGCCAGCACCAGGGAAGTCAGAATCGCGAGGGTCTTCATTGGCTCCTCCGTTCAGGGATGCGCAATCCTAGCACGGTTTTTGGCGAAACCCTAGCGTCAGCTTTTGCCGAAGACACGCTCGAAGATCGTGTCGACATGCTTGGTATGGTAGCCGAGGTCGAATTTCTCCTCGATCTCGGCCGGGGTCAGTGCGGCAGTGACTTCAGTGTCGGCCAAAAGTTCGGTCTTGAAGTCCTTGCCCTGTTCCCAAACCTTCATCGCGTTGCGCTGAACGAGGCGATAGGCATCCTCGCGGCTGACCCCGTTCTGGGTCAATGCCAGCAGTACGCGCTGGCTCATCACGAGGCCGCGGAACTTGTTCATGTTGGACAGCATTGCGTCAGGGTAGACGACCAGCTTGTCGATGACATCCGCCAGCCGGTTCAGTGCGAAATCGAGCGTCACGGTGGCATCTGGACCGATGCCGCGTTCCACACTCGAATGGCTGATGTCGCGCTCATGCCAGAGCGTCACATTCTCAAGCGCCGGCACGACGGCGCTGCGCACCAGACGCGCAAGGCCGGTGAGGTTCTCGGTCAGGACCGGGTTGCGCTTGTGCGGCATCGCGCTGGAGCCCTTCTGCCCGGGCGAGAAGAACTCCTCGGCCTCCAGCACCTCGGTGCGCTGCATGTGGCGGATCTCGGTCGCGATATTCTCGATCGACGCGGCGATGACCCCGAGCGTAGCGAAGAACATCGCATGGCGATCGCGGGGAATGACTTGCGTCGAAATCGGTTCGGGACGCAGGTCAAGTTTGGCGCAGACATGCTCCTCGACCGCCGGGTCGATATTTGCGAAGGTGCCCACGGCGCCCGAAATCGCGCCTGTTGCGACCTCCCATCGAGCCTTTTCCAGCCGGTTCTTGCTGCGGTCCATCTCGGCATAGAATCGCGCGAATGTCAGGCCCATCGTGGTGGGCTCGGCATGGATCCCATGGCTGCGGCCGATGCGAACGGTGCCCTTATGCTCCAGCGCACGTCGCTTGAGAGCGGCGAGAAGCTTGTCGATATCGGCCAGCAGGATGTCGGCGGCCCGGACCAGCTGGATGTTGAGGGTTGTGTCCAGAACATCCGAAGAGGTCATACCCTGGTGCACGAACCGCGCATCGTCCGCGCCGACGATTTCGGAAAGATGGGTGAGGAAGGCGATGACATCGTGCTTGGTGACGGCCTCGATCTCGTCGATTCGGGCGACGTCGAACTCGGTATCCTTGGCCTTCCAGACGGCAGCGGCATTCTCGCGCGGGATCACGCCCAGATCAGCCATCGCGTCGCAGGCATGCGCCTCAATCTCGAACCAGATGCGGAACTTGGTCTCAGGCGACCAGATGGCGACCATTTCGGGGCGGGAATATCGGGGGATCATCGTGTCGCCTTCGTGTTTGCAAGCGGTTCGGCGTGGTCATAGACTGGCCGGCGTCGGGTCACAAGGGAAGGCTGGTCGCATGGTATGGGGTTCGATTGCCTGGCGGCAACCTGGCTGCCCGGGGGTGCGATGACTGAAACGCTGGCCCTGCCGCATTCGATGGCGCAATTCGAAGGGGTCTGGCAACTCGACCGACAGATCGACGATGCCACGCGCGGGCCGATGCGGCTGCGGGGAGAGGCAGTCTTGGCGCGATCAGGCCTGCGGCTTGTTTATACCGAAACCGGGACGCTGATGATCCCCGGCCAGTTGCCGCTTACGGCGACACAGCGCTATGTGTGGCAGGAACAAGCCGAGTGGGTGGCGATCCGGTTTTCCGATGGGCGTCCGTTTCATGGCTTCCCGCTGCGCACCGCGCGCGCCGAGGCGACGCATCTTTGCGAACCCGATAGATACCATGTCAGCTACGACTTCTCGACCTGGCCGCTCTGGACGGCGGAATGGCGCGTTACCGGGCCGCGCAAGGACTATGTGATGCATTCGCGCTATGCCCGCTGACCCCGCTGGCCCTTGCGCGGCGCGCAGCGCTGGTGCAGAAACGCGGGCAACGAGGATTTGACAGGAGAGAAGGGACATGAGCGTTTCAATGACGGATCGCGTTCTGGCGGAAGCCATCGGTCCGAGGGCCGGCACGGCGCTGCGGATCAAGCAGACGGTTCTGGTGATCGCGGGTATCGTGCTGCTGACGATTGCAGCGCAGATCAAGGTGATGGTGCCGCCGTCGCCTGTGCCGGTGAATCTGGGCACTTTCGCGGTGCTGACGATCGGCGCAGCCTACGGACCGCGATTGGGGCTGACCACGATCCTTGGTTACATGCTGATCGGTGCGCTCGGCTTTGACGTGTTCGCGAGTTCCACCGCCGAATTGAACGGCATCTCCTACATGATGGGGTCGACCGGTGGTTACCTGTTCGGCTATGTGCTGGCGACGCTGGCACTGGGTCTTCTGGCGCAGCGCGGCTGGGACCGCTCGGTTGTCCTGATGGCGGGCGCGATGCTGATCGGCAATGCGATCCTTTATGTGCCGGGGCTGGCCTGGTTGTCCTACTGGATCGGATCGACGGGCAAGCTTGACGTGGCGACCTATGGCTCGCTCTGGGATCAGACCATGGCCTGGGGCATCACCCCCTATCTGATCGGCGACGTAATGAAACTGGCGCTTGCAGCCTTGCTGCTGCCGGCAGTCTGGAAGCTGGTGGGCAAAGCCCGCGCCTAGCGATCCAACAATCGGAATAATCTTGGGGCGGCACCGATTGTGCCGCCTCTTTTGACTTCGGCACCCGAATCCGTTTCCTTTTGGCGGCGGAACTGCCGCTGAATACGGCGACTGCTGAACACTCGGCGTGATGTCGATTGAAACCAAAATCGTCGAAGATCTTCGTCGGGCCGCCGCCGCCTGACAACAAAGCCCTAGGCGCGAGGACTCACTCGATGAGTTCGGTCTTCACTACCGAACTTTGTTCCAGCGTCCTGTGAACCGGGCATTTGTTGGCGATCTCCAACAGCCGCGTGCGCTGGTCTTCGTCCAGATCGCCCTCAAGCCGGATCTTTCGAAAGAAATGATCCGCCTTGGCCTCGCCATCGGTCTCGGCATCCTGTGCATGCACCTTGTCATGCGTGACGTCGACACTGACATGGCTCAACGGCCATTTTTTGCGCCGTGCGTAAATCCGGATCGTCATGGACGTGCAGGCCCCCAGTCCGGCGGCAAGAAAGCCATAAGGCGTCATGCCGCGATTGGTGCCACCAAACGCCTCGGGCTCGTCGGCGAGGACATGGTGACGGGAGCCGGAGTTCACGTCCTGAAGAAAGCCGTTCGGATCGGCCTCGGACACTCGTACAACTCCTTCAGGCGCGCCCTTCGGAGGTGCGGGCTGGCGGATGTCCAGATAGCGACCGGCCCAGGCCGTGATGACCTCTGCGGCATATTCGGCATCTTCGGGCCTTGTTATCAGATGATCGGCATCGTCGAGTGTAACGAAGCTCTTGGGATGTTTGGCGGCCATGAAAATCTGGGCTGCATTGTCGATCGAAACGGTTTCGTCCCGCGGCGCGTGCAGGATCAGCAGCGCGCGTCTGAGACCCTTGATGGCCGGTTGCAGATTTGCGGCCGAGATATCCTCTATGAAGCTTTGGCTGATGCGGAAGGGGCGGCCGGCAAGCTGAACTTCGGCAATGCCCTCGGCTTTGATCTTCGGTAACTCATCGGCAAAATTGTGGCTCACATGGCTTGGGTCGAACGGCGCGCCGATGGTGGCAACGGCCTTGACGCCTGGCAGCCGGCCAGCGGCAAGCAGAACGGCAGCGCCGCCAAGCGAATGGCCGACCAGAAGGCCTGGCGGCATGTCGCGCGATGACAGGTATCCGCAAGCCGCAACCACGTCGTCGACATTGGTGGTGAAAGTTGTGTTCTCGAACTCGCCAGCCGAATGCCCCAGTCCGGTGAAATCAAAGCGCAAAACGGCGATCCCCATTGCGGCCAGTCGAGCGGCGATACGTCGGGCCGCCGGGATGTCCTTGGAGCAGGTGAAGCAATGCGCGAAAAGCGCGGTGCCAATATGTGGTCCGTCCGGCAGATCGAGCCGGGCCGCAAGCTCGCCGCCGTCATGACCGGTGAATGTGATGCGTTCTGTTGGCATGAGACGCTCCTGATCTGACAAGGTCGAGCTTGGTTTGTCAGATGTGCCATCGCAAGACTTAGTGCATCAGTGTCACGCCTTGGTGAACCCGCGGAGCAACAGCCAAGCACTCTTTGAAGGATCGTGGGCGTCATGTTAGGCGAGGGCCACAGGTACACTGGAGCAGTAGAGATGCCGGTCGAGAAGTTTAGCAGGTGAAAAGGGGCGTTCTAATAGTATTGGCGACATTGACCTTGCAGGCCTTGATGCTTCTGGCGATCAGCTATCTGGGGTCGGTCCATCCTGTTGGCGACTCGGTCGCGGTGTTCCGGCTGCAACTCGCGGCCGCCGTTCTTGCCGGCGCGGTTGGCATTTGGGCCGCGGGCGGGCGCTGGCTGGCGGTTGTCTGTTCCGCAGCGGCAATGTGGGCTGGGGTTCCGATTGTTGCTAATTTTACAGGAGTATCAGCAGGAGAGGCAGGTAGCTATACGCTCTACCAAAAGAACCTCTTCCGGAAGCAATGGTCCCGGATGGAAGTGATGGAGGAGATCCTGTCGCTCGATCCAGACTTCGTCACGTTGCAGGAAATAACATCACATGACCGAAAGTGGCTGGGCCGGCTTCTTGATGCTTACGAGCACAAGCTGATTTGCGGTGAAGGTTCGCAAACAACGATTGGACTCCTCAGCCGATTTCCTCTGCTTCCTGAAACCCGGATTTGCCCAGTCGAAGAACGAGAAGACAAGGCAGCGATCAAACTTGCCGCGGCGCAGGTGCGCCTTCCAGACGGAGGTCAGCCGTGGCTGGTGTCAATCCATCTGGGTTGGCCCTATCCCGCGGACCAGATCGAACAAGCCGCGCGAATTGCCGATCTCCTCGGCAGCCTGAAAGGACCGATGATGATCGGGGGCGATTTCAACATGGTGCCATGGGCCAGCAGTGTGCAGATGATTGCAGAGGCAGCCCGGGCCGAGCGCGTAAAGCCTGCTTTCGGCACCTACGTGCCTTCAGGTCCGTTGCTGCCGCTGCCCATCGACCATATCTTCCTGCCGACCGGAACCAACGGCAGAGCGGAACTGCGGCCGGCGGTTGGCTCAGACCATCTCGGGATCGTGGCGCGGTTCGGTCTGGGAACGCCCGACCAGTGACTCAGCTAAGGCCCATCAACCGCGCGTCGAAGGGATATTTCGTCAGGTTTTCAAAGCCCGTCTCGGTGATCAGCACCTGATCTTCGAGCTTGATCGAGAAATCTCCGCCTTCGGGGCTGACCAGTGCCTCGACGCAGAGCGTCATGCCGGCCTCTAGGTGATGGTCGAAGGCGCCTTCGACATACTGGTCGGGATAGCCGATATGCGGCCACTCGTCACAAAGCCCGACGCCATGCATATGGCAGCCGTACTTTTGCTTCTGGTATTTCTCGGGCAAGACATGGGTGTTGAAGGTCAGGTCTCGGATCGCGGCGCCGGGCTTCAGCATCTGCATGTTGGTCATGATGTGCTCATGCGCAAGCTGCATCGCCTCGATCATGTCGGGGCGGGGGGCGCCGTCGCCAACCCACCAGGTCCGGCTGATATCGATGCAGATGCCGTAGCTGCCGATAAGGTCGGTGTCGAAGGCGACGATCTCGTTCTCCTGCACGATGCGTGGCCCGCATTCCTGAAACCATGGGTTGGTACGGGGTCCGGAGGACAGCAGACGGGTTTCGATCCATTCGCCGCCACGCTTGATATTTTCGGCATGCAGCACCGCCCAGATGTCATCCTCTGACCGGCCGGGCTGACAGGCCGCTTCCATTTCCGCGACCGCAATCTCGCAGGCATGGCTGGCGCAGCGCATGGCGAGGATCTCATCCGGTCCCTTGATCGCGCGGGTGCGCTCGGTCAGTTCCTCCCCGTCCTTTACATGGATGCCCGCCGCCTCGAGCGCGCGGAAGCCGTGGATCTGGATCTTGTCCACGCCAAGCCGCATGTTGCCGCCGCCATGCTTCAGGATCAGGTCCTTGACCTCGGCGACAAAGCTGGTGGCAGCGTCGGCGCTGCGGTCGCCTGTTCCGAAATAATACATCGACGCGCCGGAGCGCTGCTCACGCACCAGCGGGTTGAAAGTCGATAGAAATGGCGAGTTCTTGTAGTCCCAGATCACCATGTAGCCGTCAGCACAAACCAGAACCGCGCGAAACGGGTTGTGCGCGTTCCAGAGCTGCATGTTGGTGGAATCGGTGGCGTAGCGGATGTTCAGCGGGTCGAACATCAGCACGCCGCCATAGTTGCGATCGACCACTGACTGAGTCAGCCGTTTCCAGCGAAACTCCCGCATCCGGTCAAGATTTGGCAGGACCAGACCGGCGGCTTCCCATTCGCGGAAGGCTAGCTGGGTCGGTCCGATCTCGATCCTGTCGGCATCATTCGGTGTGCCGTCGCCCAGAGTAGGTCCACGGGTCGGGTCGATCTTGCGGGTGTCGCGGTAGTACCTGTTCATGAGCCAGCCTCCATTTCAGGCCAAGATCGTGCGAACCGGCCCCCGAGTCGTGCCTGATTCCGACAGGAAATGTCGTCGTTTTCGACTTCGATCCGCCGGCGCGCAGCGATAGGGTGTCCCGATGACCGATATCCTGCAATCTTCGCTACCGGTTTCGCCGTGGTCCGATCCGCGTCTGTCGCGGCTGCCGGGGGTTCTGCCGCTGGATCCTGCCGACTGGATCGTGATCGACGAGGCCTATGCGGGCCAGATGACACTGCGCGATGGGCTGATCCGGGACCGCCGCGACGAGGTGATCCGGATCCACCCCGATGCGGTAAAGGCATCCCAGGAGGTGCTCGATAGGGTGCTGGACCCCGTGACCAGACTGCCGGGCTTCAAGGTGGACGAAGGCGCAATAACGCGCCCCGACGGCATGGTTGTTGCATTGGATCGTTCCGACCCGTTGGCGGTGGCCGGGCGACTGGTTCAGGAGGATCTTTGCATCATGCAGCTGGTCGGGGCCGAGTACTTACTGACCGCTGCTGTTTTGTGTTTTCCGGCAGGCTGGATGCTGGCCGAGAAATTCATGCGGCCGCTGATCGGGATTCACGGCCCCGTTCCGTCCTATGACGAGAATATTGCGCGCCGCGTGCAGCGCCTGTTCGATGCGATCCGGCCCGAACGCCCGCTCTGGCGGGCCAATGCGCATTTCTGGGATAAGCCGACTTTGTTCGCACCGCGAAGCGAGGCCGATGCGCGCACGCCAGCAGCCCACCCCGCCCCGTTCATCCGCTCGGAACGGCAATGCCTGTTGCGCCTGCCTGAAAGCGGGGCGGTGCTCTTTTCGATCCACACGGTGATGGTGCGGGCCGAAAGCCTTACGCGCGAGCAGGCTGAAACCCTCGACCGGGTACGAGGTCACCGCTAGTCGGCCAGAGGCTTGACCTCGATGTTGAGCGGCCGATGCAAGGAGGCAGTTTCCTGCCAGCCCCTGTTCAGAAAGACATATGCGCCAAGCACCATCGCGATGGCCAGTGCCGTCATCGCGATCAGCCCGGTTCGGGCGGCATTCGGTCGTGCCAGCCCGTTCATGAACAAAAGGAAAAGCCCCACAGGCGGGAGCAGCACCAGCATCAGAAAACTGATGGCGAAGCTTCGCGTGCGTTCGCGGGTCTGGTCCAGCACCAGTTCGTCCGAAAGCCGCAAGACTTCGGGAAGCGGCAGCGCCGTTTCCGAATCGGGTCCGGAACCCTTGCCGGAGGCTAGGGAACGCAGGATGAAGCTGCCCATGGGCCGCGCCTCGGTCGCGGTGGCATGGGTGACCTTCACCAGATAGCCCCCCTCCGGCCCGAAACTGTGACCGTCGGGAATGGGCGCCCCGGTTTCCACGGCATGGCGCAGAAAGGCGAGCGCGGCGGCACAGGCCTGATCGACGGGCAGCGTGGTCTCGGGGAAAAAGATCGGGCGGCCGATGAAATCCGTCGCATTGTCGATCCGCAGGCTGATCCGACCGGGCGATCGCGATCTGGACCGCTTGGCCCTGGCAAACAGCGTCCAGGGGGTCGGGTCCGGACTCATCTGGGCATATTGCCCGCCGGTGACGAGCTGATGCGCAGAATGCCAGAATATGGCGGCAGGCTGCCCGGCTGCCGCCAGCACAGATGTCGCGGCATGGGCGACCCGCAGCGCTGCCAACCGGGTGGCAGGGGACGATGGCTGGCCGAATGGCGTGACAGCGACGATTGCTTGACCGGCATGCTGGCGCAGAATATCTGCCAATTCGCTCATCATGCTTTGCGACAGGATCGAATCCATCGCGCCGTGGAGACTCTCGGCCGCCAGAGGCGCCTGCGAGGCGGTCAGCGATATCTGCCAGTCCCGGCCGGCATAGATCGATTGCTGACGGGTGGCGTCGAGCGCCTGCTCGACCTGAACGCCCAGCCGCGCCAGGGCACTGTTCAGCGCATCCTGAAGCCCGTCGAGGTCGGGTAATGGCAAGTCGGAATAAAGCAGTGTCGCTTCGGCATTCGGCATAGGCAGTCCCGTCTGGTGATCGACGAATCTTCTTCCGAAAGTCAGGCAATTCTGGGCCGATAATCTGCCTTTCGAACGGGCAGAGTGCTTTCCGCAGCGACGCCATTCAACAGTTCCCGGCAAAGTGGCGGGACTGTTTCCTGTTCAAGCAAAAAGGGCACCCGAAGGCGCCCTTTTTCCATCGAATCGGAGACTAGATCAGCAACTGTAATAGAGCTTGTACTCGATCGGGTGCGGCGTGTGCTCGTAGGCGTAGACCTCTTCCCACTTGAGCGCCATGTAGCCTTCCAGCTGGCCCTTCGAGAAGACGTCGCCATGCAGCAGGAACTCGTGGTCTTTTTCCAGTTCCTCCAGCGCCTCGCGCAGCGAACCGCAGACCGTCGGGATCGAGGCCAGTTCTTCCGGCGGCAGATCGTAAAGGTCCTTGTCCGAGGACGGACCCGGGTCGATCTTGTTCTTGATGCCGTCGAGGCCGGCCATCAGGAGCGCCGAGAATGCCAGATACGGGTTTGCCGCGGGGTCGGGGAAACGCGCCTCGACGCGCTTGGCCTTCGGGCTTTCGGCCCACGGGATCCGGACGCAGCCCGACCGGTTGCGGGCGGAATAGGCGCGCAGAACCGGGGCTTCGAAGCCCGGGATCAGCCGTTTGTAGCTGTTGGTCGTCGGGTTGGTGATCGCGTTCAGCGCCTTCGCATGCTTCAGGATGCCGCCGATGAACCACAGCGCTTCCTGGCTGAGATCGGCATACTTGTCGCCGGCGAAAAGCGGCTTGCCGTCCTTGAAGATCGACATGTTTACATGCATGCCGGTGCCGTTGTCGCCGGAGATTGGCTTGGGCATGAAAGTCGCTGACTTTCCATAGGCTTGCGCGACGTTGTGAATGACATATTTGTACTTCTGGATCTCGTCGGCCTGGTGCGTCAACGTGCCGAAGATCAGCCCCAACTCATGCTGGCAGGAGGCGACCTCGTGGTGGTGCTTGTCGACCTTCATGCCCATCCGCTTCATCGTCGACAGCATCTCGCCCCGGATATCCTGGGCATCGTCGATCGGGTTGACGGGAAAATAGCCGCCCTTGACGCCGGGACGGTGGCCGGTATTGCCCATCTCGTACTCGGTGTCTGTGTTCCAAGCCGCGTCCTGCGCGTCGACCTGGAACGAGACCTTGTTCATCGCGACCGAGTAACGCACGTCGTCAAACAGGAAGAATTCCGCTTCGGGTCCGAAATAGGACGTGTCGCCGATCCCGGTTGATTTCAGGTAAGCCTCGGCACGTTCAGCCGTGCCACGCGGGTCACGGTCATAGGATTCGCCCGTGTCCGGCTCGACTACCGTGCAGTGAATGCTCAGCGTCTTTTCGGCATAGAACGGGTCCATGTAGGCGCTCTTCGAATCCGGTAGCAGCTTCATGTCGGACTGGTCGATCGACTTCCAGCCGGCGATGGACGAGCCATCGAACATGAAGCCCTCTTCGAGGAAATCCTCGTCAACCAGATCGGCCATCACGGTCACGTGCTGCAGCTTGCCGCGCGGATCGGTGAAACGGATATCGACATATTCGACATCCTCGTCCTTGATCGTCTTGAGTAGGTCCTTGTTGTTCATAATGACCCCTTCCCTTTGCTTGAGATTGCGGATGGCCCGGGCAATGGCCCCTGGCGTGATTAGATGGCGTTGTCGCCGGTTTCGCCGGTGCGAATGCGGATCGCCTGCTCGATGGTCGAGACGAAGATCTTGCCGTCGCCGATCTTGTCGGTCTTGGCGGCCGAGACGATGGCTTCGATAGCGCCATCGACCTGATCGTCGGCCAGCACGACCTCGATCTTAACTTTGGGGAGGAAATCGACGACATATTCGGCGCCGCGATAGAGCTCCGTATGACCCTTCTGGCGGCCAAAGCCCTTCACTTCGATCACGCTGAGCCCCTGCACGCCGACCTCTTGCAGCGCCTCTTTCACTTCGTCCAGCTTGAACGGCTTGATGATGGCTTCGATCTTCTTCATGACGCGACTCCCCGGAATTTCAGTTCCCGCGTGTCTGACCACTTCTATTCGCGGGTCACAATTCGCTAGGTTGGCACGGGGCAGGGGCCGGGGACGATTCCGAGGACCGTGCCCAATTTTTGTGCAGATGGCGCGATTTCAGTGCGGTTTGCGAACATCGAGGGCTTTGCCATGACCGAATTACTGACCGCGGCACAGATGCGGGCTATCGAAAGGGCCGCAATCGACAGCGGCGCGGTCACCGGGCTGGAGCTGATGGAACGCGCGGGCAGGGGCGTCATCGAGGCGATCTTCGAACAGTGGCCGAGGCTAAAAGAAGGCGCACACCGCGCGGTGGTGCTCTGTGGACCAGGGAACAATGGCGGCGACGCATTCGTCGTGGCCCGGCGCCTGAGGGATCAAGGCTGGTCAGTCGAGGTTCTGCTCTACGGTGACCCGTCGAAGCTGCCCCCGGATGCACTGACGAATTATGAAGTATGGTCCGGTATAGGTGAAGTCAGCCCGCTGACCGTCGAGGCTGCAGCTACGGGGGCTAGGCCCGCCCTGGTGATCGACGCAATGTTCGGAACCGGGCTTTCGCGGGCCATCCCCCTCGAATGCGCGAATGCATTTCACGCCGTGACCAAGCGCGAGGTCGACGATAGCCACCCTCACAGCTTGCCCTGCCGTACGGTCGCAGTGGATTGCGCCTCGGGCCTTGATTGCGACAGTGGCAAGTTCCTCTTCCCCGAGCCGCCGGTTGGCGCCGAGGAGGATCGCGATGCGCACTGGAATTGGTGGCAGAACGATGCCTCTCGGCGTCTGTTGCATCCTGACCTGACCGTCACGTTTCACCGGCGCAAGGTCGGCCACCATCTTGGCGAGAACCTGTTTCGCCTGCGTGTGGTCGATATCGGCCTCGGCAGGGAGGATCGTCATCCTGCGCATCTGAAGCAGGATCGGTCCGCCAGTGTCGTCACTCTTCTCGATTTTGACGAGCCCTCGGGAAGAAGCGGCCGGATCTGGCCCGGTTTCGATCTCGACAAGGCACGGCTCAATTCTCACAAATACAGCCACGGCCACGCCCTGATCCTCTCGGGTGGTCCCGGCAAGGGGGGGGCGGCGCGGCTGGCCGCCCGCGGCGCGCTGCGTATCGGGGCGGGGCTGGTGACCTTAGGCTGTCCGCCGGAGGCTCTGGCCGAGAACGCCGCGCACCTCGACGCGATCATGTTGCGTTCCGTGAGGTCGGGGGCGGTGGATGGATTGGACGTACATCTGGAGGATGAGCGGATCAACGCGCTCTGCCTGGGACCGGGCTTGGGCGTCGACTCGGCAGGGGCGCTCGTGACGGTGGCATTGCGATCCGGGCGGGCCTGCCTGCTCGATGCCGATGCCCTGACCTGGCTGGCAGGCGATACATCGAGCCGTTTCAAGCTCTTGCATGACAAAGTTGTCCTGACGCCGCATGCCGGCGAATTCGCTCGCCTCTTCCCAGACATCGTCGAGAAACTGAATGCCCCGGCAACCAAGGGCCCGGCCTATTCCAAGGTCGATGCGACGCGTGAGGCGGCAAAGAGTGCGGGATGCGTGGTGCTTTTCAAGGGCCCCGATACGGTGATCGCCGATCCGTCGGGGCGCTGCAGCATCAACTCGGCGCACTACGACCGCGCCGCACCCTGGCTGGCGACCGCCGGGTCTGGCGATGTGCTGGCGGGATTCATCACCGGGCTGTTGACGCGAGGCTTTCCTCAGATGGCGGCGGCGGAAACCGGTGCCTGGCTGCATGTCGAATGCGCGCGAAAATTCGGACCCGGCCTGATCGCCGAGGATCTGCCCGAGCAGTTGCCTTCGGTGTTCGGGGATCTGGGACTCTAGGCCGCGGCCCGGCCCAGGATAACGCGGAACGGCTGGTCGGCGCTCATGACCTCCATTCCTTCAGCGTAGAATACCTGCTGGGTAAGGAACTCCAGATCGTAGACCAGTTGACCGCTGGCCAGATCCGACCAAGTGAACGAGCTGCCGTCAACCAACTGGCCGAGCGGTACCGAGCGCTGGTCCGCGCCGAACAGTCGCCTGCCGGTCCAGTCGCGTACATGGACCTGCTGACCAGGAGCGAGATACATGTCCCGCTCGGGCCGCCGCGGTCCGATCGCGCCGCGCGGCACATGAACCGGCCTGCCAGAGAGCGGTCTTGCGGTGATCTTGCGCAATTCCCGCGCGCCTGCCCTAGTCACGATCATGTCGCCTGTGCAAAGATACTCGACGGGCAAATTGCCCCCAAGCGTCATCACCCTTGTGCCTTCGCAAAGTCCGCTGGTCGATGGAATCTGGCGTCGCACAGAAGAGTGCCCTGTGTTCCACCCATTCGTCATCACTGACATTGGGCTGCCCCTTGTTCTGCCTCATCGTCTTCTTTTTTTGTCACGCTAGGACAAATCAAATCGTCTGGGTAGTGTTTTCTTGGCGCGGCGATTTGCGCTCGCATCCCTGTTGCAGCTTTGCTAGAAGGCGCCCGGATGCGGGTGTGGCGAAATTGGTAGACGCACCAGATTTAGGTTCTGGCGCCGCAAGGCGTGGGGGTTCAAGTCCCTCCACCCGCACCAATTGCTGACGACAAGGGACATCTTATCAAATAGATAATCCCCAATTTGACAGACCTGCCCACCCTCTCTTGCCCTACCTACACGCTCTATACGTCTTGAGGGGGCGATCCTGACCGTGGCACCTCAGTAGATCCGGGTGGAGGGATTCTTGGTTGCATCGATAACGTCGACTTACCGATCAAGTCCCTACTGGATTACCGCGACAGTCGGGTCTTCATGTTCGCATCGGGATAGCAGGTGGTGGTTAGGCCGATCGCCTCTTGCCACCTCCCTATGGAGCGGCGGGTCTTGAAGCCCGGCAACCCGTCCGCGCCTCCGACATCATGGCCCATAGTCTCTAGTGCTCTCTGCATCGCCGCGATATCGGATCGGTAAAGGCCATCGACGGCGGCCCAGCGCGCCGAGAAGTCTCGCATTCCAAAGGCGATGCGGTCGCCCAGATGGCCGACGAAGAGCGCGTAGAGATCGCTCATGTTGTAGGCCTTCAAGACGTAGAAATTCTGCGTGACGATGAAGGCCGGACCCAAGCGGCCGGCTGGCATCAAGAGGTAACCCTCGCCTTTCAACTCATGACTTGGAAAGGGCTGGCCGGAGACGCGTTTGATCCCCATTGCCTCCCAGTCGGCGATGGATCTGCCTTGATCCGGACCTTCCAACGTACAGGAAACCGCCGCCGGCACGGTCACCTCGAACCCCCAGTCGCGCTCCGCGACCCAACCATGTCGGGCGAGATAGGTGCCGATCGAAGCGATTGTGTCGGCCTCAGAGCGCCAGATATCGGCCCGCCCGTCGCCATCGCCATCGGCGGCATATTCCAGAAAACTGCTCGGCATGAATTGCGGTTGCCCGAGCGCGCCGGCCCAGCTGCTTTTCATCGCATTTTCCGGTGCGTGACCGGCTTGGGCAATCTTCAGCGCCGCGATGAATTCCCTGGTGAAATAGCTGGCTCTGCCGCCCATGAACGCCTTGGTTCCCAGCACTTCAAACACATTGTATCTGATCGCGACACGCCCATAACCGCTCTCGCGGCCCCAGATGGCGAGCATGATCCGGCCCGGCACACCTGTTGCCCGCTCTGCCCGGGCGAGGCTTTCGGCATGTTGCCTGGCCATCTGCCGCCCGGTCGCCGTGGCGCCGTCGAGCGAGTTTCGGTTGAAGTATTTCGCGGGCGATCCAAACTCTGCCTGCCGCTGTGGCTTGGACTTCTGCCGCTTGCTGCCGGGCGGGATCAGATCCGGCAGGTCCCAGTTGAGCGTGACATCGGAAAGCGCTGTTTCGAAGGTTCTGCGGGTCACGCCTTCTGCGCGCGCCAGTGGCCATGCCGTCTGCTCCAGCCAGGTCCGAAACTGACGCTCGACCGCCTGGCGGCTCTCGGCGATTGCGGTTCCCGGACCCAGGGAGAGCAACATAACAATGAGAAGAGCCAGTCTCCTCACGCTGCGCGCCCGCCTTCAGTTGAGGCAAATGGAAGGCGGCTGCGCGCAGAATTGGCGCGGTTCAAGCGAAGACCGAAGATTTCGACGATCAATGGACGACTCCCTCAATTCCGTTCAGGGTCTCCTTGGCGAAGTTCAGAACCTCCGCCGTATGTTCAAAAAAATGCTGCACCACGACATCGCCCAACCGGTCCCCGGTTGCAAGCGCCACGCCCTGCGACACCTCCCTGGCATCGAGCGCGGTCAGGCTCTGGTCGAAGTTGGGATAGTCGAGCACCGGGTCACCGGACCGTGTATCCCAGACGATCAGCCTTTCGTCACCGGACACCGAGGCTGCGAATTGGCCGGTCGGCAGGAAACTGATCGCGGCGACGCTGGATTGGTGGCCGCGTTTCTCTGGCGTACCGGTGAGCTTGACGACTTCATCGCTCTCAAAGCGCCAGATGCTTGCTTGCCAGTCGGCGGAAGCGGCGGCGATCGCGGTTCCATCCGACGAGAAGTCGAGCGAGGTTATGTTGCCGACATGGCCCGACATGATCACGGCTTCGGAGGCGTCGGTCGACGGAGCAGTAAGGTCATAGAGCCTGACGTTGCAGTCGCTTCCGCCAACAGCCAGTCGGTCGCCGGCGGGCGAGAGCGCGATCGCGGTCGGGAGCGCTCCGCGGACACAGTCATGACCAGGGGGCCGGTCGGTCGCCACGTCAGGCGCAAATGGCACGAAGGCCAGGTGATCCCCTTCGCCGCTGCCGCAGCGATCCGCATCAATGGAGCATACGAGAACAGCCATACCGTCCGGCCCGAACACATCGACCGCAAAGCGTGCCCCGTCGGCTGAGACGGCGATGTGGCGGCTTTCGATTCTGACAGATGCATCCGCTCCTGTGATCGGCAGAATGCTGGCCATCCAGGACCCATCATCAGAGCGCTCCCAGATTTCCACCATCGGCTGGCGCATCGCCACCACGAACATGTCCCGCGCCGTCGGGGCGGCAAGGGTGCTGGGCAGCCGCACGGCACCGGGCTCTTTGCCGTTCGTGTTGGCCTTCGAATCGTTAGGGTCGCTGGGGTCTCCGGAATTGATCTTGGGTTTTGCCGTTTCGCCGGAGTTGAGATGTTGCGGCGGCCCGCCATGCGGCTTGATCAGGATGGACTGTCTGTCCGTGAAGGCCACCCAGTCTCCCTCTGGGCCAAGCGCGACCGAATTGATGCCGCCTACCCGATCCGAGGTTTCGGTGAGGCGCGCGGTCAGCGCCGAGACCGACAGGCGCGAGGTGAACGGTGTCCAGAGCCGCGCCGTGTGGTCAAGGGACGCGCTGAGGATTTCGGTGCCTTCGGGCGCGAATTGCACCGTGCGGAGCGCCTGTTCATGCCCACGCAGGATCCGAAGCGGCCGCCAGGTTCCCTGTTCGAAAAGGCGGATCGAACCGTCCCACGACGCCGTGACGATCAGTTGGCCCGCTGCGTCGAAATCGACCGCCCAGATGTCGGAATCATGCCATAGCCCGACCGGCGACAGATCAAGTTCAGGCAAGCCCCGGTTGTTGATGTCGCCCAAAGAGGCCGAGGTGTAGTTCAGATCCCAGATCCTGACCTTGTCGTCATTGCCGCCAGATAAGAGGACCCTGTCGTCGGGCCGGAAGGCCAGCGCCTTGACCGGGCTGGAATGGACCTTGCCGCTGCACCGGGCCTCGGCGCCATCGGGTGTAAGGAGGCAAACCCTACCATCGCCAAGACCCGCGGCAATCATCCGATCATCGTTCGAGAACAAGACTGACCAGACCCGCGTCTGTTCAAGGATCTCTGCCTTGCCGTCGGATGACCTGCGATCACGTTGGCTCTTGCTGATCAGCTCGGAAGCCGAGAGCGCGTCATCTGATTGCCAATCCCCGCCCACATCCCGGCTCCAAAGATGAAGGTGCCCCGTAAGAGCGCCTGCCACCAACCTGTCGCCGGACCGCGAGAAGGCGAGGCTCTGCATCGTGCTCAGACCTCCCCATTCATCCGGCCCGGGGTAGAGTTCCCGTTTCTTGGGCTCGGCATCCTTCCCGGCCGCATTCACGATCAGCAACAGCCCCCCCCTTTGGGTGCCGACGGCCATCGTTCCGTCCGAAGATACCGCAAGAGATCGGCCGCGTTTGCCTTCTGCCAGAGTAAGTTCATCGCGAAGAGGGATCACATGCGGTGCGGTATTCTCGCGCCGGTCCCAGATCGAGAGATCAAGCCCCTGCGACAAAGTCACGATCCTGTCGCCCCCGGGCAGGAAGTCGGCTGCAAAGACCTGGGCGTTCTCGTTACTCCCATGATCGAACCGCCGCAATTCGTGCAGATAGTTGAAGGCGTGGAACACTTTCTCACGAGCCACGGCCATGTTCTCGGGCGTGATGCCGACCTCAGCGGCGCTGGCAAGGGCCTCGTCAGCTTGTTGAGCTACCTGAAATGGCAACCGGGCATCCGCCGATGGGTTGACCGAGGAAACCGCCTGCCAGACGGCGTTCTTCCTTTCGTTATTCGCGTGTTCAATCTCCTGTTCGACTTCATTCCAGCCATAGCCAAGGATCAGCGCAACAGCCCCGAGCGCAGCAAGAGTGAGCGTGGTCCGGGCGCGGCTTGCATAGCGCTTCGAGTCCTGAACCAGGGCCTCGATTCTTTCATAGATGCGGCGCGGCCCGAGGGTCATGCCGTCGACAGCCCACTCAATCCCTTCAAGGTAGCGCGAGGCCCAGCTTGGGTTCGGGCGGCGTTCGGACCACCATTCAGAGTAGCGCTTCAGAGTATTGCCGCCCAGCAAGGTGCGGCCAAACAGGCGGTCGATGATCCCGACGCTTGCGGCGTCGTCTCGTTCGCGCGCGAAACGGGCCAGAAAGCGCAGGCTCTCGGCCGCGCCGCTTTCCTCGGGCAGCCAGCGTTCCTGCAGTGGGCGCCAGAGGCGCAGCACGCATTCGTGTGTGACGTCGACTGTATCGCCCGGATCAATCCCGTCATGTTCGCCGGCAATGCGCAGATAGGATTCCGAGCCCTCCTTGAACGTCAGAACCACGCGGAGCAGGTCGGCGAAGTCGCAACCGAGCACCTCTTCCGCCTCGCCAAGGCGGATCGGACGGCGGATGTCGCGGCCACGGCTGTCAAGCGTTGTCAGCGCGCAGAACAGTCCGCGCGCGATGCGCCGGTCTGCCTCGTCGAGCCGGCCGTAGAGCGTGTCAAGGCGATGCGAGAGAGACGTCCGCAGGGCATCGTGTCCGTTGCTCCGCGAGATGCCGTGATGCGTTTCTATCTCGAAAACTTCATAGAAATCATCGAGGCTGATCTCGACATGGCCCTCCGGCGTCTCGCGTCGCGCCTGCACGTAAAGGAGCCTCAAGGCGTGCTGCATCAGCGGCAGCTTGTCTAGCTGCTCCTCAAGTCCGTTCAGCATCCAAACCGAAAGCGCGGGATCTATCGTTGCATTGAAAAGTGAAGCCGGACCCTCGATCGCTTCCTGCATCTGGAACCGGTCGAGCGTCGGCGTCAGGAACTGACTGTGGTTGATCGCGGCGGTCAGCCCGCCATAGCGCGCGCATTTCTCCAATTCGTCGGTACGAATGGTGATGACCACGTAGACGTCACGCCGAACGGCCGAGGTTTTGAGCAGCACATCGACGAAACGCGACGCGGCATGCGGGTCATCCTGGGCGTAACGGAAGATCTCTTCGAACTGGTCGACGAGAATCACGATGGGCCGCCTCTCGACCAGCGTCACCTTGTCGAGCGCTCCGGTCAGGTTGCTCGATCGGTCCTCGATGTGGTTGTGGAAGAGCGACCGCAGCTCGGCGATGTCGGCGGCCTCTTCCGGATCCGGCTCGGACGCCTCGCGACCGCTTTCGCCGAGGACAATCGCAGTGGCAAGCGCGGCGCAAAGCCTGTCGAGTGGATCGGTTTCGGGGTGCAGATCACAAAAGATCCAGTCCGATCCACGGCCGGACAGGAAACCGGCCTCAAGCGCGTTGAACAGACCGGTGCGCGCCAGCGAGGACTTACCGCATCCGGAGGGGCCCGTTATGCAAAGGAAATGGTTCTTCGCCAGCTTCGACAGCATTTCCGAGACGTGATCGTCGCGGCCGAAAAAGATGTCGAATTCTGACCGGTGAAACGACCGCAGCCCGGGATAGGGCGTAGGACTCGCGGTGTCACCACCCGTGCCCGGCGTCATTGTACTGCATCTGCCGTCCCGACACCGAGAGCGGACAGAAATGAATACATGGAGCGTTGGTCGATATCATCGTCTATGCGGATGACATGAATGTTGGGGCCACTCGGGCAAGGGGTTCCGCCGACCGGAGAAGCATCGCCTACGGCGATCTCGAAGCGCTGCTTGTCTTCGTTCCAGATCGCCTTGCGCCAGCGCCGGAAGAACTTGAAATGCGAATTGGCCCGCTTCTGCCCGGCAACCTGATCGCCGTAGACCAGCACGATAGCGTCATTGTCGAGCACCGCTTCAGAGAGCGCCTCCTGATCGGCGTCATAGTCGATACAGGTGACATCGACGTGCTTGTCCAGCGCCGTCTTGATCCGGTCGCGCAGGTTCGCATCCACCTTGTCGGCATCGATCGAGACCAGCGGCGCGTCCGCTCCGAACGTATCCGTGCGCGCCTGTACCCGTTCCGCTGAGCGGGCGCGTTTCAGATGTTCCTCGATCAGTTTGATGCTGTAGCGCTCGAAATCCTCAAAGCTCGTCCGATGGGTCACGATGCTTCGCAGAAAGGCGGCATAGTCCGGCTCGCCTTCGTCGGGATCGAAATCACGCGCGACCCACACCGCCGTTTCGATGCCGCACTGCTTCGCAACATTGAATTGAGCCACGCTGCTCGGCCGGTCGTCAAACCCCGGCAGTCTGCGGCCAGCAACCGCGCCAAGGATCTGCACGAAGACATGTGCATCAGCCAACGCCGATCCCACATTCTCGGGCGTCATTTCATCGTCGAAGCGATCCAGCCGCAACACGCTGAAACCCGCGTCTGCATAGGCGTGCTCCAGCCTGTCCGTTTCGCCGCGGGTGTCCGATGTCGGCGCAGCGATGACAACGTCAGCATGTGAGGCCGGTGCGTGTACCGACACCGCCGAAGCAGCCGGGCCGGTTTTCTCACGCCGCGCTTCCCTCATTTCCCGGGCGACGGTCTTGATGTCGTCGGCAAGACGCTGAAGGGCAGTAGTGAAATCACGCCGCGATGCCTCGCTTGCCGTTGACGGCAAGGGGTAGCCGAACAGCTGCACATGCCCGTCCAGTTCGGTCCAGAAGCGGCTTGTCAGGCGTTTTGTCAGGTCTTCCCGCAAGGCTACGAGCCGGTGCGATTTGCCCGTTAGCCAGAAGTCGTCGAGTTCTACCAGCACGATGCGCTTGTCGAGCGCCATCAGCTCGCGCAGTTCCTTCTCGCAACTCTCTGAATTGCAGTAGCTTTCCGACATGCAGACCAGCCCGATATCCGCGATCCGGATATGCTCGCTGATCCTTTCGTCGATATCGTCGCTGATCCGCAGGACACCGGACTGATCCTTGAGAAAACGGATCCGCGCCCGGGAATGATCAGCGCCAAGAGCATAGGCCAGATCCTGCAAGAGCTCGCCCAGCCGAGACGACGAAACCGCACTGCGCTGCTGCATGTCCTTGTGGGCGTAGCTCACGAAAACGGACGTTTGGCTGGAATCGTCCTCTTCCATCGATCAGGCTCCAATGCAGAAATAAGAAAAGACGAAATCACAATCTGAAGGTGGAATCATACAACGATTGGCCTATTCGATCAACTTCTGGCTGAATCCTGAGTATCGTGGTCCGGTAGGCCTCCTGACAGGATTGAGATGACCGCTCAGCGCTGAATCATGGGCCTTCGTAAGCGCAGCATCCGAAACCAACGGAAAACGTCGAGACCAATCCCGAGACTTCATGTTTGACGTCAGGCTCCAGCGCCAAAGGTTTCAGTGGCGCGTCGAGCGCCGCTACTTGATCCACCGGCACGAGATGGGCAGCTGGACCGCATGAAGCTTTCCAGTCGTCGAGGGCTGCGCCGGGCTATCTGTAGACCTCATTCTCAAGTTTCTTGATCACTTTTTGAATACTCTTTGAAAGCTTCTGGTACTCCTTGGCCTCCTTCAGGATCTTGTCGTCGAGTTTGGCGTAATTTCGCTTGATCAGGCCGTAGCTGCGGGAAATTCCTTCGACTGCCGCATTGATTGACATTTCAAGGTCAAGCCAGAGCGGTCCGACAACGCCGCTGGCCACAGGTACGCGCAGGAATTTCTTCATGACGCGGTCAGCGTCTTGGTATTCGCTTGCACCTTCTTGGCCAGCGGTTCCGCCCGACCCATCTGCAAGAGAAGCGTAATGATCTCGGCGTGCCGCTTCAAAAGAAGCTCTATGGCCTTTTCGCACTCATCGTGAATGGCCTGCGCCTCTTCAAGTTCGGGCACTTTTGCAATCAGCCGAAGAACCTCGCGGAAGGTCCATCTCGGCAGTCCCTCATCCATCTTGACCTTGGGCGTGACGATCTTGTTCAGCTTGGTCTGCAGCTTCTTGAGCGACTTTATCTCTTTCTTGAGCGGGCTGCCGACAATGGCATCACGCAAGTCATCGGGGTCCGGGTCCCCCTTGGCGGCCTTCAAAAGGTATTGCTGCGCTGCGTTGAACTTGTCGAGGGCGCCGGTCGACTCGTCTTTAACCGACTTCAGAAGACTGAATAGCTGAGCCCATCCCGCCATCGCTACATGGCCTCCCGGAGAATTCTCAATAAATGTGATGAGGCTGAGAGTTTAGCATATTTCGGGTGTTCAGGTAGGGCCGCCCCATTGACCACGCTGCTTGTAGCGCTCTCAAGACGAGCGCGAAACCGTGGCGGCTGGCGGGATGAAGCACCCTCTTGACGTCAGCGGCAGCGGGGTTTGTCTTCTCAAACTTCAGCGCAATCGCGCGATCGGTGTTAAGGCTAATCCGCCGCGGGCTCCTCTTTCGCCTCGGCTCCGGCGTCCGGTTCCGCCGCAGGCTCAGCGCCTTCTGTCGGCTCAGTATCGGCTGCGGGTTCGGCATCAGCCGCTGCGGGTGCACCGTCGAGCAGGCCCATCTGCTTGTAGAAACGTTCGGCGCCCGCATGCAGCGGCGCCGACAACCCGGCGCGCGCCATCGCTGCCGGGTCCAGCGGGCCGAAGGCCGGATGGGCGGTTCGGAAGATGTCTAGATTCCTGAACAGTCCCGACACGATCTGATATGCCGTTTCCTCGGACATTGCATCGGTCGTGACCACCGTTGCGGTTACTCCGAAGGTCGGGACGGGTTCCGGGTTGGCGTTGTAAATGCCGCCTGGGATCTCGGTGTTGACGTAGTAGGGCTGTGCCTCCACGAGAGCCTCGATCTCCGGTCCCGATACCGGGGCGATGCGTGCATCGCAGAGGCCCGTCGCCTGGGCAATCGAGGCATTGGGGTGACCGACCGAATAGACGAAGGCCTCGACCCGGTCGTGGCAGAGCGCCAGCGACTGCTCAGACGCGCTGAGTTGAGAGGCCAGGGCGAAATCGTCCAGCGTCCAGCCCATCGCCGTCATCACCGCCTCCATAGTCCCCCTTTGGCCCGAACCCGGATTGCCGATGTTGACGCGCCGGCCGTGCAGTTGCGCCAGTTCTTCGATGCCGGACTCGTCGCGCACGACGAGCGTGAACGGCTCTCCGTGAACCGAGAAGAGCGCCCGCAGGCTATCGTCAGGTCCGACCTCGGCGAACGGGCCCGAGCCGTTTACGGCGTGAAACTGCCAGTCCGATTGCACGACGCCCAGCTGAAGCTCGCCGGCCCGCAGGGCCTGCAGGTTGTGGATTGACCCTGCCGTCGGTTCCGCGATGCAACTCAGTCCCTCAACCGGATCAACCTGGGTTAGAAGCCGGCACAGGACGCGGCCAACCTGGAAGTAGACGCCTGATGTCGACCCGGTGCCGACGACGATCTCTTCCGCCATGGCGGTGCGGGGTAGGGCGCCAAGCGCCAGCGGTGCTGATATGGCGGCTGCGAAAAGAATGCGTAGCAGAGTTGGCATGGCGATATCTCCTTGCTGCGGACCGGCGCAATTCGACGCGACTGCGCGACTGCAGGATACTCACCCGAGGGTTGCGCGCCAGAGCACGCGGGCTATCGAAGGCGCCATGCGACCATACTACCCGCTGCGGGGCAATCCGTCGAGCCGGAACGTGCCTCTTTGCAGGCCCGACGGGGCAATGGACTGGCCTATTTCCATCGACAATTCTGGAGTTTCGGCGATGGCAAAGCTCCCTGCGCTTTCCATCGACGGGCAGAGCAATTCCTCAGGCGTCATCCGCCAAAGCGTTCTTCAACGAGCGGTGCCGCGCATGTGACTGCGATAAAGCTCTGTGTATCGCTTTGTGGTAGATTGGATCGATAACCAACGGAGGAAATGATGCGCTACCTTACAATCACCACCTGGGAAATCGCAGATGGAAGTGACTACAACACCTCTCTCGACGCGATCAAAGCCAAACGCCTGCCAGCGCTAAAGAAACTGGGGGCCAGCCGCGTGACCGTGATCCGCACAAGCGACCGGACGAGCGCGGCAATCAGCGAATGGCCCGACAAGGCCACCCGTGACGCGGCCGAAGCAAAGATCGAAGAGGTTCGAAAGTCGATCCACAAAGAGGATCTGGCGCGCATGACGGGGGAGATGAAGGGCGAGGTCGTGGCGGACGCCTGACGAGGTTTGTGACGGGGCGTCGGTTGGTGTCGCAATTCACTGCAGGAGCCTCTGCTGACCAAAAAGCAGAGGTCACTGGGCCTGACGCCATCGGTCAAGAATGCTGTCAAACCGCGTCACTCGACACGCATCTCAACAGTCGCACCAATCCGGCTTTTGGCTGCCATTGGCGCTTGACGGGGCAGGGGGTCCGTCATAGAAGGCCCCTCACGTTCGGGCGTCGCCCGGGCGGGCAGTGAGCGGTTGTAGCTCAGTTGGTTAGAGTACCGGCCTGTCACGCCGGGGGTCGCGGGTTCGAGCCCCGTCAACCGCGCCACCGCTGCCCCGTCCGTAAGCTGCCGGAGCCATGCGCGGTTGTAGCTCAGTTGGTTAGAGTACCGGCCTGTCACGCCGGGGGTCGCGGGTTCGAGCCCCGTCAACCGCGCCACTTTCCCACTTGATCCCTATGCGGTCAGTGCCGCCAAGACCCGCGCCCAGCTGCGGATGCCCTTTTGAAACGAGCGCAGGTCGTATTTCTCGTTCGGCGAATGGATCTGGTCGTCATTGTTACTGAACCCGATCAGCATCGCATCCATGTCCAGAATATCCTTGAAGTAGCCGGCGATCGGGATCGAGCCGCCGGATCCGACGAAGGCGGCCTCGTTCGGCCATTCCGCCGAGAGCGCCTCGCGGGCCTTCTCAAAAGCCGGGTCCAAGATCGACATTCGGGTGGCCATCGCTGCGCCGTGTTCCTTGAAGGCTACCGAGCAATCCGGCGGTAACTGGTTTTGCACATAATCCCGGAAGACCTTGCGGATCTTCAGAGGGTCCTGCGCGCCGACCAGCCGGAAACTGATCTTGGCGCTCGCGGTCGAGGGCAGCACGGTCTTGAACCCGTCGCCCTGATAACCGCCCCAAACGCCATTGACCTCGCAGGTTGGCCGCGCCCAGAGCAATTCGAGCACCGAGCGGCCCGTCTCACCGGCCGGCTGAGCAAGCCCGACCTCGGCCAGAAACCCCTTGTCGTCGAAGCCGAGCCCCTGCCACTGCGCCAGAACGTCCGGCTCGATCTCAGGTACTCCGTCATAGAAGTCGGGCAGGGTGATGCTGCCGCTGTCATCATGCAGACCGGCGATGATCCGCGCCAGAACCCGGATCGGATTGATCGCGGCTCCGCCATACCGTCCCGAATGCAGGTCCCTGTCGGGGCCGGTGATCGTCAGCTCTTCGCCAAGAAGACCGCGCAGCATCGTGGTGATGGCCGGCGTATCCGCGTCGAACATGCCGCTGTCGCAAAGCAACGCGATATCGCCGACCAGTTCATCCCGGTTCTCCTCCATGAACGGCACCAGCGAGGGCGACCCGGATTCCTCTTCGCCCTCGAAGAAAAAGGTGATGCGGCAAGGCAGGGAACCATGCACCGCCTTCCATGCGCGGCAGGCCTCGATGAAGGTCATCAGCTGGCCCTTGTCGTCAGCCGTGCCCCGTCCACGGATCACCTTGCCGTTATCGCCGTCCTCGATGGCCGGATCGAACGGGTCCCGACTCCAAAGGTCTATCGGATCAACCGGTTGCACGTCGTAGTGGCCGTAAAAGACCAGTTGCGGGCCGCCCTCGCCGACATGCCCAACCACCATCGGATGACCCGGCGTCGGGCGCGCACCTGCCTCGGCACCGAGGCTTTGCAGATCGGCCACCAGCCAATCGGCGGCCTGCTGGCACTGGACCTTGTAGGCCGGATCGGTCGAGATTGACGGCACGCGCAGAAAATCGAACAGCCGGTCGGTGGCTTGATTCAGATCATGGTCGATGCGGGTCAGGACGGGGTCCAATCTGGACATGGCGCAAGCTCCTTCAAATCGGCTGAAAAAGACAGTATCAGGGCAAGGGCAAAGGTCCAGCCGTGCGGAAATCACCGATGCTCGTGCGAAAAAAGGGTCTTGCGCGCCGAAATGTAACGTTTCTTGAATGCGTGTGGAAAAACAGGGTCAAATCGTGCTATTCTTCGGGGATTGAAGTAATGCATTTGATCCCGAAGATTGAACCGGTTGGGGGAAGACTATTGAACTATGATGCTCAACTCGAAGCAGCACTACAGCGTTTGCATGATGAAGGCCGGTACCGGACTTTCATAGATATCGAACGCCGGAAGGGCGACTTCCCACATGCGATGTGGCGCCGCCCCGACGGGCAGGAGCAGCCGGTTACGGTATGGTGCGGCAATGACTATTTGGGCATGGGTCAGCATCCGGTGGTTCTGGCCGCAATGCACGAGGCGATAGACGCCACCGGCGCCGGGTCGGGCGGAACGCGCAACATCTCTGGCACGACTGTCTATCACAAACGGCTCGAGGCCGAACTGGCCGACCTGCACCGCAAGGAGGCGGCGCTGTTGTTCACCAGCGCCTATATCGCCAATGATGCGACGCTTTCGACCCTTCCAAAGCTCTTTCCCGGGCTGATCATATATTCCGACGCGCTGAACCACGCCTCGATGATCGAGGGCGTGCGCCGCAATGGCGGCGCCAAGCGCATCTACCGGCACACTGACGTGGCGCATTTGCGTGAATTGCTTGAGACAGACGATCCTGCCGCGCCGAAGCTCATCGCCTTCGAGTCCATCTACTCGATGGATGGCGATTTCGGGCCGATCGAGGCGATCTGCGATCTGGCTGACGAATTCGGCGCAATGACCTATATCGACGAGGTGCACGCAGTTGGCATGTACGGCCCCCGCGGCGGCGGTGTTGCCGAGCGGGAGGGCCTGATGCATCGCATCGACATCATCAATGGCACGCTGGCCAAGGCCTACGGCGTGATGGGCGGCTACATCGCGGGCACCGCGAAAATGTGCGATGCGATCCGCTCCTATGCGCCGGGCTTCATCTTTACCACGTCGCTGCCGCCGGCAGTGGCCGCGGGTGCTGCGGCTTCGGTCCGGCATCTCAAGGGCGATCAGGAACTGCGCAATCGGCATCAGACCCAGGCCGGCATTCTCAAGCTGCGGCTGAAGGGGCTGGGCCTGCCGATCATCGACCATGGCAGCCATATCGTGCCGGTCCATGTCGGTGACCCGGTTCACTGCAAGATGCTGTCGGACATGCTGCTCGTCGAATTCGGCATCTATGCGCAGCCGATTAACTTCCCCACCGTTCCACGCGGCACCGAGAGGCTGCGCTTCACTCCTTCGCCAGTGCATGGCCCTGGTGAGATTGACAAGCTTGTGCGCGCTCTTGACCAACTTTGGTCGCATTGTGCGCTTAATCGTGCTGACATGTCGGCCTGATTCTTACGCGGGTGCAAACTCGCTTGCAGTATGGTAAACTTTTGCCCAATAGGCTGACGACGCGGACGAATCGTTAGCCATTTGAGGACAAAGGCAAATGGGGCAGGGCGCATGATTGGGCGGAGGACCACGACTCCACCAGAAAGTCCCCCGGAAGAGGCACCAGCCAAGCTTCTGGGCTTTGACGACTATGACCTGCGGCTTGGCGACATCATGCGCGGTGAACGCGCGACGATGGGCAAGTCGCTTCTGGATGTACAGCGGGAACTCAAGATCAAGGCAACCTACATTGCCGCGATCGAGAATGCCGATCCTTCCGCATTTGAAACTCAGGGCTTCATCGCCGGCTATGTGCGGTCCTATTCGCGCTACCTGAATCTCGACCCGGAATGGGCCTATAAGCGGTTCTGCGAAGAGGGGAATTTTGTCACAGCCCACGGCATGTCGCCGGCAGCCTCCGGCAGCCGGACGGCCAAGGCGGACAAGGCGATTGCCAAGGGCATCCGCGACCCGTTTGCTGATCCCGACGCGAAATTCATCCCGCGCGGCGATTCCTTCGCCTCGCGGATCGAACCCAGTGCTATTGGCTCTTCGCTCGTGCTTCTCGCGCTGATCGGTGTGATCGGCTATGGCGGCTGGTCAGTTCTGCAGGAAATCCAGAAGGTGCAGTTCACGCCGGTCGACCAGGCGCCGGGGGTTACGACAACGCTTGACACGTTCGAGCCCGCCGAAACTCAGTTGGCCGAGATCGAAACCGATTCCGACTTTACTGCGCCGACTCCGGAAGCATTCGACCGGCTCTACCGGCCGCAGGCGCTGGACGTTCCGGTGCTGGTGGCCCGCGACGGTCCGATCTCGATCCTCGACCCGGCATCGACCGGCACCTTGTTGTCGACCCCGGTTGAGAAGCGGCTGATCGCGCAGATCCCTGAACCTGTGGCCGACCCGATCGAGGCCCCGATACAGGTCGTGGCAGAGGACGTGCCGGAGGTCGTGCTGTTCGCGGTGCGCCCGTCCTGGGTCCGCGTGAGCGGCGCTGACGGAACGGTGCTCTTCGAAAAGATCCTGGATGCCGGAGAGCGCTACGTGCTGCCAAAGACCGAAGAACCGCCGGTCCTTCGCGCCGGCAATGCCGGATCGGTCTATTTCACCGTCAATGGCGAGAATTTCGGCCCGGCCGGGGTAGGACCGGCAGTCGTCAAGAACGTGGTTCTGGCGCCGACCGAGCTGAAACAGTCCTATGCGGTTGCCGACCTGTCCAAGGACAGCGATCTGGCCAAGCTGGTCGCGGTCGCCGAGGCGATACCGGTCCCCGTGGCAGAGCAGCCCCCGACCGAATGACCGACCGGCATCGGTTGCCAGAGACCGGCGCGGCCATTATGTGATCCCTGAACCCGCTTCGCTGCAAGGCCCGCGCAATGTCGCTCAATCACATCCGCCCCTGGCGCAACATCTACCGTCGCAAGTCGCGGCAGATCATGGTTGGCTCGGTCCCGGTCGGTGGCGAAGCGCCGATCACCGTGCAGACGATGACCAATACCGACACGTCCGACGTCAAGGCGACCGTGGCGCAGGTTCTGGCGGCGGCAGAGGCAGGGGCGGATATTGTCCGGATCTCGACGCCGGACCAGGCCTCGACGAAGGCCTTGCGCGAGATCGTTGCCGAAAGCCCGGTGCCGATCGTTGCCGACATCCATTTCCACTACAAACGTGCGATCGAGGCCGCAGAGGCCGGCGCCGCCTGCCTGCGGATTAATCCCGGCAATATCGGCTCCCCCGAACGGGTGCGCGAGGTGATCCGTGCGGCCAAGGATCACGGCTGCTCGATCCGGATCGGTGTGAATGCCGGATCGCTGGAAAAGCACCTGCTGGAGAAATACGCCGAGCCTTGCCCGGAAGCGATGGTCGAAAGCGGTCTCGACCATATCCGGATCCTGCAGGATAACGACTTCCACGAGTTCAAGATCTCCTGCAAGGCCTCCGACGTGTTTCTCGCAGCTGCGGCCTATCAGAGCCTTGCTGAAGCCACCGACGCGCCGATCCATCTCGGCATTACCGAGGCCGGCGGGTTGATGACCGGCACGATCAAGTCGGCGATCGGTCTTGGCAATCTCCTGTGGATGGGGATCGGCGACACGATACGCGTCAGCCTTTCGGCAGATCCGGTGGAAGAGGTCAAGGTCGGCTACGAGATCCTGAAATCGCTGGGGCTCCGGCATCGCGGCGTCAACATCATTTCATGCCCGTCCTGCGCCCGGCAGGGGTTCGATGTCATCAAGACCGTCGAGACGCTGGAAGACCGGCTTTCGCATATCAAGACGCCGATGAGCCTGTCGATCATTGGCTGTGTCGTGAACGGGCCGGGCGAGGCGCTGATGACAGATGTCGGCTTTACCGGCGGCGGCGCGGGCGCGGGCATGGTCTATCTGGCAGGAAAGCAGAGCCACAAGATGACCAACGAGCAGATGGTCGATCACATCGTCGAACTGGTTGAAAGGCGCGCCGCCGACATCGACGCTGTCGAGCAGGCCGCCGAATAGGGCTTACTGGCCCCGAAGCTGCGCCACGACCTGCTGCATCCCGTCCAGCGGCACATATCCGCGCAGCATCTGGTCGCCGATCACGAAACCGGGCGTCCCGTTGATCTGCATCCGCCGGGCCAGTGCGTGGTTCTCTGCGATGACCTCTGTCACTTCCTCGCTGTCCATCGTGGCCATGACAGAATCGACGTCGAGACCTTCCGAGCCGGCAAGAGTCCTCAGCGACTCCTCAGAGATCTCGCCCCGGAATGTCATCAGCGCGTCGTGGATCGTTGCGTAGGCTTCATTGCCCGCGACCTGTTTGACCGAGATCGCAAAGCGTGAGGCCAGCACCGAAGCTTCGCCCAGTATCGGGAATTCCTTGACGATATACCGGATGTCGCCGTCGCCCTCGATCAACTGCGTCACCTCGGGATGCGCCTTCTTGCAATAGCCGCACTGGTAATCGAGGAATTCAACCACCGTCACGTCACCGTCGGGATTGCCACCGACATAGGAATAGCCGTCGTTGAAAAGGGCTTCCGCATTGGTCTGGATCATCGCCTGATCGTTGGCGACCTGCGCATCGGCCTGTCGCTGCTCCAATATCCCGATCGCCTCCATCAGCACCTCCGGGTTTTCCAGGAGGTAAGAGCGCACCTCGTCACGAAACGCCTGCCGTTCTGCATCACTCATCTCGGTCAGATCGAAGGCATTGGCTGCAGTGGCAAGACCTAACGTCAGCGCGCCGGAGGCGGCAGTTCTGGCAAGGCGGTTCATCGGCATCTCCATCAGGTGGGGCTGAGCCCGCATCTACCATATGGGGCGCGGGCGTCCAGCCGCATTGACCTTCAATGCCGCAGAGTGCACGACATGAGCCGAGCTTTAGGAGTGGTTCATGCGGAACTCAAGGCGCAGCGCCGTCGATCCCTTCATTGTGATGGATGTGATGGAGGCGGCGCGAAAAGCCGAAGCCGCCGGGCGGAAGATCGTCCATATGGAGGTTGGCCAACCGGGCACCCCTGCACCTGCCGCCGCCCGCGCAGCCCTAGCCAGCGCGATGGAGGAGGGCGCGCTGGGCTATACCGTCGCGCTTGGCCTGCCCGAATTGCGAGCCCGGATCGCGCAGCTCTACGCGGACTGGTACGGGCTGCGGATCAGTCCGGAGCGGATCGTCGTGATATCCGGGTCATCCGCCGGTTTCATCCTGGCCTTCACAGCCCTTTTCGATGCCGGGGATCGGGTCGGGCTGGGCGAGCCGGGTTATCCCTCTTATCGCCAGATCCTGCGGGCGCTGGACCTGGAGCCGGTCGGCATTCAAAGCTCTGACGCGAACCGGCTGCAGCCGGTGCCCGCCGATCTGCCCAGCGATCTCAAGGGCCTGATCGTCGCCTCGCCCGCCAATCCCTCGGGCACGATGCTGACGAAAGACGCGCTCGCCGCGCTGATCGAGACCTGCCGTTCGCGCAACATGTCCTTCGTTTCGGATGAGATCTACCACGGCATCCACTATGGCAACCGCGCCGTGTCGGCGCTGGAAATCAGCGACGACGTCTATGTGATCAACTCGTTCTCCAAGTCTTTCAGCATGACGGGCTGGCGGATCGGCTGGATGGTCGTGCCGGAAGATCACGTGCGTATCCTCGAACGGCTGGCACAGAACCTGTTCATCTGCCCGCCCCATGCCAGCCAGATTGCCGCCCTCGCGGCACTCGACTGCGAGGACGAGTTACAGGCCAACCTTGAGGTCTATGCCGAGAACCGGAGGCTGATGATGGCTGGACTGCCGGAGGCCGGGTTCACCCGGATCGCCCCGCCGGATGGCGCGTTCTACATCTATGCAGACGTGTCGGACCTGACCGATGACAGCCGCGACTTTGCCGCCGAAATCCTTGAAGGGGCAGGCGTCGCCGTGACCCCCGGTCTCGATTTCGACCCCGAGCGCGGGCACTGCACGTTGCGATTTTCTTACGCCCGGGAAACGGCAGAGATCCGTGAGGGCCTCGCGCGCCTGTGCAGTTTCATGGCCACGCGATAAGTATTTCCGGGCCGAGCGGGCTGCGCTATAAGCCAAAGAAAACGAGCAGCATGAAGATAATCGGCCTGATCCTGACGATGGCACTGTGTATGGGGCCCTCTGCGGCGCTGTCGCAGAACCTGTCGGCTTTGGCCCGGATTGCACCGGGCGAAAATCGTGTCGCGGACCTCGGCGAGGCAGTTGAATTGACGCTGTCGATGACCCAGGGCGTGCCCTACCGCATTTTCACGCTTGATGAACCAAGACGGCTTGTCCTGGATTTCAACGAACTCGACTGGACCGGGCTGAAAGCGGACGCCTTCGACGCCTCAGACCATATCACGGCGGTGCGCACCGGGCTTTTCCTGGCGGGATGGTCGCGGATGGTGCTCGATCTGGCTGGCCCCTTGCGGCTCGATCAGGCCGGACTTGATACCAGCAATCCCGCCGCGGTGGTTTTGCGGGTCAGACTGGTAGCAGTTTCCGAACAGGCATTTGCCGCCACTGCCGGTGCGCCGGCGGAACTCCGCACCGGACGACCTGAACCAGTCGTCCTGCCAAAACCGAAGCGGCGCCAGACGGGGGCCGGACCGCTGAAGGTGGTCATCGATCCCGGCCACGGCGGCATCGATCCGGGTGCCGAAGCCGGGAATGTCGTCGAGGCGGAACTGATGCTGACCTTCGCGCGCGAAATGCAGGAAACCCTGCTGCGGGCGGGCGGCTTCGAAGTGGTCCTTACGCGTACCGAGGATGTCTTCGTGCCGCTCGAATCCCGCATCTCGATCGCCCGGGCGGCCGCCGCCGACGTGTTCCTGTCGTTGCATGCCGACGCATTGGCTGAGGGCCGCGCGACAGGGGCCACGATCTACACGCTTTCCGAGGACGCATCCGACTTCGCGTCGCAGAGGCTCGCGGAGCGCCACGATCGCGCCGATCTTCTGGCGGGGGTCGATCTGAGCGGGCAGGGTGATGTTGTTGCGAACGTGCTAATGGATCTGGCCCGCACTGAAACCGCGCCCCGTGCCGACATGCTGGCCGACATGCTTGTCGAAGGGTTGTCGAAAACCACGCGACTGCACAAGCGGCCACGGCTGTCGGCGGACTTCTCGGTGCTGAAAGCCCCCGATATTCCCTCGGTCCTGATCGAACTTGGCTTTCTGTCATCGCCGCGTGATCGCGCCCGGATTACCGACCCCGAATGGCGGGCGGCGGCGGCGAAGGCCATCCGGGATGCCCTTAGAAGCTGGGCCATTGCCGATGCCGAAGCTGCCGCGGGCCTGCGGAAATGATGACGCGCCTCGCATAAGCGTGACCGCTGGCGGCGCGTTCCGGCCGAATTCTAGGGCTCGTTCGTTTTGACGCTGGCAGTGCATATGTATAAGACTGATCCATCAAGAAAGTGAGGGCCATCGTGCTCCGGTTCATATTTTCTTTCCTTGGCGGCATCTTCAGCTGGCTGACTTTGGGCATCTTCATGGCGGCGCTTTGCGTCGGCGCGGTGTTCTGGATGTATAGCCGCGATCTGCCCAATCACGAGCAGCTGGCACAATATACCCCTCCGACCATCAGCCGCGTCTATTCCGGCGAGGGGCGGATCGTTGATGAGTTCGCCGAGGAACGGCGGCTGTTCGTCTCGGCCGAGGAAGTCCCCGATCTGGTAAAGCACGCTTTCATCTCAGCCGAGGACAAGAACTTCTACCAGCACAAGGGATACGATCCGCGCGGCATGGTCGCCGCGGTCATAGATGCGGCGCGCGGCGAACGGTTGCGCGGCGCCTCGACCATCACCCAGCAGGTGATGAAGAACTTTCTTCTGTCCTCCGACCGGTCGGCGGAACGCAAGATCAAGGAACTGATTCTTGCCAGCCGGCTGGAACAGACCCTGTCCAAGGACAAGATCCTCGAACTTTATCTCAACGAGATATTCCTGGGACAAAACAGCTTTGGCGTCGCGGCATCGGCGCAGACCTACTTCAACAAGACGCTCGGCCAGCTGAGCGCCGACGAGGCGGCCTATCTTGCGGCTCTTGCGCAACGCCCGGGCAACCTGCACCCGGTCCGCCAGATCGAAGAGGCGGTCAACCGGCGCAACTACGTCCTGCGGGAGATGTTCGAGAATGGCTACATCGACCGCGAAACGCTCGAGTCGGCCCGGGCGCAACCATTGAAGACCGTGCAGAACGGCGATTACGAGCCGTTTCGTGCGCAGCTTCCGCCGCGCGACTATTTCACCGACGAGATCCGCCGTCAGCTCAGCCGCAATTTCGGTCAGGAGGAGTTCTTCGGCGGTGGTCTGGCGATCCGCGCCACGATGGATCCTGAACTGCAGGTCGAGGCCGCCAAGGCCCTGCGGGACCGGCTGGAAAGCTATGACCGCAATCTCGGCATCTGGCGCGGGACCGGCCAGAAGCTCGCGACCGAGCAGTTGACCGACGAAGCAGCCTGGCGCGATGCCCTGGCCGGTGTAAGCGTCAGCCGTGACGTCGATGGCTGGTTTCCGGCCGTCGTGCTTCAGATCGGCGAGACAGCCGCCCGGATCGGGATCGAGGGTTTTAGGGATGATGAGGACGGGCACTGGATCACCGCCGAAGACGTGACATGGGCCCGCAAGCGCCGGTCGGATGGCCGGTTGGCCCCGAAAGCCACCAAGGCCAGCGATCTTGTCGCTGCAGGCGACGTGGTTCTGGTGCGCCGGATGACCAACAACGACGGCGAATTCCAGCGCTGGAGCCTGCGGCAGATCCCGGAAGTGCAGGGCGCGATGATGGCCATGGATGTCGATACCGGCCGGGTATTGGCGATGCAGGGCGGTTTCTCCTACCAGCATTCGGTCTTCAACCGCGCGACGCAGGCGACCCGCCAGCCGGGTTCGAGCTTCAAGCCCTTCGTCTATGCCGCGGCACTCGACAGCGGGTTCACTCCTGCGACGATCATCATCGATGCACCGATCGAGGTGAACACGCCGCAGGGCGTCTGGCGGCCAACCAACTCGTCGAACAAGTTCTACGGACCTGCGCCATTGCGCACCGGCATCGAGCAGTCGCGCAACCTGATGACCGTGCGGCTGGCACAGGAAGTCGGGATCGACGTCGTGGCGGGCTATGCCGAGCGCTTTGGCGTCTACAACAATATGGGCCGGTTCCTCGCCAACTCGCTGGGGTCCGAGGAAACCACTTTGTTCAAGATGGTGGCGGCCTATGCGATGTTCGCCAATGGCGGCGAGCGGGTCGAGCCGACATTGGTCGACCGGGTGCAGGATCGCTGGGGCAAGACCGTCTACCGCCATGACAACCGGATCTGCGTGGATTGCGACGAGGCTTCGCTGGAGCCCGGCAGGGTACCGTCGATCACGTCGGACCGCGAGCGGGTTATGGATGCGGTCACCGCCTACCAGTTGACCTCGATGCTGCAAGGTGTCGTGCAGCGCGGCACCGCTGCCAATGCGATCAACCTGCCGGTGCCGGTTGCTGGCAAGACCGGCACCACCAATGATGCAAAGGATGTCTGGTTCGTCGGCTTTACCTCGAACATCGTGGCCGGCTGCTATATCGGCTTCGACAATCCGCGCACTCTGGGCCGCAGCGCCTTCGGATCGACGCTTTGCGGGCCGGTCTTCAACGAGTTCATGCAGACCGCGGTGGCGAAATATGGCGGCGGGCCGTTCGAAGTTCCGCTCGGCGGCCATTTCATCAAGATCGACCGCTTCACCGGCGCGCGCCTGCCTGACGAAGCCTACGGTGAATATGTCGTAGCCGAGTATTTCCGCGATGGAGAAGAGCCGATCTTCGGCCTGACCTATGATGGCGGCTTTGCGATGGGGTCCAACCTGCCGCTCTTTGCGCCCGGCGAGATCGCCGAGGAAGGCACCACGGTCGAAACCGTGACCGGCGATGTCGTCATCGTGCCCAAGAAAGCTGATTTCGGCACCTTGAGCTCTGGCGGCCTCTACTAGCGGCGCTTGCCCGCAGGGGGCACCGTTGATACATCCGGATTTCATTCAGTTTCTCAGGGACCACCCATGCGGGCAGACACGTCCAATACAGTCGAGGCGATCCGGAAATCGCTGACCCTTCTCAAGCAGCGGATGGGCTGGGAAACCTCTCAGCATCGGCTGGAAGAGTTTAATGCGATGATCGAAGATCCGGACCTCTGGAACGATCAGGAACGCGCCCAGAAGCTGATGCGCGACCGGCAGGTCCTGGTCGATGCGATCGCTGACTGCACCGGGATCGAGCAGGAGCTGAATGACAATATCGAACTGATCGAATTGGGAGAGGCGGAAGGCGACCAGGAAGTCGTGACCGAGGCCGAAGGCGCGCTGAAGAAGCTGGCCGAGACCGCCGCCCAGAAGGAAATCGAGGCGCTCCTGAACGGCGAGGCCGACGGCAATGACACGTTTCTCGAGATCAATTCGGGCGCGGGTGGCACCGAAAGCTGCGACTGGGCCAACATGCTGGCGCGGATGTATGTGCGATGGGCCGAGCAACACGGCTACAAGGTCGAACTGATTTCGGAAAGCCCCGGCGAAGAGGCGGGGATCAAGTCGGCCGCCTACAAGATTTCGGGACCCAATGCCTATGGCTGGCTGAAATCCGAAAGCGGTGTGCACCGCTTGGTGCGGATCAGCCCCTATGACAGCGCGGCGCGGCGGCACACGTCGTTTTCATCGGTCTGGGTCTATCCGGTGGTCGACGACAATATCGAGATCGAGGTGCCCGCCAACGATATCCGGATCGACACTTACCGCTCGTCCGGGGCGGGGGGGCAGCATGTCAACACGACCGACTCGGCGGTGCGGATCACCCATCTGCCGACCGGCATTGTGGTCACCAGCTCCGAGAAGTCGCAGCACCAGAACCGCGCCAACGCGATGGCGGCGCTGAAATCGCGGCTCTACCAGATGGAGCTTGACCGGCGCAACGCGGCGATCACTGAGGCGCATGAGAACAAGGGCGATGCAGGCTGGGGCAACCAGATCCGGTCTTACGTCCTGCAGCCCTACCAGATGGTCAAGGATCTGCGCACCAGCCATGAGACCTCTGACACGCAGGGCGTGCTGGATGGCGATCTCGACGGGTTCATGGCGGCGACACTGGCGATGGATGTATCCGGTAAAAGCCGGGCCGAGGCACAGGCCGAGGATTGATCTGGATCAGCGAACGGGGTTTGATGGATCTCTAAAATCGGTGCGAGGGGGATCACGTTGAGCGACACGAGCCAATTGCCGAAGGCCTCACCGCTGCCGTTGATCGGGCGTGTGACGGTCGCCGAAATTCTGGCCTCCTTGGTCTGTGGCTGGCGTGATTTCCGCGCCGCCCCGATGTTCGGCCTCTTTTTCAGCGGGGTCTACGTGCTCGCCGGTTTCATTCTGCTGATGCTGGGGGCCGGAACCGTGGCCTGGACGCTGACGGTCTCTCTTGGATTCCCGCTTGTCGCGCCCTTTGCCGCAGTCGGGCTCTACGAGGTCAGTAGACGGCTGGAAGCCGAAGTGCCGCTGGTCTGGCGCGAGATCCTTGGCGTCGTGCTGCGGGAAAAAGACCGGCAACTGCCCTGGATGGGCGCGATCATCCTGATCTATTTCCTGTTCTGGGCCTTCCTTGCCCATTTGATCTTTGCGCTTTTCATGGGCCCCTCGGCGCTGATCAACGTATATTCCTCGGTCGGCTCGCTGATGACGCCGCGCGGCATCGCGATGCTGGCGGCAGAGTTTGTGGTCGGCGGGGCGGTGGCATTCCTGCTGTTCAGCCTCACGGTTGTCAGTCTGCCGCTGCTCCTGGAAAGAGAGGTCGACTTCGTCTCGGCCATGCTGCTGAGCCTCCGCACAGTGCAGGAAAATCTGTGGCCGATGCTGCTCTGGGCCGCGATCGTCGCTGGGCTGACCCTTCTGGCGATGTTGCCGGCCTTTCTCGGGCTCTTCCTGGTTCTGCCGGTGCTGGGACATGCGACCTGGCACCTCTATCGCAGGGCGCTTTACGATCCCATGTAGTCACAGATTGCTGACGCCAAAAAAAAAGGCGCCGGGTTGCACCGGCGCCTTTCCTACTGTCCCTCTGGCCTGTGATCAGGCGCTGGTCTTGGCCGCTGCCGGGGCAACCGGCTTGGGCGAACCGCTCGACTGCATCGGGTCGTCCTGACGCTGGACCGATCCTTCGAAATGCGCGCCGGATTCGATGGCGATCGTCTTGTGGATGATATCGCCTTCGACTCGCGCCGAGGAGGTCAGGCGAACCTTGAGGCCGCGCACGCGCCCGATCACGCGTCCGTTCACGACCACATCGTCGGCCAGGCACTCGCCCTTGACCGTGGCGCCTTCGCCGACGGTCAGAAGATGTGCGCGGATGTCGCCCTCGACCGTACCTTCGATCTGGATATCGCCGGTCGTCTTAATGTTTCCGGTGATGACCAGATCCGACGACAGGACGGATGCGGGCGGTTTCGCCTTGGGGGCCGACGACGCGAAGTCAGTGGAAGACGACGGCGAGGTTGCCGGCTTGGCCGCGCTATCCGCTTGCGTGGATTTGTCGGCCTCTCCCGATTTCGGTCCGGGCTCGTTGATTTTGCTCTTAGAAAACATCTTGGGCTGCCTTGATATAGGTCATGGGGTTCACGGGCTTTCCGCCCACGCGTACCTCGTAGTGAAGATGGGTGCCGGTCGACCGGCCGGAGTTCCCCATATCACCGATCCGATCCCCGCGCGAGACCCTTTGGCCAACTTTTACACGGATTTTCGACTGGTGCGCATAGCGGGTTTCGATGCCGAATTCATGCTGGATCTTCACCAGCCGTCCATAGCCGGCAAGCCAGCCGGCATGGGTGACCACGCCGTCGGCGGTCGCGTAGATGGGTGTGCCATAGCTGGCGGCGAAATCGGTGCCCTCATGCATCCGTCCCCAGCGCCGTCCATAACCGCTGGTAAAGCGGAATGAAGACTTAAGCGGCAGCGCGAACGGGGCTTTCTGTGCCGCGATCCGGTAGAGGTTCATCCGGTCCATCCGCTCGAGGATACCATTGGCCCGCAGGCTGTCGGCGTCCGGCCCTTCCCCCCGGGACGAGAATGTCAGCGGCGTCAGCGGGCCGCCCTGACCTGAATAGCCGCTGCGCACGGTCTTGAGTATGCTGTCGGTCGGCAGACCCGCGGCCGCGAACATCTTGTCCAGCGGTTCCAGCGACAGGCTTACCGCGTCTTCCAGCTGCGAGAAGATCCGGTCGTTCTTCTCTTCCAGTAACTTGCGTTCCAGTTCCAGTTCAGATGCGTACTCCTCCGCCTTCTTCGCCAAATTGGCCATCGTGTCACGTTCGACGGCGGTATTGGCGAGCGCTGCCGTCAGGAAATCGACGGTCACGTCGGCATCGGGGCCGCTCGGCTGCGCGCCCGGGGTCGCGGCATCCCCATTCAGCTTGGCGGTCAGTATCGCGCTTTCGTTGCGGGCACTGTCGCGATCTTTCATGGTCCGGCGTAAGGTCGTCTGGATGACCTCGATGCCCTTTTCCATTTCCTTGCGGCGGTCTTCGGAATCCAGAAGCGTGACCTGCATTCGCGAAATCTGTTCGAGCGCCACATTGAAGCGCTCCTGCGCCATCAGCGCTTCCTTCGCGCGCCTATCGCGCTCCACCGAAAGCTCGTTCAGGCGCATCTCGTAAAGGGCCTGTTCGCGCTTGGCCTGCTCGCGGATACTGCCAGAGCCGATGCTGTCCATGAGGATGAAGGCGGTCGCGATGATCGACCAGGCAACTAAGACCGAACTGCCGGTCCAAGCCATCAACTGGGTGAACGGCGTCAGCCGGATGAATCGGGTCTCGTTGCGGTCGGAGCGAAGGTAGAGGCGCTGCTCGGGAAAAGCGCGTTCGAGTGTGCTTTCTGCTTTCCTGATAGCGTCCCGATGCAAGTGGCCGTCCCCCGTGCGTTCACCGTCCCCGATCGTTGCGGTGTTGTCCGTCGACGATCCCCGCAGTCCTTACAAAGTGAACCCTATCCCTGCAACAGATTTGGCCCGGTTCGTCCATCCAGAGCCCGATAGTTGGCGATTTGGGCGAGTTCTTGCCGATACAGCCCCGCTGCAGCAGGCATGGCCGCCGAGCGCGGGTTTATCTCGTTGTTCTTTATGCCGATTCTCGCAAGGATCATCGCCCGGCAAGGCGATCACACCGCCCGCGCCGCGGCCAGTGCTTTTTCGGCATGGCCCTTCACTCTGACCTTGCGCCAGACCTCGGCGATCCGCCCTTCGCCGTCGATCAGGAATGTCGACCTCTCGATCCCCATGAAAGTCCTTCCGTACATGCTTTTCTCGATCCAGACGCCATAGCGTTCACAGACGTCGGACGCCTCGTCTGACAGCAGGGTGACCTTCAGGCCATGCTTGTCGCGAAACTTCTCATGCTTGCTAACCGGGTCTTTCGAGACCCCGAGAATCACCGTGTCGGCGGCGTCGAATGCCGCGACCCTGGCGCTGAAATCCAATGCCTCGGTCGTGCAGCCTGCCGTGTCGTCCCGAGGATAGAAATAGAGAACCACCTTTCGCGGTCTCAAGCGGCACAGTCTGACCTTGGCGCCGTCGGCGCCGGGCAATGTAAAGTCAGGGGCAATGTCGCCTTTTTCCAGCATGGTTGGCCTCTTGTCGGCTGCAATTCGGTTTCAGTTCTAGCGCTATTCCGGCAAGAATGAAGCCGAAGCGCAGAAATGAAGCCCGAGGAATGCGGACCGCCCACAGATGACAAAGGAACCGTCAGCACCCATTAGGTCCCGCGGCCGGCGCCGCAGGCGTGTTGGCCTGTGGATGTTGCTGAGCGTTATGTTCCTGTTCGGCCTTCTCTTTCTTGCCGGGCTGTCGGTCACAGGGCGTATCGTCACGGCTCCCGACTGGTTGAACGACCGTGTCGTCTCAAGGGTCAATGCGGGCATGAACACGGGCCGGATCTCGCTCGGACGACTGGCATTTCATGTCGATGACGGGGGTGTGCCCAGGATCCTCCTGCGCGATCTTGGGCTCTTCGACGATCGCGGCGCCGAGGTCATCCGCCTAAACGAGGTCGGGGTGCGATTCTCTCTGGCGTCGGTCTTGCGCGGAAGGTTTCATCCAGAAGTCCTGCGGCTGAACGGTGCGCAGATGCGCCTGCTGCGCCGTGCCGACGGCCAGTTCGACCTTTCTTCCGGGGCCGGAGCCGGGGCAACCGGCACCTTGCCCGACCTGCTCGACGCGATCGAGAGGGTCTTTGCCGAAACGCCGCTGGCCGGTGTCGAACTGATCGAGGCAGGGTCGTTGACGATCACCGTGGAGGATGCGCGATCGGGCCGCTTCTGGCAGGTGACCGAGGGCCGACTGCAGATGCGACAGGACCCGACCGCGCTGGATTTCTCGATCTCTTTCGACGTCTTCAACGGGACCGAAAACCTGGCCCGAACGGTTCTGGGCATCCATACCGACAAGCGCGATTCCTCGGCCTCCTTGGGTGCGACTTTCGAGAATGCGATCGCCGCCGACATTGCCTTACAGAGCCCGGCCCTTAGCTTTCTCGGCATCCTCGATGCACCGATTTCTGGCGCGGTCCGCGCGGAATTCGGGGAAGCTGGGGAACTCGCCTCGCTTGTCGGTTCGCTCGAACTGGAGGCTGGCGTGGTTCAGCCGACCGAAGCAGCCGTTCCGATCGGGTTTGACTCCGGCAAGGCCTATTTCCGCTACAACCCCGCGCTGCAGCGCATCCGCTTCTCGGAATTCACCGTCGTGTCCGAGGCCGGGCGCGCCACCGGTTCCGGCCATGCTTATCTGCGTGATTTCGTGAACAACTGGCCCCAGACGCTGCTGGGCCAGTTTGCGTTCAGCAACGTCGAGGTCAAGCCGGAGGGCCTGTTCACCGATCCGGTGGGCTTTGCCGAAAGCGCTCTGGATTTCCGAATGCGACTGTCGCCGTTCCACATCGATATCGGCCAGATGGTGATCGTCGATGGCGACAGTCGCCTCAAGCTGTCCGGGGCCGTTTCGGCCGGCAAGGACGGTTGGCGGGCATCGCTCGATGCCGGCCTCGACCAGATCGACCGGGACCGGCTGCTGACGATCTGGCCGGTCGCGCTCGCCCCCAAGACCCGGAAATGGTTCGAGGAAAATGTCAGCGAGGGGCATATCTTCGATATCGACGCCGCCGCGAGAATCAAGCCGGACCGGCCCTTGAGTATCGGCCTGGAGTTCGAGTTCAGCGATGCCAGCGTTCGCTATCTCAGGACACTTCCGCCGGTCACCGGGGCCAGCGGCTATGCGGCACTGCATGACTACGTCTTCTCGGTCGCGGTCGAGCAAGGCACAGTCGCATCCCCGATGGGCGACCGGGTCGATCTTTCAGGCACGAGCTACCGCGTGCTCGATATCAGGCAAAAACCGGCCCAAGGCGCGCTGTCCCTCCGGGGCAGGTCCTCGATCACGGCGGCGATGGCGCTGATGAGCCTGCCACCCTTCAGGATCCTGCGCAATTCGCCCCTGCCGGTCGATTTGGCATCGGGCCTGGTCTCGTTCGCCGCCGAGGTCGGTTTCGAGATGCGCAAGGGTTTGAAACCGCCCGACATTTCCTACCGGGCGACGGCCAGCCTTGCGGACGTGGCGTCAGACGTCGTGGTCAAGGGACGCAAGCTAACGGCCGCGGCGCTGACCCTGACCGCGAGTCCTGAAGGGGTCGAGATCAGCGGCCCGATGGCGCTGGGGGACGCGGCGCTCGATGCGACATGGCGCCGCAGGGCGGGTGCGGATCATGTCGGCAAGAGCGAGGTGACGGGCTCCGTCCGCCTTAGTCAGGCGTTTCTCGACGAGTTCGCCATCAGCCTGCCAGCGGGAGCGGTCTCGGGCGATGGTGAAGGCGAATTTCAGGTCCAGCTTGACACCGGAGAGCCGCCGCGGTTCCAGCTGACATCCGACCTCGAAGGGATCGCCCTGCGGGTCGCGGCTTTGGGCTGGTCGAAACCGGCGGAAAGCAGCGGCACCCTTGAACTTGCGGGAACCCTCGGCCCGGTGCCGGTGCTCACCCGCCTCGAACTGTCCGCGCCGGGCCTGACGGCAAGCGGCGGTCAGATCGAGCTGGCCGAGGGTGGCGGTCTGCAATCTGCCCGGTTCAATCGCGTCCGGGCGGGAGGCTGGCTGGATGCGCCGGTGACGCTGACGGGTCGGGGTCGCGGAGCGGTTCCTGCCGTGGCAATCAGCGGCGGCACCATTGATGTCCGTAGGACAACATTCGGCAGCGGTCGGGGTGGCGGCGGGCCGGTCAGGCTGACGCTCGACCGGCTAATCGTTTCCGAAGGCATAACCTTGACCGGCCTGCGGGGCGAGTTCGACGGCGCATCGGGATTTGGCGGCACCTTCTCGGCGCGGGTCAATGGCGGCGCGGGCATTGTCGGGCTGGTGTCGCCGGTGGCCAACGGCTCTGCGATACGGCTGCAAAGCAACGATGCCGGTGGTGTCATGCGGGATGCCGGCGTCTTCCGGAACGCCATCGGCGGCGCGATGGACATGACCCTGCGCCCGCGTCCGGCGCGCGGCGCCTATGATGGGCTGCTTAGCGTGCGCAACACCCGCGTCGTCCGGGCCCCGGCGCTGACTGAGCTTTTGTCGGCAATCTCGATCGTCGGATTGCTCGACCAGGTAAATGGCCCCGGCATCGCCTTCAACCAGATCAACGCCGAGTTCAGCCTGTCGCCGCACGCTGTCACGCTCAAGCGGTCGAGCGCAACGGGACCGTCGCTCGGGGTTTCGCTGGACGGCGTCTATCACCTTGCCAGCAAGCGTATGGACTTGCAGGGCGTGATGTCCCCGGTCTTCTTCCTGAACGCCATCGGGCAGATCTTCACCCGCCGCGGCGAGGGGCTGTTCGGTTTCACCTTTCGCCTCGCGGGATCTGCCGACGCCCCGCAAGTCAGCGTCAACCCGCTGTCGATCCTGACCCCCGGCATGTTCCGGGAAATCTTCCGCCGCGCGCCACCGGATCAAGCCCAATGAAACTGTCCGACTTCGATTTCGACCTGCCAGATCACCTGATCGCGACCCGGCCCGCCAAGCCGCGCAGCGCCTCGCGGCTGCTGGTGGCGTCGCCCGACCGGACCATTGATTCCCATGCCCGAGATCTGGGCGATTTCCTGCGGCCCGGCGACCGGCTGGTCCTGAACGACACCAAGGTCATCCCGGCGCGGCTCTCGGGTATCCGCCGGCGCGAAGGCGCGGAAGGCCCGACTGAAGCGCGGATCGAGGTCACGCTGCTGCAACCCACCGCTGACGGCCAATGGCAGGCGCTGCTGAAACCGCTGAAGAAGGTGGGCGATGGCGAGGTGATCGAGTTCTCCTCCGACCTGTCGGCACGGGTGACCGGCCGTGGCAACGGGGCGGCGATTCTGGCCTTCAACCTGACCGGCAATGATTTCGACGCGGCTCTGGCCAGCGCAGGCTCCATGCCGCTGCCGCCCTACATCGCTGCCAAGCGGCCCGCCGACCAGCAGGACAGGGTGGACTACCAGACCGTCTGGGCGCGGATCGCGGGGGCGGTCGCCGCGCCGACGGCCTCGCTGCATTTCGACGACGCCCTGCTGGACCGGCTGCGGCAGCAGGGCGTCTGCTTCACCCATGTCACGCTGCATGTCGGGGCAGGCACGTTTCTGCCCATCAAGGTCGACGACGTCAGCCAGCACCGGATGCATGCCGAATGGGGAGAGGTGACCGAAACCGCCGCGGCCGAGATCAACCGTACCCGCGCCGAGGGCCACCGCGTGATTCCGGTCGGCACCACGGCCCTGCGGCTGATCGAAAGCGCGGCAAGCGAGGACGGACTTCTGCATCCATGGCGCGGCGATACCGATATCTTCATCAAGCCCGGCTACCGGTTCCGCGTTGCCGACGCGCTGATGACCAATTTTCACCTGCCGAAATCGACGCTGATGATGCTGGTCTCGGCCCTGATGGGGACCGAGCGCATGCGGCAGGTCTATGCCCATGCGATTGCGAATGGCTATCGTTTTTTCTCTTACGGAGACGGCTCGCTTTTGCTACCGGGCGGCGAAGAGCGGCCGAATTGAGTCGCATTAGAGCCATCGGGCAGGTGGCATAACCCATAAGCTCGGCTCAATGAGCGTCTGGAGATTGCTATGATTACGGTTTTGCGGTCGTCCTGGCCGCTCCTTCTGGGCCTCATGCTTCTGATGGTCGGCAACGGTCTTCAAGGCACGCTTCTGGGTATCCGCGGCTCGATTGAAGGCTTTACGACCTTCGAGATGTCCATAATCATGGCGGCTTACTTCCTGGGCTTTCTCGGGGGGTCGAAGATGGCGCCGGAGCTGATCCGCCGGGTCGGCCATATCCGCGTCTTCGCGGCCCTCGGATCGTTCATTTCGGCGATTCTGATCCTTTACCCGGTCATGACAAACCCGATTGCCTGGATCGTGCTGCGGGTCGCCATCGGTTTCTGTTTCTCGGCCGTCTATGTCACTGCGGAAAGCTGGCTGAACAATGCCGCGACCAACGAAAACCGGGGCAAGGCCCTCTCGCTTTATCTGATGGTGCAGATGATCGGCATCGTCTCGGCGCAGGGCTTGCTGGCTTTCGGCGACCCGTCCGGCTTTATCCTGTTCGTGATCCCGTCGGTTCTGGTTTCAATCTCGTTCGCGCCGATCCTGCTGTCGGTTAACCCGACCCCGGCCTTTGAGACCACGAAACCGATGACCCTGCGACAGCTTTTCCGGACTTCGCCGCTCGGATGCGTAGGGATCTTTCTGCTGGGCGGGGTCTTCGCAGCGCAGTTCGGCATGTCGGCGGTCTACGGCACCGAAGTGGGGCTGACGGTCAAGCAGATCTCTGTTTTTGTCTCGTCGGTCTATATAGGGGCGCTGGTTCTGCAATATCCGATCGGGTGGCTGTCGGACCGAATGGACCGCCGGGTTCTGATCTGCGGCACGGCGTTGGTCGGCGGGATCGCCGGCCTGATTGGCCTGTTCCTCGACTGGAACTTCACCGTCCTGCTGATCGTCGCCTTCTTGGTCGGCGGGGCGTCCAACCCGCTCTATTCCCTGCTACTGGCCTATACCAACGACTTCCTGCAGCGCGAGGATATGGCGTCGGCTTCGGGTGGTCTGCTCTTCATCAATGGGGTAGGCGCGGTCACCGGACCGATCATCACCGGCTGGATCATGTCGGCATTCGGGCCATCGGGATTCTGGCTGTTTGTCGCCGGCCTGATGCTGGCCATCGCTGCCTACGCCGCCTACCGGATGACCCGCCGCAAGATCAAGGGACAGGAGCGCGGTACCTTCGTTGGCGTCTCTCCAAGCGCATCTGCCGTCACGCTCGAGGCTGCGACCGAATGGGCCAGCGAAGCCGCAAGCGAGGAACAAAAAGCAGACAAATCGAGTTAAGTCTTGCCAAAACATCAATTAATGACGACTCTCGGATTGTCTGGGGGGCGCACCGAGAAGGAGGGTGTCATGTCGAACCCTGAAGACGTTCTGGCTTTTTGGCTGGATGAGATCGGACCTGAAGGCTGGTACAAGGGTGGGGAAGACCGCGACCAGCAGATCCGGGACCGGTTCGAGGCCAGTTGGGAGGCAGCACGCGATGGAGCCTACAGTCTCTGGTTGACGTATCCGACCGGGACGCTGGCCTATCTGATCCTGACCGATCAGCTTCCGCGCAACATGTTCCGCGGCACGAACATGTCCTTTGCCACGGACCGGGCCGCACGGGCGGTCGCGAAATCCGCCATTGCCCGCGGCTGGGACCTGAGGATTGACGAACCGGCGCGGCAGTTCTTCTACATGCCGCTGATGCATTCCGAGAACCTGTGCGATCAGGACCGCTGCGTCCGGCTTATGCTGACGCGGATGCCGAAAGCGGGAGAAAGCAACCTTCTGCATGCCAAGGCGCATCGCGAAGTCATCCGGCGGTTCGGTCGGTTCCCCTATCGCAACGAGGCCCTGTCACGGGAAACCACGCCTCACGAGGCCGAATTCATCGAGCAGGGCGGATATGGCGCGACGATCGAGGCCCTGAAGGCCGCCTGATAGGTTTGCCGTGGCCGAACTGGTCATTCTGCGCCGTTCAGCTTTCGGGATGGGAGCAACCGGGCCTTCCTAATTCCCTGACCTGACGATAGCCTCGCATCGAATGAAATGTCCTGCGGGAGTAAGGCGATGGCTGCGGAGTCCTTTGACATGGTTGTAATCGGGGCCGGGCCGGGCGGCTATGTCGCCGCGATCCGTGGCGCGCAACTGGGGCTGAGAGTCGCCATCGTTGAGCGCGAGAACCTGGGCGGCATCTGCCTGAACTGGGGCTGCATCCCGACCAAGGCGCTGCTGCGCTCGTCAGAGGTCTTCCACCTTATGCAACGCGCAAAGGATTTCGGGCTGAAGGCCGAGGCGGTCGGGTTCGATCTCGACGCGGTGGTCAAACGCTCCCGCGACGTGGCAGGGCAATTGTCCGGCGGCATCGGGCATCTGATGAAGAAGAACAAGATCACCGTCTTCATGGGAGAGGCGACGATTTCGGCCAAGGGCAAGGTTAGCGTCAAGACCGACAAGGGAACCGAGGTGTTGGCCGCGAAGAACATCATCCTTGCCACTGGCGCCCGCGCTCGCGAACTGCCGGGGCTCGAGGCGGACGGCGATCTGGTCTGGACCTACCGCCATGCCCTGAAGCCGCCGCGGATGCCGAAGAAGCTTCTGGTCATAGGCTCGGGCGCGATCGGCATCGAGTTCGCCAGTTTCTACAACACGCTCGGGGCCGAGACGGTGGTGGTCGAGGTGATGGATCGGATCCTGCCGGTCGAGGATGCCGAGATCAGCGCCCATGCGAAGAAGCAGTTCGTCAAACAGGGCATGACGATCATAGAAAAGGCCACGGTCAAGAAGCTCGATCGCGCCAAGGGCAAGGTCACGGCGCATATCGAGATCGGCGGAATGGCTGAGAAGCAGGAGTTCGACACCGTGATTTCCGCCGTCGGGATCGTTGGCAACGTGGAAGATCTCGGGCTGGAGGAACTGGGTGTGAAGATTGAGAAAACCCATGTTGTTGTCGACGAACACTGCCACACCGGGGTCGAGCGGCTTTATGCCATCGGAGACATTGCCGGCGCGCCATGGCTGGCGCACAAGGCTAGCCATGAAGGCGTGATGGTGGCCGAACTGATCGCGGGCAAGCACCCGCATCCGGTCCGTCCCGAATCAATCGCCGGCTGTACTTACTGCCAGCCGCAGATCGCGAGCGTCGGCTTTAGCGAGGCCAAGGCCAAGGAGCTTGGCTACAAGGTCAAGGTCGGCAAGTTTCCCTTCATCGGCAACGGCAAGGCGATCGCGCTGGGAGAGCCCGAGGGCATGATCAAGACCGTTTTCGACGAGAATACCGGAGAATTGCTGGGCGCGCACATGATCGGTGCGGAAGTCACCGAACTCATTCAGGGCTATATCGTCGGACGCACGCTGGAGACGACCGAGCAGGACCTGATGAACACAGTCTTCCCGCATCCGACCCTATCCGAGATGATGCACGAATCGGTGCTCGACGCCTATGGTCAGGCACTGCATTTCTGACCGTCGCTACTTCGCGATAGCGGAGCCCAAAGTGGCGGGGTAGAAGCGCCGTCATGACCGACGCATCCCGCACCAACCTGCCGCTTGCCGCCATGCTCTGGGTGGCCGGCCTTGGGGCGGCGGCGCAGTTCGGCAAGATCGCCATCCTCTACGACACGCTCGGCCAGCACTATGCGGGGGCGGGCATCGGGCTGATGGTCTCGGTCGTGGGGCTCGTCGGGCTGGTTTTCGGGGCAACCGCGGGGCTGATCGTGCAGCGGATCGGCTATCGCCGGGTCCTCGTCGGCGCGCTGGCGCTCGGCGCGCTGATGTCGGCGGTCCAGTCCGCCCTGCCGGGCTACGGTCTGATGATGGCCGCCCGCGTGGTCGAGGGCTTTTCGCATCTCGGCATCGTCGTTGCCGGTCCGGTCCTGATCGCGCGGGTCACCGCCCCCCGGCATTTCGGCGCCGCCATGTCGCTCTGGTCGAGCTTCTTCGGTGTCTCCTTCGCGCTGACCGCATGGCTGGGCCCGCCGCTGGTTTCAGCGCTGGGAACGCCGTCTCTTTTCCTCGCCCATGCCGCGATCATGGCGGGCATGTCGCTTGTCCTCATCCGCATGGTCCCGGCTGCCAGGCTGTCCGACCCGGTTCCGCTGTCGCTGCGGATCCTCGCCCGCCAACATGTCGCGATCTATTCCTCGCCGAATATCGCCGCCCCGGCCTTGGGTTTCGTGTTCTACACGGCGATGTACGTGGCGCTGCTGACGCTTTTGCCGACGCAATTCACGGGATCGACGCGCGTGACAGCCGCAACCGCGATGCCGCTGATCTCGATATTCGTGTCGCTAACCTTCGGCGTGTGGCTGCTTGGGCGACTGCAGGCCGTGACGGTCGTGCAGCTCGGTTTCGGCCTTGCCGTGCTCTCGGCTCTCATGCTTTGGGCGGTCTGGGGCAACGAGACCGTGTCGCTCGCGGCCGCGCTGCTGATCGCCTCGGCGATGGGTCTTGTGCAGGGCGCGTCCTTCGCATCCATCCCGCAACTCAACCAAAGCCACAACGACCGCGCCTATGCCGCCGGTGCCATTGCCCAGCTCGGAAACCTCGGAACCACGATCGGAACGCCCCTGCTGGCCGCGCTGATCGCGGCAGGCGGCATCCACGGCGTCTATCTTTTTGTCCTGCCGCTCGCCGCTGGCGGCATCGTGATGACAGGGTGGCTGGCCTATCGCCGCCGTATCGCCTAAGCCGGGGCGGCCATGCGCGCGTTCATGTAATGTTCTCATTTTTTGGTTGGAGAGTCCCGCCGCTTCAATTATCTCTTAACCACTCACCCCGGGGGTCTTGATGGCCGAGTTGAAGAATATCGAGGTGCGCGGCGCGCGCGAGCACAACCTCAAGAACATCGACGTGGACATCCCGCGCGACCAGCTTGTTGTTATCACGGGGCTTTCCGGATCGGGCAAGTCCAGCCTCGCCTTCGACACGATCTATGCCGAGGGCCAGCGCCGCTATGTCGAATCGCTCTCGGCCTATGCGCGGCAATTCCTCGACATGATGGAAAAGCCGGATGTCGACCATATCAGCGGCCTGTCGCCTGCGATTTCCATCGAGCAGAAGACCACCAGCAAGAATCCGCGCTCAACCGTCGGAACCGTCACCGAGATTTACGACTATCTGCGGCTGCTTTTCGCCCGCGTCGGCACGCCCTATTCGCCGGCCACCGGCAAGCCGATCGAGGCGCAGCAGGTGCAGGACATGGTCGACCGCGTTATGGCGATGGAGGAGGGCACCCGCGCATATCTGCTCGCCCCGATCGTAAGGGACCGCAAAGGCGAGTACCGCAAGGAATTCCTGGATCTGCGCAAGCAGGGCTATCAGCGTGTCAAGGTCGACGGGGCGTTCTACGAGTTGGAGGAGGCGCCGACGCTCGACAAGAAGTTTCGCCACGACATCGACGTGGTCGTGGACCGGATCGTGGTGCGCGAAGGGCTGGAAACCCGGCTGGCTGATTCGTTCCGCACCGCATTGGACCTCGCGGACGGCATCGCAATCCTGGAAACCGCCGCGTCCGAAGGCAAGCCCGAGCGGATCACCTTCTCCGAGAAATTCGCTTGCCCGGTCTCGGGCTTCACAATCCCGGAAATTGAACCGCGCCTGTTTTCCTTCAACGCCCCCTTCGGGGCCTGCCCGGCCTGCGACGGGCTAGGGGTAGAGCTCTTCTTCGACGAACGTCTGGTCGTGCCGGACGTGACGCTGAAGATTGAGGACGGTGCGCTCGCGCCGTGGCGCAAGGGCAAGTCGCCCTATTTCCTGCAGACCATTGAGTCGCTCGCCAAGCATTACGGCTTCAAGAAGACCGCGCGCTGGAAAGATCTGCCAGAGAAGGTGCAGCAGGTCTTTCTCCATGGCTCCGGCGACGAGGAAATCGAGTTCCGCTATGACGAGGGCGGTCGGGTCTATCAGGTCAAGCGCAACTTCGAAGGTGTGATTCCGAACATGCAACGCCGCTACCGCGAGACCGACTCTGCCTGGATCCGCGAGGAATTCGAGCGCTACCAGAACAACCGCCCCTGCGGCACCTGCCAGGGCTTTCGGCTGCGCGGAGAGGCTCTGGCCGTGAAGATCGGTGGGCTGCACGCCGGCGAGGTCGTGCAGATGTCAATCAAGGAGGCCTTCGCCTGGTGCGAGGCGGTGCCGGTAAAGCTAACCAGGCAGAAGAACGAGATCGCCCGCGCGATCCTCAAGGAAATCCGCGAGCGGCTCGGGTTCCTCAACAATGTCGGACTGGAATATCTGACCCTGTCACGCAACGCGGGCACGCTTTCGGGCGGTGAAAGCCAGCGGATCCGGCTGGCCAGCCAGATCGGATCGGGGCTGACGGGCGTGCTCTACGTGCTCGACGAGCCCTCGATCGGCCTGCACCAGCGCGACAATGACCGGCTATTGGGTACGCTGAAGAACCTGCGCGACCAGGGCAATACCGTGATCGTCGTGGAACATGACGAAGAGGCGATCCGCGAGGCGGATTACGTATTCGACCTCGGTCCCGGCGCCGGCGTGCATGGCGGAGAGATCGTGGCCAAGGGGTCGCCTGGCGATGTCGCTGCCGATCCGGCCTCGATCACCGGCCAGTATCTGAGCGGAACAAGAGAGATCCCCGTGCCCCGGGCCCGGCGCGATGGCAGCAAGAAAAACGTAACTGTTGTAAAGGCTTCCGGGAATAACTTAAGGGAAGTCACGGCGGAATTTCCGCTAGGAAAATTCGTCTGCGTGACGGGTGTCTCGGGCGGCGGCAAGTCGACGCTGACAATCGAGACGCTGTTCAAGACCGCCTCTATGCGGCTCAATGGCGCGCGCCAAACCCCGGCCCCCTGCGAGACGATCAAGGGGCTCGAACATCTCGACAAAGTTATCGATATCGACCAGCGCCCCATCGGACGCACGCCTCGCTCGAACCCTGCCACCTATACTGGCGCCTTCACCCCAATCCGCGACTGGTTCGCCGGGCTTCCCGAGGCAAAGACCCGCGGCTACAAGCCGGGGCGATTCAGTTTCAACGTCAAGGGCGGCCGATGCGAGGCCTGCCAGGGTGATGGGGTTATCAAGATCGAGATGCATTTCCTGCCAGATGTCTACGTGACCTGCGAGACCTGCAAGGGCGCGCGCTATAATCGCGAGACACTTGAAATTCGATTTAAGGGCAAGAGTATAGCGGACGTTCTTGATATGACCGTCGAGGATGCGCAGGAGTTCTTTAAGGCGGTGCCCTCGATCCGCGAGAAGATGGATGCTCTGATGCAGGTTGGCCTTGGCTATGTCAAGGTCGGCCAGCAGGCGACGACCTTGTCGGGCGGCGAGGCACAGCGGGTCAAGCTGTCAAAGGAATTGGCACGGCGCTCCACCGGGCGGACACTTTATATTCTCGATGAGCCAACGACCGGGCTTCATTTCGAGGATGTGCGCAAACTCCTTGAAGTGCTGCATGAACTGGTGGAACAGGGCAATACGGTTGTCGTGATCGAGCATAACCTAGATGTTATCAAGACGGCAGACTGGATCATCGACATCGGCCCCGAGGGCGGCGATGGCGGTGGGGAGATCGTGGCGGTCGGGACGCCCGAAGACGTGGCCGAGGCCGAGCGCAGCTATACCGGGCGCTATCTCAAATCGATGCTGGACAAGCGCAAGGTCGCGGCGGAATAGCGCCAGATCAATTGGTTACGCTGGCGATGGCCTCGATCAGCTGCAGAATTTCCCGGGTTTCGCGGTCGATCCGCACGATGCTGTCGCCGATGCGGTAATAGACCTCGCCGGGCCGCAGACGCGGAAGTCGGTACCGGTAATGATCGTAGACGCGGTCATAGGCGCCGTAGGGCAGGTAGTCACCGACATGATGGTGCTGCGCGTGTTTCTTGGCCTGTCCGGGCGGAATGCAGGGTGGGTTCTTCTTCGCAAGACCGGGCGGGCAGTGGCCGGTCTGGGACTTGGCCTGAACCGTCGAAACGACAAGCGGCGGCAGCGCCAGCAGGACGGACAGGACGATTGAGACAGGTTTCATTGCGACTCTCCAATCTGATGCCCTAGATAGCGGCTGCGCCCGCGCGAATGCCAGTCAACTTGCCGTCATTGTGGCGAGTTCCCCGGATCGCCGCCAGTCAGGCATCCAGTTCCACCCAGACCGGAACATGGTCGGAGGGTCTTTCGTGGCCGCGGATATGTTTGTCGACCTGGCAATCGAGCAGCAGATCGGCGCATTGCGGACTCAGCAGGAAATGGTCGATTCGGATCCCGTCACCGCGCTGCCATGCGCCGGCCTGATAGTCCCAGAAACTGTAAATTTCTGGGGCCTGTGTGCGGGCTCTGAGCGCGTCGGTGAATCCGAGGTTGATGATCCGGCGATAGGCTGCCCGGCTTTGCGGCAGGGCGAGCGCATCTTCCCACCAGGCTTCCGGGCGGGCGGCGTCGATATCTTGCGGAATGACATTGTAATCGCCGGCCATGAGCGCAGGTTCTTCAAGTGATAACAAGTTACTGGCGCGCGATCTTAATCTTTCCATCCAGGCCAGCTTGTAGTTGTATTTCGGCCCCGGTGCAGGGTTGCCATTGGGTAGGTAAAGGCCGCAGACGCGGATCGCGGTCTTGCCGATGACGGTGGCTTCGATCCAGCGGGCCTGCTCATCCTCGTCGTCGCCCGGCAAGCCCCGGGTCACGTCCTCGAGCGGCAGCTTGGACAGGATCGCGACACCGTTGAAGGATTTTTGTCCATGGGTTTCAACATTGTAACCACGATCCTCGAACAGTTCGCGGGGGAAGTTCTTATCGATCGACTTGATCTCCTGCAACAGCACGACGTCGGGCTCTGCCTCGTCGATCCATGCCGGCAGCGCCTCGGCGCGGGCCTTGATGCCGTTGATATTGAAAGTCGCGATCTTCATGGCGGTCCGATGGTTGCTTGCGGTCAGGTTAAGGATGCGGGCGGCATGCGCAATGGCGGAATTTCTGGCTGGAGAGCCAGCTCGTCAGGCCCTGGCCCCAGCGGCAATGGCCGTGCCTGCGGCATGGGCCGAGGACCAGGCCCACTGGAAGTTGTAGCCGCCAAGCCAGCCCGCAACATCGACAACCTCTCCGATGAAATAAAGGCCGGGGACCGATTTTGTCACCATGGTCCGGGCATCCAGCGCCTCGGTCGACACGCCGCCGAGGGTCACTTCGGCGGTACGGTAGCCTTCCGATCCGGTCGGTGTCAGTTTCCAGCCCGTCAGCAGGCCCGCGATCTGACGCAGGGCGCTGTCCGATTGGTCGGCGAGGTTGCCTGTCAACTGCCAGTGATCGGTAAGAGCGGCAGCAAGGCGGCTGGGCAGCAGGTCAGCCAACACCGTCGAGATGTTGCGCCGGCCCGCCTCGGCGCGCTTGGCGCGCAGCGCTCCAAACACGTCCTGACCCGGCAGCAGGTCGACACTGATCATGTCCCGTTCCCTCCAGTAGTTCGAGATCTGCAGGATCGCGGGGCCGGACAGGCCGCGATGGGTGAAAAGCAGCGCCTCTTCGAAGCGGGCGCCATTGCAACTGACCGCAGCAGGTAACGCGACGCCCGCGAGCGGTTTGAAAAGCGCCATGTCAGCCTCGCCGAAAGTCAACGGCACGAGGCCAGCGCGGGTCTCTGTCAGCGGCAGGCCGAACTGTTCAGCGATGCGGTAGCCGAAGCCGGTCGCGCCCATCTTCGGGATCGACTTGCCGCCGGTGGCGATAACGAGATTTTCGCAGTTCAGGCGGCTGCCATCCGAAAGTGTCAGGGCGAAATCACTATCTTTTCGGATCTCCGTCACCGAGGTTTGCAACCGCAACTCGGCGGGCTGCATCTCCGTAATGAGCATTGCAATGATGTCCTTGGCGGAGGTGTCGCAGAAGAGCTGCCCAAGTGTCTTCTCGTGGAACGGGATGCCGTGGCGTGTGACGAGGTCGATGAAGTCCCATTGCGTGTAGCGGGCGAAGGCGGATTTGGCGAAATGCGGGTTCTCGGACAGGAAGTTCGCGGGACCAGAATGGAGGTTGGTGAAGTTGCAGCGCCCACCACCCGAGATCCGGATCTTTTCGCCCGCCGCCTTGGCATGGTCGATCACCAGCGTGCGCTCGGCCTTTGCGGCGAATGCGGCGCAATGCAGGCCGGCGGCGCCTGCACCGAGGATGATGGTGCGATAGCTGGCGGTCACGGAGCGAGACGGGATCGTTGCCGGAAGGCGTCAGGGCCGGGCCGGCGGGCCAAACTGCCCGTGACGGTCTGCCAGGTGCGGGAGTCCCGGCGCGATATGAGGACGCGATGTGCCATGCCGGCCAGTTACCACGAGGAGGGCCGGCGGCAACAGGCCTGTCAGGATTGGGCGCGGTTCTGGAGTCCTTCAACCGGAACCGGCCGCAGGCGGTAGCCGGAATGATCGCGCATAGCGCTGACCGCCTTGAAGATGCTGAACTTCGGCTGTGGCGCCGTTTCCGGTGCGCGCGGGGTGATCCGCGAGGCATTGCTGGCCGTCCTGTCGACCAGCGTCTCAACCGACAAGTTCGGCGCGCCCAAGGCCCGCCGGACCGAATGAACGGCCAGGTCACTTTGCTTCAGAAGGGCGGGGCGCCGTGAGCGAAACCGGACGATCTGGACTGTTGGAACAAAGGCCACATGGCCGTCCTGGTCATCTGCTGCGTCTGAGGTCGAGTTGATGAAATCCACAATGTTCTTCTCTTGCAGCGCCCCCGTCGGTCAGCATTAACGGTGAACACGGCAAAATTGTGGCATCAACGATCTGGCAACCGTCGCGGTGGATTTTTTCGCGCCGCGCGATCGCCTTTTTCGTGGTATATGTTGGCGGTATTGCAGCGGGGAGAGCGCAAGAAGTCCGGGAAACTTGCGTTCGCCGCGGCGTTCAGCCTGACGACTCTGACGGCCGAGGCTGCGACGATCAAGTGGACGGCCACGCATCAAGGCGCGCAGGAAGTGCTGCCGGTCGCGACGACTGCCTCGGGCTCTGCGGTAGGCACGATCGACACCGATACCCGGCTTCTGGACTGGGAAATCATGTGGTCGGGCATCACCAGCACAGTCCTAGGCCTGCATTTCCATTCGCCTGCTCCGCCAGGTACGAATGCCGATGTCGTGGTCGATAACGGCGCGCTGAGCGGGTTCGGCAGCCCTAACGTCGGATCGACAACGATCACGTCCGCGCAAATTGCCGATCTTCTGAACGGTCACTTTTGCATCAACCTTCATACCGCGGATTACAGCTCGGGCGAGTTGCGCGGTCAGGTGAACCCGATTCCGGTTCCGATACCCGAGGCAATGCTGCTTTCGGGACTGGCGCTACTGGCCTGGATCCGACGCCGTCCGGCCTGAGCCTCTGCTACATCGAGAAGGACGTGCCGCAGCCGCATGAGGAAGTGGCGTTCGGGTTTTCGACCACGAAACGCGCGCCGATCAATTCCTCGGTGAAGTCGATCGTGGCGTTCGACAGGAATGGCAGAGAAACGCTGTCGACGACCACCTTCTGGCCGTCGCCTTCGAGTACCAGGTCATCTTCGGCCGGGTCGTCGAGCTTGATGTCATACTGGAACCCGGAGCAGCCGCCGCCATCGACGGCGACGCGCAGGGCCTTCAACTCTCCGGTGGCCTCGTTGATCTCGGCCAGCCGCGCATAGGCGCGGGAGGTCACTTTGGGCGGCAGGTTCAGGTCCATCGCGCACTCTGACGTTTCGATTCATTCACTGTTGCAATATATGGAGGGAGGGACAGAGCGACAAGAACAGGCGGCAAATATGCCCAAACCCTATGCGAGCGACCCGTGTCAAAGCCGCGGGCGGCAGCATCCCGAAGCGATCAGCACATTTCGCAGCCCGTTTCAGCGGGACCGCGACCGGATCATCCATTCCAGCGCCTTTCGCAGGCTGAAGCACAAGACGCAGGTCTTCGTCGAACATGAGGGCGACTATTACCGCACCCGGCTGACCCATTCGATCGAGGTGGCGCAAGTGGCGCGGACCGTGGCCGGGGCGCTGGGGCTGAACGAGGAACTGGCGGAAGCCGTCGCGCTGGCGCACGATCTGGGCCATCCGCCGTTCGGGCATACGGGCGAGGATGCGCTGCATGTGCTGATGGCGCCCTATGGCGGCTTCGATCACAATGCGCAGGCGATCCGGATCGTCACCAAGCTGGAACGGCATTACGCGGATTTCGACGGGCTGAATTTGACATGGGAGACGCTGGAAGGGCTGGCCAAGCATAACGGGCCGGTGACCGGCCCGCTCGCCACCGGGTCGCATGCCGTGGTCGAGGGGCACGAAATGCCCTACGCGCTCAAGGAGTTCAACAACCAGTACGATCTGGAACTCGACACATTTCCCAGCGCCGAGGCGCAGGTTGCGGCCTTCGCCGACGATGTCGCCTACAATCACCACGATTTGCATGACGGGCTGCGCGCCGGGCTTTTCACCGAGGATGACCTGATGGATCTGCCCGTGACCGGCCCGGCCTTCGAGGAGGTCGACCGGCTCTATCCGGGGCTGGAACCGATGCGGCGTCGGCACGAGGCCTTGCGCCGGGTCTTCGGCGTGATGGTCGAGGATGTGATCGGCATCGCCGAGAATCGGTTGGCCGGCGCAGGCGTCGGGTCGGTCGAGGACATAAGGCATCTCGGCCAGCCGATGATCCGGTTCTCCAAGAAGCTCTACATGGAGCTGAAGTCGATCAAGTCGTTCCTGTTTCACCGGATGTACCGCGCCCCGACGGTGATGGCGGAACGGGCGCGGGTGACCAAGGTGATCGAGGATCTGTTTCCGCTGTTCATGGCAGAGCCCGAGCTTCTGCCCGAGGACTGGCGCGGTGCTGTAGCCGCGGCGCGGGACGAAACCGCGTTGGCCCGGGTGGTGCTCGATTATGTCGCCGGCATGACCGACCGCTTCGCGATCCAGGAACATGCGCGGCTGGGGCTGGCGCCGGAGTAACCTTTCCACATCCGGTTGGAGGGATGAGACCAATCGGTGAGCGGTCGCGATCGTGACATGCTTGCCGGGCGGGACGGCGATGCGGCGACCTTCGCATGCCCGGGATCAGAACCTGCCGGGATAAAGCTGCATCATCGACTGGACATCAAGGTCGCTGGCAAACGCGTCGGAGTTTGTCGTCAGCATCTCCTGAACGAATTCCAGCCGGTTGCGGGTCTCGTCATGCGGGGCCTCCTTGTCCGGCCTGCCGGGGTGGTGGGCGCGCCGGGTCAGGAGGTCGATCCAGTCCCGGATACCGAAAGTGGGAAGGGTAAGCGCGGTCATGGTCAGGGATCCTTTCGCCATGGGGAAGGTCTGATCCGATACTAGCGCAGCGGCTAATCCGTTGGTATCCGGTGCGATGTTGTGGTGTTCTACAAAAACGAAGAACGGTTTTCGCAACTGGTCGGATCTGCGGGTCTTCCTGGCCGTCATCCGCGCGGGCTCGACCCTCGCCGCCTCGCGCAATCTGGGCATCGCCCAGCCCACGGTCGCCCGCCGCATCGAGGCGCTGGAACACGAGGTCGGCCTGACGCTGTTCGAGCGAGACACGCGCGGGTTCCGTCCGACCGAAGCCGCAAGGACACTTCTGCCGCAGGCCGAGGCAATGGAACGGGCAGCGTCGGATTTCGCCACACAGGCGAGGGACTTGACCTGCCAGCGACCGATCCGGATAACCGCGGTCTCATCGAATTTCTCGCCGCGGGTAATGCAAATCATCAACGATTTCTCGGCACAGCACCCCGAGGCACAGTTCGAGTTCCTGCCCGGTGTCAAGGTGTTCGATCTCTCGGCGGGCGAAGCCGATATCGCCCTGCGGCTGACCCAGAGCGAGCCAGACCAGGAACTGATCTGCCGCAAGATCAGCGCCGTTCGGTTCACGCTTTACGGATCGCGAGGCCATGCCGAGAAATCGGGGCTGCCGGCCTCGCCTGACGACATGGGCGGCCATCGCTTCATCACCTTCCGGCGCGATGATGCATCGCCGATCCTCCATGACTGACTCGTGCAGCATGTCCCGGCCGAGCAGATCGTCATGTCCTGCCACGAAGTTGAATTGATGCTCGCGGTGATCAGGGCGGGGCGCGGGTGGGGCATACTGAATGTCAGGTACGCCAAAGCCGAGGAGACGCTGCTGCCCTGTTTTGAACCGCCGGAGGAGTTGTCGGCACAGCATCTGATGCTGGTGTCGCACGAGGCCTATCGGCGGCCCGAGGTGAAGGCCTTCACCAAGTTCTTCGCGCCGCGCTATGCGGCGATCTTCAGGTAAGCCCGATCACCATTGGTCGTCGCCCTGCTGGAAGAGCGCGATGGCGGCGTTGAACTTGGAGGCGATCGACACGGCCTGATTGCGGCGCGCGTCGATGATGTCGATCGGGGCACTGTCGAGCGGCGAGCTGTACTCATCATAGGATTGCTTGGCCAGCGCCCGCTGGGTCCAGGCCTGGCCGTAGATCTCGCGGGCGCGGTCCGCGTCCTGCTGGGTAAGCGCGTTGGCCTTGCCAACGAGGTTTGGATTGGCCCAGCCGGCCTGATAAGCGGCGCGCATCTGATCCTCGGCCATGCGCAAGGCGGCGATCTGAGCCTCATTTGCCACCCGGTTGATGTCATCCTCGATCGACTCTGCCTTGCCTACAAGGATTGGCCCTGTATCGCCCGTGCCGACCATCTTTGGGTTCTCGGCGGCCTTCTTTACGGATTCGATCACCAGTTCATGCAGGTTCTTAATGTCTGTGATGAACTGATCGAAGCCCGGCCCGAATTCGGCGAAGCACTCTGGCCCTTCATCGAGGCGGAGGATAATGAAGTCCTTATATTCCCGGATCGGCACCATCTCCGAGATCCCGAAGTCGCCGGCCCTGATCTCGACGCCCGCCTTGATCGCGCCGCCGGCGGAGAACTGGATCGGCAGGCCGAAGGTGGCTGTCGAATTGGCAGGGGTTTCGAGGTCGATTACGGCACCGAAAGGAGAGTTGCAGGCTCCATTCAGTTCGACCTCGACCTTGAAGCCGGCGACCAGTCCGCCGACGGCGGGGCCGACCCCGAGAAAGCCGACGCCCTTTGATCCGATCTTGATGGTGATATCGACCAGTGGACCGGGCCCCGAAAAGGCAACTTCGCCTGTAGTCGCGATGCCGCAGCCAAAATAATAAGGCGGGACCGCGAAGGTGGGAGAGTCCGCTTTCGCGGCCAGCTCAAACCCCACAGAGGTGACGTTTCCCCTGGAATCAGTCGCAACCTTGACGGCGCCGGTGAAACCCTTGACCGGAAACTCGACAGTCGTTTCGGCATCGACCCAAGGACCCTCCGGTTCGTCAGCGTCGTCATCAGCAGGTACCTCATTGTCGATCACGGGCGGCGGAGTCTTCGGCTCCGGCAGGTCATCGATCAGCGATTTCAGGTCGTCGTCGAAGCCCTCGGGCGGCGGCGCGGCCTTGCCGCCGGTCAGTGCCTCCCAAGTCTGGCCGCCCGGATCGACCCGGCCATCCGCGAAGCCGACTGCCTCCTGCTGGAACTTGGTGATCGCGGCGATGGTCTTAGGCCCGACTTGACCATCGGTCTCGAGGCTGGCGCCGTTCTGGTTCAGCAGCGTCTGGACCGCCATGACGTCGTCGGGGGCGTTCTTGCCGCCCTTGCCGACCGAGCTCGAGATCGAGGCGACGGCTGGAGAGGGCGAGGGCTGATCGCCGGTCTCGTCGCCGGACCCGGCAATGGTGGCCTCGGTCGTGTGAAGCGGTTGCTCCGCGCCATTGCCGCCCTCGGTGCTCTGCCGAAGCAACCTCTCGGCCTCGGCCAGCTTCTCTTCGATACGCTTGAGCAGCGCCTCCTCCTCGGCGTCGATCTGGCCGTCGGCCATGAAGGCGTTCCGCAGCGCCTGAAGCTGCTGCGACATCGACTGGACCTTTTCCTGCTGACTGGCGCTACTGGATAATTGTGCAAAGCCCTCCATGCCCCCCCCCGAAACTCCTGAAATAGATGCGTTCGAATACGCGTTGAGGCTATCAGAAAACTGCCATTCTCGCCATAGTCCACGGTTTGGAGGTCGGTGCAGATGGATCTGATGCACGTTGGTCGCGCACGCAAAACCGGGCGAGATAAGGGAGGATCAACTGGCCCGCTGCCCTACTGCGCGGTCCGGGGCAGGGCGCAGCGCCCGCAGAAGCGGTCTTTCGACGAGGATATGGGCGAGGCAGCCAAAGGCCAGCGCGGCGGCGAAGACCAGGACCCAATGCGGCGGCGACGGCATGCGCTCGGCGATGTATGTGACCGAGAAGTGAAACAGGTAGATCGCGTAGCTTGCGCTGCCCAGAAAGTCGCAAGCGCCCGAGCGGAACCATCCGGGTTCGGCGGCCACCACCCCCGCAACGATCAGGCTGCTGCCGGCGATGCGCGCCAACGGCTCATCGACGAACAGGATCAGCAGACCCAGCGGCATCAGCCAGGGTGACAGCGTCCAGCCGTGCGCATTGGTATGCGCGATCAGCGTACCGGCGACGAAACAGAGCATGATGTCGGAAGTGTAGACCTTTGCGTAGAAACCCGCCGGTTCGAGCAGCCAGCCGCAGGCCACCAGCGAAAGGATGACTGCCGATGACAGCCACCAGCGGCCGAACCATGCCGAAAGACCGAAGAGCACGTAAAAGAAGACCTCGTAGACCAGCGTCCAGCCGACATTGAGAACCGGCCGCACCATCCCGTTGGCGCCCTCGGTCGGGAAAAGCATCAGCGAACCGATGAAATGGCCGGGATCTGGCGGCCCTCCGATGCCGGCTATCAGGTTGACGCCGGTAAACCAAATCAGCGCGATCCACCAGAGCGGCATGATCCGCACGAACCGCGCCCTCGCATAGCTGCGGGCATCGAACGGGCGGGTCATCGTGGCGCGGTAGATGACAAAGCCCGAGATCACGAAGAAGACCGCCACCGCCGAATAAAGCTGTGGCCGCAGAACCGGAAGGCCCGCGTGAAAGGCCACGATGGCAAGGGCGGCAAAGCAGCGCAGATGGTGTATGAAACGAAACATGGGGCGCAGCGCCTTCTGCGATCAGCTGGATCACGGCCCCGCGCGCCGCCGGTACGCCAACCCGCCTTCCGCCAGGACCATGGGCCAGATCTAGCACGGCACCCCAGCGCAGGTCCACTTTGGCCACCTCGGGGCCCATCCAGACGATCTGTTGCCTCGACCCTTTTCAATGCTAAGAGAGCCGCGCGAACAATCTGACGGGATTTCAGTCAAATGGCAGTTGCGGAAACGGGCGGCATGGAGCCGGTGGCGGTGTTTGCTCTGATCGGGGCAATTGGCGTGGGATCGCAATGGCTGGCATGGCGGCTACGGATGCCGGCCATCGTGCTGATGCTGGTCGCCGGGATCCTCGTCGGGCCGGTCCTGGGCGTGATCGACCCGGTGCGTGATATCGGACATCTGACCGGGCCCATGATCTCGATCGCGGTAGCGATCATCCTCTTCGAAGGTGGCCTGACTCTGAACTTCCACACCCTGCGCGATGCCGCCCAAGGGGTCATGCGGCTGGTGGTGATCGGCGCCCCCCTTGGATGGCTGCTTTCGACGCTGGCCCTGCGTTACGGGGCCGGGTTGAGCTGGGAATCGAGCGCCGTCTTCGGCGGCATCATGATCGTCACAGGTCCGACCGTGATCGCGCCGCTCTTGCGGCAGGCGCGGATGGCGCATCGTCCCGCCGCGCTGCTGCAATGGGAGGCGATCGTCAACGATCCGATCGGCGCGCTCGCCGCCGTTCTGGCCTTCGAGGCGGTTGTGGTGCTGCGCACGGCCGAAACCTTCGGCGGCGCGGTCTGGGCTCTGCTGGTCGGGATCATTGTCTCGACCATTCTCGGCGTAGTCGGCGGCTATGGACTGGCACTGGCCTTTCGCCGCGGCTATGTGCCCGAATACATGAAGGTTCCGGTCCTGTTCTCGGCGCTTCTCGCGGTGTTTGCGGCCTCGAACTACATGCTGCATGAAAGCGGCCTTTTGGCGGTCACGATCATGGGCGTGGTGATCGCCAATGCCAACCTACCCTCCTACGAGGAACTGCGGCGCTTCAAGGAACATGCGACGGTTCTCTTGGTCTCGGGCGTCTTCGTGCTCCTGGCCTCGTCGCTGGATTTCTCGTCGCTGGCGCTCTTGAACTGGCGGGCGGTGCTGTTCATCGCGGCCGTTGTGATTGTGGCGCGGCCGGTGACGGTGCTGCTGTCCTTCGCGGGCACAGACCTGCCCTGGCGCGAGCGGCTGCTGATCGCGCTCACGGGGCCGCGCGGCATCGTGCTGGTGGCGGTCGCGGGGCTTTTCGGGACGCGGCTTGCGGAACTCGGGATCGAGGACGGCGCGCTGATCGGGCCGCTGGCCTTCGCGCTGGTGGCGGTCACCGTCGTCCTGCACGGGTTCACGCTGGTGCCCTTCGCGCGCTATCTGGGGCTGGCTGATGGCGATCCTCCGGGCGTCATCCTCGTCGGCGGGTCGCGCTGGACCACGGCCTTTGCCGAGGCGCTGAGGAAAGCCGAGGTGCCGGTGCTCGTCACCGATCCGAACCGCGCCCGCCTGCGCTCGGCCCGCGAGGCGGGCATCCGCACATATTTCGGCGATATCCTGTCAGAAGCCGCCGAGCAGAATGTGGCCTTCGTCAGCTATGCGTCGCTGGTCGCCGCGACCGATAACGACGCCTACAACACGCTCGTGGCCACCGACCTCGGGCCGGAATTCGGGCGCACGAACGTCTACCAGATTGCCCGGCTCAAGGCCGAGAGCATGCGCCATTCTCTGCCAGAGACGCTTGGCGGGCGGCGCTTTGGCGGCCGCCACACCTATCATGAGCTGAATGCCAAGCTCGCCTCCGGCTGGACCTTCGGCGTGACCCGGATCACCGAGGACTTCACCCTTGATGCCTGGCGCAAGAAATGCCCAGAGGGCGTGATCATCGCCCGGGTAGGTCCCGGCGGCGAGGTGCGGATGGATCTCGATGCCGAAGTTACAAAAGTCACGCCGGGGACCCGAGTGATCTCGATGCTGCCGCCCGCCGCCAGAGCCGCCGAGAACGCCGCCTGACAGACCGGCCCCGGGCAGAACCGGGACACTGGCGATTCGACCCTTCAGGCGCGGGAAAAGTGTCGTCGCATTCGTGCTGGCCTTGGCGTTGACCTTCCGATCCGGCGTGGTAAACCGCGCGGATATTTCAAGGATGCTGTGAATGAACCTGTTTTCCGATATCCGTGCGCATGTGATCGGCGCTCTGGAGGCGATGGTCGCGATGGGCGACCTGCCCGCCGGGCTTGATTTCGCTGCCGTGGCGGTCGAGCCGCCGCGCGATGCGCTGCACGGCGACATGGCGACCAATGCTGCGATGGTGCTGGCCAAGCCCGCCGGTCGTCCGCCGCGCGAGATCGCCGAGGCGCTGGCAATGCAGTTGCAGGCAGACCGGCGGATCGAGGTGGCCGAAGTCGCTGGCCCCGGCTTCATCAACCTGCGGCTCTCCGGCGATGTCTGGGGCGGCGTCGTCGCCGCGGTGCTGGAGCAGGGGGTCGAGTTCGGCCGCTCGCGGATGGGCGAGGGCGAGCGCGTCAATGTCGAATATGTCAGTGCCAACCCCACCGGGCCGTTGCATGTCGGTCATACCCGCGGCGCGGTTTTCGGCGATGCGCTGGCCTCGCTGCTGGATTTCGCCGGCTACGAGGTGACGCGGGAATATTACATCAACGATGGCGGCGCACAGGTCGATGTGCTGGCCCGCTCGGCCTATGAGCGCTACCGCGAGGCCTGCGGCCATGCGCCCGAAATCGCCGAGGGGCTGTATCCCGGCGATTACCTCGTCCCCGTGGGCGAGGCGATGAAGAAGAAGTACGGCGAAAGCATGCTGGACCGTCCCGAAGCTGACTGGCTGGACGAGGTGCGCCTGTTTACCACCGAAACGATGCTGCAGATGATCCGCGAGGATCTGGCCTCGCTTGGCGTGGTGATGGACAGTTTCTTCAGCGAAAAATCGCTTTACGGCACCGGGCTGATCGAAAAGGCGATTGCCGATCTCGATGCCAAGGGGCTGATATACGAGGGCGTGCTCGAGCCGCCGAAGGGCAAGGTGCCAGAGGACTGGGAGCCGCGCGAACAGACGCTCTTCCGCTCGACCGCGCATGGAGACGATGTCGACCGTCCGGTAAAGAAGTCGGATGGCAGCTGGACCTATTTCGCCCCCGATATCGCCTATCATTATGACAAGGTTTCAAGAGGTTACGACCATCTGATCGATGTGTTTGGTGCCGATCACTCGGGCTACGTCAAGCGCATGAAGGCGGCCGTTTCGGCGCTGTCCGACGGAAAGGTGCCGCTCGATGTCAAGCTGACGCAGCTGGTGAAGCTTTGGAAGAACGGCGAGCCCTTCAAGATGTCGAAACGGGCCGGGAATTTCGTGACCCTGCGCGACGTGGTCGAGCAGGTCGGGCCCGACGTAACCCGGTTCCACATGCTGACCCGCAAGAACGACGCGCCGCTGGATTTCGACTTCGACAAGGTGCTGGAACAGACCAAGGACAACCCGGTCTTCTATGTGCAATATGCCCATGCCCGGGTCTGCTCGGTCCTACGCAAGTCCGCCGAAAATGGGGTTCAGCTGACCGACGAGGCGCATCTGCAGGATGAGGCCGAGTTGAAGGTCGCCAAACGGCTGGCCGAATGGCCGCGCCTGCTGGAGATCGCGGCGCGCAGCCACGAACCGCACCGGATCGCCTTTTACCTCTACGATCTGGCCAGCGATTTCCATGCGCTCTGGAACAAGGGCAACGAAATGCCCGCCCTGCGCTTCCTGCAAGAGGGTGACGCTGCCGCATCGGCTGCAAAAATCGCGCTGCCAAGGGCCGTGGCCGTTGTTATTTCCGCAGGTCTTGGTATCCTTGGCGTGACCCCGGTTCAGGAAATGCGCTGAAAATAAGCGCCCGGACCGCCAAGGGGTCTTGTGCAGGCAAGCCAAGCCGCGACGGGGCCAGCCCCTGAAGCGGGAGCAGTGAGGCGGTATGACGGATTTCGAATATGGCGAGGCCGTGGGCGAGGACCATGTCCCGCGCGGCGCATTTGTGGTGTCGCTGGTCAACTGGGCGGGGGCACTGATCTCGGTCGCGCTGATCGCCGGGCTGGCGACCTGGGGCTACAAGCTCTGGGTGCGCGACGTGTCGGGCGTGCCGGTGGTGCGGGCGCTCGAAGGGCCCATGCGGGTCGCGCCGGCCGATCCCGGCGGGTTGGCGGCAGAGCATCAGGGGCTGGCGGTGAACAACATCGCTGCCGAAGGCGCCGCCGAGCCGCCGCCCGACCGGCTGGTTCTGGCGCCCCGCCCGGTGACGCTGGTCGACGAGGATCAGAGTGCGGGTGAACTGGCCGCCGAACAGCAGGCCGCCGTTGCCGCTGAGATGGCCGCCGCCGAAGAGGCGGAGGCCGCAGCAGCGATGAGCGCGATTGATCTGGCGATTGCCGAGGCGCTGGGCGGCATTGCCGAAGCCGGCGAGCCGCGCGTCGAGGAAGCCGCCATGCTGGTGACTGCGTCAGTCGAGGTGGCAAGTGACGCGGGCAAAGCAGTCGAGGCTACCTTGCCCGACGGGGCCATTCCGGCAAGCATCGCGGGCTTGGCCAGATCGCCGCGCCCGATGCCGAAACCGCTCGACCTGGCGATGGCGGCGCCCACGACGGCACCACTTTCCGATGCCGGGTCCGGCGCTGTTCATATGATTGACCCCGCGACGATCCCGGTCGGGACGCGACTGGCGCAGCTTGGCGCCTTTGACAGCGTTGCCGTTGCCGAGGCCGAATGGACGACGCTGTCGGAGCAGTTCTCCGACGTGATGGGCGACAAGGGCCGCGTCATCCAGGAGGCGAAGTCGGGGGGCAAGACCTTCTACCGTTTGCGCGCGCATGGCTTTGAGGATATTAACGATGCGCGGCGTTTCTGCTCGGTGATCCTAGCGACAGGGGCGTCCTGCATTCCGGTGATCACGCGCTGAATGGGGCAGGGCGGCTATATTTTCGGGTGCGAAGGTCTGACCGTCTTGCAAACCGAGCGGGCCTTCTTTGCCGATGCGGATCCCTGGGGCTTCATCCTCTTTGCCCGCAATGTCGATGATCCTGACCAGCTGCGGCGGCTGACCGGAGACCTGCGCGAGGCTGTCGGCCGGGATGCGCCGGTGCTGATCGACCAGGAAGGCGGGCGGGTGCAACGGATGCGCGCGCCGCATTGGCGCGAATGGCTGCCGCCGCTGGAACAGGCAGCACTGGCGGGCGGGCGCGCCGAACGCGCAATGTGGCTGCGCTACCGGCTGATCGCCGAGGAACTGCGCGCTGTGGGCATCGACGTGAACTGCGCGCCCTGTGCCGATATCGCCAGCGCCGCGACCCATGAGATCCTGCGCAATCGCTGCTACGGGAGTGAGGCGGGCCGCGTCGCAGCCCTCGCCCGCTCCGTCGCCCAGGGGCTGATGGCGGGCGGGGTCGCGCCGGTCGTGAAGCACATGCCGGGCCATGGCCGGGCCGAGGTCGACAGCCATCTCGACCTGCCGCGAACAGACGCACCCCGCAGGCTGCTCGAGGCCGAGGATTTCGGGCCATTCCGGGCGTTGGCCAATTTGCCGATGGCAATGTCGGCCCATATCGTCTTCGAGGCGATCGATGCCGCCGCCGCCACGATCTCGCCCGTGATGGTGCGGCTGATCCGGCAGGAGATCGGATTCGGCGGGCTCCTGATGACCGATGACATCTCGATGCAGGCGCTCGACGGCGATGTCGCCAGCCGGTCGCGGGCGGCGCTCGATGCGGGCTGCGACATGATCCTGCACTGCAATGGCAAGCTCGGGGAAATGCAGGCCGTGGCCGCTGCGGCGGGGCCGATGCAGGCGGCAGCTCAGGCGCGCGCCGATGCAGCACTAGCGGCGCGTGCGCAGGGCACCGCGATTGACATTGCCGCCGCCGAGGCCGAACTTCGGGCGCTGATGCAGGGCGGGGCGCATGTCTGATGAATTCGAATCCCGGCCGATGCCGGTCAAGGAACGGCTCGCCGCCGAGGCGCTGATCGTCGACGTCGACGGGTTCGAGGGGCCTCTGGACCTGCTTCTGACCCTTTCGCGTACCCAGAAGGTCGATCTGCGCAAGATCAGCGTCCTGCAGTTGGCCGAACAGTATCTGCGCTTCGTCGAAGAGGCCGGCAAGCTCCGGATCGAGTTGGCGGCGGATTACCTGGTCATGGCGGCCTGGCTGGCGTTCCTGAAGTCGCGTCTGCTGCTGCCGCCCGACCCGGCCGACGAAGGCCTCTCGGGCGAGGAACTGGCCGCGCACCTGGCCTTCCAACTCCAACGCCTGCAGGCGATGCGGGAAAGTGCGGCAAAGCTGATGGCCCGTGACCAGAAGGGCCGTGATTTCTTCGTGCGCGGTATACCCGAAGATGTCGAACGGGTGCGCAAGGTCACCTTCTCGGCGACGCTGCTGGACCTGATGCAGGGCTATGCCCGGATCCGCACGCGGGACGATTTCCGCCCCTACACGATGGACCGTGACCATGTCCTGACCATGGAACAGGCGCTCGACCGGATGCGCGGGCTCATCGGCTTCATGGGTGACTGGGCGGACCTCTCGTTCTTCCTGCCCGATGGCTGGGGCCTTGACCCGGCGCGGCGGCGCTCGGCCACGGCGGCGACCTTTGCGGCCTCGCTCGAACTGGCCAAGGCGGGCCGCATCGAGATAAGGCAGGGCGAGACTTTCGCACCGATTCAGATACGGAAAAAAGCCGATGGCTGAGGACAAGGAAGCAAGCCTGTTTCAGGCCCCGCCGCTGGCAGAGCAGGAGCGGATGGTCGAGGCGATCCTTTTCGCCACCGCCGAACCCGTCACGGTCGCGGATCTGAACGCCCGTATGCCGCACGGCGCCGATGCCGCCGAGGCACTTACGCTCTTGCGCAAGCGCTACGAGGGGCGCGGCGTGCGCCTTGTGCGGGTCGGAGAGGCCTGGGCGATGCGCACCGCGCCCGATCTGGGGTTCCTGATGCAGAAGGAAACCACCGAGGTCCGCAAGCTCTCCCGCGCCGCGATCGAGACGCTGGCGATCGTGGCCTATCACCAGCCGGTGACCCGCGCCGAGATCGAGGAGATCCGCGGCGTTTCGGTCAGCCGGGGCACTGTCGATCAGTTGCTCGAGCTGGAATGGATCCGCTTCGGCCGCCGCCGGATGACGCCGGGCCGCCCGGTGACATTCGTTGTGACACAGAACTTCCTTGATCATTTCGGGCTGGAGAGCGCCCGCGACCTGCCGGGGCTGAAGGAGCTGCGCGCCGCCGGATTATTGGAAAACCGCCCCGTGCCAGGATCCGGCACGGACGATGACGAGGATGAGGGCGAACTCGACCAAAGCGACATGTTCGAGGATGAATCCCCCGAGGAGGGTTGAGCGATGAATGCAAACCAGTTGATCAATATGGTGATCCGCATGGTGCTGCGGCGCGGTGTGAATGCAGGCATCAACTATGTCGCGCGGCGCGGGCGGGACCCGGCGACGATGACCCCGGAAGAACGGGCGAAATCGGCAGAGACGAAGGATCTGGCGGGCAAGGCCCGCAAGGGCGCGCGGCTGGCCAAGCGGATGGGGCGCCTCTAGGGTTCAGCCTCTGATTTCGGTTTCAGCGGTCCGCGAAGGAGAGCTGAAGCCGTTCGAGCCGGTCTTTCGCGAGGGCTTCAAAAGCTCCGGCCGTTCCCAGACAAGATTGTGGCCGGCCGCATCGAGGACGGCGAGGCTTGCCCGCGGAAAGACCGGCAGGCAGTCGATGGCATCGAGATAGCCCGACCATGAATCCTGCCGCCCGGCGACGATCAGGCAGGGTTTGGCAAAGACTGCATCGGGGCCGGAAAGGTCAAAGGGAAGATCGAAGGCGGCCCAGACCCGCGCCTCTTGATCCTCGTCGTGCAGCCCGAGTGCCGGAACGACGGCGCGCCGCCACCGCTCGGCGATCTCACGGTTCTGCATGGCCGGCAGTTCGAACATCTCCAGTTCGCTTTCATCAAGCTCGGCCCGCGGATCTGGATCGGCGACGAATGTCTGATGCTGGGGCAGGCGCTCGGGCGGGGCCGTGGGACTGCCGCCAGGCACGATCAGGCAAAGGCCGTCGACAGGATCGGGGCGCAGATAGGCAAAGCCCCGCGCGATGTAGCTGCCGCGGGACTCGCCGATCAGCGTGAAGGGCTGGCCGGGAAAGGTGGCCGTGGCGAAGTTGATGACGGCGCGCAACAGATCTTCCTGGCTCTTGATCGCGTCGTCGCCGGGGCTTTGCCCATGGCCCGGCATGTCGAGATAAATCCGCTGCCAGCCTGGCACGGTTTGGAAGATCGGCTCGAACGTCTCGGCCATGTGGCGGTGATCGAGCGTGACCCCATGCAGGATCAGGACGGGGCGGCCCTCGCCGATGACGATGTGATGCAGCATGATACCCCCCCGCCATTGGCTCGAACGGTCGCTGCACCCTGCCGCATTCTGATGGCTTCTCAAACTGGCGGGTCCAGCGACGGGACCGACGCCCAAAGAGGGCGATATTGCCTCTTGTCCCGCGATGGTGTCACATCCGGCGTGAAACCGGCCAGGGGACGGGAGTATGGACGATGACACCGACACGCGCAGAATGGGGCGTTGCCGCTTTTACCCTCGCTTACGTGGCGGGGTTCGCGGTCTGGTTCCTGTCAATCGGCAATTACGAGTTCATCGTCTATATCGTCACGATGGCGGCGCTGATCGCGCTTGTCGGGCTTTCCCTGCGCAAGGCCGGCTATCCCGTGGCGATGCTCTGGGCGCTGACGCTCTGGGGCCTTGCCCATATGGCCGGTGGCGGTGTGCCGGTGAACGGGTCGGTGCTCTACAATCTGCACCTGGTTACCCTCGTCGAAACCGAGAATGTCTCTATCCTGAAATACGATCAACTGGTCCATGCTTACGGCTTTGGCGTGACCGCATGGTTGCTCTGGCATCTTCTGGTCCGGCATTTCCCGGCCACGCGGCACACGATGACGGCCTACGCCTATCCGGTCTTCGCCTCGATGGGCCTTGGGGCGCTGAACGAGATGATCGAGTTCACCGCCGTGCTTCTGGTGCCCGACACCAATGTCGGCGGCTATTACAACACCGCGCTCGACCTGGTCTTCAACTGCTCGGGCGCGGTGATCGCGATCCTCATCGTGGCCTGGAGTGAGCGGCGCGAGTGATCGAGCCCGACTCCACCTGCAATTGAGTTTTTTTGGAATTTCGGTTATCTTTCCGGCATTTGATAACTGAATTTCTCTGAAAGATGCTGGCATGAAGATCGGCGAGACATTTCAGGAAGCGCGGGATTGGTCGGGCAACATGGTGCTCGGGGCCCTTGTCATCGGTCTCTATATCTTCTTCGTCCTGTCGGTCTTTACCGGTTTTGCAAGCTACATCATCCGCACTGACTGGGAGGCGCGGCTGAACGGCAGCGAGAGTGCTGCCGAGATAGTCGAACTCGACGCGCTCTTCTTCATCGTGTCGCGCGAACGCGAGCTCAAGTCCGAGATCGAATTGCTCCGGCCCGACCTTCAGATTGTCGATGAGCAGATTGACGCGGCCAAGCAGCGCCTGTTCGAGATCGAAGCCAGGAGAAAGGAAGTCACCGTGGTCGTCGAACAGGCGGCGCGCGAGATCTTGCTGTTCCTGCGCGGCATCGAAGTCCATTTGTCGCCGGAAAGTGCCGCCGCGCTGCGGGCCGAAAGCGATCTGGGCTTGATCGAACGGGCGGAACGGATCGTCAGCGCCTATCCGGACGCAGAGTTCAGGCCCGACGTGACCGAGGACCGGCTTGCCGAGATCAATGACCGTTTCATCGCTGTGTCGGCCAGATTTGGCGAAAGAAACGGTGAACTGGCGCGGCTGGCGCTCGAACGTTCCGAGGCGGAGGATGACCGCGACCGACGACTCGGCGCCCGATCCTGGCCGCAGCGCAAGCTGGAAGGCGCCGAAACCGAACTGCGGCAGCTGCAGGAGAGGATCCCGCTGCAATCGCTGCTCCGCGCGCAGGAGGCAGAGCTGGCCAAGCTTTTCCTGGGCATTCCGCGTTACCTTGTGAGCTACCCGACGATCTTCCTGACGCTGTTCGCAACCATCGCTGCGGGTGGTCTGGGGGCCGTTGTATCCTTCTCGCGGTCGTTTTTTTCGGCCACCGCGACCGCCACCGCTGCGCGGCTTTTCGTCAGCGTCGGAGAGGGCATCGCCGCGGCGATCGCCGTGTTCCTGTTTTCCGGAGCGGGAATGCTGGTTCTGACGCAGAGCGGCGGTGCCGCCAGCCAGATCGAGCTCAGCCCCTATACCGTCGCCTTCGTCGCCTTCGTTTCGGGTTTCATGGCCGAGGACGCTTTCAGCAGCATTCAGGCCGCGGGCCGGCGGATTTTCTCGGCCAATGGTGACGGCAGGAATGGCAAAGCTGCAGAGAAGGTGAGTGGGGCCAATGGCGGCCCCGGCGAGAGTGGCAGCACGACAGGGCCAGGCCCTCCCCCCGATCCGCAGCGCTGACGCCAGGCCTTACCCGGCCCGGAAGTGCTTCGACAGTTTCAGCCCTTGGCCCTGGTAATTCGATTTCAGGTCCGCGCCATAGAGCAGATCGGGAATGGCGGCCATGCGTTCATAGACCAGCCGGCCGACGGTCTGGCCGTGTTCCAGCACGAACGGCGCTTCGTGGCAACGCACTTCCAGCACCCCGCGCGATCCGGTGCCGCCCGCCATATCATGGCCGAAGCCGGGGTCGAAGAACCCCGCGTAATGCACCCGGAACTCGCCGACCATCGCCAGATAGGGGGCCATTTCGGCGGCGCAATCGGGCGGAATGCTGATCGCCTCGCGGCTGACGAGGATGTAGAACGCGCCGGGATCGAGGATGATCCGGCCGTCGCGCGTGTGGATCGGCTCCCAGTATTCCATCGGGTCATAATGGCCGATCTTCGCCAGGTCGATCACGCCGCTATGCGGCTTGGCACGGTAGCCGACGAGATCGCCGTTCGTCGGTTTCAGATCGACCGAGAACCGCAATCCGTCCGAGATCACCGGCTCGCCCGAGACGATTGGGGTCTTGGCGTGGATCGCCCGCAACTCGGCGTCGGGGATCACGGTGTCGCCCTGTCGGAAGATGATCTGGTTCAGCATCTGCCCCGGCGCGGCCAGAACCGAGAAGGAGCGCGGACAGATCTCGACGTAAAGCCGGCCCTCGAACCCGTCCGCGACGCGGTCGAACTCGGTGCCTTCGTCGGTGATGATCCGGGTCAGCAGATCGAGTCGCCCGATCGAGGACTTGGCCGAGGCCGCCGCGGTCATTCCCTCGGGCAGGGACAACCGCTCCATCAGCGGCACGACATAGACGCAGCCCTTTTCCAGCACCGCGCCTTTTGTCAGGTCGATCTGGTGCATCGAGAACTCGGCCAGCCGGTCGGCGACGCTGCGGCCCTTTCCAGCAAGGAATGAGGCGCGGACTCGGGTGGCGCTGGTGCCGAGGCGCAGGTCGAGCGAGGCGGGCTGGATCTGGCCCGGCATGACCGGCGCGTCGGCGGCGATCTGGCCCGAGGCGATCATCGCGCGGATCGCGCTGTCGGGCAGGACTCCTGTCGCGGTCATCGTCGGTTCCTCAACAGAAACGCCCGCCGCCAGCTAAGGCGGGGGCGTTTTGGTTCTTGGTCGGGCTAGCAGGACTCGAACCTGCGACCTTCCGTCCCCCAGACGGACGCGCTACCAGGCTGCGCCATAGCCCGACTTCGGCCCTTACATACTGTTTTTGCGCGCAGGGGCAAGCCGGAACTGTCGGGCATTCGGGCAGGATCAGCGCTAGCCCCGCTTGTCGGACTGCATCCGGTCGCGCAGCTTGGCCAGGCGGTCATAGAGTGGCTGAAGTTCCGCCGGAGCCGGGCGTTGCTCGGCGGGACTCGCGGCAGCACGGCGCAGGGCGGTCAGAAATCCGGGCTCGGCCTTGAAGCTCTCGTCATCATCATCGGGATCGTTCGGCACATCGACAAGGGCGGGGCAGGGCTTGACCGCTTCCTGCGGCTCGGGTTCGGGTTCAGCCTCATGTGTCGGGGCCGGTTCGTCTTCGGAGACCGGATCCGGCCTCGAATGCGAAAACACTGGCCCCGCCTGCGGTTCCTCGGCAGCCTCTTCTGTCTTTTCGCCCTTCTCGTCCGGCAGATCATCGAGCAAGTCGAGCTGGTCCTTGTCGCGGGCGGCGGTTTCCTCAGGGACAGGCTTCGGCTGGTGCTCCGATTCAGCATCCGCCAGGGTCCGCGACAGCGGCACGACATTGTCGGCCTCCTCCTGCGGCGCATCCGCGATCATCGGCGCCGGAGTGGCCTCCGGCAGGGCAGCGGTGTCGATCACATCTGCATCGGTCCCGGCGTCATGGCCGTTGACCGGCGGCGACAGGTTGGCGACATGCTTGATGCCCTCTTCGCGCAAGAGCTTCTGGACGCCGCGGATGGTCATCCCGTCTTCGTGCAGCAACTTCTTGATACCGCCCAGCAATTCCATGTCCGACGGTCGGTAATAGCGCCGTCCACCGGCGCGCTTCACCGGTTTCACCTGGGTGAACCGGCTTTCCCAGAAGCGCAGCACATGAGTCGGCGTTTCAAGCCAATCGGCAACCTCGCTGATGGTGCGGAAGGCATCCGGTGACTTGGTCATTCCAGCTGGGTCCTAGCGCTTGTTGCCGGCGGCGACGCGGTCTTTCATCAGGTGCGAGGGCCGAAAGGTCAGCACCCGGCGCGGCAGGATCGGTACTTCTTCCCCGGTTTTCGGATTACGGCCGACGCGGGCGGCCTTGTCGCGAACGCTGAACGTGCCGAAAGACGAGATCTTGACAGTCTCGCCCGACGCCAAGGCATCGGAGATGTGGGTCAGCACGCTTTCTACGAGCTGCGAGGACTCATTCCTGCTGAGGCCGACCTCGCGGAATACGGCCTCGGACAGATCCATTCTGGTCAGTGTCTTTTCGCTCATCATCTTCCCCCTGCGGTCCGGCTGCAAAACCATAGGGCGAGGCCAATTTCCGAGTCAATATCAAGAGCTTGGAATAGCCCTTTAACAGGTGAATTGAAGCGGTTACCAGCGCAAAACGACCGATCCCCAGGCCAAACCGCCGCCAATCGCCTCCATCAGGAGGATCTGGCCGGGTTTGAACTTGCCTTCCAGCTTGGCCGTCGACAGAGCGAGGGGAATCGATGCGGCAGAAGTATTGCCATGTTCCTGAAGCGTCAGAACGACATTGTCCATCGACAGGCCGAGCTTCCGGGCAGTGCCGGCGATGATCCGGATATTGGCCTGATGCGGCACGATCCAGTCCAGCTGGTCCTCGGCAAGCCCGGCCTTCTCAAGCGATGTCAGCGCGGTTTCGGCCAGCTTGACCACCGCATGTTTGAAAAGCTCCGGCCCCTGCATCTTGACCACGCCAGCGGTGCCCGTCGTCGAGACGCCGCCATCGACATAGAGAAGCCCGCGGTGGCTGCCGTCGGAATTGAGGTCGGTGGCGAGGATGCCGCGATCCTCGGAAGTGCCCTTGCCTGTCCCGGCCTCCAGGATCACTGCCCCCGCGCCGTCGCCGAACAGGACGCAGGTCGAGCGGTCGGTGAAATCGAGGATCCGGCTGAAAGTCTCGGCGCCTATCACCAGCACCCGCTTCACCTGACCCGAAACGATCAGCGCATTGGCATTGGCCATCGCATAGACGAAGCCGGCGCAGACCGCCTGCACGTCGAAGGCAAAGCCCCTGGACATGCCGAGGCCCGATTGCACCATCGTCGCGGCCGACGGGAAGGTCAGATCGGCGGTCGAAGTCGCCACGATGATCGCATCGAGGTCGTCGGGCTCCAGCCCGGCATCGGCAAGCGCCGCGCGAGCGGCCCGCATGGCAAGGTCAGAGGTGGTCTGGTCGTCAGCGGCGAAATGGCGCCGTTCGATGCCGGTGCGGGTGCGGATCCATTCGTCTGACGTGTCAAGCGTGGCTTCGAAGTCCGAGTTCGGCACCACCCGTTCCGGCAGGTAATGCCCAACCCCGCGAACCACTGCCCGAACCGTCATGTTGCACCGTTATTGTTTTCGTCGGCTGTCCCCGGATCATCTTGGCTCGGCAGTGCGGCAGATGCAACCCGTGCCGCCAGCCGTTCGGTAAAGCCCGATTGCGCCAGCGTGAAGGCCAGCTTGATCGCCGCCGAAACCCCGGTCGCGTCGGCCGAGCCGTGCGACTTGATCACCGTGCCGTTCAGCCCCAGAAAGACGCCGCCATTGACCTGCCGGGGGTCGATCCGCTTGCTGAGCTGCATCAGCGACGGGTAGGCCAGAAGCGCCCCGAAGCGCGAGAAAAGCGTCGATTTGAGCGCCACCTTCATCTGGTCGCTGACCAGCCGCGCGGTGCCCTCTCCGGTCTTCAGCGCGACATTGCCGGTGAAGCCGTCGGTGACGATCACGTCGACGCGGCTCGACGGGATATCGCCACCCTCGACGAAGCCGACGAAGTCAAAACCGCCCGCCGTGGTGTTCTGCTGGAACAGGTCATGCGCGGCCTTCAGCTCGGTGCGGCCCTTGTGCTCTTCGGTGCCGACATTAAGCAGACCGATCCGGGGCCGCGCGATGCCCATACCGTTGCGGGCATAGGACGCGCCCATCAGGGCATATTGCAGAAGATCGTTCTCGTCCGCCTTGATGTCGGCTCCGACATCGAGCATGACGTTGAACCCTCCGGGATTGAGCGACGGCCAGAGGCAGGCGATGGCGGGCCGGTTTACGCCCGGCAGTTTGCGCAGGCGGATCATCGACAGGGCCATCAGGGCGCCGGTATTGCCGCAGGACACAGCACTGGCGGCCTCGCCGTTCTTCACCGAATCTATCGCCGACCACATCGAGCTGTCCTGCCCGTTGCGCATTACCTGGCTCGGCTTGTCGGTCATCGTGACGACGCCGGCAGCGTGGCGGATCTCGCAGCGCACCGACAGACCGTCGCGGCTGGCGATCAACCGCGTCAGTTCGTCCTCCGGGCCATGCACGATGAACCGGATGTCCGGATTCTTCTCGGCAGAGGCAAGCATACCGGCGACAACCGCCGCCGGTCCGCGATCTCCGCCCATGGCGTCGACCGAAATAACGGTGCGAGAGGCACCCTTGGCGCTATGATCGTCCGTTACCGTCATGCCAGGGTGCTGTCAGACGCAGGCTTACGCCGCGTCCTCGTCGTCGATGTCGATCTCGTTTGCCTGTGCGACAACCTCACGGTTGTCATAATGGCCGCAAGCACCGCAGACGTGGTGCGGGCGCTTCAGCTCGCCGCAGTTCGGGCATTCGGCGGGATTGCCGGCGACCAGCGCATCATGGGCGCGGCGCATGTTCCGCTTGGAGCGGGTAACTCTATTCTGTGGGACAGCCATGTCACAACCTCGGTATCAGTGGGGCATGGCCCCGAGTAGGATTCTGGTTCTTGTTCGCGGGTTTCCGGGCCTCTTACGCGCTTCCGGCTCCCGTGTCCAACCCATCTTGCAAGAAGGCCGGGAACATAGTGGCATTTTGCGCCGGTGCAAGCGCTATTTGTGGCGCATGCGGGCATCCCTGCCACACCCCGAAACGATGCGGGATGGTCACAACCATTCCTCATAATGGCCACTTGTCGCGGCGATCCATGACGGCATAGATTCGGGTCGCGGCGCGGCGCGACCGGGCGAGCGCAAAATCCCTGTTGCATTGCGCAGACCCGGGCCGACAGAATGGGAAGCTGACATGACGGCGCGGAAAGTCGATATACTGCTCGCCACCTATAACGGCGCGAGATTTCTGCCCGATCTTCTGGGATCGCTCGACCGCCAGACCAGTCAGGACTGGCGGCTGATCGTGCGCGATGACGGCTCGACCGACGAAAGCCTTGCCATCCTGCGCCGCTGGGGCGCCGACAGAGGTGCGCAGTTCAGCCTGATCGAGGATGGCCGCGGCAATATCGGCGCCTCGGCCAATTTCGGTACCCTGCTGCAGGCGAGCGCGGCGAATTACTTCCTGCCCTGCGACCAGGACGATTTCTGGCTGCCGGACAGGGTCGCGCGGCTGATCTCGAAGATCGGCGTGGTTGAGACCGGGACCGGGCCGGGCGCGCCGGTCATCGTCCATACCGATCTGATCGTAACCGATGACAGCCTGCAGCCGATCTCGCCGAGTTTCTGGAACTACCAGCGGCTCAACTTCCCCTCGGACGAGGAGCAGTGGAAGTTTCTGACATTGCAGAATGTCGTCACCGGTTGCGCGATGATCGGCAATGCCGCCCTGCGCGAGTTCGCCCAGCCGGTGCCGCGGGATGCAATGATGCATGACTGGTGGCTGGCGCTGGTCGCGGCGATTTTCGGACGGATCGTGCACGATCCCAAACCCAGCATCCTCTATCGCCAGCACGGCAACAACACTTTGGGGGCGAAATCCTGGTCGTTGCGCAATGGCGTCACCCGGGTACTGTCGGACCCGATGGCCGCGGCCCGGCGCTCGAAATTCGTACTGGCCGGCACCCAGGCCCAGGCCCGCGCCGCGCTCGAACGGTTTGGCGACCGGCTCGACCCGCCGGTGCGGCATTTCCTGCAGGCCTATTCCGACTTGCCGAATGCCGACATCGCCACCCGCAAGTGCTTTCCGTTCCGGCACCGGCTGTGGTTCGACGACGTGACCCGCAATCTCGGCCTGATCGCCTTCATCTGAACCGCGCCGCCTCGCGGATTACCGGTCCGGCCCCGCAAGGGCCTCGACCGCCCGCCGGTGCAACTCGAAATCGGCGACGTAATGCTCGGCAATGAACGCTGTCACGGTCTCCGAGCGAAAGACCGGCTTCGGCCGCGAGGTCGAGCTGTAGAAAAGCCCCATGGCACGGAAGGTGTCGCGGATCCGGTGCGAGACCGGCAGCCAGACCGACAACGGGATCGCCGCTTCCAGCCGGCGTTGCAGGCCGGAACTCATCCGGTTCAGCGCCGGGTTGGCGAATTGCATCCGCCGGTTCACGACCTTGGTTTCTAGCCTTTCGCCGATCAGGCCCTGCAATTCGGCAAGCATCGTCTCGGTCGCGTCAAGCGGCAGGATGCGCTGGACAACCTGCACGCCGTCCAGATGGGTATAGTCAACCTGGCGCGCGAAATGCACGAATTCGGGGTCGGTGATCGGCGCGGCGGAGTCGTGCCGGCCCAGCCGGTCCAGGACCAGGTCGATCTCGACCGCGGTCTCGGCATTGTCGAGTTCTTCCAGCCGCTTGCCGCGATACATCAGAAGCCTCTGTGCCAGCGCCGACGGGAACCTTTCGATGGGATCGCGGGTGACGGCATAGCTGCGGTAGTCCCGCAAACAGGCGAAATCATCCGGAAAATGCGCCGCCAGCACCGCTAGCGGCAGATGATGATGATCGACCCGGCCCAGCCCCGGATGGTCCGCGACCATCCGGTCGTAATAGCGGGCACGGCGCTGGTCATAGGGCATCAGCGCGTGACGGATGCTCGATCCGGCGGTCTTCGGGATATGGACGAAGGCGAAGCGATGGGTGTCGCTGATGATCATGACGCGGGCACCGTCCAAATAGGTGGGTTCGCATGCGGTCCTGCGGGTGGAATTGCCACGACCTCAGTCCTTTCCCAACTTGTCCCGCAGCCCCTTCAGCCCCGCGAAGGGCCGCGCCTCTTCGTCACTCATCGGCTCGGCCCCCGGCTCGGTGAAGACCGCGCTGCCCAGTTGCGCCCCTTTGGCACGGGGATAAAGCGGCAAAGCGAGCGCCAGCGCCTCGATCATCAGCGCACCAAGATCGAGCGTGGCGGTCAGGGGTTCGACACTGTCATCCTCGGGCATCTCGACCTCGCTGCCGGCGGCGAAGTCGGGCATGTCGGCGACGTAACTGCGGCTGACCTCTTCCTCGATTCGGGTCGTCACCGGGGCGAGGGTGACGATACAGGGCTGCGTGACGGTCGCGCCCAGCTGCGCCCTCAGCCGCCAGTCTTGCTTGCCAATCGGCACCAGTTCCCCGGCAAAGCGCAATTTCCGCAGCCCAAGCAGACCAAGCTCTTTCGCAATGGCGCGCAGGACTTCGGCACCGGGGGTCAGCGTGAAGGGCGTCGCCTTGCGGCCCGGCAGGTCGGCGATGCGCAGCATATGGGACCAGGAAGGATCGGATTGCATGATATCCACGACTCTTGATGTTCTTGAACAGGGGGCATTCCTTCTGTAAGCCGGATACGAGGCGGGACACCACAAGGCAAGGGGTGGGAATGCGTAAACTGGCCGGTATCGTCAGGGCTTCGGCGGCGATCGTGATGGTTCTGGCCATGGCGTCCTGCACGGCAACCTACCGCAATCATGGCTATGTTCCATCGGATGAGGAACTGGCCCAGATCACCGTCGGACTGGACACCAAGGAAAGCGTAGCGTCACTCGTGGGTCAGCCCTCCGCCTCGGGCGTGCTGGACGGCGAGGCATGGTATTTCGTCGAAAGCCGCTTCCGCCACTATGCCTATCAGGCGCCGCAGGAGATCGAGCGCGAAGTTCTGGCGATCAGCTTTGACGGCAATGACCGGGTGACGAATATCGAGCGGTTCGGGTTGCAGGACGGCCGGGTGGTGACACTCTCGCGCCGCGTGACCTCTAGCGCCGTGCGCGACACGACCTTCCTGCGTCAGCTCTTGGGCAACCTCGGCAACATCAACCTGGGCGAATTCCTGAACTAGTCTTCGGGCTTGAAGTCCAGAGCCACGCCGTTAATGCAGTAGCGCAAGCCGGTCGGGGCTGGGCCGTCGGGAAAGACATGGCCGAGATGCGCGTCGCAGCGGTTGCAATGCACCTCGGTGCGTCTCATGAACCAGCCGTTATCCTCGCTTTCGCCGACAAGTTCGGCATCCTTTGGCTGCCAGAACGAGGGCCAGCCGGTGCCGCTGTCGAACTTGTGCGCCTGATCGAAGACCGGCGCGCCGCAGCAGACACAAGTGTAGCTGCCCGGACCCTTGGGGAAGTCGTCATGCGTGAAGGCGCGCTCGGTGCCATGCTTGCGGGTCACCTTGTAGGCCAGGTCCGACAGCTGGGCCCGCCATTCGGCATCGGTTTTCTCGGTCTTTTCCATGCGCCTTCCTTTCCTCCCTTGGGCCTCGGGCCCGCCCGCCTTGCGTAACTTGCCGCCGGAGAGCATATGTAGACCGCCGACGGCATTTCGCCAAGCCGGGGTCAGATCAGCGTGAACGTGATTGAGACAGAACCGATGCAGCTGCTGCGCAAGGGGCGCTACAGCGTCCGGTTCGCGGCATCCGAGGCCGACTTGCTCGCGGCGCAGCAGTTGCGCGGGCAGACATTCCGGCGCTCGGGCGCTCCTGTCGGGCCCGATGCCGACCCGTTCGACGCACTCTGCCGCCACCTGCTGGTCGAGGAGGGGACGGGCGGGCGGCTGGTCTGCACCTTCCGGCTCATGTCGCTGTCAGGCGGTGCGGACATCTCGCAATGCTACTCGTCGCAATACTACGGGCTGGCCGGGCTCAGCGGCTATCCAGGCCGGATGATCGAGATCGGTCGCTTCTGCATTCATCCGCAGGTTAAGGATCCCGACGTGCTTCGTGTGGCCTGGGGCGCGTTGACCCGGCTGGTCGAGGCCGAGCGGGCCGATCTCCTGTTCGGCTGCACCTCATTCGAGGGCATCCGTGCGGCGGATTATCTCGACGCATTCGCGATGCTGAAGGCACGCCACCTCGCGCCCCCCCGCTGGAGACCGGCCGTCAAGGCGCTGCAGGTCTTCCGTTTCGCCGCCCGGCTCCGGCGCCGGCCGGATCCCCGGCGCGGCCTGCTGGCGATGCCGCCGCTGCTTAGAACCTACCTGACGATGGGCGGCTGGGTCAGCGATCACGCGGTCGTCGATGCCGAACTGAACCGGCTGCATGTCTTCACCGGGGTCGAGGTCAGCTCGATCCCGCCGGCCCGCGCCCGGCTGCTGCAGGCGATCTCGGGATAGCCTGTCCCTTTCATGCAAGCCATCCGGCATGATCCCAAGCAACCCGGTCGACCGCGTGCGGCCCACCGGTTTCGCGTGGCAGTCCTGCCCGGTGCGCAGACAGAACCGCCGTTCGGCCTTTATCGTTCTACGGTTCCTTCTCGATGCGCTTAGGTTCCGGATCTATCCCGCACGTGCGCAGCGCCCGTGCGGGATAGAAATCACTCGGCGTTCATGTTGAAGGCATCGCGATAGATGCGCCAAGAGCCATCATCTTGCCGACGGAAGATTGTCAAGAATTTCCCCTCGACCGCGTCGTTCACGATGAAATTCCCGCGCGAGAACGCCCCGTCACCCGCGACGACGATTTCCTCGGGATTTATCTCCATAGATGCAGGAGATGCAGGCGGTTTGGCGAAGCGCTCAGGCGTTCCTGGAGCAAATGTGGCGAAATCAACGGCCGGAGCGCCCGGCGGCAATCGAATGCTTTTTTCATCCCAAAGGGCAAGCCAAGTCTCGGCATCGCCAGCAACACGTGCGGCGCTGTAAGTAGACCAGATTTCAAGAATGGCATTTTCATCGGCCGTCACATCAGCAACTGTTGCTTCGGGGGCGGCACAAGCAATACCTAAGAGCCTGATCGGAAATGAGTTGAGTGAATTCAGTAGGTTGTGATTCTGTTCGGTTGGAAGCTGAACGGAGATCAAGATGGCCTGGACTGAATTCACCCGGAAACTACATGGGCGCGCGACGCCGCGATATTCAAGTGATGTTACAGATGCGGAATGGTTGATAATCAGGCCACTCTTACCCGGTCCCAACCATCTTGGCAGGCCGCGCGAGGTTGAACTGCGCGGCGTGTGGGATGCGATCCAGTATATTGCATCGGCGGGGTGCGCGTGGTCGCTTTTACCGAAAGACTTCCCGCCGGTATCGACGGTTCGATACTATTTCTACGGCTGGCGCACCAACGGTCTTCTGGCCGAGATCAACCGGGCACTG